>QKYL01000001.1 GCA_003255745.1 Paracoccus saliphilus
ATGCTTGCGCGCCAGCCATTCTCCATCACCAGGAACTTGATCCCATTCGGCGCGGCACCTGGACCGATGGCGCTTGCGCCTCATTGTCGACCAGCAGGTTCAGCGGGCCCGGCGCGCGGCGGTGGGGGATCTGAGCGGTGAGCGTCTTCTGTCTGCGGCTTGAGCCGTGGAGAAGTCCGGCACCGGCCGGTCCAGCCCCCCCATTTTCAGGATGCCGGCCACCATGCCACCTCGCCATGGTCACTCGGACCAGTGGCGTTTCCCTGGCTCGGTTTGCCGGAGCGGCAGGCCAAAGAGCACCTTCCCCATGAGACAAAACCGGATGGCTGCATCGGAGAACACGGGCGGGCGGCCGGGACGTCCGGCCCCGTTCGCCAGCCACGCCATGTCCTTGTCCAGCCGGATCAGCAGCGCGCCGCCGCCTCAGGACGTCATAGGAGGACGTCCAGTTCGTCGTGCGGTAGCGGACAGGCTCAGGTTCGCTCATGCAAGCACGCTTACCCTACCAGCCAGCCCCCGTGAATCCCGCGGCAGGCGGGAGTTCTGCAACAATGCCTGGGGCATGTGACATGTCACTGAACCGTGTTGCCCCCGTGGCCTTTTGGAAAGGCAGTGGCGGCAGTTGCCTGCCGCCCCTCCCGCTCAATCGGCGATCCGCCTCACGGCTGCACCCGCACCCGTCGCAATCTGCAAGGCAGCCCATTCCTTGGCCGCGTCATTGCGGGCCGAGGCGGCCTGCAGGCGTGCCGCCGCGCGCTGGCGGTCGGCGTCCAGCAGATCGACCAGCGGCAGCGCCCCTGCCTCAAAATTAGTGCGGGCCAGGTCATAGGCGCGGTCGAAGGCCACCGCCGCCTGGTCCAGCGCCTCGACCCGCTGCCGATATCGGCGCAGGTTCGACTGGCTGCGCTGCACATCCTCGACCGCCGCGGCGACTTGGGACCGCCAGGCCAGGTCCGCCTGCCGCGCCTCGGACAGGCGCCGGGCGCGAGTTGCCTGCAGCAGCCCCTGGTTCGCCACCGGCAGGGAAAGGCGCGGGCCAAAGCCCCAGCTGTTCGCGCCGCCTGTATCGCTGATAGTTCCCGTCAGCGACAGCGACGGCAGCATGTCGGCGGTGGCGACGCCCACCGCGGCCAGGGCCTGCGACAGATCGGCCTGCGCAGCCCGCACGTCGGGACGGTTGCGCAGCAGGTCCGCCGGCACCCCCGCGCCCGGACCCGGCGGGATGCGCAGTGCCGCCGATCCGCCTTGCATCCGTCCCATCAGCACAGCGGCCTGCTGGTTCAGCAACGTGGACAGGCGATAGACCTGCGCGTTGAACTGCGCCTCGTAGTTCGGCAAGTCGGCCCGGGCGGTCTGCAGCAGCGCCTCGGTTTGGGCGATGTCGTAATCAGTCGCCAGCCCCAGGGACTGCATGTCCCGCGTGACGCCCAGGGTGCGCTGGCGCGCATCGATCGTGTCGCGGGTCAGCGCCAGCGCCTGCTGAAAGAACCGCGCATCGGAATAGGTGCCGATCACCTCTGCCAGCCAAGCCAGGCGCGTGACCTGCGCCTGCGCCTCGGCCGAGGCATGGGCCGCGGCCGCGCCTTGCCGCGCACGCCGGGCGCCGCCGAACAGGTCGAAGACGAAGCCCGCCGACAGGTTGGCGCTGCTGGCATAGCCGGTGCTTTGGTTGTCGCCACCCGACCGGACCCGGCTGGCCGAGGCGGGTTCGCCGCCGATCTGCGCGGCCAGCGGCGCCGTGGCGCGCAGATCGGCCTCGGCCGCGCGAATGCGCTCATTGGCGGTGATGATGTCCAGGCTGGTCGCCAGACCTTCGGCAATCAGGCGCGACAGGGTCCGGTCCTGATAATTCGACCAGAAGGCATTGGCGCCGACCCGGCCCAGGGGCGCGGCCTCCCCTTCGGCAAAGCTGACCTGGACACGGGTTTCGGGCATTGCGTCGGGATCAGGTCCCACTGCCGCACAGGCGGTGATGGTCAGGGCCGCCATCAGCGACAGCGCCGCCCTTGCGGATCGGGGGAAGGTCACGAGGTCTTTTCCTTTCGGGTCAGCATTTGCCGCAGCTTCAGCACGGCGACATAGAAGACGGGGACAAGGAAGATCCCGATGACCGCCGACGATGCCATGCCGCCCAGCACCCCGATCCCGATCGAGTTCTGCGCCCCCGCCCCGGCCCCCGATGCGATGGCTAGGGGCAGAACCCCCAGCATGAAGGCAAAGGTGGTCATCAGGATCGGGCGCAGGCGCTGGCGCGCGGCGACAAGGGCGGCCTCGACCACCGACTTGCCCTCCTGCACCTGGGCTTGGGCGAACTCGACGATCAGGATCGCGTTGCGCGCCGCCAGGCCGATGGTCGTCAGCAGGCCCACCTTGAAGTAGACGTCGTTCGACTGTCCGAAATACAGGGCCGCCAGCAGCGCCCCCAGGATGCCCACCGGCACGGTCAGCATCACGGCCAGAGGCACGGCCCAGCTTTCGTAAAGCGCGGCCAGGGACAGGAATACGACCAGCGCCGACAGCGCGAACAGCAGCGGCGCCTGGTTGCCCGACAGACGCTCCTGATAGGAGAGGCCCGTCCAGGCGGCGCCATAGCCGCCCTCCAGATCGCCGACCAGTTCCTCCATCACGTCCATCGCGGCGCCTGACGACAGGCCTGGCGCGGCGGCTCCGCTGAGCTCCAACGCGCGTGTGCCGCCATAGCGGGCCACGGCATTCGGCTCCTGCTGCCAGTTCTGGTCCGAGAAGGCGCCGAATGACACCATCTCGCCCTGCGCGTTGCGGGCATACCAGCGGTTGATGTCCTCGGGCTGGGACCGGCTGGCGGCCTCGCCCTGCACGATGACGGGGCGCAGGTCGCTGCCCAGGGCAAAGTCGTTCACGTCGCGGCCCGCGAAGATCACCGATAGCATGGCGTTCACCTCGGGGATCGACAGGCCGAATGCCGCGGCCTTCTGCTGGTCGATCTGCAGCCGCAGCGAGGTCTGGGTGGCGGCCTCGTTGCCGCGCAGGTTGGTGACGCGGCCATCGGTGCGGGCATCGGCCACCAACTGGTCCGCGGCGGCGGTCAGCGCGTCCTGTCCGCGGCCCGACTGGTCGATCAGGTACATGCTGAAGCCGGATGACGTGCCCATGCCCTGGATCGCGGGCGGTTGCAGCACGAAGATCTGGCCTTGCCGGTTGGTCATGAAGAAGTGACCGTTGGCGCGCGCGACCAGCGAGGCGATGTCCAGCCCCTCGCGTTCCTCGTAGTCGCGCAGCTTGACGAAGACCATCGCGTTGTTCTGGCCCGATCCGCCAAAGCTGAACCCCAAAGCGGCAAAGACCGATTCAACCGTTTCGGTTTCCTCGTTCAGCAGATAGTCCTCGACCTTCTCGACCAGGGCCTGGGTCTGCTGGGTGGTCGATCCGTCGGGACCCTGGATGATGACCAGGGCCACGCCCTGGTCCTCGTCGGGCAGGAACGATCCCGGCAGGCGGTCGAACAGGGCAAAGACGCCAAAGCCGATCGCGACCAGCACCAGCAGCATCCGCAGCGGCCGCTTGACCAGCCGCGTGACGGTGCCGACATAGCCGTTCGTGGCGCGGTCCATGTTGCGGTTGAACCAGCGCGCGGGCGCGATGCCGTCGCCATGCTTGCGCGGCTTCAGCAGGCTGGCGCACATGGCGGGCGTCAGGATGACCGCCACGCCCAGGGACAGCACCATCGCGGTGATGATGGTGATCGAAAACTGGCGATAGATGACACCGGTTGCCCCCGACATGAAGGCCATGGGCAGGAACACCGCCGACAGGACCAGCACGATGCCGACCAGCGCGCTGGTGATCTCGTCCATGCTCTTTTCGGTGGCCTCGACAGGGCCCAGGCCCTCTTCCTCCATCACGCGTTCGACGTTTTCCACCACCACGATGGCGTCGTCGACCAGCAGGCCGATGGCCAGGACCATCGCGAACATGGTCAGCGTGTTGATGGAATAGCCCGCCGCCGCCAGTACCGCAAAGGTGCCCAGCAGCACGACCGGGATCGCCACCACCGGGATGATGGTCGCGCGCCAGCTTTGCAGGAAGACAAGGATCACCAGGAAGACCAGCACCACGGCCTCGGCCAAGGTGTGATAGACTTGGTTGATCGATTCCTCGACAAAGGGAGAGGTGTCGTAGGGATAGACGATCTGCACGCCCTCGGGCAGGGCGCCGGCCAGGCCATTGATCGTGTTGCGGACCGCCTCGGCCGTGTCCACGGCATTCGCGCCGGTGGCAAGGTTGACGGCAAAGCCCGCCGCCGGGTTGCCATTGTGGCGCGAGGCGCCGCCATAGCTTTCCTGCCCGATCTCGATCCGGGCCACGTCGCCCAGGAAGACGGTCGAGCCGTCGGGATCGACGCGCAGCAGGATGCGCTCGAACTCCTCCACGGTCGAGAACTGCGACTGTGCCGAAACGGGAATGGTCAGCCGCTGTCCCTGGGCCGCGGGCTGCGCGCCCAGGTCCCCGACAGTAACGTTGGTATTCTGCTGCGCTACCGCGCTGGTGACATCGGCGGGGGTGACCTGGTACTGGACCATCTTCATCGGGTCCAGCCAGATGCGCATGGCATAGCCCGACCCGAAGGTGTTGATCGACCCTACGCCGGGCGTGCGCTTGACCGGGTCCTCGATCAGCTGCGCGATCAGGTCGCCCAGTTCGACGCTGGAATAGCCGCCGTTGGGCGCGGTCAAGGCGCCGACAAGCAGGATCGAACTGGTCGAGCGTGCCACTTGAACGCCCTGCTGCTGGACCACGTCCGGCAGCTGCGGCGTGACCAGCTGCAGCTTGTTCTGAACCTGGACCTGCGCGATGTCGGCATCCACCGTATCGTCGAAGGTCAGCGACACCGAAGCCGAACCCGGCGTGGAGTTCGACGTCATGTAGATCAGCCCGTCGATGCCGGTCATGGCATCTTCGATCACCGTGGTGACCGAGGCTTCGACGATCTCGGCCGAGGCTCCGCTATAGGCTGCACTGACCCTGACGGTGGTCGGAGAGATCTGCGGATATTGCTCGATCGCCAGGCTGCTGAGGCCCAAGGCGCCAACCAGCATGGTGACCAGAGCAAGAACCCAGGCAAAGACCGGGCGGTGGATGAAGAAACGGGCCATCCTGAGTTACTCCGCCGCCGGCGTGTCGGCGGACGCGGCCGGATCGCCACTGCCCGCGCTGTCGTCGGCCGGGGCCGGCGGGGCAGGGATGTCGCGGACAACGCCGTTTTCATCAAAGGTCACCGGCACCGGCGCGACATCCGCGCCTTCCGCCAGCCCGGTCAGGCCGTCCACGATCAGCTGGTCGCCTTCGGCCAGACCTTCGGTCACGATCCACTGCTGCTGATAGTTGCCGTCTTCGGTCAACTGGCGCTGGCTGGCCTTGCCGTCCTCGACCACCCAGGCTGTCAGGTTGCCGATCTTGTCGCGCCGCGCCGCAGATTGCGACACCAGAAAGGCGCGGGTCACGCCCAGTTCGACCTGCCCGCGCAGGAACATGCCCGGCAGGATCAGGTTGTCGGGATTGGCAAAACGGAACCGCGTGTCGATGGATCCGGTGGTGGTGGACACGGTGATGCCCGGCGCCACCAGTTCCCCTTGGGCCTGATAGGTGCGGCCATTTTCCAGCGTCAGGCTGGCCCGCAGCTGATCGTTCAGGCGCAAGCTGCCGTCATCGATGTCGTCCAGAACCCCCAGAAAGCGTGACGAGGGCTCGTACATGTCCACCTCGATCGGGTCCAGTTGGGTGACGGTGGCCATCGGATCGGCCTGGCCCGCCGTTACCAGGTCCCCGACTGATACGGCGGCGACGCTGGTTATGCCGGCGATGGGGCTGGTCACCGTGGTCCAGCCTAGGTCGGCTTCGGCCAGGGTGCGGGCGGCCTCGGCGGCCTGCTGCGCGGCACGCGCCTGGTCCAGGGTTGCCCGTCCGGCCTCGACCTGGGCCTGCGTGGTGCCGGATCCCAGCAATTGCTCGGTGCGGCTGAAGGCCGACTGCGCCTGCGTGACCTGTGCCGAAGCCGAGGCCACCTGCGCCTCGGCGCTGGCCAGGTTGGCGCGATAGGTGCCATCCTCGATCCGGAACATCGGCGCCCCGGCCTGAATATGCTTTCCGGGCTCGTAAAGGATTTCAGTCACCAGCCCCCCCACCCGCGGGCGGATGGCGGTGGCCGAGGCGGCGACGGCGCGGCCGGGCAGCGTTACCACCCGCGGGACATCCTGCGGCTGCACGGTAACCACGCCCACCTGCTTGGGCGGCATCTGCCCCGGATCCTGCGCCAGGGCAGGGGCCGTGATGAAAAGCCCCGCAGCCAGGGCTGCACCGGACCGAAATGTGAACTCGCGCATGCTGTGATATCCCGCTATCCGCGCCCCACCGGGCGCCGTGTTGGTGCGCTCATTGCACATTATTGCGGACTGTGCAATATTTGCTTTGACTGCATTCAGGAGTGGCCTGCCACATGACCATCAATCTTCGTGATCGCCGTCGTCGCCAGACGGCCCGTGACATCCAGCAGGCCGCGCTGCGCGTGGCGCTGCAGGCGGGCTATTGTGCGGCGACCACCGACGCGATTGCGGCCGAAGCCGGCATCAGTCCCCGCACCTTCTTCAACTATTACCCCAACAAGACGGCGGCGGTGCTGGGGCAGCCGCCGGTCCTGGACACGCAGGCGGGTGCCTGGATCGCGACATCAGAGGCGCCGCTGGTTGACGACCTGGTGCGGTTGCTGGGACAGATGCTGAAGGACGACAGCCCCGACCGTCAGACCCTGCGCATGATCGAAAGGCTGATCGAGACGACGCCGGACATGCAGATACTGTTCCGCAAGTCCCTGGACGCGATCTCCTTTGCCCTTGCCGGCTTGCTGCAGGCGCGGCTTGGGGCGCACCGGGCGCTGGAGGCCGACCTGATCGCCGCCATGTCCACCCATGCGCTGGCCAACGGGGTGCGCAGCTGGGCCGCCGATGAAGCGATGGACCTGGACGGGGTTCTGGACATGACGCGGGATCAGTTGCGAAGCGTCTGCGTGCTTCTGGGCTGACAGATTCCTATTCGCCCGGTGCGGGACCCGTGCTGTCCCGCACCAGAAGATCGACGCCAAGCGTTGTGCTGTCGATGATCGTCTCGCCCCGCATCCGGGCCAGCAGCAGTTCGGCCGCGCGGCGGCCAAGGCGGGCGCGATACTGGCGGATCGTGGTCAGCGGCGGCAGGCAATAGGCCGACATCTCGATGTTGTCGAAGCCCATGACCGAGATGTCCTGCGGCACCCGCAGGCCCCCGCAGATCAGCCCGTGGATCAGCCCGATGGCCATTTCGTCATTGTCGCAGAAGACCGCCGTCGGCCGGTTGCGCAGGTCCAGGATCTTTGCCGCAGCCTCGCGGCCAAAGCGGGCGGTGAAGTTGCCTTCGATGCTGTCGTCCGGGCCCGGGGCGGGCAGGGCCGCCTCGGCCAGTCCCTGAAGAAAGCCTTCGCGCCGCGCCACGGTCAGCGAATTGCCGCCCGGTCCGGTCAGATGCAGGATGCGGCGGTGGCCATGGCCGGCAAGATGCCGGGCCGCAAGCCGCCCGCCTTCGACATTGTCGGCCAGCACGCGGGGTGCGTCCAGGCCATCGATCCATTCGCAGGCCTGCACCAGCGGCGGGCAGCCGGGCTGGTCGAACAGGCGCGGGTCCAGGCTGCCGTCCAGCACGATCACCCCGTCCGAGCGTGACCTGTTCAGATAAGGGGCCAGCATCGTCATGGCCGGCTGTTCGGGCACCGCCGTTGTGTCCAGCACCAGCAGGCTGAGACCCTTGGTGCGCAGTACCTCTGAAATGCCGGACAGGATCTCGGAAAAGAACGGATTTGCCAGCTTGGGCACCAGCGCCAGCACCCCGCCCACCTGCTGCTGGCGCAGGTTCCGGGCTGTGAAGTTCAGCGTGTAGCCTGTCTGGGCAATGGCGGCCTCGACCGCCTTGCGCGTGTCTTTGGACACGATCGAGGGGTTTGATATGGCGCGGCTGACGGTGGCCACGGATACCCCCGCCAACTTGGCGACGTCATGGATGCGCGGCGGACGGGCTTGATCTGACACCGGAATCTCGCTGTTGGGATAGGATCAGGCTTTAACGGAAAAAATGCGGTTGTAAACCTTTTCATCCTGTGAGAGCCTCTGTTGAAACCGATTACATGGAGGCAATCGGTTGGGGGGAATCATGAAGACGATAAAGGGCCCGGGCCTGTTCCTGGCGCAGTTTGCAGGGCCGGCGGCGCCGTTCGACAGCTTTGACCGCATCACGGCCTGGGCGGCGGATTGCGGCTATCTGGGCGTGCAGGTGCCATCGGCGCAGGCGTCGCTGATCGACCTGGACCTTGCGGCGACCTCGGCTGTCTATTGCGACGAATTGTCGGGCCAGGCTCGTGCCAACGGGGTCCAGATCACCGAATTGTCTGCCCATGTCCAGGGCCAGCTGGTTGCGGTTCATCCCGCCTTCGATGCCGCCTTCGACGGCTTTTCACCCGCCCATGTGCGCGGCAACCCGAAGGCGCGGCAGGCTTGGGCAGTTGAGCAGGTGATGAAGACCATCGACGCTTCGGCGCATCTGGGGCTGGACCGGATGGCGGCCTTTTCCGGCGCGCTGGCCTGGCCTTATCTTTACCCTTGGCCGCAGCGCCCGAAGGGACTGATCGAGGCTGCGTTTGACGAACTGGCCGCGCGCTGGCGTCCCATCCTTGATCATGCCGAGAGCCGCGGCGTGGACATCTGCTTTGAGATCCATCCGGGCGAGGATCTGCATGACGGGATCACCTTCGAGATGTTCCTGGACCGGGTGGACCAGCATCCGCGTGCCAAGATGCTTTATGATCCTTCGCATTACCTGCTGCAACAGCTGGATTACCTTGAGAATATTGACATCTATGCCAGCCGTATCGGCATGTTCCATGTCAAGGATGCCGAGTTCAACCCGACAGGGCGGCAGGGGGTCTATGGCGGCTATCAGCCGTGGGTCGACCGCGCCGGCCGCTTCCGCAGTCCCGGTGACGGGCAGGTGGACTTCAAGGCGATCTTTTCGCGCCTGACGGCCGCAGGCTTTGATGGCTGGGCGGTGGTCGAGTGGGAGTGCGCGCTGAAGCACCCCGAGGACGGCGCCCGCGAAGGCGCGGCCTTTGTGCGCGATCACATCATCCGCGTGACAGACCGCGCCTTTGACGACTTTGCGGATGGCGGTGCGGATCAGGCGGCAAACCTTCGAATGCTGGGATTGGACCGATGACACCACTGGTTCCCATCCGTCTTGGGATGGTCGGCGGCGGCGCCGGCGCTATGATCGGCAATGTCCACCGCATCGCCGCGCGCCTGGACGGGCAGTTCGATCTTGTGGCCGGGGCGCTGTCATCGGATCCCGATCGCGCAGCAGCCAGCGCAGCCGCGGCGGGCATCCGTCGCAGCTATGGCGATTACGCACAGATGGCGCGGGACGAGGCAGCCCGGCCTGACGGCATCCAGGCGGTTTCCATCTGCACCCCCAATCACCTTCATTTCCCGGTGGCGCGCGCCTTTCTGGCGCAGGGCATCCATGTCATCTGCGACAAGCCGATGACCGCGACGCTGGACGAGGCGCGCCAACTGGCCGAAGCGGCGCGGGCGTCGAGCGCGCTGTTCATCCTGACGCACAACTATTCCGCCTATCCGCAGATCCGCCAGGCGCGCGCGATGATCGCGCGCGGCGATCTGGGCAGGCTACGGCTGGTGCAGGTCGAATACGCGCAGGATTGGCTGACCGAAGCCTCTGATAGCAAGCAGGCCGAATGGCGCGGCGATCCTGCACGGGCCGGGGCAGGGGGTGCCATCGGCGATATTGGCACGCATGCCTTCCAGTTGGCGCGCTTTGTTACGGATGAGTTGCCCGAGCGGCTGGCCGCCGATCTGACCAGCTTTGTTCCCGGCCGCAGGCTGGATGACAATGCGCATATTTTGTTGCGCTATTCGTCGGGGGCCAAGGGTATGCTCTGGGCCTCGCAGGTGGCGCCGGGGACGGAAAACGGGCTGCGCCTGCGCGTTTATGGCGACAATGCCGGACTGGAATGGCAGCACGACACCCCCGAGACGCTGAAATACACCCCTTTCGGTCAGCCTGCGCAGATCCTGCGCCGCGCCGGTCCCGGCAGCGTTGTGGGCGGCAGCCGCGTCCCCCCAGGCCACCCTGAGGGTTATCTTGAAGGGTTTGCGAACCTTTATGCAGAGGCCGCCGATGCGATACGCGGCGGCACCCATCCTGACACCCTTCCTGGCATCCGAGACGGGCTGGAGGGGTTGGCCTTCATCGACGCCTGCATCCGGTCAAACGACGCGGACGCGGCTTGGGTCCGGGTGATGCCATGACCGATCCCGTCCTGGCGCTGAACGGCGTCACCAAATCCTTTGGTCCCATCGAGATCCTGCACGGCGTCGATTTCGCCCTGCATCCCGGAGAAGTCCACGCCCTGATCGGCGAGAACGGCGCGGGTAAATCAACAACGATGAAGATCCTTGCCGGATACCTGGACCCCACGGGCGGACAGGTGACCTGGCAGGGCAAGCCCGTCGCCTTCAAGGGCTCGGATCAGGCCGAGGATCTGGGGATCATCATGATCCATCAGGAATTCAACTTGGCCGACCATCTGTCGGTGGACCAGAACGTTTTCCTGGGCCGCGAGCTGCGGCGCGGGCTGATGCTGGACCACAAGGCGATGCGGGCGCAGACTGCCGAGCTGCTGGGCCAGTTGCAATGCAGGGTGGACCCAGGCATGCCGGTGAACCGCATATCGGTTCCCGACAAGCAGATGGTGGAAATCGCCAAGGCGCTGTCGCGCAAGGCCCGCGTCCTGATCATGGACGAACCCACCGCCGTGCTGACCGAGCGCGAAACCGAGGTGTTGTTCGCCCAGATCGAACGTTTGCGGGGCGAGGGGGTCGCGATCCTTTACACCTCGCACAAGCTGGGCGAGGTCAAGCGCATCGCCGACCGCGTAACGGTGCTGCGTGACGGAACAATGGTGCGCTCTGACCTGACTGCCGACGTGTCCGAGGACGACATGGCCGCGGCGATGGTGGGGCGCGAACTGTCCGACCTGTTCCCCCAAAAAACCTTTCAAGCAGCCGAGCCGATCCTGGAGGCGCAGGGCATCACCGTGCCGGGCGTGGTCCATGACGCGAGCCTTACCCTGCACCGGGGCGAGGTTCTGGGCATTGGCGGCCTGGTCGGATCGGGGCGGACCGAACTGGCCGAGGCCATCGCCGGCCTGCGCCCGCGCAGCGGCACGGTGCGCCTGAAGGGGCAGGACCTGCCCGGCAACGACGTGGCGCAGGCCATGCGCGCGGGACTGGTCTATCTGACCGAGGACCGCAAGGGCGCGGGCCTGCTGCTGGACAAGTCGCTGCGCGAGAACCTGACCTTGGGACAACTGGACCGTTTCGGCAGCCCCCTGATCGACCGCAAGCGCGAAGAGACTGCGCTTGACACGGCTATCTCCGACTTCGCGATCCGCGCACCGGACCGCGATATGGCGGTGGGCGACCTGTCGGGCGGCAACCAGCAAAAGCTGCTGCTGGCAAAGACACTGCTGTCAGACCCGCAGGTCGTCATCATCGACGAACCGACGCGCGGCATCGATATCGGCACCAAGCAGCAGATCTATGCCCTGATCGCGCGGCTGGCGACAGAAGGGCGCAGCATCATCGTGATTTCGTCGGAAATGCCCGAGCTGATCGGCCTGGCCAGCCGCGTGGTCGTCATGCACGCGGGCCGGATCGCAGGCGAACTGGTCCAAGGGGCCGTGACCGAAGGCAATATCGTGCGTCTGGCCATGGGCATGGACGGACATGAGAAGGACAGCGCCGCATGAGCATGGCAACCACCGCCCCGACCCGGCGTCCCAGGGTCAATCTTGCCATGATCGCGCCCGTGGTGGCGCTGGTCGTGCTGGTCCTGATCGGCATGGCGCTGAACCCGAATTTTCTCAGCTATGCCAACATCACCAATGTGCTGGCCCGCTCGGCCTTCATCGGGATCATTGCCATCGGCATGACCTTTGTGATCACCGCAGGCGGGCTGGACCTGTCGGTCGGCTCGATGGCGGCCTTTGTGGCGGGTCTGATGATCCTGGTCATGAACCTTCTGACCGACAGCATGGGGGGCGGGCTGCCGGTCATCCTGCTGGGCGTTGCACTGGCCCTGTTCGCGGGGCTGGCGGCCGGCTTTGTCAACGGCATCCTGATCACCCGCGCCGGGATCGAGGCATTCATCCTGACGCTTGGCACAATGGGCATCTATCGCAGCCTGGTGACGTGGCTGGCCGATGGCGGCACACTGTCACTGGGCTATGAGATGCGGGAACTGTATCGCCCCGTCTATTACGGCGGCATCCTGGGGATCAGCTGGCCGATCATCGTCTTTGCCGTGCTGGCGATCCTGGGAGAGATCACCATGCGCCACACCGCCTTCGGTCGCCACTGCGCAGCCATCGGGTCCAATGAACGGGTCGCGCGCTATTCCTCCGTGGCGGTGCTGCGGGTGCGGCTCATGACCTATGTCCTGCTGGGCACGCTGGTGGGCATTGCGGTGGTCATGTACGTGCCGCGCCTCGGGTCCGCCTCGGCCACCACGGGCCTGCTGTGGGAGCTGGAGGCCATCGCGGCCGTCATCATCGGCGGCACGCTGCTGAAGGGCGGCTTCGGACGGGTCTGGGGCACGGTCGTGGGCGTGCTGATCCTGTCGCTGATCGGCAACCTGTTGAACCTGACCGATTTCGTCAGCCCCTATCTGAACGGTGCCATCCAGGGCGTCGTCATCATCCTTGCGGTCGTGCTGCAAAGGAACACCGGCGCTGCACGCTGAGTTTCACCTGTGGGAGGAGTAACCACCATGAGAAAGACCCTGATTGCCACGACCGCCCTGATGGGCCTGACAGCCGTCCCGGCGCTGTCGGAAACCATCGGCATTTCGATCCCGGCCGCGACGCATGGCTGGGCGGGGGCGCTGAACTTTCACGCCGAACGCACCGTCGCACGACTGTCCGAGGCGAACCCGGATATGGAATTCGTGCTGACGACCACCTCGGACCCCGGTCAGCAGGTGTCCGACCTGGAGGACATGGTGGCCACCCGCGGTATCGACGCGCTGGTTGTGCTGCCTTTTGAATCCGAGCCGCTGACCGGCCCCATCCAGCGCATTGCGGACAGCGGCGTCTGGGTCACCGTGGTCGACCGTGGCCTTTCGCAGGAAGGGATCGAGAACCTTTACGTCGCCGGCGACAATGACAGTTTCGGCCGCACGGCTGGCCAGTATTTCGCCGACACGCTGGATGAGGGCGCCAAGGTCGTCGTGATGCGCGGCATCGCATCCACCGTCGACAACGAGCGTGTGGCAGGTTTTGAAGCCGCGCTGGAGGGTTCGGGCATCGAGGTTCTGGCCATGGACCACGGCAACTGGAACCGCGACACCGCCTTTGGCCTGATGCAGGACTGGCTGTCCCGCTTTCCGGAAATCGACGCGGTCTGGGCGGCTGACGACGACATGGCCGTGGGCGCGCTGGCGGCCATTGACCAGGCGGGTCGCACCGACGAGATGTTCGTGGTCGGCGGCGCCGGCATGAAGGAGATGGTTGACCGCATCCGCAACGAGGACCCCACGGTGCCGGTGAACGTGACCTATCCGCCGTCGATGATTTCGACCGCGATCGAGATGACGGTTCTGGGCCTGACCTCGGGCGCGCCCATGTCGGGCGAGTTCATCATTGCCTCCGAACTGATCACGCCCGAAAACGCCGACAACTTCTATTTCGAAGACAGCCCTTATTGATCTGACATCGCGGCGCGGGTTTATCCCGCGCCGCAACCGACCCGGAGGAGGGTCGATCCGCCCCGCTGTGTAAACGGTTTCATTCTGGCGACCGGGGCCACCACACCAAGGGAGGAAGACCATGACCGATCTGTCGGACCGAATGACTGCGGCCTTTTCACGCCGGGGCCTGTTCCAGGGGGCCGGCGCCCTGGCCTTGGGCGCATCCCTGGGCGGCGGCGTCCAGGCGCAGACCGCCAACCTGCAGGGCAATATCAACCATTCCGTCGCGCGCTGGACCTTTGGTGACATGCCGCTGGAGGATCTGTGCCAGTTGGCCCGCCAGGTGGGGCTGGGCGCGATCGACCTGTGTGGCCCCGACGAATGGCCGGTGCTGGCCCGGCACGGGCTGGCCAGTTCCATGTGCAACGGCGCCGAGATCAGCCTGGAGGATGGCTGGGCCGAGCCTGCCAACCACGACCAGCTGACCGAACGCTATTTGCGCCATATCGACCTGATGGCCGAAGCCGGCCACACCAACCTGATCCTGTTCAGCGGCAACCGCCGGGGGATGACCGACCAGCAGGGACTGGACAACTGCGCGCGCGGGCTGGACCGCATCCTGCCCGCCGCCGAAGGGGCAGGGGTCGTCCTGCAGATGGAACTGCTGAACAGCCGCGTGAACCATCCCGACTATCTCTGCGACCGCAGCGCGTGGGGGGTGGCGCTGTGTGAACAGCTGGGCAGCGACAATTTCAGGCTGCTCTATGACATCTATCACATGCAGATCATGGAAGGCGACGTGATCCGCACCATCACCGACCATCACCGCTGGTTCGGCCATTACCACACCGCCGGCAATCCCGGCCGCAACGAACCCGACGACCGGCAGGAGCTGAATTACCCCGCGATCTGCCGCGCCATCCGCGACACCGGCTTTCAAGGCTGGGTGGCGCAGGAATTTATCCCCTCGGACCCGCAGACGGCCGCGCAATTGCTGCGCGACGCCGTGCTGATCTGCGACGTCTGATCCCGCCTCAAGCAAGACCCAAAAAAGGAACGCCAGATGGCAGAGAACATGCATTACGACGCAATCGTCGTCGGATCGGGCATCAGCGGCGGTTGGGCCGCCAAGGAGCTGACCGAGCGAGGCCTGAAGGTCCTGATGCTGGAACGCGGCCGCAATATCGAGCATCTGACCGATTATGTGAACGCCGACAAGGAAGCCTGGGACTATCCCCATCGCGGCACTGCGACGATCGGCATGAAGGACAACTATCCGGTCCTGTCGCGCGACTATCCGCTGAACGAGCAGACCTTTGGCATGTGGGCCAACGAGCAGGAGAACCCCTATACCGAGGCCAAGCGCTTTGACTGGTTCCGCGGCTATCATGTGGGCGGGCGGTCGCTGATGTGGGGGCGCCAGTCCTATCGCCTGTCCGATACCGATTTCTCCGCCAACGAGCGCGAGGGGATCGCGACCGACTGGCCGATCCGTTACGCCGACATCGCGCCTTGGTACGACCATGTGGAGCGCTTTGCCGGAATTTCGGGCACGCGCGAAGGGCTGGACATCCTGCCGGACGGAGAGTTCCTGCCGCCGATCCCGCTGAACATCGTCGAAAAGGACGTGGCCGCCCGTCTGCAGAAGGCCTTCGGCGGCAAGCGCTATCTGATCAACGCGCGCGTGGCCAACATCACCGAGGCCAAGCCCGAGCAGAACCGCGTCGCCTGCCAGTATCGCAACAAGTGCTGGCTGGGCTGTCCCTATGGCGCCTATTTCAGCACGCAGTCGGCCACGCTACCGGCGGCGATGGCGACGGGCAACCTGACGCTGCGCCCGTTCTCGATCGTGAAGGAGGTACTGTACGACAAGGACAGCAAGCGTGCCCGCGGGGTCGAGATCATCGATGCCGAAACCAACATGACCTATGAATACACCGCCGACGTGGTGTTCCTGAATGCCTCCAGCTTCAATTCGACCTGGCTGCTGATGAATTCGGCCACCGATGTGTGGGAAGGCGGTCTGGGGTCGTCGTCCGGGGAACTGGGACATAACGTCATGGACCACCACTTCCGCGTGGGCGCCGAGGGGCGGGTCGAGGGCTATGACGACAAGTACTATTTCGGTCGCCGACCGGCGGGTTTCTATATCCCGCGCTTTCGCAACACCGAGGGAGAGGAACGTCCCTATACCCGCGGCTTCGGCTATCAGGGATCGGCCAGCCGGCAGGGATGGCGGCGCGAGGTGGCGGAACTGAACATCGGCGCCGACATGAAGGAGGCGCTGTCCAAGCCGGGCGACTGGACCATCGGCATGACCGGTTTTGGCGAGATGCTGCCCTATCATGACAACTTCATCGCATTGGACCGCGGCACGACCGACAAGTGGGGCCTGCCGGTCCTGTCGATCAGCGTCGATCTGCGCGAAAACGAGATGCGCATGCGTCAGGACATGAAGCAGGACGCGGTGGACATCCTGGAGGCCGCCGGCGTCGTCGACGTCAAGCCCACCGAAAGCGATTACGCCCCCGGCATGGGCATCCACGAGATGGGAACGGCGCGGATGGGCCGCGATCCCGAAAGCTCGGTCCTGAATGGCAACAACCAGGTCTGGGACGCGCCCAACGTCTATGTGACGGACGGGGCCTGCATGACCTCGGCCAGCTGCGTGAACCCCTCGCTGACCTATATGGCGCTGACTGCGCGGGCGGCCGAACACGCCGTCAACGCCCTGAAGAACGGAGATCTGTGATGAACCGCCGCCAACTTCTGACGATGATCGCCGCCGTCACCGGCACGGCCATGCTGGGCGGGCAGCGCGCCTTTGCATATCTGCCGACGCCGGTGGGCGAGAACATCTTTTCGGACGCCGACGCCGCGTTTCTGGACGAGGTGGCCGAGACGATCATTCCCGCCACCGATACACCCGGTGCCAAGCAGGCAGGGGTGGGCGCCTTCATGACGCGCTTTGTCAGCGACTGCTATACCGTCGAAGAGCAGGCAGCTTTCCGCGAGGGGATGGAGACGCTGAAGGCCACGGCGCAAAAGGACTATGGCAAGCCCTTCGAGGAGCTGACGGCCGATGAGCGTCGCGAGATGCTGCAGGCCGCCTCGGTCGCCGCGCGCGAGGAATCGGCCCGCGCCCTGGCCGAGTTGGAGGAGCGGCGCGAGCAGTCGATCGACCAGCAGAGCGCGGCCGACACCGCCGCCGATGAGCAGCCCGAGGAGGCCGCCGAGCCGCGCATGCACTGGTTCACGCCCTTCCAGCAGTTGACCCTGTTCGGCTTCTTCACCTCCAAGGTGGGGGCCACGCAGGTGCTGCGCTATGAGCCCGTTCCGGGCGAATACATCGGCGACCTGGATTACAACGGCGAACCAGCCTGGGCCACCTGAACCCCGCTTCGGCCCCGGCACGTCCGGGGCCGCATGCCTTTCAATCAAGGACATTGCCATGAAACTGATGACATCGATTGCCGCGCTGCTGGCGCTGGCCGCCCCCGCCCTGGCACAGGACGCCAGCCCCGAAGAACGCCAGGCCCAGTCGCGCGTGACCGAGATCGCCGGTCCCGAACCACGCCTGGTGCAGACGCCCGAAGGCCAGCCTCCGTCGGATGCCGTTGTGCTGTTCGACGGCAGCAACATGGAGGCATGGGAATCAGTGGATGGCGGTCCGGCCGGATGGAGCGTCGAGGACGGCGCGATGCGCGTTACGCGCGGTTCTGGCGACATCCGCACCACCGACAGCTTCTGCGACGTGCAACTGCATGTCGAATGGCGGTCGCCCGCGAACAATGAAGGCCACGACGGGCAGGATCGCGGGAACAGCGGCATCTTCCTGCAGAGCCGTTACGAGGTGCAGGTTCTGGACAGCCATCAGAACCCCACTTATGCGAACGGGCAGGCAGGGTCGATCTACAAGCAGCACCTGCCGCTGGTGAACGCTTCGCGCGCGCCCGAGGAGTGGCAAAGCTACGACATCATCTTCCAGGCGCCGGTCTTTGCGGATGACGGAACGCTGCGGCGTCCGGCCCATGTGACTGTCCTGCACAATGGTGTCGTGGTGCAGAACCACGCCCAGATCCAGGGCGCCACCGAATGGATCGGCTATCCCTCCTACAAGGCGCATGACTGCGCGCCGATCCAGTTGCAGGACCACGACGCGGATGTCAGCTTTCGCAACATCTGGGTTCGCCCGATGTGACAGCGCGCTACGCGCAACCGTGGCCCGTTCCGCATCCGGAGCGGGCCTTTTTCATGATGAGGACATGAAAAGGGGCCGCGACGGATCGTGGCCCCAGTCAACCTGTCCAGCAGGGAGGTTCAGCGCGTGGCGCCATCCGGCAGGTTTTCAGTCAAGAAGGTCGCGCCGGTCATCACAACCTCGGCGGCATCTAGGGGCTGGTCATGTTCGATGATGTACCACTGCGTCCCGGCCTCCTCGGCGGCGGGCAGGATCGCGGCCCAATCCAGCGTGCCTTCCCCCAAGGCCTTGAAGCCGCGTTCGTCGGCCGCCTCGCCCTGGGGCGCATTGTCCTTGGCATGTATCGCAAAAATGCGGTCGTCAAAGCGGCCCAGGTATTCAACCGGGTTCAGGCCGCCACGCGCAACCCAAGCCAGGTCCAGTTCGGCCATGACGTCGTCGCCGGCTGCGTCCATCATGATTTCCAACGCGGTGCGGCCGTCGAACTCGACCATCTCGAAATCGTGGTTGTGATAGGCCAGCGTCATGTCCTCGGCTTCAAGGGTCTTCGACAGCGCGGCCAGTTCCTCGCCCAAGGCGGTCCAGCCGGCGGCATCGGTGGGACGATCCTCTTCCGCCAGATAAGGAACCGTGATCGTGTCGTTGCCGATGGCCTTGTTGAAGTCGATCACCGCCTGCGGGTCGGACCGCAGATCAGCCAGTTGTGCATGGGTTGAAATGGCCTCGACCCCGTATTCGTCCAGCAGCGCCTTCAGATCTTCCGCGCTGCTGTCCTGCATGCCGACTGTCTCGACGGCCGTGACCCCTGCAGCCTGCACAGCGGCCAGCTGTTCCTGCAGCGTGCCATGATCACGCAGCGTATACATCTGCACCGCGATCGGCAGTTCAGCGGTTTGCGGATCCTGTGCCAGGGCTGTCGTGCCCATCAGGGCAACGGCGATCAGCGGCAGGCTGCCGCTCTTGGCTAGGCGCGCATAAGTCATGGAATTCTCCTCGCTAGGACCCCGCTCCTCTGGGGCTGGTGTGAATGTAATGGGTTACACTTCGGATGAAAAGGATTACATCAAACGTATGGCAGGATTTTGCTTTGGTGCTGTTGCTGGGGAGGAGGCCCAACAGGTGCCGCTGTCGATCGGATAGTAGTCACAAAAATGTCGTGAAGGTTGATTATGGCGCCAATCCCGCCTAGGCACCCGCTGCCCCTACAAAGGACCCGCCATGGCCCGGACCGACTTTGAAACCCGTCATCTCGAGACGCTCGACCGCGACCTCGGTCGCTTCTCGAACCTTGAAAATGCGACTGCTTATGTTTCTCGCCCTCTCGTGGCGCCGGGCGTGGCATTGGCCTTCGTTCTGCTGGCCGGGCTGGGCGCCATGCTGGCTTTTGGCGAGACAAGCAACACGCTGGTCGTCGCCATGGCGGCCGTGTTCGGAGCTTATATGGCGTTGAACATCGGGGCGAACGACGTGGCCAACAACATGGGTCCGGCGGTCGGCGCCAACGCACTGACCATGGGCGGGGCCATCGCGATTGCAGCGGTCTTCGAAACCGCCGGCGCCCTGATTGCTGGTGGCGATGTTGTTGGTACCATCTCGCGCGGGATCATCGCACCCGAAAGCATCGGCACGCAGTCGGTCTTTGTCTGGGCGATGATGGCTGCGCTGCTGTCCTCGGCGCTCTGGGTGAACCTGGCGACTTGGGTCGGTGCGCCGGTCTCGACCACGCATTCGGTCGTGGGCGGTGTCATGGGGGCAGGGATCGCTGCGGCGGGTTTTGGCGCCGTCAACTGGCCCACCATGGGCAAAATCGCCGCCAGCTGGGTCGTCTCTCCGCTGCTGGGCGGGCTGATCGCGGCGGGCTTCCTGTGGTTCATCAAGGCGCGCATCATCTATCGCCACGACAAGATCGCCGCGGCCCGGGTCTGGGTGCCGGTCCTGGTGGGCATCATGGCCGGGGCCTTTTCGGCCTATCTGGCGCTGAAGGGTCTCAGCAAGGTGGTCAAGGTGTCGTTCGGGCATTCGCTGCTGATCGGTGCGGCTCTGGGCCTTTTCGTTTGGCTGGCGATGATCCCAGTGATCCGCCGCCAGTCGCAGGGGCTGGAAAACCGCAACAAGTCGCTGAAGGTGTTGTTCGGCATCCCGCTGGTCGTCTCGGCGGCACTTCTCAGCTTCGCGCATGGCGCCAATGACGTGGCCAACGCCGTCGGTCCGCTGGCCGCGATCGTGCAGGCCTCCGCCTCGGGCAGCGTGACCGAAGCGGTCTCAATTCCGCTGTGGGTGATGCTGATCGGCGCCTTCGGGCTGTCCTTCGGCCTGTTCCTCTTTGGGCCCAAACTGATCCGCATGGTGGGCAGCCAGATCACCAAGCTGAACCCGATGCGCGCCTATTGCGTGGCGCTGTCGGCGGCGCTGACGGTGATCGTTGCCAGTTGGCTGGGCCTGCCGGTCAGTTCGACCCATATCGCAGTCGGTGCGATCTTCGGCGTGGGCTTTTTCCGGGAATGGGACGCCGAACGGCGCCTGCGCGCCGCGCAGGGCAGCGTTCCGGAACGCCCGCGCCTCGGCCCCGAAGAGCGCAGCCGGCGCAAGCTGGTGCGCCGGTCGCATGTGATGACCATTGCGGCGGCTTGGGTTGTCACCGTTCCGGCGGCGGCGGCCTTGTCAGCCGCGCTGTTCCTGGTGCTGCGGCAGATCGGCGGCTAGGCGCGCGCCCGGCAGGCCTCCAGCCAGTCACGCAGCGCGGCAAGGGCAGGGGCCTCGTCCAGCCAAGGGATATGGGCGCGGCCGGGCACCTCGGTCACGGCCAAGTCGGGTCTGCGCCGCTGCATCTCGGCCACCACAGCGGAGGAAAGAAGGTCAGAGTTCGCCCCTCGGATCACCGCCACCGGCAGCCCCGCCGTTGCGTCCCACAGCGGCCACAGATCGACCTGATCGCCCGCGAAGGCAGCCAGGAAGGCATCCCGCAGGGCGAGGTCATAGTTGATCCGCAACCCTTCATCGGTCTCAATGTAATGGCGCTGCACGTCTTCCAGCCAGCGCCCCTCGGGAACGTCGTCGAACCCCGTCATCAGCGCGGGCAGCCGCGCGGCCAGCTCCGCGTAAGTCCGGGCCGCTGGATTGCGGCCCACATAGTCAAAGATCCTCTCCAGCCCCGCTTGCTCGATCTGGGGGCCCACGTCGTTCAGGCACAGCCCCAGCAACCGCTCCTGCGTTGTGGCGGCCAAGAACATGCCGTTCAAACCGCCGCGAGAAGTGCCCAGAACCGCCGCCCGCCCAATGCCCAGATGGTCCAGCAGATCGACCGCATCGCGCGCCTCGCGCGGAACAGTATAGGTTTCTGCACCTGTCCAGTCAGAGCCGCCGCGCCCCCGGTAATCCATCCGGATCAGACGATGTCCCGCCAGATGCGGTGCCAGATAATCGAAATCCGCCATCGTGCGGGTCAGACCTGCCAAACACAGCAGCGGCAGGCCCTCTCCCTCGTCAAGATAGGCCAGCCGGGCCCCGTCGCTTGCCAGAAACTCAGGCATGTCGCACCCCTTCACTGTTGTGAAAATACCCCGGGGGTCCGGGGGCTGGCCCCCGGCGCTGCCTCACAGGTTCTCGCTCTGCGGCATGCCCAGAACGTGATAACCGCCGTCCACCGTCACGATCTCGCCCGTGGTGCAGGCGCCCCAGTCCGACAGCAGCCAGACTGCCGTGCCCCCAATCGCCTCCAGCGTGGCATTTGCCCGCAGGGGCGCATTGGTTTCCGTGTGGCGGAAGGTCTTGCGCGCCCCGCCAATGGCGGCACCCGCCAGCGTCTTCATCGGGCCGGGGCTGATCGCATTCACGCGGATGCCGTCAGGTCCAAGATCATTGGCCAGATAGCGTACGCTGCTTTCCAGCGCCGCCTTGGCGACGCCCATCACGTTGTAGAACGGCGTCACCCGGTTCGACCCGCCATAGGTCAGCGTGATGATCGATCCGCCCTCGGCCATCATCGGGTGGGCGCGGCGCGCCACCTCGATCAGGGAGTAACAGCTGATCTCCAGACTGCGCTTGAAGTTGGCGCGGCTGGTGTTCATGAACCGGCCGGTTAACTCGTCCTTGTTGGAAAAGGCGACGGCATGGACCAGGAAGTCCAGCTTGCCCCAACGCTCGGCGATCCGGCCAAAGGCTGCGTCCAGCGACGCGTCGTCGGTGACATCGACATCCACCAGAAGGTCCGACCCTACCGACGCGGCCAGCGGTTCGACCCGCTTGCCAAAAGCCTCGCCCTGATAGCTGAACGCCAGTTCGGCCCCTTCGGCCGCCACCGCACGGGCAATGCCCCAGGCAATGGACCGGTCGTTCGCGACCCCCATCACAAGGCCGCGTTTGCCCTTCAGAAGATCACTCATTACCGGCCCTCTATATTTTTATGTCATTCCAGATATCTGGACATCACCAGCGTTGCATTGGTGCCGCCGAAGCCGAAGCTGTTCGACAGGACCGAATCCAACCCTGCGTTGTCTACACGGCTGGTGGCAATTTCACCCGGTTGAATCTCGGGGTCCAGCGTTTCGACGTTTGCCGAGGCGGCAATGAAGTCATTTTGCAACATCAACAGGCTGTAGATCGCTTCGTGGACGCCCGTCGCGCCAAGCGAATGGCCGGTCAGCGACTTAGTCGAACTGATCGGCGGCGTCGCGCCCTTGCCAAAGATCCGCCGGATCGCGCGAACCTCGCCCATGTCACCGACCGGGGTCGATGTGCCATGCGCGTTGATATAGCTGACCTGACGCCCCTCGGGCAGGGTTTCCAGCGCAACGCGCATTGCGCGTTCACCGCCCTCGCCGGACGGCGCAACCATGTCGTAGCCGTCCGAGGTCGCGCCATAGCCCGTCACCTCGGCATAGATCTTGGCGCCGCGTGCGATGGCGTGGGACAACTCCTCCAGCACGACAACGCCGCCGCCGCCCGCGATCACGAAGCCGTCGCGCGTCGCGTCATAGGGGCGCGATGCGGTCTGGGGCGTGTCGTTGTATTTTGACGACATGGCGCCCATCGCGTCGAACAGGCAGGACAGGGTCCAGTCAAGCTCCTCGCCGCCGCCCGCGAAGACGATGTCTTGCTTGCCCATCTGGATCTGCTCCACCCCGTTGCCGATGCAATGGGCGCTGGTCGCGCAGGCCGAGGTGATGGAATAGTTCACGCCCTTGATCTTGAAGGGCGTCGCAAGGCAGGCCGAATTGGTCGATGACATGCAGCGCGTCACCATGAAGGGGCCCATGCGCTTGGGCGCGCCCTTTTCGATGACGATCTGGTGGGCCTCGAAGAAGTTCGAGGTCGACGGTCCGCCCGAGCCCATGATCAGGCCCGTGCGCGGGTTCGACACATCGCTTTCCTCCAGCCCGCTGTCCTTGATCGCCTGTTCCATGGCGATGAAGTTGTAGGCAGCCCCCGGACCCATGAAGCGCAGGTTGCGCTTGTCGACATGGTCCTCCAGCACGATCTGCGGCATGCCGTGGATCTGGCTGCGAAAGCCGTGTTCTGCGTATTCAGGCGCAAAGACGATGCCCGAGCGCCCCGTGCGCAGGCTTTCGGTGACCTCATCGGCATTGTTGCCGATGGGCGAAACAATCCCGAGACCGGTGATGACGACGCGGCGCATAGGGGCCTCCTTCCGAATGTGTCAGTTGGCCGACAGGGCCACTTTCATGTCCTTGACCTGATAGATCAGCTCACCGTCGGCTTCCACCCGGCCATCCGCCACGCCCATGGTCAGACGGCGGGTTTGGACGGCCTTGGTGAAGTCGACGGTATAGCGCAACATCTTGCGGTCGGGGCGGACCATGCCGGTCAGCTTGACCTCGCCCACGCCCAAGGCATAGCCGCGCCCTTCCCAGCCCCGCCAGCCCAGGTTGAAGCCGGTCAGCTGCCACAGGCCGTCCAGGCCCAGGCAGCCGGGCATGATCGGGTTGCCGGGGAAATGGCAGGCGAAGAACCACAAATCGGGGGTGATGTCGAATTCGGCGACGACATGGCCCTTGCCGTGTGCGCCCCGATCTTCGGAAATGTCGGTGATGCGGTCCATCATCAGCATGGGGGGCTCGGGCAACTGCGCATTGCCGGGGCCGAACAGTTCTCCGCGCGCGCAGGCAAGCAGATCGTCGCGGTCAAAGCTGGTCTTGGTCATTGCCATGCGGATCGTGCCTTCCATCTGTGGCCTTGCGGCCGGTCGTGTGTTCAAGTTGCCGCAGGGTCTATCATCTGGGGTCAAGAACGCGCAAGGGCAAGGCTGGGCGCATCAGAACCACTGGCCCGGCTCCATCAGGCCCAACTCCATCAGCTGCTGGCTGTTCCAGTCAAACCGGCACGAGTTGCGCCAGGTCATGTCGCGGATGCTGTCGCGGGAACCGGGATTGGTCGTCAGCGCCTTGGCCACCCGGAACGAGGCGATCGCGGCCGTCAGGTTGTGATGCCAAGGGCAGGCATATGTATTGTATTCCTCCACCGAAAACCGGTGGTCGGGCAGGACCTTCAGCCCCGGCGCGGCACGGAACAGCGCGATCCGGTCGATCCGGCGGCGATCCGCCGGCAGAAGTTCCTCGTAGCGCCAGCGCAGGCCGCCATGGAAATCCAGCTGCCGCTCCTTGGCCTTGCCGTCAGGACCCGTGCGGCTTAACGCAAAGTATCCGGTCCGGTCGAACATTGCGTGGTCCGGATCGACGGCGTTGGGCGTCCGCGACAGGTCCGGCGCATAAAGATCCACCACATAGGTCAGCATGGCGCTGCGTCGTTCCTCGGCGTGAAAGGCCAGCATCTCGCCCACGGAACGCGTCTCGCAAAAGGGATAGAACAGAAATTCTGCGTTGAAGCAGTAATAGAGCCAGGTTCCCGCCGGCACGGCCGCGATCAGCGCGTTGACGGGATCCACATGGGCGTTAGGCCGGCGGGTATCGTGGCGCAGCTGCGTGACCCGTTCGGCCATGTCGGGCGGAAGGTCACAAGGCTGCCCCGACAGCAACAGGACATGTTGAAAGCCCCGGCGCAGGTGATGAAGGACCGTCTCCTCCAGTGCCACCGCGTCCTCGGCCAGGATCAGCGCGATCGGCCCCGTCCGCAGCACCGCCGGCCTGGCGGCCAGAAAGGCGGCGACGTCGGGCATCGGCCGCGCGGGCATCAGCGCATCACGGCCTTGACCTGCGCCAGTGCGGCGCGAAGCAGTTCCGGATTGTCCGCCGAGGTTTCGACCAGCCGCTTCAGCGTGGCCTTTTGCGGATCGGGCAAACGGGACTGGTCGATGATCCGGTTCACCTCCACCCGGTCAAAGCCTTCGGGCGTCAGCACGGCCTCGATACGGGCGGCGACCGAGGCGGCATCGGCGGTGTCGGCCGCGGCGCTGGCGGCATCCAGTGCTGCGGTCGCAGCCACGTCGGCGGCCTCGGCCGGGGGCAGCGACGGCGCATCGCCCGTTCCCCCGGAGGCTGCGGCTGCGGCACGGTCAGCCGCGGCCAGGGCCGCCTCGGCCGCGGCTTCGGCCGCATCCGCGGCGGTATTGGCGGGCACGGTCCCGGTCTCGGTCGAAGCGCGTGCGGCCTCGGCAGCCGCATCGGCGGCAATGGCGGCCGCGTCGGCAGCCGCATCGGCGGCGGCGTCTGCCGCGGCCTCGCCTGCCGCCGGGTCGCCTGCCGGAACTGCGTCAGCCGTCTCGGCCGCGTCCTCGGCGTTCTCTGCGGCATCGTCGGCCCGCTGCGCGGCATCTCCCGCCGGTGTGGGCGGCAGCGGTTCGGCCCGATCGGCCATCAAGGCGTCGCTCTCGGCCTCGGCGTTTTGCATCCAGAACCAGCCGCCCCCGGCCAGCAGCACCAGAATCACGACAATCGGCAACAGTCTCGACATCCGGCACCCCTGACCCACGGCCTTGCTTTCCGTCTCTATGGCACAGGCACGGGGGCCAGAAAAGCCGCCCTTACCCCCCGGCGCGCCCCGGGCTGTACGATAGATGCCGTTTTCACGGCCGTGGTCTTTCAAATTCGGTTGAAACGGGACGCAGCTGGCCTTATTTTCTATGCACTTCCGCCTTGGCCATAAAAGGAGCAACGCCATAGCCCGTCGACCGCATAATGCACCGCCCACCCGCGACACCGGCCCCCGTACCAACGAACGGATCCGCGTGTCCGAGATCCGCCTGATTGGCGCTGACGGAGAGAATGTCGGCGTCGTGCCGCCTTCGGTCGGCCTCCAATTGGCGCAGGACGCCGGGCTGGATCTGGTCGAGATTTCGCCGAACGCGACCCCCCCGGTCTGCAAGGTCATGGACCTCGGCAAATACAAGTATGAAATGCAGAAGCGCGAGGCCGAGGCCCGCAAGAAGCAGAAGGTGATCGAGGTCAAGGAGATCAAGTTCCGTCCGGGAACCGATACCCATGACTACGACGTCAAGATGCGCAGCGTGCTGAAGTTCCTGGAGGGCGGCGACAAGGTCAAGGTGACCCTGCGTTTCCGCGGCCGGGAAATGGCCCACCAGGACCTGGGCTTGGAACTGTTGAACCGGGTCCGCGACGATGTGGGCGAGGCCGGCAAGGTCGAATCCATGCCCAAGCTGGAAGGCCGGCAGATGGTGATGATGATCGCGCCCCGCTGATCCTTTGGCGGACTGCGACAATTTCGAGGCCGCGTGGGCATTGCCGCGCGGCCTTTTGCATTGCAAGGATGCGCCTCATGAGCGACGCCCCCGTGATCCGACTGACGCGCCTGCCCGGGTTTGACCCGGCCTTGCCCTTACCGCGCTATCAGACGCGGGGCGCGGCGGGGGCCGATCTGTGTGCCAACCTGCCGCCCGATCTGCGCGTCGCCGGCATCACGCTGCCCCCTTCGGGCCGCGCGTTGATCCCCACCGGCCTTGCCCTGGCGATCCCCGATGGGTGGGAGGTGCAAATCCGCCCGCGGTCGGGGCTGGCGCTGAAGCATGGGGTGACCTTGCCCAACAGCCCCGGCACGATCGACAGCGACTATCGCGGGCCTTTGGGCGTGATCCTTCTGAACCTGGGGGAGGCGCCCTTTACCATCCGCCACGGCGACCGCATCGCCCAGATGGTCGTGGCCCCGGCGCCCCAGGCCGCGTTTCACCTTGTGGAAGCTCTGGACGACACACCGCGCGGCGCGGGCGGCTTCGGTTCCACCGGAACGGGGACCGCTTGATGCTGGGCCTTTGGCTGATCGTCCTGATGCTGATCCTGGGCCGCGTGCTGCGGCTGCCTTGGACGGTGACACTGGGGATGGTGTGCGCGCTGTGGCTGGGGATCCTGGCCCTGCACCTGGTCGCGCCCGGTGGCGCGGCGGCAGAGTCCATCGGGGGCAACGCGGCGGGCTGGCTGGTGCTGGGCGCCTTTGCGGCGCTGGTGCTGGGATACCGCCGCCTGCTGGGCAGGCTGCGCAGCCGTGCAGTCGCGGCGCCCCAGCCTGCGTTGCGCCCTGACCCTGGCCTGTCCGAGGCTGAAATCGAGCGTTATTCCCGGCACCTGGTGCTGCACCAGGTCGGTGGGCCGGGGCAGATGCAACTGCGCGGGGCGCGGGTGCTGGTCATCGGCGCCGGTGGTCTGGGATCTCCGCTGTGCCTTTACCTGGCGGCTGCGGGGGTGGGACATATCACGCTGGCTGACGACGACACGGTGACCCTGTCGAACCTGCAAAGGCAGGTCATCTTCCGCGACGACCTGCGCGGCGAACCCAAGGCCTATGCCGCAGCCGAAGCGATGCTGAAGCTGAACCCGCATCTGGACGTGACGCCCCTGATCCGCCGCATCACCGAAGCCGACACCGACCTGATCGCCGGCCATGACCTGGTCATCGAAGGGACCGACAGCTTTGCGGGCCGGGCGGCGATCAACCGGGCCTGCGTCGCAGCGGGCGTGCCACTGATCTGGGGCGCCATCGGCCAGTGGGAGGGGCAGGTCACCCTGTTCGACCCGGCGCGCGGCGGTCCCTGCATGGCCTGCCTGTTCCCGCAGGCCCCCGAACGCGACGCGCCCTGCGCCGAGGCCGGCGTCATAGGCGCGCTGCCCGGCGTGATCGGCAGCATCATGGCGCTGGAGGCGATCAAGCACCTGACCGGCGCGGGGCAGGGGCTGCGCGGCCGCATGATGCTGTTCGACGGGCTTTACGGGGAAAGCCGGATGATCAGCACGGCGCGGAACCCGGATTGCCCGGTCTGCGGGGGAAAATCGGCTCTGGCACCCGGCGCGGCGCGATCCTAGGCTGACCCTTGATCAAGGAGGTCCCGATGAACCGACAGCTGACCCATTGGACCGGCCCCGAAGGGCTGCCGCGCTTTGACCTGATAAGCGACACCGATTTCGCGCCCGCCTTTGACCGCGAACTGGCCGAGGCGCAGGCCGCGCATGAGGCGATCGCCGCCAATCCCGAACCGGCCAGCTTTGCCAACACGATCGCCGCGATGGAGGTGGCCGATGAGGGGCTGAACCGCCTGCTGTCGGTCTTCTACACGCTGGCGGGCGTGGATTCGAACGAGGCCCGCCAAGCTCTGCAGCGCGACTTTGCCCCGCGCCTGGCCGAATATGGCAGCCGCATCAGCATGGACCCGCGGCTTTACGCGCGGGTCAAGGCCGTCGCGGCCACGGCCGAGGCGCTGCCGCCCGAGGACCGGCGCATCACCGAACTGGCGCTGCGCGACCTGACGCGCGCCGGGGCCGGGCTGGACCAGGCCGGGCGCGTCCGGATGGCCGCGATACGGGCGCGGCTGGCGGTCCTGACAACCGAGTTCACCCAGAACGTGCTGACCGACGAGCGCGAATACGTTCTTTCGGTCCCTGACGACCAGCTGGACGGGCTGCCCGAGTGGCTGCTGCGCGCGATGCGTGCCGCCGCCCGCGAACGGGATCTAGAGGGGCAGGTCGTCACCCTGAACCGGTCGCTGATCGTGCCCTTCCTGGAACATGCCGCCGACCGGACGCTGCGCGAGACGGCCTTTCGCGCCTGGACCGCGCGCGGATCGGGGGCAGGGGCCGGAGGTCAGGCGACCTGCAACCTGCCGCTGGTGCAGGAGATCCTGGCCCTGCGCCATGAACGGGCACAGCTGCTGGGTCATTCCGATTTCGCGTCCTGGAAGCTGGAGACGCAGATGGCGGGGTCGGCCGAGCGGGTCGAGGAGTTGCTGTCGCAGGTCTGGACCGCCGCCCGCACCCGCGCAGCCGAGGAGGAAGCGCGCCTGACGGCCATGCTGCGGGCCGATGGCGTGAACGGGCCGCTGGAGCCGTGGGACTGGCGGCTTTATGCAGAGCGCCTGCGCCAGCAGGACCATCAGGTCGATGCCGACGTGGTGGCGCCCTATCTGACGCTGGACGCGATGCTGGGCGCGGTTTTTGACGTGGCAGGGCGCCTGTTCGGGCTGGAGTTCCAGCCGTTCCGGGCGCCTCTGTGGGCGCCCGATGTGCGAAGCTGGCGGGTGATGCGGGACGGGCAGCTGATGGCGGTGTTCGTCGGCGACTATTTCGCGCGGCCGTCGAAACGGTCTGGTGCCTGGTGTTCGGCCCTGCAGTTGCAGCACAAGATCGGGCAGGGGCAGCGGCCGATCGTCGTCAATGTCTGCAACTTCACCCCGCCCGAGGAGGCCGGCGGCCCGGCCTTCCTGTCCTGGGACGACGCACGGACGCTGTTTCACGAATTCGGCCATGCGACGCATCACATCCTGTCGGACGTGACTTGGCCGTCGATCTCGGGGACCTCGGTGGCGCAGGATTTTGTCGAGCTGCCCAGCCAGCTTTACGAACACTGGCTGGAGCAGCCGACGGTGCTGGACGCCCACGCCCGCCATCACCGGACGGGCGAGACGCTGCCGGCGGAGCTGCGCGACCGGCTGCTGGCGGCGGGCAAGGCCAATGCGGGATTTTCGACCGTGGAGTACTTGGAAAGCGCGCTGGTGGACCTGGCCTTCCATCGCGGCACACCGCCCGCCGATCCCATGGCCCGGCAAGCCCAGATCCTGGCGCAGCTGGGCGCACCCGATCCGATCCCGATGCGCCACGCGACGCCACATTTTGCGCATGTCTTTGCGGGGGACAGCTATGCCAGCGGCTATTACAGCTACATGTGGTCCGAGGTGATGGACGCGGATGCCTTTGCTGCCTTTGAGGAGACGGGCGATGTCTTTGATCCGGAGACGGCCCGGCGGCTGGAGGAAACGATCCTGTCGCGCGGCGGCTCGGCCCCGGCGGATGAGCTGTGGATGGACTTCCGTCAGCGGATGCCGGGGGTGGAGGCGCTGCTGAAGGGGCGTGGATTGGCCTGAATGCGACAGAGGACGGCGAGCCGACCGATGGTCGGCGCCCTGCCGGGCAGGCCGGGGGCGCGCCGCTGACGCGGCGCGCGGGCGGTCGGATCAGTCGCGGATCTCCTTCGCATCGACGCCCCAGATGCTGGGCTTGGGCACCCAGCCCCGCTGCCCGCCGCCCGAGACGCGGCACCATTCCGGCTCACATTCGTTCAACCGCAGGATGGCTCCGGCCTCGGCGCGGGCAACCACGTCCGCGTCCGGATTAGGCCGGCTGCGCAATTCCAGCATGTCCTGTGTCACCAGCACCGTCCTGACACCCGACAGGAGCGCATAGTGGATCCAGCCCCCGGCGCCGTCGCGGTCCTCGACCCGGCGCCAGTGACCGAATTCGGCCACCACGCGCAGCGGCATCCCCGCATGGCGAAAAACCCAATCGATGCGGTGCGACAGGCTGGGCCCGCGACGGGCATTCCCTTCGGTTCCCTTGAGGCTGACATAGCGGGGCAGGGGCAGGTTCGTTACCGCCCCCCGTTGTTCCGTCTCGGCCTGCGCCAGCTCGATCGGCTGCCCAGTGACCGTCTGCGACTGTGCCGCGGGCGCAAGCGCCCCGACCAGCGCGGCCAGCACCAGGGCCGATGTGACCCTGCCCAACCTGCCTGCCCATGATTTCATCTGCCGTCCGTTCCTGTCCTGGCTGGCGGCCGTAGATTACCGCCCCCTGCCGTCCCTCTGGGTCTTGTGCATGCCCCTTAACGCGGGCAGTTTGCCAAAAGCACCCCCCGATGGGAAGTGCAGCCCCGACACGACTTCGAGAAAATGAGGTGATGATGCCCGCCAGCCCGTCCTCGATGCGCCAGAAGCTGCGTGTGGCGGTGACCCGCCGGCTTCCTGAAGCCGTCGAAACCCGCATGTCCGAACTGTTCGACGTGGTCCTGCGCGAGGACGACCGCAAGCTGACCCAGGACGAGCTGGTCGGCCTGATGCAGGGCGTGGATGTGCTGGTGCCGACGGTCACCGACCAGATCAACGCCAACATGCTGGCCCGCGCGGGAGAGCGGCTGAAGCTGATCGCGAATTTCGGCGCGGGCGTGGACCATATCGACGTGCTGTCGGCGCGCCAGCGCGGGGTGCTGGTGTCCAATACGCCCGGTGTGGTCACCGAGGACACGGCGGACATGACGCTGGCGCTGATCCTGGCAGTCACGCGCAAGATCCCCGAGGGCCTGGCCGAAATGCAGGCCGGCCGCTGGCAAGGCTGGTCGCCCACTGCCCATCTGGGCGGGCGCGTGGGCGGGCGCAGGCTGGGCATCCTGGGCATGGGCAGGATCGGCCAGGCGGTCGCACGCCGCGCCAATGTCTTTGGCATGCAGGTGCATTATCACAACAGAAAGCGCCTGCGCCCCGAGGTCGAGGACCAGCTGCAGGCGACCTATTGGGACAGCCTGGACCAGATGCTGGCGCGCATGGACGTCATCAGCGTGAATGCGCCGCACACGCCCTCGACCTTTCACCTGCTGAACGCGCGGCGGCTGAAGCTGCTGAAGCCGACGGCGGTGGTGGTCAACACCTCGCGCGGGGAGGTCATCGACGAGAACGCGCTGACCCGGATGCTGCGCGCCGGAGAGATTGCGGGCGCAGGTCTGGACGTCTTCGAGCACGGCCACGAGATCAATCCCCGCCTGCGCGAGTTGTCCAACGTGGTTCTGCTGCCGCATATGGGCAGCGCCACCGTCGAGGGCCGTGCCGAGATGGGCGAGAAAGTTCTAATCAACATCAAGACCTTTGCGGACGGGCACCGGCCGCCGGACCTGGTCGTGCCGTCGATGCTCTAGCATGAAGGTTTCGGCTTCCGTCCGCTGGGCGGTTTCGGTCCTGTTCTTCGTGAACGGCATGCTGGTGGGCAGCTGGGCGCCCAAGATCCCCGTGCTGATGGCGCGCCTGGAGATCGGCGAGGCGCTGGCGGGCGTGATCGTGCTGGCGCTGGGGGCGGGATCGATCTGCGTGATGCCGGTCTTTGGCGCGATGGTGGCCCGGGCGGGATCGGCCCGCGCGGTGACACTGGCCGCCTGGCTGGCGGCGCCTTCGCTGATCTGGATTTCGGTCGCGCCCGGCTTTGCGGCGGTGGCAACTGCGGTCTTTCTGTTTGGCGGGGTGATCGGCGGGATGGACGTGGCAATGAATGCCAATGCCGTCGCGGTGGAACGTGTGCGGGGGCGGGCGATCATGTCGTCGTGCCATGGGTTCTGGAGCCTGGGCGCCTTTGCCGGCGCGGGCTTGGGGGGAATGCTGCTGCAGGCGCTGGGCGAGGTGGCGCATGCGGTTCTGGTCAGCGGGGTCTTTGCCGCGGCGCTGCTTTGGGGGCTGCCGCGGCTGCTGGGCGATGCGCCGGTGCCGGGTGCCGAGAAAGCGCCGCTGCGCCTGCCGCGCACGCCCTTGCCCTATCTGATCGGCCTTATGGCGCTGGCTGCGATGATCCCGGAAGGGGCGATCCTGGACTGGGCGGCGGTTTATCTGCAGCGCGAGATGGGGGCGTCGCTGGCGCTGGCGGGCTGGGGCTTTGCGGCCTGTGCGGGCACGATGGCAGTGATGCGGTTCTTGGGCGACGGGCTGCGGCGACGGTTCGGGGCGGTGCAAACGCTGCGGGTCAGCACGGGGCTGGCGATGGCGGGGCTGGCGCTGGCGGGGCTGGCGGGCACGCCGGGGCCGGCCATCGCGGGATTTTCGCTGGCGGGGATCGGGATCGCCAACATGGTGCCGATCGCCTTTTCGGCGGCCGGGAACGTGCCGGGGCTGGCGGCGGGGATGGGCCTGTCGGTCGTCACGATGATGGGCTACTCTGGCATTCTTCTGGCGCCCGGCAGCATCGGCTGGCTGGCCGAGCGGCTGAGCCTGGGGGTGATCTATCTGGCGCTGGCGGTGCTGCTGCTGGTGCCACTGGCGCTGTCGCACTTGGCGAGAACGGCCGATTTCGACATCGCCTGAGGGCTTTGCAACGGCTGCGGACGTTGCAGGGCGGCGCCAAGCAACACATGCACCGATCCGGTGCGGATCACGCCGGCAATTGCCGGGAATTCAGTTCGCACTGACCCTGCACCGGGAAGGCGCGCGCCGTACACCGCGCGTACACCGCTTGCGGGCGTTGCGCGGGTGGGGATCAGCGATAGACCTGCGTCGCGCCCGGAAATCTGCGGTCGCGGACGGCGGCGGCATAGGCGGCGATGGCCTCGTCCGCGCGGGGGGCAAGGTCGCCGAACTTCTGCACAAAGCGCGGGACCCGGCCTGACAGGCCCAGCATGTCGTCCAACACCAGGATCTGCCCGTCGCAGCGGGCCGAGGCGCCGATGCCGATGGTGGGCACCGCCACCGCCTCGGTGATGCGGTCGGCCAGTCCCTCCATCACGCCTTCCACCACCACCGAAAAGGCGCCCGCCTGGGCCACGGCGACGGCGTCGGCCACATGCGCGTCCCAGCTGGCGGGATCGCGCCCCTGGGTCTTGAACCCACCCATGACGTTGGTTGATTGCGGCGTCAGGCCGACATGGGCCATGACCGGGATGCCGCGGTCCACCAGGAAGCGGATCGTGGGGGCCATGCGCGCGCCCCCCTCCAGCTTGACGGCGCCGCAGCCGGTTTCGGCCATGACGCGGGCCGAGTTGCGGAACGCCTGTTCGGGGCTTTCCTCGTAGCTGCCGAAGGGCATGTCGATCACCACGGCGGCGCGGGTGCTGCCGCGCATCACGGCCTGGCCGTGCAGGATCATCATCTCCAGCGTGACGCCCAGGGTCGAGGGCAGGCCGTGGACCACCATGCCCAGGCTGTCGCCGACCAGGATCAGGTCGGCATGCGCATCGACCAGCGCCGCCATCGGCGCGGTATAGGCGGTCAGGGCCACGATGGGCGTGGCGCCCTTGCGTTCGGCGATCTGGGGGACGGTGGCGCGCTTGATCTGGCCTTGGGCGGACATGGGCCTCTCCTTCAGGGATGGGCGACGCGCTGGTCGATCAGCAGGACGTCGCCAAAGCGGACGGCCAGCAGGATCACCACGGGCCGGGCGATGGTCGCGACGCGCGACAGGTCAAGGGCATCGCGGATGTCGATGGAGCCGATCTGGGCGCGCGGCTCGGCTGCGATGGTGCGGCGCAGGCGGCTGCGAACCGCGGCCAGCGAGGCGCCTGCCGCGACCTGGGCCTGGGCCTGATCCAGCGCGCGGCCCAGGACTGGGGCGGCGGCGCGATCCTGGGGCGTCAGGCGCTGGTTGCGCGAGGACATGGCCAAGCCATCGGGTTCACGCACCGTGGGGACGGGCAGGATCTGAACGGGGATGTCCAGGTCCGCGACCATCTGCCGGATCAGCGTCAGCTGCTGATAATCCTTTTCGCCAAAGGCCGCCGCATCGGGCTGGACGATGTTGAACAGCTTGGTCACGACCGTGGCCACACCACGGAAATGGCCTGGGCGCAGGCGTCCCATCAGCACCTGGCCCAGCTGAGCGACCTCGACATGGGTCTGGGCGCCAGGGCGGTAGATGTCAGAGGCGGTGGGCAGGAAGGCCGCGTCGCAGCCCGCCCGGCGCAGGAGGGCCAGGTCGCCGGCCTCGTCACGGGGATACTTGTCCAGATCCTCGTTCGGGCCGAACTGTGTGGGGTTCACGAAGATCGAGGTGACGACCCGACCGCCGCCCTGCTCATCAACCCATTGCCGCGCCCGCGCCACCAGCGTCAGGTGGCCGCTGTGCAGCGCGCCCATGGTCGGCACCAGCGCGATGGGCTGGCCACCCAGGCGCCAGTCGCGCGTGCAGTCGCGCATCTCTTGCGTGCTGCGGCAGATCTGCATGGCGGCTCCCTTGAAAGGCGTGGGGCAACCTAGCGGCAGGGCAGGGGTTCATCAAGTGCCGCAACGCAGCATCGGCGCGGGCGTCGGCCATCTGACGTGGCGTCCGGATCGGGTGCCGGGAGGGGGAAAAGCAAAAGGCCGAACCCAAAGGTTCGGCCTTTTTGTTTTGGAGCGGGCGATGAGATTCGAACTCACGACCCTAACCTTGGCAAGGTTATGCTCTACCCCTGAGCTACGCCCGCACTCCGTACCGTCTGCGAACCGTTTCCGTTTCCGGTGACCGTCTCGCCTTCGGTGAGCGGTGATTTACGGGAGGGTGCGGGGGGCTGCAAGGGAAAAAATGCGGGGCGGGACAATTTTTTTCGCCCCGCCCGCCAAGGCCGTCGCAGGAGCCTTTATTCGGCGGCGCGGATGCGCGCGGGCTTGAGCAGGGGGGCCAGGTAGCGGCCGGTGTGGCTGGCTTCGACCAGCGCCACGTCCTCGGGCGTGCCGGTGGCGACGATCACGCCGCCGCCGTCGCCGCCTTCGGGACCGATGTCGATGATCCAGTCGGCGGTCTTGATGACATCGAGGTTGTGTTCGATGACGATCACGGAATTGCCCTGGTCGACCAGTTGGTGCAGCACCTCCAGCAGTTTCCGGACGTCCTCGAAATGCAGGCCGGTGGTGGGTTCGTCGAGGATGTAGAGCGTGCGCCCGGTGGAGCGGCGGCTGAGTTCCTTGGACAGCTTGACGCGCTGCGCCTCGCCGCCCGAAAGGGTCGTGGCCTGCTGGCCGACCTTGATATAGCCCAGGCCCACCTGCATCAGCGCGTCCATCTTTTCGCGGATGGAGGGCACTGCGGCAAAGAAGGTCTGCGCGTCTTCCACAGTCATATCAAGGACATCGGCGATGGACTTGCCCTTGAACTGCACCTCCAGCGTCTCGCGGTTGTAGCGCTTTCCCTTGCAGGTCTCGCATTCGACATAGACGTCGGGCAGGAAGTGCATCTCGATCTTGATGACGCCGTCGCCCTGGCAGGCCTCGCAGCGGCCGCCCTTGACGTTGAAGGAAAAGCGGCCGGGCTTGTAGCCGCGCGCCTTGGATTCAGGCAGGCCCGCGAACCAGTCGCGGATGGGGGTGAAGGCCCCGGTATAGGTCGCGGGGTTCGACCGCGGTGTGCGGCCGATGGGGCGTTGATCGATGTCGATGACCTTGTCCAGATGCTCCAGCCCCCGGATCGTTTCGCAGGGGGCGGGGGTCTGGCGAGCGCCGTTCAGGCGCAGGCTGGCGGTCTTGAACAGCGTCTCGATGGTCAGGGTGGACTTGCCGCCGCCCGAAACGCCGGTGACGCAGACGAACTTGCCCAAGGGGAATTCGGCGGTCACTTCCTTGAGGTTGTTGCCGGTGGCCTTGACCACGGTGACCTTCTTTCCGTTGCCCTTGCGGCGGTCTTCCGAAACGGGGATCGCGCGTGTGCCGGACAGGTACTGGCCGGTCAGGCTGTTCGGGTCTGCGGCGATCTGTTCGGGGGTGCCGTGGCTGACGACGGTGCCGCCATGCACGCCCGCACCGGGGCCCATGTCGAAGACATAGTCGGCGTGGCGGATCGCGTCCTCGTCATGTTCCACGACCAAGACCGAGTTGCCCTGGTCGCGCAGGTTCATCAGCGTGGTCAGCAACCGGTCGTTGTCGCGCTGGTGCAGACCGATCGAGGGTTCGTCCAGCACATAAAGGACCCCGGTCAGGCCGGAGCCGATTTGGGAGGCCAGGCGGATGCGCTGGCTTTCGCCACCCGACAGGGTGCCTGCGGCGCGTGACAGGGTCAGGTAGTTCAGGCCCACATTCACCAGGAAACCCAGGCGTTCGCGGATCTCCTTGAGGATGGCGGCAGCGATTTCGGCCTTTTGCTTCGACAGGTGGTTCGGGGCGTCGGTGATCCAGTCCAGCGCCTCCTGGATGGACAGTTGGACGACCTGGCCCACGTGGTTGCCGGCGATCTTGACGGCCAGAGCCTCGGGTTTCAGGCGATAGCCGTTGCAGGCGCCGCAGGGGCGGTTGTTCTGGTAACGCTCGAACTCCTCGCGGACCCACTGGCTGTCGGATTCGCGCAGGCGGCGTTCCATGTTGGGAATCACGCCTTCAAAGACGCGGGCGATCTGGTAAACGCGGCCCGCGTCATCGAAGCGGAAGTTGATTTCCTCGGCCCCCGAACCCCGCAGGAACATCTGCTGGATATTGTCCGGCAGGTCCTTCCACGCGGTCTTCTTGTCGAAACCGTAATGCTTGGCCAGCGCGTTCACGGTCTGGGTCAGGTAGGCCGATTTTGATTTCGCCCAGGGCGCGATCGCGCCCTTGTCCACCGACAGCGCGGCATCGGGCACGATCAGGCGGTCGTCGAAGAACAGCTCGACCCCCAGGCCGTCGCAGACCGGGCAGGCGCCGAACGGCGCGTTGAACGAGAACAGGCGCGGCTCGATTTCCGGGATGGTGAAGCCCGAGACGGGGCAGGCGAATTTTTCGGAGAATGTCAGGCGCTCAGGCTCGGCCTCGCCCTCGGTCGCCAGTTCCAGATGGGCAATGCCGTCGGCTAGGTTCAGCGCGGTGCGCAGGCTGTCGGCCAGACGCGTCTCCAGCCCCTCGCGGACGACGATGCGGTCCACCACCACGTCGATGTTGTGGCGGAACTTCTTGTCCAGCGTCGGCGCCTCGTCCAGATCGTGGAAGGTGCCGTTGATCTTGACGCGCTGGAAGCCCTGACGACGCAGTTCCAGCAGCTCTTTCTTGTACTCGCCCTTGCGGTCACGGACGATCGGGGCCAACAGATAGGCGCGCGTGCCTTCAGGCAGGGCCATGGTGCGGTCCACCATGTCCTGAACCTGCTGCGCCTCGATCGGCAGGCCGGTCGCGGGGCTGTAGGGGGTGCCGGCGCGGGCGAACAGCAGCCGCAGGTAGTCATAGATTTCCGTGACCGTTCCGACGGTTGAGCGGGGGTTCTTCGACGTGGTCTTTTGTTCGATGCTGATGGCGGGCGACAGGCCGCTGATGTGGTCCACGTCGGGCTTGCCCATCATGTCCAGGAACTGGCGCGCATAGGCTGACAGGCTCTCGACATAGCGCCGCTGCCCCTCGGCGTAGATCGTATCGAAGGCGAGCGAGGATTTCCCGCTGCCCGACAGGCCGGTGATCACCACCAGCTGGTCGCGCGGGATGTTCATGTCCACGCTTTTCAGATTATGTTCGCGCGCCCCGCGCACCTCGATGAACTTCTGTTCCATGCGTGCCCCTCTGACCAGTCGCATCAGATAGGGACGCGTGGCGGAAAAGCAAGTTCCAAAAGCGAACATAGGGGGAACATGTCGCTGGTGTGCTTGTTTTGTCGCTCCTGAGCAGATGTTGAAGCAGATTGGAGCCAGTGCTTGCGCTGCGATGCAGCACCGCTAGGATGCCGCCCGCGAGGACCAAGGGGGACGCATGTTCAATAAGATTCTGGTGGCCAACCGGGGCGAGATTGCCATTCGCGTGATGCGCGCTGCCAACGAGCTGGGCAAGAAGACGGTCGCCGTCTATGCCGAGGAAGACAAGCTGGGCCTGCACCGTTTCAAGGCGGACGAGGCTTATCGCATCGGCGAGGGCCTGGGACCGGTCGCAGCCTATCTGTCCATTCCCGAGATCATCCGCGTGGCCAAGGCCTGCGGCGCAGACGCGATCCATCCCGGCTATGGCCTCTTGTCCGAAAACCCCGACTTCGTTGATGCCTGCACGGCGGCCGGGATCACCTTCATCGGTCCCCGCGCCGATACGATGCGCGCGCTTGGCGACAAGGCCAGCGCCCGCCGCGTCGCCATCGAGGCCGGCGTGCCGGTCATCCCCGCCACCGAGGTGCTGGGCGAGGATTTCGAGGCCATCAAGGCGGAAGCTGCGGCGGTCGGCTATCCCCTGATGCTGAAGGCCAGCTGGGGCGGCGGCGGTCGCGGCATGCGCCCGATCAACAGCGAGGCCGAGCTGGTCGAGAAGGTCCGCGAGGGCCGTCGCGAGGCCGAGGCCGCCTTCGGCAACGGCGAGGGTTATCTGGAGAAGATGATCCTGCGCGCCCGCCATGTCGAGGTGCAGCTGCTGGGCGATACGCATGGCGGGCTCTATCACCTCTACGAACGCGACTGCACGGTCCAGCGCCGCAACCAGAAGGTCGTAGAGCGCGCCCCGGCCCCCTATCTGACCGAGGAACAGCGGGCCGAGGTCTGCGCGCTGGCGCTGAAGATCGGGCAAGCAGTGGGCTATCAGAACGCCGGCACGGTCGAGTTCCTGATGGATATGGACAGCCAGCAGTTCTACTTCATCGAGGTGAACCCGCGCGTCCAGGTCGAGCATACCGTGACCGAGGAGGTCACCGGCATCGACGTGGTGCAGTCCCAGATCAAGATCGCCGAGGGCGCGACCTTGGCCGAGGCGACGGGCCATGCGCGGCAGGAGGACATCACCCTATCGGGCCACGCCCTGCAGTGCCGCGTCACGACTGAGGACCCGCAGAACAATTTCATCCCCGACTATGGCCGCATCACCGCCTATCGCAGCGCGACCGGCATGGGCATCCGCCTGGACGGGGGCACCGCCTATGCGGGCGGCGTCATCACCCGCTATTACGATTCGCTGCTGGTCAAGGTCACGGCCTGGGCGCAGACGCCCGACCAGGCGATCAAGCGGATGGACCGCGCGCTGCGCGAGTTTCGGGTGCGCGGCGTTTCCACGAACATCGACTTTGTCATCAACCTGCTGAAGCACCCGACCTTCCTGGACGATACCTATACAACCAAGTTCATCGACACGACCGATGACCTGTTCACCTTCAAGAAGCGTCAGGATCGCGCGACCAAGATTCTGACCTACCTGGCCGATATCAGCGTGAACGGGCACCCGGAAACCGCCGGCCGGCCGCTGCCGCCCGCGCAGGCGCGCGCCCCGATCCCGCCGGCGCCGAAAGCGCCGCCCGCGCCGGGTACCCGCCAGATGCTGGAAACCCAGGGCGCGCAGGCCGTGGCCGACTGGATGGCGGCGCAGAAACAGCTGCTGATCACCGACACGACGATGCGCGACGGGCACCAGTCGCTGCTGGCGACGCGGATGCGGTCGATCGACATGATCCGCGTGGCGCCCTCTTATGCCGCGAACCTGCCGCAGCTGTTCAGCGTGGAATGCTGGGGCGGGGCGACCTTCGACGTGGCCTATCGGTTCCTGCAGGAATGCCCCTGGCAGCGGCTGCGCGACATCCGGGCGGCGATGCCGAACCTGATGACGCAGATGCTGCTGCGCGCCTCCAACGGGGTGGGCTACACGAACTATCCCGACAACGTGGTGCAGTTCTTTGTCAAACAGGCCGCAGAAACCGGCGTCGACGTGTTCCGCGTCTTTGACAGCCTGAACTGGGTCGAGAACATGCGCATCGCGATGGACGCGGTGATCGACAGTGGCAAGATCTGCGAAGGCACGGTCTGCTATACCGGCAACATGCTGGACCCCGAGCGGTCCAAGTACGACCTGAAGTACTATGTGGACACCGCACAGCAGTTGAAGGCCGCCGGCGCCCATGTGCTGGGCCTGAAGGACATGGCCGGGCTGCTGAAGCCCGCCGCGGCCCGCATCCTGATCAAGGCGCTGAAGGAAGAGGTCGGCCTGCCGGTCCATTTCCACACCCATGACACCAGCGGCATGGGCGGCGCCACGATCCTGGCCGCGGCCGAGGCCGGCGTGGATGCCGTCGACTGCGCCATGGACGCGCTGTCGGGCAACACCAGCCAGCCCACCATGGGTTCGGTGGTCGAGGCGCTGGCCATGACCGACCGCGATACCGGGCTGGACATCAAGGCGATCCGGGCAATCAGCAACTATTGGGAGCGGGTCCGCGAGAGCTATGCCGCCTTTGAGAGCGGGCTGCAGTCGCCAGCCTCGGAGGTCTATCTGCACGAAATGCCGGGGGGGCAGTTCACCAACCTGAAATCGCAGGCGCGCTCGATGGGGCTGGAGGATCGCTGGCACGAGGTGGCCCAGGCCTATGCCGACGTGAACCAGATGTTCGGCGATATCGTGAAGGTCACGCCTTCGTCCAAGGTGGTGGGCGACATGGCGCTGATGATGGTGGCGCAGAACCTGACGCCCCAGCAGGTGATGGACCCGGCGGTCGAGGTCAGCTTCCCGGATTCGGTCGTGGACATGATGCACGGCAACCTGGGCCAACCCCCGGGCGGATGGCCTGAAGTGATCCAGAGCAAGGTGCTGAAGGGCGAGGCGCCGATCACCGACCGTCCCGGCGCCCATCTGCCGCCGGCCGACCTGGAGGCGCTGCGCGCCAAGCTGTCGGCCGAACTGGGCGGCGTCGCGATCGACGACGAGGACCTGAACGGCTACCTGATGTATCCCAAGGTCTTCACGGAATATCGCGCGCGCCACGAGACCTATGGCCCCGTCCGCACCCTGCCGACGCGGACCTTCTTCTATGGCATGGAGCCGGGGCAGGAGATCAGCGTCGAGATCGACCCCGGCAAGACGCTGGAGGTGCGGCTGCTGACCCTGGGTGAGACGGACGAGCAGGGCGAGGTCAAGGTCTTCTTCGAGCTGAACGGCCAGCCCCGCCAGGTGCGGGTGCCGAACCGCAAGGCGGTCGGCGCGGCGGCGGCGCGCCCCAAGGCCGATCCATCAAACCCGGGCCATGTGGGCGCGCCGATGCCGGGCGTCGTGGCCACGGTCGGCGTCACGACCGGTCAGGCGGTCAAGCAGGGTGACCTGCTGCTGACCATCGAGGCCATGAAGATGGAAACCGGCCTGCATGCCGACCGCGACGGTTCCATCAAGGCGCTGCACGTGAGCCCCGGACAGCAGATCGACGCCAAGGACCTGCTGGTCGAGATCGAGTGAAGAGCCGCGTCCCGGCCCAAGTTGGGGCGGGGCGCGGTGCCACCAGGCGCCGCCCTTGCCAGGGACCGGGACGGGCAGGACAGACGCGCGACCGTTGGCCTCCAGGTTCCCCGCACGGATGCGGGGGACATCCGGATGCTGCATCAATGCAACAATTCGCCGCGTATTTGGCCACCCGCGACCGTTGACCCCGCGACGCGCGGGGTCTACATCACGCCTAGCCAACCCGTCGCGGGGTGAGCCATGATCCCCGCGACCGACAAGGGGATCAAAGCCCGTGGACAACCTTCTGCAGGATTATCTGCCCATCCTCGTCTTTTTGGGGATGGCATCGGCATTTGCGCTGATCTTGTTGCTTTCCGCCATCGTCATCGCCGTGCGCAACCCCGACCCCGAAAAGGTCAGCGCCTACGAAAGCGGCTTCAACCCGTTCGACGATGCGCGGATGAAGTTCGACGTGCGCTTTTATCTGGTGGCGATCCTGTTCATCATCTTTGATCTGGAGGTGGCCTTTCTGTTCCCATGGGCGGTCAGCTTTGCCGCGATCAGCGACGTGGCCTTCTGGTCGATGATGGTCTTCCTGGGCGTGCTGACCGTGGGCTTTGCCTACGAATGGAAGAAAGGAGCGCTGGAATGGGCGTGATGACCGGAGCGAACACCGCCGGTCCCGACCGCGAGGTCGCGACCGCCACGCTGAACCGCGAATTGCAGGACAAGGGCTTCCTGCTGACCACGACCGAGGACATCATCAACTGGGCGCGCAACGGTTCGCTGCATTGGATGACCTTCGGACTGGCCTGCTGCGCGGTCGAGATGATGCACACATCGATGCCGCGTTATGATCTGGAACGTTTCGGGACCGCGCCGCGCGCGTCGCCGCGCCAGTCGGATCTGATGATCATCGCGGGCACACTGACCAACAAGATGGCGCCGGCCCTGCGCAAGGTTTATGACCAGATGCCCGAGCCGCGCTATGTCATCAGCATGGGCAGCTGCGCCAATGGCGGCGGCTATTACCATTACAGCTATTCCGTGGTGCGCGGCTGCGACCGGATCGTGCCTGTGGACATCTATGTTCCGGGCTGTCCGCCGACTGCCGAGGCGCTGCTGTACGGCATCCTGCAACTTCAGCGCCGCATCCGGCGCACCGGCACGCTGGTGAGGTAACGATGGCCGTCTATCCCGATTTCGACGCGCTGGACCAACTGGCCGAGCATATCAAGCTTCGTCGCCCCAACGAGGTGGTCGATGCCCAGGTCGCTCATGGCGAACTGTGCGTGACGGCAACCGCTGCGGGCATTCTTGACCTGATCGAGTTCCTGCGCACCGACAGTTCTTGCCGCTTTTCGACCTTGGTGGACATCACCGCAGTCGATTATCCGTCGCGGCCGCAGCGCTTCGACGTGGTCTGGCACTTTCTGTCGATGTACCAGAACCACCGCATCCGGGTGAAGGTCGCGATCCGCGAGGATGAGATGCTGCCGACGCTGACCGGGATCCACCCGTCGGCCAACTGGTTCGAGCGCGAGATCTTTGACATGTTCGGGATCCTGTTCACGGGCCATCCCGACATGCGGCGCATCCTGACCGACTACGGCTTTTCCGGTCATCCGCTGCGCAAGGATTTCCCGACCACCGGCTATGTCGAGGTCCGTTATGACGACGCCGAGAAGCGGGTGATCTACGAGCCTGTGAGCCTGGTGCAGGAATATCGCCAGTTCGATTTTCTTTCGCCCTGGGAAGGCGTGCAATACGCGCTGCCCGGCGACGAAAAGACAAAGGGGTAAGGCCATGGACGGCGATATCCGCACCAACCAATATGACGACGGCAGCCAGGACCTGCTGACCGGAGAGCAGCGCATCCGCAACTTCAACATCAACTTTGGCCCGCAACACCCTGCGGCGCATGGTGTTTTGCGGATGGTGCTGGAGCTGGACGGCGAGATTGTGGAACGGGCCGATCCGCATATCGGGCTGCTGCATCGCGGCACCGAAAAGCTGATGGAAAGCCGCACCTATCTGCAGAACCTGCCCTATTTCGACCGGCTGGACTATGTCTCGCCTATGAATCAGGAACATGCCTGGTGCCTGGCGATCGAACGTTTGACCGGCACGGTGATCCCGCGCCGTGCCAGCCTGATCCGGGTCCTGTATTCGGAAATCGGCCGCATCCTGAACCACCTGCTGGGCCTGACCACGGGTGCGCTGGACGTTGGCGCGCTGACGCCCCCGTTGTGGGGGTTCGAGGCGCGAGAGCAGCTGATGATCTTTTACGAGCGCGCGTCGGGGGCGCGTCTGCACGCGGCCTATTTCCGGCCCGGCGGCGTCCACCAGGACCTGCCGCCCGACCTGCTGAACGACATCGAGGCGTGGTGCGACCAGTTCCCCAAGGTTCTGGACGACCTGGACACGCTGCTGACCGAAAACCGCATCTTCAAGCAGCGGCTGGTCGGTATCGGCGTGGTCAGCGAGCAGGATGCGCTGGACTGGGGCTTTTCAGGCGTGATGGTGCGCGGTTCGGGCATGGCTTGGGACCTGCGCCGCAGCCAGCCCTACGAGTGCTATGACGAGTTCGACTTCAAGATCCCGGTCGGCACGAATGGCGACTGCTACGACCGCTTTCTGTGCAGGATGCAGGAAATGCGCGAGTCGACCAGCATCATGCGTCAGGCGATCCACAAGCTGCGCGCCGAGCCTGCGGGCGACGTGCTGGCACGCGGCAAGCTGACTCCGCCCAAGCGCGGCGAGATGAAGCGCGACATGGAGAGCCTGATCCACCACTTCAAGCTGTACACCGAGGGCTTCCGGGTCCCTGCCGGCGAGGTCTATGCCGCGGTTGAGGCGCCCAAGGGCGAATTCGGCGTCTACCTTGTCAGCGACGGCACCAACAAACCCTATCGCGCCAAGTTGCGCGCGCCGGGCTTTCTGCACCTGCAATCCATGGACTGGATGTCCAAGGGCCATCTGCTGGCCGACGTCCCGGCCCTGATCGCCACCCAAGACATCGTGTTCGGAGAGGTTGACCGCTGATGCTGCGCCGCCTTCACCCTGTCCAGCCGGACAGTTTCGAATTTACCCCCGCCAATCTGGAATGGGCGCGGGCGCAGATGACCAAGTATCCGGAAGGTCGCCAGCAATCGGCAATCATCCCGGTCCTGTGGCGTGCGCAGGAACAGGAAGGCTGGCTGTCGCGGCCGGCGATCGAATACTGCGCCGAGTTGCTGGGCATGGCTTATATCCGGGCGCTGGAAGTGGCGACATTCTACTTCATGTTCCAGCTGCAACCGGTTGGAAAAGTGGCCAATATCCAGATTTGCGGAACCACGACCTGCATGATCTGCGGCGCAGAGGCGCTGATCGAGGTTTGCAAGCGCAAGATCGCGCCGACGCCGCATACCCTGTCGGCGGATGGCAAGTTCAGTTGGGAAGAGGTCGAGTGCCTGGGCGCCTGCGCCAACGCGCCGATGGCTCAGATCGGCAAGGATTACTATGAAGATCTGACGCCCGAGACCCTTGAGGTGCTGATCGACCGCATGTCGGCGGGCGAGGTGCCCCAGCCCGGATCGCAGACCGGCCGTTTCGCGTCCGAACCCGTCGTGGGGCTGACCAGCCTGGTGGATGCCAAGGGTCACAGCGCGATGAACGCCAGCGTGCAGCTGGCCACCGAATTGGGCGAGACGTTGAAGCGGATCGACGGGACCGAGGTGCCGATTCTGACCAAGTGGCGCGACAGTCCGCAGCCTGAGGCGGCGGCGGATGACCAGAGCGGGCGCGACACGGCGCCCGAGACCGAACCGCGGCCGTCGGAGGGCGATCCGGTGGACAAGACCGGCGTCACCGAGCAGGAGGCACACGCCAGTTCCGCCGCGCGTCCCGTATCGGCGCGCGAACCCGCCGGTGTGCGGGCCGAGGAAGCGGATGTGAAGAAGGACTGATCGGGCAGCGGGCCGATAGCCTGCGGAAACGGAGCAGTGAATGCCGGGCGCGATGCAAAGTTCTAGCGGAAAGACTGGCGTCGTGGTTGCGGCGCTTGTGGTACTGGGGCTTGGCCTCTTTGGTGCGGTCGGTTGGCTGGCCGCGCTGGTTCTGGGCTTGGTGGCGGGCGTGCTTTTAGGGTCGCTGCTGCACTGGCTGGTGCATGAGGGTGCAGAGCCGATGGACGCGGCGCATTGGGCCCCGGTTCCGCCGGCCGTGTCGGTTCCCCAGGCCCCTACCGTCAGCCGCGCGTTCAGGTCGCCGGTCGTACGCGCCAATCCTTCGGGGACGGATCACCAGGCTGCAAACCCGCAAAATGGGGATACGCAGTCCGAGGACGACCTGCGCCGGATCAGGGGCATCGGCCCCAAGGTCGAGGCGGCGCTGCATGCGGCAGGGGTGACGCGGCTGTCCCAGATCGCGGACTGGGACGAGGCGCGGATCGAGGAGGTGGCGCCCCGGATCGGGCGCGCAGCCTCGCGCATCCGCGGGGATGACTGGATCGGCCAGGCGCGGGACCTGGTCGTCGTGGACAGGGAGGGTGCGTGATGGCGGACCCTTCGCAGGATGCCCGCCAGATGCGGCTGGTCGCGATCGTGATCGCAGTGACCATGCTGCTCTGGCTCGCCATTCAGGCGATCGGGCTGGAATATGGGTGGGCGGCGCGGTGGGCCTTTCTGGCAGACCTGGCCGCCATCGGCGCTTTTGTCTGGTCGCTGATCGTGACCTGGCGTATCTGGCGGCGCAGGAATGCGTGACGCCCGGATGAGAGGACCTTACGGATGCTGAAAGATCAGGATCGCATTTTCACCAACCTCTACGGGATGGGCGATCGCAGCTTGGCCGGCGTGAAAAAGCGCGGCCACTGGGACGGGACCGCCGAGATCATCGGGCGCGGGCGCGACAAGATCATCGAGCAGATGAAGGCCTCGGGGCTGCGCGGCCGGGGCGGCGCGGGCTTTCCCACGGGCCTGAAGTGGTCGTTCATGCCCAAGGAATCGGACGGGCGCCCGTCCTATCTGGTGATCAACGCCGATGAATCCGAGCCCGCGACCTGCAAGGATCGCGAAATCATGCGCCACGATCCGCACACGCTGATCGAAGGCGCGCTGATCGCCAGCTTTGCGATGAGTGCCCATGCCTGCTACATCTACCTGCGCGGCGAATATATCCGCGAGAAAGAGGCGCTGCAGGCGGCGATCGACGAATGTTATGATGCGGGCCTGCTTGGACGCAATGCGGCCGGATCGGGCTGGGATTTCGACCTGTACCTGCATCACGGCGCCGGGGCCTATATCTGCGGCGAGGAAACCGCGCTGCTGGAAAGCCTTGAGGGCAAGAAGGGCATGCCGCGCATGAAGCCGCCCTTCCCGGCGGGTGCGGGCCTGTATGGCTGCCCCACAACGGTGAACAACGTTGAGTCCATCGCGGTTGTCCCTACCATCCTGCGGCGCGGCCCGGAATGGTTCGCGGGCTTTGGCCGTCCGAACAACGCGGGCGTCAAGCTGTTTGGCCTGACCGGCCACCTGAACACGCCCTGTGTGGTCGAGGAGGCCATGTCGATCCCCATGAAGGATCTGATCGAGAAGCATGGCGGCGGCGTGCGGGGCGGCTGGAAGAACCTCAAGGCGGTGATCCCCGGCGGCGCGTCCTGTCCGATCCTGACGGCCGAGCAGTGCGAAGGCGCGATCATGGACTATGACGGCATGCGCGAGCTGCGGTCATCCTTTGGCACCGCCTGCATGATCGTGATGGACCAGGACACCGACGTCATCAAGGCGGTCTGGCGGCTGTCCAAGTTCTTCAAGCACGAGAGCTGCGGCCAGTGCACGCCCTGCCGCGAAGGCACCGGCTGGATGATGCGGGTGATGGAGCGGCTGGTGTCCGGCGAGGCCGAAGTCGAAGAGATCGACATGCTGCTGGATGTCACCAAGCAGGTCGAGGGCCACACGATCTGCGCCCTTGGCGACGCGGCCGCCTGGCCGATCCAGGGCTTGATCCGCAATTTCCGCGGAGAGATCGAGGACCGGCTGAAGGCCAAGAAGACGGGACGCATGGGGGCCCTGGCGGCGGAATGATCAGTACGGCGGGACATCACGCGGGGCGCACGCGCTCGTGTCGGGCGAAGGGCCGGACCGATGGTTATGTGGGAACACATGACCATCGAAAGGACCTTGCCATGTTTCGCCCCCTGATCGCCGCCGCCCTGCTGGCCGCCACCCCCGCCGCCGCGCTGGAGCCGCTGTCGCAGAACGCCTATGTCAACGACCGGCTGGTGCAGGCCCGCGTGGCCGACCTGGTGCGGCGGGGCTGTCCCATGATCAACGCCCGGCTGATCCGCGCCTTTTCCGAGGCCCGTGCGCTGAAGCGTTACGCGCTGGAGCAGGGCTATAGTGAGACACAGATCGACGCCTTCCTGGACAGCCGGGAAGAGCGTCGTCGCATCTATGAAAAAGCCGACCGATACATGGTGGACAAAGGCGTGGTGAACGGCAAGCCGGACACGTTCTGCCGCCTCGGCCGGGATGAAATCGCACGGCAGACGGTCGCGGGATCGCTGCTGAGTGCCAGATAAGGATGGAATCATGGCCGAATTGCGGACAATCAAGATCGACGGCAGGGAAATCGCGGTCGATCCCAACCTGACCCTGATCCAGGCCTGCGAGCAGGCCGGGGTCGAGATCCCGCGATTCTGCTATCACGAACGGCTGTCGATCGCCGGCAACTGCCGCATGTGTCTGGTTGAGGTGGTGGGCGGCCCGCCCAAGCCCGCCGCCAGCTGCGCGATGCAAGTCAAGGACCTGCGTCCGGGGCCCGAAGGCGCGCCGTCCGAGATCCGCACCAACAGCCCGATGGTCAAGAAGGCCCGCGAGGGCGTGATGGAATTCCTGCTGATCAACCATCCGCTGGACTGCCCGATCTGCGACCAGGGCGGCGAATGCGACCTGCAGGACCAGGCGATGGCCTATGGCGTCGATTTCAGCCGCTATCGCGAGCCTAAGCGCGCCGCCGAGGAGCTGAACCTGGGGCCGCTGGTCGAAACGCACATGACCCGCTGCATCAGCTGCACCCGCTGCGTGCGCTTTACCAGCGAGGTGGCGGGCATCAGCCAGATGGGCCAGACCGGCCGCGGCGAGGACAGCGAGATCACCAGCTATCTGAACCAGACGCTGGCCTCGAACCTGCAGGGCAACATCATCGACCTCTGCCCGGTGGGGGCGCTGGTGTCCAAGCCCTATGCCTTCACGGCGCGGCCCTGGGAGCTGTCAAAAACCGAGAGCATCGACGTGATGGACGCCCTGGGCAGCGCGATCCGCGTGGACACCAAGGGGCGCGAGGTCATGCGCATCCTGCCGCGCAACCATGACGGCGTGAACGAGGAATGGATCAGCGACAAGACGCGCTTTGTCTGGGACGGGCTGCGCCGCCAGCGGCTGGACCGTCCTTATCTGCGCGAGAACGGCAAGCTGCGCCCGGCCACTTGGCCCGAAGCGCTGTCCGCCGCAGCGCGCGCAATGCAGGGGGCACAGGTCGCGGGCCTGGTGGGCGACCTGGCTTCGGTCGAGGCGGCCTTCAGCCTCAAGACGCTGGTCGAGGGTCTTGGCGGGCATGTCGAATGCCGCACCGACGGCGCGCGCCTGCCGGCGGGCAACCGTTCCGCCTATGTCGGGAATGCGGTGATTGCCGATATCGACACGGCCGGCACGATCGTGCTGATCGGCACCAACCCGCGCGACGAGGCGCCGGTCCTGAACGCCCGCATCCGCCGGGCATGGACGCGCGGCGCCCAGGTCACGCTGGTGGGCGATGCGGTTGACCTGACCTATGACTATGCCCATGCCGGCACCGACCGCGCGGCGCTGGCGCAGCTGCTGCGCGATGCCCAGCCCGGCGAGGGGCCGGGTCTGATCATCTTGGGGCAGGGGGCGCTGCGCGAGGCCGATGGCGAGGCTGTGCTGGCCCACGCCCAGGCCCTGGCCGAGGCGACCGGTGCGCGGCTTCTGGTGCTGCACACGGCTGCGTCCCGCGTGGGCGCCATGGACGTGGGCGCGGTGACGGATGGCGGACTGCCGGCGGCGATCGAGGGGGCGCAGGTGATCTTCAACCTGGGCGCCGACGAGGTCGAGATCGACGCGGGCGCCACCGTGATCTATCAGGGCAGCCACGGCGACCGCGGCGCCCATCGCGCCGACATCATCCTGCCCGCCGCCTGCTATACCGAGGAAATGGGCCTGTTCGTGAACACCGAAGGCCGGCCTCAGCTGGCCATGCGCGCGAATTTCGCGCCGGGAGAGGCCAAGGAAAACTGGGCGATCCTGCGGGCGCTGTCGGCCGAATTGGGCCAGACGCTGCCGTGGGACAGCCTGACGCAGCTGCGCCGCAAGCTGGTCGAGGCCGTGCCGCATCTGGCGCGCGTCGACCAGATCGTGGAAAGCGAGTGGCAGCCCCTGCCGATGCGGGATCTGGGCCAAGCCAGCTTCGTCAACCCGATCCGCGATTTCTACCTGACCAACCCCATCGCGCGCTGTTCGCCGCTGATGGGAGAATTGTCCCGGATGTCAGCGGCGCGTCAGGCGCCCGCGCTTGCAGCGGAGTAATGATCATGGTGGCCTTGGAACAGCGTCGATTGGGAATGGCGGCTCTTTTGGGGGCGGCCGTTCTGTTGTCGGCATGCAGCGACACAGACGGCGCGGGCACGGCCCGGCCCATGGCGGCCTCGCTGGCCTCGGGCGGGGCCGGCGAAACGGCAACGCTGAGCCGGGCCCGCATCTCGACCAAATCCGGTGAGATCCTGATCCTGGAAGCGGACGGCACCGTCACCACAATGGATCTGGACAGCCCCGGCGGCCGCGACGCCTTTGCCGTGACCGAGGCCGACCTGGCCGCACTGAACAGCAACCTGGACCTGAAGCTGCCGGGCCTGCCCTTGGCCCCCGGCCCGCGCGAAAAGACCGCGCAGGAAAAGGCGCTGGAGGAATTCGCCGCCCGCACACAGCCGGCCCTGCCGGTAATGCGTCCGGAGGTCGAGATTGACCCCGCGCAGTTCATCGCCGTCAAGGTGCAGACGCTGAGCGAAGGATCCAATGCCGATCTGGTCGAGGTGACCGCCAATCTGCGCGAAGGGGTGGACGCCGATATCGCCTTCTCGTATGCCACCTGCGCGTTGGCCGGTTGGGCCAAGGACAACGGCGCTCCTTATGGGCGCCACATCCGCACCCTTCAGGCCAAGCGCGACGGCAAGCTGCTGATCGGTTCGGCCTTCACCTTGTCCCAGGACAAGCCTATGGGGCTGCGGGTGATGGAAACGGAAGAAACCCTGCGCGAGTGCAGGGCACGCGGCATTCCCGCGGCCTAAGGAAGAGGAACAGGCATCATGGCTGATTTTTGGACGTCTTCCTGGGGAATCGCGATCATCCTGCTGGCGCAGGGCCTGGCGATCATCGCTTTCGTCATGCTGTCGCTGGTGTACATGGTTTATGGTGATCGGAAGGTCTGGGCAGCCGTGCAGATGCGCCGTGGTCCCAACGTCGTCGGCCCTTGGGGTCTGCTGCAGACCTTCGCCGACGCGCTGAAATTCGTCGTCAAGGAAGTCGTGGTGCCGGCCGGGGCGGACAAGTTCGTCTTCTTCCTGGCGCCCTTTCTGTCGATGATGCTGGCGCTGCTGGCCTTTGTGGCAATTCCCTTCGCGCCGGGCTGGGTGATGGCGGATGTCAACGTGGGCATCCTGTTCATCTTTGCCGTCTCCTCGCTTGAAGTTTATGGCGTGATCATGGGGGGCTGGGCGTCGAACTCGAAGTTCCCGTTCCTGGGCTCGCTGCGTTCGGCCGCGCAGATGATCAGCTATGAGGTCAGCCTGGGGCTGATCATTATCGGTGTCATCATCTCGACCGGGTCGATGAACCTGACCCTGATCGTCGAGGCGCAGCGTGGGCTGGGCATCCTGTCCTGGTATTGGCTGCCGCATCTGCCGATGGTGGTGCTGTTCTTCATCTCGGCCCTTGCCGAGACCAACCGTGCGCCCTTTGACCTGCCGGAAGCCGAATCCGAGCTGGTTGCAGGCTTCATGACGGAATACTCCTCGACGCCTTACCTGCTGTTCATGGCCGGTGAATACATCGCCATGTGGCTGATGTGCGCGCTGATCACGCTGCTGTTCTTCGGCGGCTGGCTGTCGCCGATCCCCGGCCTTCCGGACGGGGCCATCTGGATGTTCCTCAAGATGGTCCTTTGGTTCTTCATGTTCGCGATGGTGAAGGCAATCGTCCCGCGCTATCGCTACGACCAGCTGATGCGGGTCGGCTGGAAGGTCTTCCTGCCGTTGTCCCTGGGCTGGGTGGTTATCGTCGCCTTCCTCGCCAAGTTCGAGGTATTCGGAGGCTTCTGGGCCCGTTGGGCGGGGGTGTGAGCCAAATGGAATATTCCAACAAGATCGCCCAGGTTCTGGCCCGCGCGACCGAGGCCGACAAGGCCGAGTTCGCCCATTTCCTGGCCAACAACCTGGACAGTGCCGAGCTGTCCCACGACAGCGCCAGGATCCGCGAATACGTGGCGGCCTTTGACCGCTTCGCCGCGCCCAAGCATGGAGAGCAGTTCTGATGGCTTTCGACATCGCGCGTGCCACCAAGTATTTCCTGATGGTGGACTTCATTAAAGGCTTTGGGCTGGGAATGCGCTATTTCTTCGCGCCCAAGGCCACGATCAACTATCCGCATGAAAAGGGCCCCCTGTCGCCGCGTTTCCGGGGCGAACATGCGCTGCGCCGCTATCCCAATGGCGAGGAACGCTGCATCGCCTGCAAGCTGTGCGAGGCGATCTGCCCCGCGCAGGCGATCACCATCGACGCCGAACCCCGCGACGACGGCTCGCGCCGCACGACGCGCTATGACATCGACATGACCAAGTGCATCTATTGCGGCTTCTGCCAAGAGGCATGCCCGGTCGATGCCATCGTCGAGGGGCCGAACTTCGAGTTTTCGACCGAGACCCGGGAAGAACTCTATTATGACAAGGAGCGCCTGCTGGACAACGGCGCCCGTTGGGAAGCCCAGATCGCACGCAACCTTGCCATCGACGCGCCCTACCGATGACCGACGCATTCCAGAAGATGTTCCAGCAGATGCTGTCTCAGGGACAGGAGATGGCGCGGGCCTTCAACCCCGCGCTGGAGCATTTCGACCTGAAGGCCGTCGAGAAGATGTTCCCGACCATGCCGGCTGACATGCTGGAGATGTGGTTCGGCAAGACCTTCAACCGCGACGGGCTTGACGCCAAGACGCGGCTTCTGGTGACCGTGGCTGCGATGACCGTGCAGGGCGCACTGGCCGAGCCGCAGCTGCGGATGACTATCCGCCACGCGATGGAGGCCGGCGCCACCCCGCGCGAGATCGCCGAGGTGATCTATCAGATGGGGATGTTCGGCGGCCTTCCGGCAATGCAGAAGGCGCTGGAGATCGCCCAGGGCGTCTTTACCGAATCCGAGGGGAGCAGCTCCGAATGATCACCTTTGCCTTCTACCTGTTCGCCATCTCGGTCTGCGTCGCGGGCTTCATGGTCGTCCTGGCCCGCAACCCGGTCCATTCGGTCCTGTGGCTGATCCTGTCCTTTCTGTCGGCTGCCGGTCTTTTCGTGATGCTGGGGGCGGAATTCGTGGCCATGCTGCTGGTCATCGTCTATGTCGGCGCCGTGGCCGTGCTGTTCCTGTTCGTGGTGATGATGCTTGACGTGGACTTTGCCGAGCTGAAGGGCGAGTTCGCACGTTACCTGCCGGTTGCGGGGCTGATCGCGCTGGTGCTGCTGGCCCAGCTGGCGATCGCCTATGGGGCCTGGGAAAGCGCCGACCAGTCGGCAAGGCTGCGGGCGGTGCCGATGGTGGTGCCGGCGCTGAACACGAACGCGATCGGCCTGGTTCTTTATGACCGCTACATGCTGCCGTTCCAGATCGCGGGGCTGATCCTGCTGGTTGCCATGATCGGGGCGATCACGCTGACCATGCGCCACCGCACCAACGTCAAGCGCCAGGACGTGATCGCCCAGATGCATCGCGACCCGGCCAAGGCCATGCAGCTGCGCGACGTCAAGCCGGGGCAGGGGCTGTAACGCCCCTGTCGCAGCCAATGGAATATCAACGGGTGACAGACCCGGAGGGACAGAAACGATGATCGGATTGACACATTACCTTGTCGTGGGGGCGATCCTGTTCGTCGCCGGGATCTTCGGCATCTTCGTGAACCGCAAAAACGTCATCGTCATCCTGATGTCGATCGAACTGATGCTGCTGGCGGTCAATATCAACTTCGTCGCCTTTTCGGCGCATCTGGGCGATCTGGGCGGCCAGATCTTCACGATGTTCATCCTGACCGTCGCTGCCGCCGAGGCGGCCATCGGCCTGGCGATCCTGGTCGTCTTCTTCCGCAACCGCGGCACGATCGCGGTGGAAGATGTCAACGTGATGAAGGGGTAAGGAACCCATGGCGCAATTCATTCTTTTCGCCCCGCTGCTGGGGGCGCTGATCGCCGGCTTTGGCTGGCGCGCCTTGGGCGAGCGCGGCGCGCAGATCCTGACAACGGCGATCCTGTTCGCGGCCGCCGCCTTCAGCTGGATCATCTTCCTGACCTTCGACGGCCAGCTGCGCCAGATCCCGGTGATGGACTGGGTGGTTTCGGGCGACTTCACCAGCGAATGGGCGATCCGGCTGGACCGGCTGACCGCGATCATGCTGATCGTGATCACCTCGGTCTCGGCGTTGGTCCACCTCTACAGCTTCGGCTACATGGCGCATGACGAGAATTTCAGCGATGAGGAACCCTATCGGGCGCGCTTCTTCGCGTATCTGTCGTTCTTCACCTTTGCCATGCTGATGCTGGTGACGGCCGACAACCTCTTGCAGATGTTCTTTGGCTGGGAGGGCGTGGGGGTCGCGTCATATCTGCTGATCGGCTTCTATTACAAGAAGCAGTCGGCGGGCGCCGCGGCCATGAAGGCCTTCATCGTGAACCGCGTCGGCGACTTCGGCTTCCTGCTGGGCATCTTCGGCATCTGGTGGCTGACCGGCTCGATCCAGTTCGATGAGATCTTTGCCCAGGTGCCGATGCTGGCGCAGACCGAGATGATCTTCCTGTGGCGCGATTGGAACGCGGCCAACGTGCTGGCAATCCTGCTGTTCATCGGTGCGATGGGCAAATCGGCACAGCTGTTCCTGCACACCTGGCTGCCCGACGCGATGGAAGGTCCCACCCCGGTGTCGGCGCTGATCCATGCCGCCACAATGGTCACTGCCGGCGTTTTCCTGGTCTGCCGGATGTCGCCGCTCTATGAATTCGCACCCGAAGCCAAGATGTTCATCGTGATCATCGGCGCCTCGACCGCCTTCTTTGCGGCGACAGTTGGCCTGGTGCAGAACGACATCAAGCGCGTGATCGCCTATTCGACCTGTTCGCAGCTGGGCTACATGTTCGTGGCGGCGGGCGTGGGCGTCTATTCGGTCGCCATGTTCCACCTGTTCACGCATGCCTTCTTCAAGGCAATGCTGTTCCTGGGGGCCGGCTCTGTCATCCATGCGATGCATCACGAACAGGACATGCGGAACTATGGCGGGCTGCGGAAAAAGATCCCGCTGACCTTCTGGGCCATGATGATCGGCACGCTGGCCATCACCGGTGTCGGCATCCCGCTGACCCATATCGGCTTCTCGGGCTACCTGTCCAAGGATGCCGTCATCGAGAGCGCCTATGCCTCGGGCAGCGGCTATGCCTTCTGGCTGCTGGTTCTGGCGGCGCTGATGACCAGCTTCTACAGCTGGCGCCTGATGTTCATGACCTTCTTCGGCAAGCCGCGGGGCGACCATCACGCGCATGACCATGCCCATGAAAGCCCGCGCGTGATGACCATTCCGCTGGTCGTGCTGGCTTTTGGTTCGATCTTTGCGGGGATGATCTGGTACAACAGCTTCTTCGAGGAAGAGGGCGTGCAGGGCTTCTTCGGCCTGCCGCAGATCGAAGCCGCGCATTCCGAGGCTGCGGCCGACGATCACGGTGCCGGCGTTGCCGGGACCGAGACTGCGCTGGAAGGCAGCGTGGCCGAAGCCGATCATGCCGAGCCGCAGGGCGAGGCGCTGCATGGCGCTGCCGGTGCGGCCGAGAACCCGGCCGAGATCGCCGTGGGTCCCGGAGCGATCTTCATGCATCCCGACAACCACGTCATGCATGACGCCCACTACGTCCCGACCTGGGTCAAGCTGTCGCCCTTCATCGCCATGCTGATCGGCCTCTCGCTGGCCTGGCTGATGTATATCCGCCACCCCGAGGCCCCGGCTAAGCTGGCCCGCCAGCAACAGGGCCTTTACCAGTTCCTGCTGAACAAGTGGTATTTCGACCAAGCCTATGACGCGCTGTTCGTGCGTCCGGCCCGCTGGATTGGCCGCAAGCTGTGGACGGGCGGGGATGGAGCGGTTATCGACGGCGCCATCAACGGGCTGGCCTTGGGAATCATTCCGCGATTGACGCGCTTTGCGGGTCGGGTCCAGTCGGGTTTTCTGTTCCACTACGCCTTCGCGATGGTTCTGGGCATCGTGGGCTTGCTGATCTGGGTGATGATGCGGGGCGCGCAATAACATGACGAACCTTCTTTCGATCATCACCTTCCTGCCGATCGTGGCGGCGGGGATCCTGGCGCTGTTCCTGCGCGGCGACGACGCCGCTTCGCAGAAGAACGCGAAATGGCTGGCGCTGATCGCCACGGGCGCCACCTTTCTGATCTCGCTGTTCCTGCTGGCGGGCTTCGACGCCTCGAACACCGGCTTCCAGTTCGTGGAGGATCATGCCTGGATCATGGGCCTGCGCTACAAGATGGGCGTGGACGGGATCTCGATTCTTTTCGTGATGCTGACCACCTTCCTGATGCCGCTGACCATCCTCTCTACCTGGGAGGTCAAGACGCGGGTCAAGGAATACATGATCGCCTTTCTGGTGCTGGAGGGGCTGATGATCGGCGTCTTCACGGCGCTGGATCTGATCCTGTTCTACCTGTTCTTCGAAGCCGGCCTGATCCCGATGTTCCTGATCATCGGCATCTGGGGCGGAGCGAACCGTATCTATGCCAGCTTCAAGTTCTTCCTCTATACCTTCATCGGCTCGGTTCTGATGCTGGTCGCGATGATCGCGATGGCGCGAACCGCCGGCACCACCGATATCGCGGAGCTGCTGGCCTTTGACTTCCCGTCGCAGACCATGCAGGTGCTGGGCTTCACGGTTGTCGGCGGCATGCAGACACTGCTGTTCCTGGCCTTTTTTGCCAGCTTCGCGGTCAAGATGCCGATGTGGCCTGTCCATACCTGGTTGCCCGACGCGCACGTGCAGGCGCCCACCGCAGGTTCGGTGGTTCTGGCCGCCGTGCTGCTGAAGATGGGGGGCTACGGCTTCCTGCGCTTCAGCCTGCCGATGTTCCCGGTGGCGGCGGACCTGCTGCAGGGGCTGGTGCTGTGGATGTCGGCGATCGCCATCGTTTACACCTCGCTGGTGGCGCTGGCGCAGTCGGACATGAAGAAGCTGATCGCCTATTCGTCCGTCGCACACATGGGCTATGTCACCATGGGCATCTTCGCCGCCAACCAGCAGGGGCTGGACGGCGCGATCTTCCAGATGCTGTCGCACGGCTTCATCTCCGGCGCGTTGTTCCTGTGCGTCGGCGTCATCTATGACCGGATGCACACCCGAGAGATCGACGCCTATGGCGGGCTGGTGAACCGGATGCCGGTCTATGCGCTGGTCTTCATGTTCTTCACCATGGCGAACGTGGGCCTGCCCGGCACCTCGGGTTTCGTGGGCGAGTTCCTGACCCTGATGGGGGCGTTCCGCGCCAACACCTGGGTGGCCTTCGTTGCGGCGACCGGCGTGATCCTGTCGGCGGCCTATGCGCTCTGGCTTTATCGCCGCGTCACCATGGGCGCGCTGATCAAGGAAAGCCTGCGGGCGATCACCGACATGACCCCGCGCGAAAAGTGGATCTTTGTTCCGCTGATCGCCATGACCCTGATCCTGGGCGTCTATCCGCGCCTGGTGACCGACATCACCGGCCCCTCGGTCGAGGCGCTGCTGGTGAATTTCCACGACGCTGTGCCCGCCGAGGCAGCCAGCGACGACCTGGCCCAGGCCAGCGTCAGCCATTGAGGATAGCAAGATGACCTCGCTCGATCTTTCGACCGTTCTGCCCGAGCTGTGGCTTGCGATCTTTGCGCTGGCGGCGCTGCTGGCGGGGGCCTATTTCGGCAAGGACCAGATCGCCCGCCCGATCCTCTGGGCCAGCGTGCTGGCGCTTCTGGTGGCGGGGATCTATGTGGGTCTTGGCGACCGACCGCAGCAGCATGCCTTTTTCGGCATGTTCATCGACGACGCATTTGCGCGCTTCGCCAAGGTGACGGTGCTGCTGTCGGCTGCCGCCGTTTTGGCGATGAGTGCGGAATACCTGTCCCGCCACGGACTGATGCGGTTCGAATATCCGATCCTGATCGTGCTTTCGACGCTTGGCATGATGATGATGGTGTCGGCGGGGGATCTGCTGTCGCTCTACATGGGGCTGGAGCTGCAGTCGCTGGCGCTTTACGTGCTGGCTGCCTCGCGGCGCGAAAGCGTCAAGTCGTCGGAAGCTGGTCTGAAGTACTTTGTGCTGGGCGCGCTCAGTTCGGGCCTGTTGCTCTACGGTGCGTCGCTGGTCTACGGCTTCTCGGGGACAACCAGCTTTGCCGGCATCATCCAGGTCGTGACTGCCGGAGCGATGCCCTTGGGCCTGCTGTTCGGCCTGGTCTTCCTGCTGGTGGGCCTGGCGTTCAAGGTGTCGGCTGTTCCCTTCCACATGTGGACCCCGGACGTCTATGAGGGTGCACCGTCTCCGGTCACCGCCTTCATGGCGACCGCGCCCAAGGTGGCCGCCATGGCTCTGATCGCGCGGCTGATGTTCGACGCCTTCGGAAACGTGCCGGGCGAATGGACGCAGATCATCGCGCTGTTGGCGGTGCTGTCGATGTTCCTGGGCTCGATCGCCGGCATTGGGCAGCGCAACGTCAAGCGTCTGATGGCCTATTCCTCGATCGCGCACATGGGCTTTGCGCTGGTGGGTCTGGCTGCGGGCACGGCTTATGGCGTGCAGTCGATGCTGATGTATATGGCCATCTATGCGGTCATGAACGTGGGTACCTTTGCCTTTATCCTGTCGCTGGAGCGTGATGGCCGCCCTGTCACCGACCTGGAAAGCCTGAACCGCTTTGCGCAGGCCGAGCCGCTGAAGAGCTTTGCGGTCCTGTTCCTGATGTTCAGCCTTGCGGGTGTGCCGCCTTTCCTGGGCTTCTTCGCGAAATATGGCGTGCTGACGGCAGCCGTCGATGCGGGCATGTCCTGGCTGGCCATTCTGGGCGTGATCGCCTCGGTCATCGGGGCATTTTACTATCTTCGCATCGTTTACTACATGTTCTTCGGCGCGGAATCCGAGCCGGTCGAAAGCCGCATGGGCGCGATGCAGTTCGCGGCGCTGATGGTGCCGGCGGCGGCGCTGCTGCTGGGCGCGGTGACGATGCTGGGTGTCGATCAGGCCGCCGCCACGGCTGCCCTGTCGCTGGTCGAGCCGGTGGTGATCATCGACCCCGCCGTTGTCATCGTTGAATAACCCACGCCAACCTGTTTGGCCCGAGGGCGTGGCGCGCCACGTCCTCGACCGCGTGGACAGCACCAATGCCGAGGCGTTCCGGCTGGCGCCCTCGATCAGCGGGCCGGCCTGGATCATGGCCCGCCGGCAGGAGGCGGGACGAGGACGCCGCGGCCGCGCCTGGAACGATCCGCCGGGCAATTTCGCGGCGACTTTGGTGATGCGGCCCGCGGGCGGTCCTGCGGATGCCGCGCGCCTGTCCTTCGTGGCCGCGCTTGCCGTTCATGACGCGCTGCACCGCCTGTGCGGGCCGCAGCTGAACCTGGCGCTGAAATGGCCCAATGACGTGCTGCTGAACGGCGGCAAGCTGTCGGGCATCCTTCTGGAAAGCGCAGGGGCGGGGGGGCAGGTTGCTGTTCTGGCCATCGGCATCGGCGTGAACCTGGCCGCCGCGCCTGATCCGGCGCAGGTCGAGCCCCAAGCCCTGCGCCCCGTTAGCCTGGCCGGAGAAACGGGACTGCAGGTGACGCCCGATGACCTGCTGGACATCTTGGCCGCAGAATTCGCTGCCTGGCACCGGCAGATGACAGCCTATGGCTTTGGACCGATCCGCAATGCCTGGCTGGCGCGGGCAGCAAAGCTGGGCGAGACCATCACCGCCCGCACCGGCACCGCCGAGATCACCGGTCGTTTTGAGGGGATCGACGACAGCGGCGCGCTGATCCTGACAGGTCCCAAGGGGCGGCAGGCCATTCCCGCCGCCGACATCCATTTCAACGGGGGCTGAGGCCCATGCTTCTGTGCATCGACACCGGCAACACCAACACGGTATTCTCCATCTGGGACGGGACCGGATTTCTGGCGCACTGGCGTATCCGCACCGATCACCGCCGAACGGCCGATGAATACTATGTCTGGCTGTCCACGCTGATCGCCGTGCAAAAATTCAAGCTGCAGATTGACGCCTGCATCATCAGCGCCACCGCACCGCGCGTGGTCTTCAACCTGCGGGTGCTGTGCAATCGCTATTTCGACACAAGGCCGCTGGTCGTGGGCAAGCCGGATTGCCTGCTGCCGGTCGCGCCGCGCGTCGATCCGGGCACAACCGTCGGTCCGGACCGGCTGGTGAACACGGTTGGGGCCTTTGACCGGCACGGGCCGGACCTGATCGTGGTGGATTTCGGCACGGCCACGACCTTTGACGTGGTGGACGTTGACGGCGCCTATATCGGCGGGGTGATTGCGCCGGGCGTCAACCTGTCGCTGGAGGCGCTGCACATGGGCGCAGCTTCGCTGCCGCATGTCGATATCACCATGCCCCCGAAGGTTGTCGGCACGAATACGGTTGCATGTATCCAGTCGGGCGTGTTCTGGGGATATGTGGGGTTGGTCGACGGTATTGTGGGACAGATCCGCGCCGAGCGCGACCGCCCGATGAAAGTAATAGCCACTGGCGGGCTTGCGCCATTGTTCGACCAGGGATTCGACCTGTTTGATGCGATAGAAGACGATCTGACGATGCACGGGTTGCGTCTTATTCACGACTTTAACAAGGAGATGGGAAATGGCTGAACGCCTGATCTATCTGCCGCTCGGCGGAGCGGGCGAAATTGGCATGAACGCCTATGTCTACGGCTATGGCCTTCCCGGCAAGGAACGGCTGATCCTGGTCGACCTGGGGGTGACCTTCGGCGACATGGACGGAAGCCCCGGCATCGACCTGATCATGCCGGACCTGACCTGGCTGGAGCAGAACCGCCACCGGCTGGAGGCGATCTTTGTCACCCACGGGCATGAAGACCACATCGGCGCCATCGGGCATCTGTGGGGGCGTCTGGACGTGCCGATCTATGCCCGGCGCTTCACCGGCACGCTGGTACGGTTGAAGATGGAGGAGATGGGCCTGCCCGCCGAGGCGGTGAACATCACCGAGGCGCGCCCCGCGGTGACGCAGGTCGGGCCGTTCTCGGTCCAGTTCCTGCCGATCAGCCATTCGATCCCCGAAAGCAGCGCGCTTATCATCGATACGCCCGCAGGTCGGATCGTGCATACGGGCGACTTCAAGATGGACGTGACCCCGGTCGTGGGCGATGCCTTCGACGCCGTGGGCCTGTCCGAGATCGCCTCCGAGGGCGAAGGCGTGAAGGTCCTGGCCTGCGACAGCACCAACATCTTCTCGACCCATCCCGGCCGGTCCGAGGCCGTATTGGCCACGCCGATCCTGGAATGGGTCATGGCGCAGCCGAACATGGTGGTGGCCACGACCTTTGCCAGCAACATCGCCCGCCTGAAAACGCTGGCCGATGCGGCGCGGGCGTCAGGGCGCAAGGTCTGCCTGCTGGGCCGCGCAATGCGGCGCATGGTCAGCGTTGGTTTCGACAGCGGCATCCTGAGCGACTTCCCCGAAACGATCGGTCCGGAAGAGGCCGCCAAGCTGCCGCGCAACAAGGTCATGCTGCTGGTCACCGGCAGCCAGGGCGAACGCCGCGCCGCCAGCGCGCAGCTGTCGCGCGGGCGCTATCTGGGTCTGTCGCTGAAGGAAGGCGACAGCTTCCTGTTCAGTTCGAAAACCATTCCGGGCAATGAACGCTCGGTCGGGCGGATCATGAACGCCCTGAGCGAGCAGGGCGTCGAGGTCTATGACGCCGATGACGGGCTGTACCACGTGTCGGGTCATGCCAACAGGCCAGACATCGAGGCAGTCCACGACCTGCTGAAGCCCCGTACCGTCATCCCCATGCATGGCGAGCACCTGCACCTGCGCGAACATGCGCTGCTGGCGCGGGCCAAGGGAATGCGGGCCGAGATCGTGACCAACGGCACGATGCTGGACCTGACCGGCGACGTCGCCCGTGTGGTGGACCAGGTCGAGACGGGGCGGCTGTACCTTGACGGCAACCGCCTGATCGGTGCGATGGACGGCGTTGTGCGTAACCGCATCCGGCTGGCGCTGAACGGGCATGCGATGGTCAGCGTGATCGTGGACGAGGACGACAAGGTTCTGCCCGATGCCTGGGTCGAGCTGATGGGCCTGCCCGAGCGGGGCCGCAACGGCGGCGACCTGGCGCGCCAGATCGAGAGTGAGCTGGCCGAGTTTCTGGAACGTGCCGATGCCCGCACGGTGCGCGACGACGGCAAGATGGACGAGGCGATCCGCAAGATCGCCCGCCAGGTGTCGATGGAAGAGATCGGCAAGAAGCCGGAAGTTACGGTGATCATTAGCCGGCTGATGGCCGACTGATCCCGAAGCGCCGGGGGACCTTGCGTCCCCCGGACCCCCTGCAGGGTATTTCGGCAACAAAGAAGCGTGGCATGCCGCCATCTTTGGACGCCCCGTTGGATGCAGGTGAAATCTTGTGCAGGATCGGGCACGTGATCAGGTGCGGTCGTGTGTCCTGCCTCAAGACGCGGCCTGTCATGCGCCGCGGGCCCTTATGAAGATATGCAGGTCAGGACCAGTTCGCTTACCCACGCTCGGAGGCGCATCGGCGGCAATGATGGCTCTCCTGACCTGGTTTCGTAACTGTGTGTCCTTACGTCCCAACGCTCCCTCGCACATCCGGCAACAGCCCGAGGACACCGGCCTATGCTGCCGCCATCGCCGGATCTCTTTAACCCTCTCCCTTGCGCAGCCATGTCCAAGCCGTGCGCGCCATGCGATTGGCCACCGCCACCAGCATCGGCGGCTTGCGGGCCAACATCCGGGCAAGCCAGGAGCCATGAGGTGCGCCTTTGCGTGCCGCCCATCGCACTTCGTGGCCGAGATCGCCGAGCGCTCCCCCAGTGATGTGCACTGGCGCAAGCCTCCATAGCCGCCACGCAAGGCGCCTGTGCCGCCATGAACTTCAGCAGCTGCGCCCGCGACAGCTTCCGGCGAGAGACCATCGCCCAATTAGCTGCAGCGCCATGCGCCTGAAACATGTTCTTGGCCAGATCCAGGTCGATGATGCCAACCTCTTCGATGGACGCCCCGTTTCGTAGCGGTGCTTCAACACCCACCACCATGGCACATTCGATGCCGCTGGGGGGCGCCCAGCCCATCGCTTACGGCGACCGCCGGATTTCCATGCCGGCGGGACTTGAAAACACTTCCTGCATGCGGCAATCGGGCGGCATGAGCAACACACCCCCCTCTGCTTTCGATCCGAACCCGCCCCGGCGCAACTTCTATGGCCGCCGTCACGGCAAAACCCTGCGGCAGAGCCAGAAGGGTTACCTGTCCGAGGACTTGGGCGACCTGCGTCCGCGTGGCATTACAGTCGAAGACAATCCCGAACGCAGGCCCATTGATCCGCAGGCGATCTTCGGCGACGACCGGCCCGTCTGGCTGGAAGTCGGGTTTGGCGGCGGCGAGCACATGGTGCATATGGCCCGCACATATCCCGGGATCGGGATCATCGGCTGCGAGCCCTTCATCAACGGCGTTGCGATGCTGCTGGGCAAGATCAGGGCCGCCGGCGTCAGCAACGTCAGCGTCCATCCCGGGGATGCGCGCGATCTGATGGATGTCCTGCCCGATGCCAGCGTCGAGCGCGCTTTCCTGATGTATCCCGACCCCTGGCCCAAGGCGCGGCACCACCGCCGCCGCTTTGTCACGCCCGAGCATCTGCTGCCGCTGGCGCGGGTGATGAAGGCGGGCGGCATCTTTCGGGTGGCCAGCGACATCCCCGACTACATCCGGCAGACGCGCGAGGAGGTTCCGCAGGCGCGTTTCGAGATGATCGCGGATACGGACCAGCCTTGGGACGACTGGATCAGCACGCGCTATGAGCAGAAGGCGCTGCGCGAAGGGCGCCCGCCCCATTACGTCACCTTCCGCCGGTTGTAGTGCGAAGGCCCGCCGAATGGGCGGCCCCTGGTTTCATTCCACGGTGACCGATTTCGCCAGGTTGCGAGGCTGGTCCACATCGGTGCCCTTTGCGACCGCCGTGTGATAGGCCAGATACTGCATCGGCACCGCGTAGAGGATCGGCTGGAAGATGCCGCCTCCTGACGGAAGGGTCAGGCTGGCCGTGACGCCTTCGCCGGCGGCGGCGATGCCTGACGCATCCGAGATCAGCAGGATCTGGCCGTGGCGGGCCATCACCTCCTGCATGTTCGAGATGGTCTTGTCGAAAAGCGCGTCATGCGCCGCCAGGACCACAACCGGCACGTCGCGGTCAATCAGGGCGATGGGGCCGTGCTTGAGTTCGCCCGAGGCATAACCTTCGGCATGGATGTAGCTGAGTTCCTTGAGCTTCAGCGCACCTTCCAGTGCGACGGGATAAAGCGCCCCGCGTCCTAGGTAGAGCACGTCGCGCGCCTGGCTGAGCCATTCCGACTGCGCCCGGCATTCGTCCGAGATGGCCAGCGTCTGGCTGAGAAGGCCGGGGATCGCCCGCAGGTCGCGCAGATGCGCGGCCAGCTGCGCATCGTCGATGCGACCCCGGTCGTGCGCGGCCTTCAGCGCCAGGATGCCCAAAACCGTCAGCTGACAGGTGAAGGCCTTGGACGAGGCGACGCTGACCTCGATTCCCGCACGGGTCGGCAGCGCCACGTCGCTGTCACGCGCGATGGCCGATGTGCCGACATTGACCAACCCCAAGGTGCGCGCAACCCGCGTGCGGGCATAGTGCAGCGCGGCCAGCGTGTCGGCCGTTTCGCCCGACTGGCTGATGGCGATGAACCAGCTGCGCTCCGACAGCGGCGGTTCGCGATAGCGAAATTCAGACGCTACGTCGATGTCGACGGGCAGGCCGGCCAGCTGCTCGAACCAGTATTTCGCCACATGGCCGGCCAGATGGGCCGTGCCGCAGCCCACCAGCGCGATCCGGTCCACCCCGGCAAAGTCCAGCCCCTCGGGCAGCACGATCCGGTCGCCCTTGACATAGTGGTTCAGCACGTCGCCGATGACCACCGGCTGCTCGGCCACTTCCTTGGCCATGAAGTGGCGATAGCCGCCCCGGTCGATCGCCGTGGCACCGACGTCGATGCGGGCCTGGGCGCGATGGGTCTGGTGACCCTCCGCGTCGAAGACCTGCACGCCGGCCCGGGTCAGAACGGCATGGTCGCCGTCCTCCAGATAGGTGATGCGGTCGGTGAAGGGCGCCAGCGCCACCGCATCGGAACCCACGAACATCTCGCCTTCGCCATGCCCGACGGCCAAGGGGCTGCCCTTGCGGGCGGCGACCATCAGATCGCCCTCTCCCTCGAACAGGAAAGCCAGCGCGAAGGCGCCGTGCAGCATCGACAGGGTCGCGCGGGCGGCATCGACCGGTCCCATGCCCTGGTCCATGTGATGGGCAGTCCACAGCGCCACCGTCTCGGTGTCGGTCTGGGTCTGGGCCTCGATCCCCAGATCGGCCAGGCGTGCCCGAAGGTCGCGGTAGTTCTCGATGATGCCGTTATGCACGACGGCCACCCGGCCCGAGCGGTGGGGATGGGCGTTTCCTTCGGTGGCGGCGCCATGGGTTGCCCATCGTGTGTGACCGATGCCCGAGTGGCCGGTCAGCGGCTCGTGCACCAGGCGGTCGCTGAGATTGACCAGCTTGCCCACCGCACGCCGCCGGTCCAGTCGGCCGCCCGCGTCCACTGTCGCCACGCCCGCGCTGTCATAGCCGCGATATTCCAGCCGCCGCAGCCCATCGACCAGCTGCGGCGAAACCTCGTGCTTGCCCAGAATTCCGATGATGCCGCACATCAGCGTTCCTCCTTCTTCAGGCGCAGGGCGGCCAACAGCCGCGTCGCAAGCCCCGGCTTCGTCACCTGCCGCGCCCGACCGATCGCCAGCGCGCCGTCGGGCACGTCTTCGGTGATGATGCTGCCTGATCCGGTCATGGCATCGGCGCCGACCGTCACCGGGGCGACCAGCATCGTGTCGCTGCCGATGAAGGCACGTGGGCCGATCGAGGTGCGGTGCTTCATCACGCCATCATAGTTGCAGGTGATGGTGCCGGCGCCGATATTCGTGTGTTCGCCCACATGGGCATCGCCCAGATAGGTCAGGTGGCCCACCTTGACGCCTTCGTCCAGAACCGCGTTTTTGATTTCGACAAAGTTGCCCACGTGGACGTCGCCACCCAGTTCGGCGCCGGGGCGCAGCCGCGCAAAGGGTCCGACACGCCCGCCGGACGAGACATGGCACCCTTCCAGGTGACAGAAGGGCAGGATCTCGGCTTCGGATTCCACGGTGACGCCGGGACCGAAGACGACGTTGGGACCAACGATTGCGTCGCGGCCGATCACCGTGTCCAGCGCGAACCAGACGCTGCCGGGATCGCTCAGGGTGACGCCGTCCTCCATCGCGCGGGCGCGGGCGCGCGCCTGAAAGGCGGCTTCGGCCGCGGCCAGCTCTGCGCGGGTGTTGATCCCAAGCGTCTCGGCCTCGTCGCACAAGACGACATCGGCGCGCCGTCCCTCGGCACGGGCAAGGGCTACAAGGTCGGTCAGGTAGTATTCGCCGGCCGCATTCTCATTCGACAGCCGCGCGATCAGCAGGCGCAGCAGGTTCGCCTCCAGCGCCATCACGCCGGAATTGCACAGCGCGATCTGCCGCGTGGCGTCATCGGCGTCCTTGTATTCGACAATGCGTTCCAGCCCGTGGTCGCCGACCACAAGCCGGCCATAGCGGCCCGGATCCCCCGCCTCGAAGCCCAGCACCACCAAATCGGCCGCGTGACCGGCCAAGGCGGCCAGCGTGTCCTGGCCGATAAAGGGCGTGTCGCCGTAAAGGACGATCACCTTGCCTTCGAACCCTTCAAGCTGAGGCAGGGCCTGGCGCACGGCATGGCCGGTACCCAGCTGTTCGGACTGCAGCACGGTCGTGGCCTCGGGGTCCAGCTTTGCCACGGCCCGGGCGACCCGGTCGGCGCCGTGTCCCGTGACGACGATCACCTGTTCGGGGTCAAGGCTGCGCGCGGCGGACAGGGCGTGACCGACCAGCGGGACCTGCCCAAGCCGGTGCAGCACCTTTGGCAGGTCAGATTGCATCCTGCTGCCCTGACCGGCTGCAAGGATCACCACTGCCACAGCGTTTTCCGTCATCCCGCCCTCGTCGCCTGTTTGCTTTCGTTAAGACGGCGTTTTATGCGGGGGAACGCGCGCTGGAAACCCCCGGCGTGGTCACCTTTGTTTTCGGATCGTTTCGAGGGGATGAGACATGGCAGGCACGGTGGTTTTCGACCTGGATGGGACATTGGCTGACACCTCGGGTGACTTGGTGGCGGCGGCCAATGCCTGCTTTCGCGCGCGGGGCCTGGGCGACCTTCTGGACCCTGTGGAGGATATGCTGATCGCCTTTCACGGCGGACGGGCCATGCTGCGCGCAGGCTATGGCCGGATGGAGTCGGACATGCTGCTGCCCCCCGGCGCCGAGGATGAGGATTACAACCGCCTGCTGGATCATTACGGCGCCTCGATCGCGGTTCATACCCGGCTTTATCCCGGGGTGGAGGCCGCGCTGGACCAGCTGTCCCAGGCAGGGCATCTTCTGGCCGTCTGCACCAACAAGCCCGAAGCCCTGGCCGAGGCGTTGTTGCGCGAACTGGGCGTGCGGGACCGCTTTGCAGGGCTGATCGGGGCGGACACGCTGCCGGTGCGCAAGCCTGACCCGCGTCCGTATCAGGCGGCCGTCAAGGCCGCGGGGGGGCAGGTCGCGCAGTCGTTCCTGGTCGGGGATACAGAGACGGACCGGAAAACCGCCGCCGCCGCGGGGGTCAAGGTGGCGCTGATCAGCTTTGGCCCCGAAGGCGAAGCGATCAGCCGGCTGGCGCCGGAGGCGCTGCTGGCACATTTCGACGAGCTGCCGGATCTTGCCCGAAGCTGGCTTGGCTAAGGGGGGGGCGAAGACGCCCCCCATACCCCGTCCGCGGCGTCTTTCCGAAGATGCTTAATCGGCCTCGTCCGCCGGGTTGGCGTTGAGCTGACCATAGTTCTGGGAACCGATCGTCTCGTACAGGCTGATCTGGGTTTCCAGGAAATCGATGTGCCCTTCCTCGTCCTGGATCAGTTCCTCGAACAGGATCTTGCTGGCATAGTCGCCAACGCTGTCGCAGTGATCGCGCGCCTCGATGTAAAGGTTGCGCGCATCATGTTCGGCGGCAAGGTCCGATTCCAGCGTCTCGCGCAGGTTTTGTCCAATTCGCAGCGGGTCGAGGCGCTGAAGGTTGGGATGTCCTTCCAGAAAGATGATCCGCTGGATCAGCTTGTCGGCGTGGTGCATCTCTTCGATCGATTCCTCGCGCGACTTCTTGGCGATCCGGCCGAAGCCCCAATCCTCCTGCAGCCGGTAGTGCAGCCAGTACTGGCTGACCGCGGTCAGTTCAGACCGCAGTGCGGCGTTGAGATAGTCGATGACCTTGGCGTCGCCCTTCATGGGTGGCTTCCTTCTTGCTGTCAGTTCTGGCCCGCAAAATCGGCGGTGCGACACCCAGCTTATCGCAGGCACGCATGGTGTCCAGAAACAGAGGCATGCAACCGCCGCAATCGGCGCGTTTTCCCAAGGCATGATATATCTTGCCCGGCGTGATGATCGTCTGCGGGTCCGCCGTCCGCATCCAGTCGATGGCGGCGTGGATGTCTTGATCCGAAATCTGGGTGCAGTGGCAAACGATCATGGCGGGCTCCTGTGCCCCGGAAACTTACCGATTCCGTCAGTTATGTAAAGTCCGACGTTTTCTCTTTGACATCACGGGTTCTTGACGGGGGCGTGGCCGCATCGCACAAGCGCAATCCATGAAACTGTCCGATTTCGATTTCGACCTGCCCCAGCATCTGATCGCGACGCGCCCCGCGCGACCGCGCAGTTCTGCCCGCCTGCTGCTGGCCCAGGACGGTGCCATCCTGGACCGGCACGTGGGCGACCTGCCGCAGATCCTGCGGCCGGGGGATGTTTTGGTACTGAACGACACCAAGGTGATCCCGGCCCGCCTGACGGGGACCCGCCGCCGTGACACCGCCCAAGGACCGGTCGAGGCGCGGATCGAGGTGACGCTGCTGGAGCCTGCGGCGGACGGCTGGCAGGCTTTGGCCAAGCCGCTGCGCAAGCTGCGCGCGGGCGAGGTCATCTGCTTCGGCCCCGGGCTTTCCGCCCAGGTGGCCGAGATCGGCGAAGGCGGGCTGCGGCTGGTCTTTGACGCAAAGGGCGATGCCTTCGACGCGGCGCTACGCGAGGTGGGCGCCATGCCGCTGCCGCCCTATATCGCGTCAATTCGGGCGCCTGATGCGCAGGATCACGAGGATTACCAGACGGTCTGGGCCACGCGGCAGGGGGCGGTCGCGGCCCCTACCGCCAGCCTGCATTTCGACGCCCCCCTGCTGGCCGCGCTGGAGGCACGCGGGGTCGAGTTCGTTCACGTGACGCTGCATGTCGGGGCGGGCACTTTTCTGCCGGTGAAGGTCGAGGACGTGACCACCCATCGCATGCACGCCGAATGGGGCGAGATCAGCCCGGCCGCGGCGGCGGCCATTACCCGCGCCAAGGCGGAGGGGCGCCGCGTCATCCCGGTGGGCACCACGGCGCTGCGGCTGATCGAATCGGCCGCCGTCGCGGACGGACGGGTCGAGCCTTTTCAGGGAACGACCGACATCTTTATCTATCCAGGCTATCACTTCCGGGTGACCGACGGCTTGATGACGAACTTCCATCTGCCGAAATCAACCCTCATGATGCTGGTCTCGGCGGTCATGGGGGCGGAAAATATCAAGTCCATCTATGGACATGCGGTGCGCAGCGGCTATCGTTTCTTCAGTTATGGCGATGCGTCGCTGCTGATCCCCTGAGGTCGGATTCCCGGTGGCGCCCAGGGCCCGTCGGGATTAGGGCAGACCCCTGTCCATTTCCGATCCGACAAGACGAGACCCGCGATGATTTCGGTGTTGCGCACCACCTGGCCGCTGCTTCTGGGCATTCTGCTGCTGATGGTCGGCAACGGGATGCAGGGCACGCTGCTGGGCATCCGCGGCGGCATCGAGGGCATTCCGACCTTCCAGATGTCGGTGGTCATGACCGGTTATTTCGGGGGCTTCCTGCTGGGCAGCCTGACGGTGCCGACGCTGATCAAGAACGTGGGCCATGTGCGGGTCTTTGCGGCCCTGGGATCGCTGATCTCGGCCACGCTGATCCTGTTTCCGGTCGAGGCGAACTGGATAGCCTGGACCTTCCTGCGTTTCCTGATCGGGTTCTGCTTCTGCGGGGTCTATGTCACCGCCGAAAGCTGGCTGAACACCGGCACGTCGAACCAGAATCGCGGCCAGGCGCTGTCGGCCTACATGATCGTGCAGCTTCTGGGCATCGTCATCGCGCAGGCGCTGCTGAACGTGGCGGACCCGGCGGGGTTCCTGCTGTTCGTGATCCCGTCGGTGCTGGTGTCGTTGGCCTTCACGCCGATCCTGCTGTCGGCCCAGCCCGCGCCCCAGTTCGAGACGATCAAGCGCATGTCCTTTGCAGAGCTTTATCGCGCATCGCCTTTGGGTTGCGTGGGGATTTTCCTGATGGGCGGCGTCTTTGCGGTCCTGTCAGGGATGTCGTCTGTCTGGGGCGCGCAGATCGGGCTGTCGGTGGCGCAGATCAGCCTGTTCGTGGCGGCGATCTATGCCGGGGGACTGGTGCTGCAATATCCGATCGGCTGGATTTCGGACCGCTATGACCGGCGCAAGCTGGTGCTGATGCTGTCGGCGGTAGGGGGGCTGTGCGGGCTGATCGTGATTGCGGCGCAGCCGGGAACCCTGGGACTGGTCGTCGCGGGCGCGATCATGGGCGGAGTGGCCAACCCGATCTATGCGCTGCTGCTGGCCTACACGAACGATTATCTGGACCAGGCGGACATGGCGTCGGCCTCGGCGGGGCTGCTGTTCATCTATGGCATCGGCAGCATGGGCGGGCCGATCATCACCGGCTGGCTGATGGGCGTGATCGGGCCGGACGGGTTCTGGATCTATATGGGCGTTCTTTTTGCGCTGCTGACGGTCTATGCCGCATGGCGCGCCACGCAGCGCCGTGCACTGACGCCGGAAGAACAGGGCAGCTTTGCCGTCATCACCCCGAACGCTACCCCCCTGGCTGTCGAGGCTGTGCTGGACGAGGCGCAGTCCGACAACCAGGCGCAGGCCCCCGCCGCCTGAAGCCTGCGCGGCTTGCCGCCTTTGGGCAAATGGTTTAACGCTGAACTATTCTTACTCAGCCGGGGGACGCGATGGCCCAGAATTTCGACTTGGTGGTGATCGGCGCGGGACCGGGCGGCTATGTCGCCGCGATCCGGGGCGCGCAGCTGGGCCTGAAGGTGGCCTGCATCGAACGCGAACACTTGGGCGGCATCTGCCTGAACTGGGGCTGCATCCCGACCAAGGCCATGCTGCGTTCGGCCGAGGTTTATCACCTGATGCACCGCGCCAAGGATTTCGGACTGAAGGCTGACGGCATCGGCTATGACTTGGACGCGGTCGTGAAACGCTCGCGCGGGGTTGCCAAGCAGCTGTCGGGCGGCATCGGGCACCTGTTCAAGAAGAACAAGGTCACCACGATCATGGGTGAGGCGAAGCTGGCAGGAAAAGGCCGGGTCACCGTCACGACCGACAAGGGCACCGAGGAGATCACCGCGAAATCCATCGTGCTGGCCACCGGCGCCCGGGCACGCGAGCTGCCGGGGTTGGAGCCGGACGGCAAGCTGGTCTGGAACTACAAGCACGCGCTGGTCCCGCCGCACATGCCGAAAAAGCTGCTGGTCATTGGATCGGGCGCCATCGGCATTGAATTCGCCAGCTTCTTCAACACGCTTGGTGCCAAGACGACCGTGGTCGAGGTCATGGACCGCGTCCTGCCGGTCGAAGATGCCGAGATCAGCGCCTTTGCCAAAAAGCAGTTCGTCAAGCAGGGCATGACGATCATGGAAAAGGCCGCGGTCAAGAAGCTGGACCGCAAGGGCGATACCGTCACCGCCCATATCGAGGTCGGCGGCAAGGTCGAGACGCAGGAGTTCGATACGGTGATCTCGGCCGTGGGCATAGTCGGCAACACCGAAGGGCTGGGCCTGGAAGAAGCTGGCATCAAGGTCGACCGCACCCATGTCGTGACCGATGAATATTGCCGCACGGGCGTCGAGGGCGTCTATGCCATCGGTGATCTGGCGGGCGCGCCCTGGCTGGCCCACAAGGCCAGCCATGAGGGGGTGATGGTGGCCGAGCTGATCGCAGGCAAGCATCCCCATCCGATCAAGCCGGGCAGCATTGCGGGCTGCACCTACTGCCACCCGCAGGTTGCCAGCGTCGGCCTGACCGAGGCCAAGGCCAAGGAACAGGGGCTGGACATCAAGGTTGGCCGTTTCCCGTTCATCGGCAACGGAAAAGCCATTGCCCTGGGTGAGTCCGAGGGCATGGTCAAGACCATCTTCGACGCCAAGACCGGCGAGCTGCTGGGCGCCCACATGGTCGGCGCCGAGGTGACCGAACTGATCCAGGGCTATGTGATCGGTCGCCAGCTGGAGACAACCGAACAGGACCTGATGGAGACGGTCTTCCCGCATCCCACCCTGTCCGAGATGATGCACGAGGCGGTCCTGGACGCCTATGGGCGCGCGATCCATTTCTGATGTCGCAGGGATGCGACGGTGGCGGGGGGCCTTGGCCCCCCGTTTCGCGTTTCTGCTGCCTCAGTTTGTCGGGTTCAGCCTGGTGATGCCGACGGCCGCTGCCCGCGCCAATTCTGGGTCCAGCGACATGCCGATATATTCCCCCCGTCGCCAAAGCCCGGCCAGATCGTCATAATGGCGTGACAGCGGGTGGCCGGATTGCCCGGTCGAGATGATGAAAACAGAACTGTCCGGATCGGCCAGGTCATAGACCCCACGATAGCCCGCGCCGTTGACGGCCTGATAGGGATCTGCCGCCCCGCCGAACAGGCCAGAGCGGGCGACTGTGAACTCGCCCCCTGAAATGGACTGGGTGACGTTCATGATCCAGCCAAGCGCCGGCAGATCGCCCAAGCCCGGATGCAGATGCCGTGCCTGATGCACGTTGCCCCACCGCCAGCTGGTCACGTCTTGCCCGAAATGCGCCGATAGATCCAGGATAGCCCGATCCAGCGCCTGCCGGGCGATGGTGGCGCAATCCTCGGTCGCGGCGCTTTGCACGATGTCGCACCAGCGCGCGGCCCCGTTCCGGTTGCGGAAAACGGCCTCGATGAAGCGTGGTTGCAGCTGAACCAGGTCGTCGGCCAGGGGGCCCAGCTCGTCGCGGACCAGCCGATCCTGCAGCGCCGCCATCCAGGCCGCGTAGATCACAGGTTCCGGCAGGTGTTCGTTCATGGCTCCGTCCCATTCGGCCAGCAGCGCCAGCGCATCCTGTCGCTGGCGTTCCGGCGTGCCCGGCGCGGCGGGATCGCCGTTGAACCACAGGTTTGCACCCACCAGCGGCAGCAGGCCCCGCGCCGCGGGGCTGACGATGTCCAACTGCGCCGCAATGAAGCTGTCGCGGGAATGCACCTCCCGACTGCCCAGCAGGCGTTCAAGCCGCCCGCGCCGCATGCCCCTGTCCACGGGTTCTTCCGTGGTGATGCTGATGCCGCTTTCAGGGCGTTGCGGGTCGGCGGCCAGCGAACTGGCCCCCTGCCACGCGGTTTCGGGCAACCAGCCGGGGCTGGGCAACGCCCCTGCGGTCGGATGATCCGTCCCCCGCCGAGGCGCGGCACCCGCGTCCAGATGCGTGACCCGCAGTTCATCGGCCAATGAGACATGCAGCGCCGGCGCCACAACCCCTGTCAGGGCGCGTGCGGCCTCTTCGGCGGTGGCTGCGCGCATCAGGCCCATCAGGGCAGTCATGGTGGTGTCTTGCCGTGACGATCCAGTCCAACGCAGCGTGGCGACATGACCGATCGGGGTCACATCACGCAGGCCAGGGTCCAGGCCGGGCACCACCGGTCCATTCAGCGTCTCCCGCAGGGTCAGCGTCTGGTTGGGCCCGTCAAGAACACGGATAACCTCGGTCCGGGTCTGGAAGCTGGTCCAGCCCTGCGGTCCCCGATAACGGTCCGGATTGCCGGGCTGAACTTCCTCGATGGCGATATCCGCATCATCGATCGAGGCCGGGGTCACGCCCCAGGAAAGACCAGGCGATCGGCCGGACAAGACCAGGGGCAGTCCCGGGATCGTGGCACCGATGACGCCGCCGCTGCCCAGTTCCAACCGCGCGAGGTAGTAAAGCGACGGCGCCGTCAGCGGCGCGTGCAGGTCGCTGGCCAGCAGGGATGCATCCGCAGCCGTCCGCTGCGGAGCTGCGGCAAAGGCATTGCCTCCCATTTGCGGACCGGGCGCCAGAAAGCCCAGAGGCGCGCGGGCGGCCAGCGGATCGAAGCTGCGTTCCGGCGTGCCGATGCGGGCGGCGGAAAACAGCGATGCGTAGGTCGGCAGATCCGCCGGGATGCCGGCGTGGGCCAGGATTTCGGGGCCGTGGTCGGGCCAGGACAGCGACAGGCGGGCGCGCAGGATCTCGTCCGCGGCGGCGGCCGAGCTGCTGGCGGCCAGCAGCTTCAGGATGGCCATGGAATCCGCCGGCTGCCAGAAGGCGATCACATCCGGAAACAGAAAGAACTCGGGCGCGCCGCGACCCATCGCGCCTTCGTTGACGATCCGGATCCATTCGTTGACCCCCGAGGCATAGGCATCCAGCGCCGCACGTGTGGCTGCGTCCTGAACCTCGAGCGAAGCTTGGCCGTTGCGGTAAAGCCCAAGCCGCCGCGCCAGGTCGTCCGCGGCCAAGGCGCGGGGGCCGTGGATTTCGGCTAAGCGCCCCTGGGCTGCGCGACGCAACAGGTTCATCTGGAACAGCCGGTCCTGCGCATGGGCGAGGCCCAGGGCAAAGAACACATCCGCGTCCGTCTGCCCAAAGATATGCGGAACGTTCTCGGTCGAGCGGACGATCTCCACCGGGGCGGAAATGCCCTGCACCCTGTGGCTTGCGTTGTAATCAGGCAGAGAGCGGACGGCAAAGTACCAGATCAGCGCCGCCGACAGCACGATCAGGACGATCAACCCGATGGTCAGCCGCAGAAGCCAGCGAAACATGGTCAGCATGTGGGGCAGGTCCTTGGGCGGTTCTGGCGCGGCACGGGTTGACCAGGCTGCGCGTGGGTGATGGTGTGCTGCATATGACAGGCGCGCGGCCAGTTCAACGCGTCGGCGGACTTCTGCCGCCGGCACGGGGACCCGGAGGGCGGCGGCAGGGGCAGGAGGACGATGTGGCAAGAACGGCATTTCTGGGGCTTGGGGTGATGGGTTTTCCCATGGCAGGCCATCTGGCGGAGGCGGGGCATGAGGTCGTGGTCTATAACCGCAGCAGTGCCAAGGCCGAGGCTTGGACAAAGGATGGGCGGGGCCGCAGCGCACCGACGCCACGCACGGCGGCCGAAGGCGCGGAGTTCATCATGGCCTGCGTCGGCAACGACGATGACCTGCGCCAGGTCTGCCTGGGCCCCGACGGCGCCTTTGCGGGCATGTCGCCGGGGTCGGTCTTTGTCGATCACACCACGGTATCCGCCAGTGTCACCCGAGAGCTTGCGGCCGCGGCCAAGGCCGCGGGGCTGGGCTATGTCGATGCGCCGGTTTCGGGCGGGCAGGCGGGGGCCGAAAACGGCCAGCTGTCGGTCATGTGCGGAGGTACGCAGGGGGATTACGACCGCGCCGCGCCGGTCATCGACGCCTATGCCCGGATCTGCAAGCGCATGGGGGATGTGGGGGCGGGGCAGGTGACCAAGATGTGCAACCAGATCGCCATCGCGGGACTGGTCCAGGGGCTGTCGGAATCGCTGGCCTTTGCGCAGAAGTCCGGCCTGGATGTCGAGCAGGTGGTCGAGGTGATCAGCCAAGGTGCCGCCGGAAGCTGGCAGATGGTCAACCGCCACAAGACCATGGCGCAGGGTCATTTCGAACACGGCTTTGCGGTGGACTGGATGCGCAAGGACCTGGCCATCTGTCTGGCCGCCGGGGACGAGGTCGGTGCGCTGATGCCGGTAACTGCTCTGGTCGACCAGTTCTACAAGGAGGTCCAGCAGATGGGCGGCGGCCGTTGGGACACGTCTTCGCTGATCGCGCGGTTGACCAGGTGAAGGCCGTGATCCACCGCGCTGTGACGGCGCATCCGACGGCGGCATGGTTCACCGACCGCTTTGCCCGCAACGGCTGGAGCGGTTCCTGGTCGGGCGGGGTCTATGACTGGCACCATTTCCATGCGACCACGCACGAGGTCCTGGGCTGCCACCGGGGCAGAGCGGTGCTGCGCCTGGGGGGCGAGGATGGCGACGACGTCGCGGTCGGCCCCGGCGATGTCATTGTGATCCCGGCGGGGCTGGCGCATTGTCGTCTGGCGGCCTCGGACGATTTCCAGGTGGTGGGTGCATATCCGGGCGGGGTCGAACCTGACATGCAGACGGGCGAGGGCGTGCCTTGCCCGCTGCCGCAATGGGATCTTGATCCGATCTTCGGAACAGGACCGGCATCCTAAGGAAGGAGGGCGCGGCATGGCCGAGCACACCCTGCACGGGCAGATCGAAATGGACATCACGGGCGTCAGCGATCAGGAGGCCCAAGGCGAGATGACCGTGACCCGGGGCATCCTGAACCCCTTCGGCACCATCCATGCCGGCGCGCTGGTCTGGTTCGCGGACGTGATCGCGACGAACCTGGTCCTGGGCGGAGAGCCGGTCGAGGAAGGGATGGACAGCTTTCCGGTGGCCATGACGCTGAACGCGCAGATGCTAAGCAACCGCAGCGACGGACAGCTAGTTGCGCGGGCGCGGTGGGTCAAGCGGGGGCGGCGCGTCTCGACCGTGCGGACCGAGGTGCTTGATGCCGAGGGGCGGGTGCTTCTGGACCTGACCTCCACCCACATCAACGCCCGCTGATCCGGCCCGACCTTGCGGCACATGGTGGCAATCGCGCTTGATACACGCGCCGATCCGGCCATCATGCGGGTCGGAACAAGGAGGGACCAGATGAACGGCCTGATGATGCACCGACCGCTGCTGCAAAGCGGGCTTCTGGATTATGCCGCCGAAAGCTTTCCGGCCGCCGAGATCGTCTCGCGCCGGGTCGAGGGCGACCTTCATCGGCAGGGTTGGGCCGCGACGCGGGCGCGTGCCGTGCAGCTGTCCCACGCGCTCGAGGCGCTGGGCGTGCAGCCCGGCGACCGGGTCGCGACCCTGGCCTGGAACGGCCATCGCCATCTGGAGGTCTATCACGCGGTCCCCGCCATCGGTGCGATCTGCCACACCATCAACCCGCGCCTGTCGGCCGAACAGATGTGCTTCATTGCGCACCATGCCGGCGACCGGCTGATCTTCACGGACCTCACCTTCGTGCCGATGCTGGAGCGGTTGCAGGACCAGTTGCCGCAAATGCGTTATGTTGTGATGACCGACCGCGCGCATATGCCCGAGACGGCCCTTGATGCCCTCTGTTACGAGGATCTGCTGCAGGGCCACCCGACCGATCGCGTCTGGCCGGATTTTCCTGAAACAACGGTTTCGGGTCTCTGCTATACCTCCGGAACCACGGGCGATCCCAAAGGCACGCTGTATTCGCACCGATCGAACATGCTGCACGCGCTGGCGACGGCGGCGGTGCTGGGGCCGGATCTGGGACCGCAGCCGCGCATCCTGCCGGTTGTGCCGCTGTTTCACGTCAATGCCTGGGGCCTGCCCTTCACCGGGCCGCTGATCGGCGCCAGCCTGATCATGCCGGGGCCGCATCTGGACGGCGCCAGCCTGTGGGACCTGTGCGACACCGAGGGCGTGGAAAGCGCCTGGGGCGTTCCCACCATCTGGCAGGGCCTTCTGGCCGAGATCAGGGCGCGCGGCGCCAAGCCTGCGGCCCTGCGCCATATCGTCGTCGGCGGCAGCGCCATGCCCCGCAGCCTGATCGAGGGTTTTGAAAAGCTGGGGGTCGACGTGAACCACGCCTGGGGCATGACCGAAACCTCCCCCTTGGGCAGCCAGGGCTCGTTGACGCCGGAACAGCGGGCGTTGCCTTTCGATCAGCGCATGGCCTTGAAGCAGGGGCAGGGGCGGCGCGTCTTTGGAGTCGAGATGAAGATCGTCGACGATGCCGGCCTCCGCCAGCCGCATGACGGACGCGCGATGGGCGAACTGTTCGTGCGCGGGAATACGGTCACGGCGGGCTATTTCAAGAACCCCGAGGCCAGCGCCAAGGCACTGGACGCCGAAGGATGGTTCGGAACCGGCGACATCGCCTCGATCAGTCCCGAAGGGATGTTGACGCTGCGCGACCGGGCCAAGGACCTGATCAAGTCCGGGGGCGAATGGATCAGCTCGATCGATGTCGAGAATCTGGCCGTGGCCCATCCGAAGGTCGCTCAATGCGCGGTCATTGCGCTGCCCCATCCCAAATGGGACGAGCGTCCGCTGCTGGTGGTCAAACCGGCAGCCAATGAGGCGCCGACCCTGGCCGAGATCCACGACCTGCTGCGCCCGCACCTGGCCGGCTGGCAGCTGCCCGACGATCTGGTCCTGGTCGACGAGATGCCCCTGACCGCCACCGGCAAGATCAGCAAGCTGACGCTGCGCCACCGTTTTGCCGATCACGTGCTGCCGGATCTGCGCGACGCCTGACGGGGCGGGGCCTCAGCCCTTCGGGTTCTGCAGCGCGTTCATCACGAACAGCCGCAGGGCTGTGGCCAGCCCGACCTCGGGGGGGCGGGCGTGGTCGATCTGGCCGATCAGGGTCGCACGGGTGATCCCGCGCGCGCTGGCCTCGGTCGCGAGCGCCTTCCAGAAGGGGTCCTCCAGCGAGACCGAGGTGCGATGCCCATCGATGGTGACCGACCGCTTGATCGGCGCGGTCATCGGCGGCAGCTCAATCATCCGATCCGTCCGGCCCGGCACGGTGCCCATCCAGCCTGTGGTTCGCCAGGTCAGCCTCGGCCTCGCGCAGCAGGCGTAGGGCCTTTGTCTCGCCGTGTTTGGCGGCGCTTGCATCGCCTGCGGTCCGCTTGGCCTGGCGGTCGCGCTGCTTCCTAGCCTGACGCAGATTGACGATCGTGGTCATGACATGCCTCTGCCTTTCGTGAAAAGGGCCGGGGCGCAATCTAACGCGCCCCGGCCCGGCCCGGTCAAGCCCGGATGAAGATGCGTCAGCCCTTGGGGCTGATCATGTCCTCGGGACGAACGACCCGGTCGAAGGTTTCGCCATCGACAAAGCCCAGGGCGATGGCTTCCTCGCGCAGCGTGGTGCCGTTCTTGTGGGCGGTCTTGGCAACCTTGGTGGCGTTGTCATAGCCGATGGTGGGGGCCAGCGCCGTCACCAGCATCAGCGATTCCTTCATCAACTTTTCGATCCGCACGGTGTTGGCCTGCGTGCCCACCACCATGTTGTCGGTGAAGCTGCTGGCGGCGTCGCCCAGAAGCTGCATCGACTGCAGGACGTTGTAGGACATCATCGGGTTATAGACGTTCAACTCGAAATGCCCCTGCGATCCGGCAAAGCCCACGGCGGCATCGTTGCCCATCACATGCGCGCAAACCATGGTCAGCGCCTCGGCCTGGGTCGGGTTCACCTTGCCCGGCATGATCGACGATCCGGGCTCGTTTTCCGGCAGGATCAGTTCGCCCAGACCCGAACGCGGGCCCGATCCCAGCAGGCGCATGTCGTTGGCGATCTTGAACAGCGATCCTGCCACCGTCTTCAGCGCGCCCGAGAACATGACCATCGCATCATGGGCGGCCAGCGCCTCGAACTTGTTCGGTGCGGTCACGAAAGGCAGGTCGGTGATCTTGGCGATCTCGGCCGCAATGGCCGTGTCCCAACCTTTTTTCGTGTTCAGCCCGGTGCCGACTGCGGTGCCGCCCTGCGCAAGTTCATAGATGTCGGGCAGGCAGGATTTCACCCGTTCGATGCCCTTGCGGACCTGGTGGGCGTAGCCGCCGAATTCCTGGCCAAGCGTCAGCGGCGTTGCGTCCTGCGTATGGGTACGGCCGATCTTGATGATGTCCTTGAACTCGTCCGACTTCGCCTCCAGCGCTGCCGCCAGCTTGTCCAGGCCAGGCAGCAGCACGTCGCGCGCCTGCATCGCAATGGCCACGTGCATCGCGGTCGGGAAGGTGTCGTTCGAGGACTGGCCCATGTTGCAATGGTCGTTGGGGTGGACGGGTTTCTTGGACCCCATCTCTCCGCCCATGATCTCGATCGCGCGGTTCGAGATCACCTCGTTCGCGTTCATGTTCGACTGCGTGCCGGACCCGGTCTGCCAGACAACCAGCGGGAAGTTGTCGTCAAAGCGCCCTTCGAACACCTCGGTCGCGGCTTGTTCCATCGCGTCCGCCAGATCGCCGGGCAGGTCCCCCGTGGCGCGGTTCACCCGCGCGGCGGCCAGCTTGATCGCGCCAAGCGCCCGGATGATCGGAACGGGCTGGCGCTCCCAACCGATCGGAAAGTTCATGATAGAACGCTGCGTCTGCGCGCCCCAGTATTTGCTGGCGTCAACTTCCAGCGGGCCAAAGCTGTCGGTTTCAGTGCGGGTCTTGGTCATCGGGTCGCTCCCTCACGGTTTCGTGGAGGGTTTAGCGGCAGGCGTCGTCGGGCGCAATTCGTATGCAACGGTATGCTAACGCCAACATGGCGGTTTCAGGCATCCAGCGCCCGGATCGCCGCCTGCAAGTGCGGGGTCAGGTCCTGCGCCAGCGGCAGGATCGGGCGCGGTGGAAGTGCCTGGGTCAGGCCCATCAGGCAGGCGGCCGCATGCACGACCCGCAGGCTGCCATGGGCCTGGAACAGCTGCCACATGGGCTGAAACAGGGCTTGCCAGCGCGCGGTTTCAGCCCTGTCGCCGGCGCGGGCGGCGCAGGCCAGTGCCAGCGCCTGCTCCGGCCACAGCCCTGCCGCGACGCTGAACCAGCTGTCCGCCCCTTGCAGCAGCGCGGCGGAACAGTTCCAATCGCCGCTGTAACCGATGACGAAATCTGGCGGCAGCAGGTGCCGCAACAGGGCAATCTCGGCTGCGAAATCGCCGTTGTCGGGTAGTGGCATCTTGACGGCACAAACGGTGGGCAATTCGGCCAGGCGCGCCAGCAGCGCCGGGCCAAAGCGGAAGTGCGTGGTCGAAGGATTGTTGTAGATGCAGACCGGCAGGTCCGAGGTATCAGCGATCATCTGGAAGTGGTGGAAGACCTCGTCATCCGTCAAGGGCGTGTATGACATCGGCGCAAGCAGCAGTCCGGCCGCGCCAGCATCGGCGGCATGTCGCGCCAGGGCGGCCGAGACATCGCTGCGCAGCGCCCCCACGCCCACTATGACGGGAACCTTGCCGCCTGCGGCCTCCATCGCGGTTTCAAGAACGGAACGGCGCTGATCGGGCGTCAGATAGGCATAGCCGCCAGTCGATCCCAAAACGCCGATGCTGTCCACCCCCGCCCGTACCATACGCAGTACCAAGCGCCGCAGGTCGGCTGCCAACGGCTGGCCTGCCGCGTCCGCGGGCGTGATCGGGAAAGCAGACAGCCCCCGCATCACCGTCATGGGTTACTTCCGCCAGCGGTCCAGGCGCACGACCTCGCCCCCGCCCGGAGGGGGGGTGTCGTCATCATCGTCCCGAACGTCCAGTTCGAATTCGGCGTCCTCGTCCTCATCCTCGTCGTCCGCGTCCTGCGTTTCGAAGCGAAGTCCAAACTCCACAGAAGGATCAACGAAAGTGCGCAGCGCGTCGAAGGGGATCTTCAGCGGCTCGGGCGAATTGCCAAAGTTCAGGGTGATGGTGAAATGATCGTCCTCGATCACCAGATTGTCGAACCAGTGCTGGATGACGATGGTCATCTCTTCGGGGTAACGGTCGCGCAGCCAGTCGGCCATCTCGACCCCGTCGTCGCGCGTGTCGAAGGTGATGAAGAAGTGGTGCTCGCCCGGCAGCCCCTCGCGTGCCACCTTGCGCAGTACTTCGGCAATCAAGCCCTGCAACGCGCGATGCATCATTCCGCCGTAATCAAACCCAGACCGCGCCATGCCGTCACCTTTTCCTGACTGGCGCCAAGCATAGGCATATGACCGGCGAAGGAAAGGGGGCAGAGGAGGATTTGGAGAGGGGGAAGGTGCAGGATTTCATCCCAAACACCCTTCCGCTTTGATCTTCAAGAAGAACCGTTTTTCAGCAGTTTGCCCCAAAACCGGGAACGGGACCAGAACACCAGACGCAACTGTAAAACAGTTTCGGCAGCCAATTGCCGCGAGACGCGCTGATGGGACGCGATCGCAGAAACGAGGAACGGCCGGAGCACTGGACCAAGATGCTCCGCAGCACGATGGAAACTCCCGCTTGGCGCGCGCTCTCAACTACGGCGCAGGCGCTCTACCCTTGGCTCAAGATGGAGTGGAAGGGGCCGAAGGCGAACAACAACGGCAAGATCAGCTTACCAGTGCGGGTGGCGGCCGAGCGGGTCGGTTGCAACATGAAGACAGCAGGACGCGCGTTCCATGACCTGCAGGCGAAGGGGTTTCTGCTGCTGACCCAGCACGGGCGTATGGGCGCAGAAGGCAAGGGCGCTGCACCCACCTACGAGATCACCGAACTGGCAACACCGGGCAAGGATGAGCACTCCGGCCGCAAGCTCTATCTCCACTGGGAGGAAGGGCATGACTTCCCCGTTCGCGCTCATGCACCAGCCAATCCGACGGGCTACAACGGTTTATTGAGTGCTGAGTCAAAAAACGTAATCCCGTCCCCAAAACTGGGACGTGTCGTCCCCATAAACGGGACGAAAAGATGATTACCAGTCCCCAAAAACGGGACGAGCCGTCCCCAAAATTGGGACGAAAACACCCGGTTTCAGCACCTCACCAGTCCCCAAAAGCGGGACATCCTTATCTACCACTACCTTCCAGCTTGAAAGGCTACTGCAAATGACCACCATCCCCGACTTCACCATCAACAAGCTGACGGTCATCGACGGCCCGCCGAACATGCGCGGAACACGACTGCTGGCGACCTTCGACCTGCACATCGTCGGCATGGCGATCGAGGGCTGCGTGTTCATCGAGAACAGCGGGGGCATCGCACGCGCCTGTGGCCCGATCGGCAAGACCTCGAAGGGTCACAAGGCGACCGTGGCCATCAGTGACCCTGTGCTGCAGCGTGCACTCACGCGGCGCACTGCAGCTGCCTACGGGGGGCTGACAGGGCGGGAGGTAGCAGATGAGTGATGTGTCAATGGTCCGGCACTATCGACTGCATGAGATCTTCCCCATACTCCGCTGCCTTCTCAAGCTCAGCCGCCATGAACTCGCGAGCATGCGTCATGCCAAAAACGACGAGGGCGTCATCAATGGCCGCCCTTTCAACGGGAAAGTGAGTTCGTGTTCCCTGCACCATCAGCCCGTCCTTTTGAACGCAGATCCGACAGACCTCTTTCGTTGCGGCATCGACCCCCACAATCACCGAACTCAACTCACGGTTCCAACCAGTCAATCCTCTCTTGAACATCATCAGATCCTCCTCCCCAGAGTAATAATGATGGCACAAGATGGCGTTAGGCAACTGTTTTCATGGCGTGGGGGGTGGTCGTCAACTTTGCCGCTAAGGCGGGGACCGGCGCGGGGAGGCGCGCGCAAGACAGGATCGAATTGGAGATTTTCGGATGAGTGAGAAGAACCCGCTGAACGACGCTCCTCCGCTCGATCGCTGGAGGCTCGACGCGGTGCTGGAGGCGCCTGTGAAGGGCAAGCTGTGGGGGCTGCCGAGCATCGCGGCCTTCCTGGGCGTGAGCAAGGCCACAGCGCGCCGTTGGGCACGTCACCCCGAGGTGCCGATTTACCAGCCGCCCGGCACCAGCAGCTATTGCGCTTTCCAGAACGAACTGCGACAGTGGCAGAAGTCCAAGCCGTTGAACTAGCTGACGATTTGTGACGTTTAGCTACCCTCTGGCATCTGACGCGGTGACTCTGGCCCCGGTAATCTGGGGCCATGAAACTTTGGCCCTTCTCTCGCAAGTCACTCGCCTCGCCCGATCCGGCGCTTGAGGCAATTCTGGGCATCACCCCGACTGCCAGCGGCGTTGCCGTGTCCGCCTATCGCGCGCTGCAGGTGCCGGTGGTCGCGAACTCGATCCAGCTAATCTCGGAAGCCGTGGCCTCGCTCGACGTGCATGTGAAGTATGTCGAGGGCGGCGAAGAGATCGAGGTGACGGACCATCCGGCCCTTTCCCTGCTGCGCGGCGATGCCAACGACTGGACGACCGGCTTCGAGCTGATCCGCCAGATCATGATCGACGCGCTTGTCTCCGATGCCGGGGGCATGGCCTGGGTCAACAAGGTCGAGGACCGGCCGATCGAGATCATCTCCTACCGCCAGGGCGTGCTGACCTACGAGGCCGACACCGAGACCCTTGAGCGCAAGTATCGCATCGGCAACCGGACTGTTCCCGGCCGTGACGTGATCCACCTGATGCCCCCGCTGACACGCGCCCCCCTGACGCTGGCGCGTGAAGCGATCGGCATCGCAGTAGCGCTCGATCGCCATGCGGGCCGGCTGTTCACGCGCGGCGCGAAGCCCTCCGGCATCCTGAAGTTTCCCAAGGGCATGGCCGAAGCTGCGATGATCGCGGCCCGTGCAGCCTGGCGCCGGACTCATGAGGGCGAGGACACGGGTGGCCAGACGGCGATCCTGCATGACGGCGCCGACTTCGTGCCGCTGTCCTATACCAGCACCGACAGCCAGTTCCTCGAAAACCGCCGCTTCCAGATCGAGGAGATCGCGCGGGCGTTCAACATCCCGGCGCCGATGGTGGGCGACCTGAGCCGCGCCACTTGGAGCAACAGCGAGCAGAAGGGCAGGGAGTTCCTGTCCTACACGCTGGAGCCGTGGCTGCGCGGCCTTGAAGGCGCCCTGAACCGCGCGCTGTTCAACGAGGCCGAGCGGGGCCGCTACGTGGTCCGCTTTGACCGCGACGACCTGACCCGCGCGGATCTCTCGACCCGTGCCACCGTCATCAACAGCCTGATCGCCAGCCAGACCCTGAACCCGAACGAGGGCCGGTCCTGGCTGGGCCTGCCCCCGCGCGAGGGCGGCGACCAGTTCCTGAACCCCAACATCACCACGGCCCCCGCAAGCGGAGATACCCAAGCATGAGCACCGAGAACGCAAACATTGAACCGATCGCATCGCAGGGCAAGCCGCTGGCCGTGGTGGTGCATATGGCCCCCTTCGCTCACAACTGGTCCGCCAGTTCGGTGCGCAGCCAGGTGGAAGCGGCCTTTCCCGGCGTCCCGGTGATCTTCGTGGACCAGGGCACCACCGTCGAGGTGATCCATGCAACTGAATGACATTCTGGCCGACGCGCAGGATCAGGACCGGGGCCGCGACTTCGAGTTGGCCGATCCGATCACCGGCAAGCCCGTGGGCATCACCCTGCGCATCGCCGGCCCCGACAGCGCCACCCAGCACCGCGCCCGCCTGCAGCTGGCCGATGATCTGGCTGACGCAATGGACCAGAGCGGACGCGTCTCTGCCTCCGACAAGGAGAAAGCCCGGCTCAACAGCCTCGCACGCTGCATCCTGGGCTGGCACATCCTCGAAGACGGCGAGCCGGTGCCCTTCACCCATGCCAATGCCCTGCGGCTGCTGAAAGGCGCCCTGTGGGTGCAGATGCAGGTGGACACCTTCGCCTCCGACCGTGCGGCATTCCGGGGAGCCTCGGCATGAGCCAGATCGAGTTCAAGGCCAACTTCACGGTGGACGAGGCCGGCGTGGTCGAGGGCATTGCCTGGCCGTTCGGCAGCCCCGACCGCGTGGGCGACGTGATCGAGAAAGGCGCATTTGCCCAGGCTCTGCCGCCGATCCCGATGCTGGCCTTCCATGAGCAGCGCGAAACCGTGGGCGTATGGGACGAGATCACCGAAACGCCCGAGGGCCTGCAGGTGAAGGGCCGTCTTCTGATCGAGGATCTGCCCCGCGCCCGCGAGGTCCGCGCGATGATCCGCGAACGTGCCCTGTCCGGTCTGTCGATCGGCTTTTCCACGACCAAGGCCGCGCCCCGCAAGGGCACACGCGGCCGCTCGATCTCTGGCCTCGAACTTCTCGAAATCAGCGTGGTGGCGGTGCCTGCACACCCCGGCGCACGCATCACTTCCGCAAAGGAACACGACATGACTGACGACACGCAGATCCCCGACATCGCGGCGCTCGAAGCCAAGATGACGGACATCGAAAAGAAGGCCGACACGTCGGCGCTGGTGGCCCGGCTGGACAAGCTGGAAGCCAAGGCCAACCGGCACCAGGGCGGCACCGAGCAGAAGGGCGAGCCGACCGCTGAGCGCAAGGCCTTCGCCACCTACCTGCGCGACGGCGACCGCATGGCCGAAGAGGACCGCAAGGCCCTGAACCTGTCCAGCGACACACAAGGCGGCTTCCTGGCGCCCCCGGAGCTGTCCTCCGAAGTGGTCCGCGATCTGGTCGAATACAGCCCGATCCGCAACTTCGCGAGCGTGCGCAGCACCTCCGCCGACAGCGTGATCTTCCCGACCCGTGGCGACATCACGAATGCGCAGTGGGTGGGCGAGATGGAGCCGCATGACGAGAGCACCATCACCTTCGGCCAGCGCGAGATCGAAGTGCATGAACTGGCGACCTTCGTGGACATCTCGAACCGCCTTCTGCAGGACGCGCCGATCGCGGAAACCGAAGTGCGCGCCGCCCTGGCCGAGGACTTCGGCAAGAAGGAGGCGGAAGCGTTCCTGTGGGGCACGGGCGTGCGGCAGCCCGAGGGCATCATGGTCAACACGGCCATCCCCGAGATCGCCAACGGCCATGCCTCGAACCTGTCCACGGATGCCCTGATCCGGCTGATGTACTCGCTGCCGCAAGCCTACCGTTCGCGCGGGGCCTGGGCGATGAACGGCACCACGTTGGGCGTCCTGCGGACCCTGAAGGACACGCAAGGGCAATACATCTGGCAGACCTCGCTGCAGGCTGGCCAGCCTGAGACCATCCTCGGCCGCCCGGTGATCGAGATGGTGGACCTAGAGGATATCGCCTCTGACCAGCACCCGATCGTCTACGGCGACTTCCAGGCCTACCGGATCGTGGACCGCCTGAGCATGTCGGTTCTGGTCGATCCCTACAGCCGCGCCCGCGAGCGCATCACCCGCCTGCACGCCACCCGGCGCGTCGGTGGCGGCGTGCTGCAGCCGGCCCGCTTCCGCAAACTCAAGATGGCAACCGCCTGAGGAGCATGACCATGCATGATCTTTATTCCAACATCAGCGCCGTTCCTGCCCTGGCCCCTGCCGTCCAAGGATCGGCCACCCAAGGCGCGGCCGTTGATCTGAACGGCGCGGGCGGCGTGGCCTTCCTGGTCAATACCGGCGCGATCGTCACGGCGGGCGACTTCGGCGTGACCCTGCAGGAAAGCGACACCGGCACGAGTGGATGGACAAATGTTGCGGCTGACCAGATCGACAGCAACGCCCCCGCCACCCTCCTGGCCAACAGCACCTATCGCTTGGGCTATCGGGGCTGGAAACGATATGTCCGCCTCGCGCTGACCAAGGCGGGCGGCACCAGCATCGCCGCCGGCTCTGTGGCCGTCCTCGTGCCCCTGACGCGTCCGGCGGCCTGATGCCTGGTCGCGCGCCCCGGATCTGTTCTTGCGGCAAGCTGGTGCCTTCGGGTGGCCGCTGCCCTTGCCAGATCCAGCGCGCGGTCGAGCGCAAAGCCCGCTTTGACAAAACCCGACCCAACAGCAGCCAGCGGGGATACAACCGGGACTGGGAGAAGGCGCGCACGGCGTTCCTTCGCCAGCACCCCTACTGCGTGGCCTGCGGCGCCCCTGCTTCCCTTGTCGATCACAAGACCCCGCATCGCGGCGATCAGGCCATCTTCTGGGACAAGTCCCGGTGGCAGTCGCTTTGCACCCCCTGCCATTCCGGCGCCAAGCAACGCCTGGAGCGCCGCCAGCAAAGGACATTGCCATGACCATCTACACGACTGCCGGAACGCGCCTCTACATCGGCGGCCCCCTGCCGGCTCAATCCGACGACTTCGTCGCGACCGACTTCGCCGCCCAAACCTGGGTGGAGGTCGGGGAAACCGAGGGCCTCGGCTCCGCCGGTGACACCTCGGCGGAAGTTACCTTCGACGCCATCAACTCCGGCCGCACGCGCCGCCTCAAGGGCACCAAGAATGCGGGCAACATGGACGTGGTCTGTGGCCTCGACCCTGCCGACCCCGGCCAGACGGCCCTGGTGGCCGGCGAGCGCACCAAGCACGACTATGCCTTCCGCGTGGTGCTGGCCGATGCCCCGGCTGGTGGCACGCCCTCGGAGCGCATGTTCGTGGCCCAGATCGGCAGCGCCTCGGAGACCTACGACAGCGCCAACAGCGTGATGAAGCTGAACGCCTCGCTCTGGATCAACAGCAATATCGTCAAGGTCGCGGCGAGCGCCTGATGCTGTTCCCCGTCGCCGGCAGCCGTCTGTTCATCGCGGATCTGGAAGTCCCCTCGCACCTTCCGCCCTCCAGCGTTCCCGACGCTGAATGGGTGGAAGTGGGCGAGGCGGAAGCGTTCGGCATGCTGGGCGGGCGCTATGATCTGGAAGAGGCCCACTTCATGAACGACGCCCCGGACGGTGGATACTCGGCCATCAAGGGCGTCTATCGGCCGTCCGCGATGCAGATTGTACTGGGCCTCGACCCTGCCGACCCCGGCCAGGCCCTGCTGTTCAAGGCCTACCGCGCGCGAGATGCCTATCCCTTTCGCCTGCTCTTCGCAGACGGGACAACCGAACGGCGCTGGTTCGCTCTGGTGCTGGCGATCGGGGAAGTCTTCGACGCCGCCAACAACGTGATGCGGCTGCAGGCCGATCTGCACCCTGTCGCAAATCCCCATAGGTGAGCCATGCCGGAAACAATCGTGACGCTGGACGAGGCCAAGGATCACATGGCCCTGACGTCTGATCAGGACGCAGACGATATGCTCATCCAGCTCAAGCTGGACGCGGCGCAAAGCCTGATCGAGCGGCAGCTTGGCTATGGCCTCTTGGAACGCTTCGAACTGGCCCCGGCCGTGCCTGCCGATCTGCGCGAAGCCGTCCTGCAGCTGACCGCCTGGTGGTACGAGAACCGCGAGGCCGTCACGGAACGCGGCGCCCCGCTGCCCTTCGGCGTGGCCGACATCATCGAAGCACACCGGGACTGGAGCTTCTGATGGCAAACGATGGCGGCCTGTCCAGTTTCCAGAAGCGCATGAGAGCGGTCCCTGCCGCAGCACGGGCGGCGGTCCAGCCGGCGCTGGCGAAGGGCGCCTACGAGATCGCGGACATCATCGAGGGCCTGGCGCCGGAGGATGAGGGCGACCTGAAGAACTCCGTGGCCGTCACCCTCGGGGGCAACACGACACCGCCTTACTCGCAGCCCGGTGGCGCGAAGATGGTGCCGGAGAACAGTGCCGCCATCACGGTCGGCAGCACCGATGTGCGCTATCCCCACCTGGTCGAGTACGGGACCAGCAAGACCGAGCCTCAGCCGTTCTTCTGGCCCGGCTTCCGCCTCGGCCGCAAGCGCGCCCAAGACCGCATCAAGCGGGCGATCGGCAAAGCCATCAAGGAGGCCAAGTGATGGCCGAGTTGGAGGTTCAGAAGGCCCTTCGCGAGCGCCTGATCAGTTATCCGGCAGTGAACGCTCTGGTGCCGATCGCGCATATCCTCGACACCAATCAGCGCCCTTCGCCACGGCCTGCGATCATCCTGGGCGAGAGCCAGTCCCTGGACGAGGGGACAAGCCTCAAGCGCACGCGCACCCGCATCTATCACACCCTGCACATCTGGGCGCGTGAGCCGTCGCTGGAGCGGTCAAAGGCGATCGGGGAAGCCGTGCGCGATGCATTGCGCTCCAGCCGTCTGGCGCTGCCTGAGGGGCTGCACTGCGCCGATCTTCTGGTGGCAAGCCAACGCTTCATGCGCGACCCGGACGGCGAGCATTCCCACGGCGTGGTGACGCTGGAAATCCTGGTGACGGAGGAACTGCCATGAAGGCGGGCAAGCTGACCGAAACAATCCAGATCGAGCGGGCAACCGATACCGTCAACGATTACGGCACCCCTTCCACGGCATGGAGGCCGTTCGCGTCCGTCCGGGCCGAACGGATCGACCAGACCACCGAAGAGTTCATGCGCAGCTTCGGTGCCAGCGATGAGCAGGCCGTGGTGTTCCGCATCCGGTTCCTGGACGGCGTGACGAATGCCGACCGCGTGCTGTGGGAGGGCCAGGCCTTCAATATCCAGCAGGTGACGCCGATCGGCCGCCGCAAGGGCCTCGATCTGCGCTGCGTGAGGCAGGTCTGATGAAGGGGACCAAGCCACAGCTGCGCGAGGCTGACGCGCCTCTTGAGGCCACCGAAGCCCCCGGCTGGCTCTCGGACGCGGCCCGCGAGGAATGGGCGCGGGTGATGCCCGTCCTGATCGAGCGCCGCATCCTGACCGACGCGGACCTCGGGGGCCTCGAAAGCTACTGCATCTGCATCGGACGCGTACGCCAGATGGAGGCCCTGATCCAGGCCGAGGGTGACGCTGCCGCGATGCTGCCAATGATCCGCGCGCAGGACAAGGCGATGGTCACGGCCCGCCAGCTTGGCGCAGAGCTTGGCCTGACGCCTGTCAGCCGGTCCCGTCCTGCCATCCGCGACGATGGCGATCAGGACGACGCTGACAACCCGCTGGACGTGGGGTGACGGCATGAACAAGGTGCCCTCGACCTTCCCCGAATGGATCTATGACGGCTCGGATATTCCAGACCCCTTCGGCTACGGTGAGCGGGCGGTGAAGTTCCTGCGCGCGCTTCGTCACCCGAAGTCGATCCTGCCCAAGCGCGGCTTCCAGCTGGACCCCTGGCAGGAGCGGATCGTTCGGCGCATCTACGGCCCGCGCCATGAGAACGGCACCCGCATCACCAACACCGTGGCGCTGATGCTGCCCCGAGGCAACCGCAAGACCTCGCTGGCGGCCGCCCTGGCGCTGTTGCACACCATCGGCCCGGAGCGCCGGCCGGGTGGGGAGGCCATCTTTGCCGCGGCTGATCGCAAGCAAGCCGGCATCGGCTTCAAGGAGGCGGCCGGCATCATCCGCGAGGACAAGCGCCTTGTCTCGGCCGTGGGCATCTATGATGCGCACAATGCCCCGAAGAAGCTGATCTACCGCAAGGAGCAGTCTTATCTGGAGGTCATCTCGGGCGATGGCGGGCCGCAGCATGGCCGCACGCCGGCCTTTGTCCTGGCCGACGAGATCCACATCTGGAAGGGCCGCGATCTCTGGGAGGCCCTGACGACCGGCCTAGAGAAGATCGACGACAGCCTGCTGATCGTGGCCAGCACCGCCGGCCGGGGGCAGGACAGCCTTGCCTGGGACTTCTTCGAGGATGCCCGCAACGTGGCGCGCGGGAAGGTCGATGACCCCTCGATCCTGCCGATCCTGTTCGAGGCCGACCGCCGCGACGACTGGCAGGACGAGGATCTGTGGCACCGGGTGAACCCCGGCCTGCAGCACGGCTATCCCAGCCTCGACGGCTTCCGGCGCCATGCCAAGCGATCGCAGCGCAGCGTGGGCGATCGGCAGAGCTTCAAGCAGCTCAAGCTGAACATCTGGCTGGACGCCTCGACCGAGCCGCTGGTGGACATGGACATCTATGATGCCGGGGCCAAGGACTACGACCTCGACGCCCTCAGGGATCAGCCCTGCTGGCTGGCGGTGGACCTGTCATCGACGGTTGACCTGTCGGTGATCGTCGCATGCTGGCGCGTGGCCGAGGGCTATGCCGCCAAGGCCTGGTTCTTCTGCCCTCAGGACACGATCGACAGCAACAGCGACGGCGGCCTTCTGGACAGCGAGGACGGCGTGTCGAGCCGTGCGGAGCATTCCGGCGCCCCTTACCAGCAGTGGCTGGAGGACGGGCTGATCACCGCCACGGCGGGCAGCGTGATCGATTATGCGGAGATCGAGAGCAAGATCATCGAACTCTGCGAAGACCTGAACGTGCAGGAGATTGCCTTCGACCCGCACATGGCGCGGCAGGTGCAGCCCAAGATCCTCGACGCAGGACTGCCGGCCGTGGACTTCCGCCAGGTGCCGTCGCTGATGATGCCGGCCGCGATGGAGCTGGAGCGCGCGCTTCTGGGCGGTGAGTTCTTCCACGGCGGCAACCCGGTCCTGCGCCACTGCTTCGCCAATGTCGTCGTGAAGCGCAACGATCACGGCCATGTCGTGAAGTTCACCAAGCCCAGGAAGTGGCTGTCGATCGACGGCGCGGTGGCGGCGGCAATGGCCGTATCGCGCGCTGCCGCGAACGAGGGCGGCTTCACCACCAATCAGACCTGGTTCACCGAAGACATGTGGACCGCATAGGAGAGAGCGATGAGCGCGGACGAACGGCTTGTGGTGATGCTGGAGGCCCGCATTGCGGACTTCGAGCGCAAGATGCGGCAGGCGGAAAAGCGGGGCACCAGCACCTATCAGGGCCTGTCGCGCAATTCCCGATCGGCAACCCGGCAGATGGAAGTTGACATGATCCGCTCGACGGGACGGATCAATCAGGCGCTGGCTGCGACCTCGGCCAGGCTCGGCAGCTTCGGCCGGGCGCTTGGCGTGGGGATCTCTGCGGCGGCGGCGGCCCAGTTGGTGCGGCGATACACGCAGATCGCGGATGCCGCGACCAGGATGCAGAATGCCCTGCGCGTGGCGGGCCTCGACGGGCCGGAACTGTCGCGCGTCTATGAACAGCTGTTCCAGTCGGCGCAGCGAAACTCGGCACCCGTGAGTTCGCTGGTGGACCTCTACTCGAAGCTGGCGCTGACCCAGAAGGAACTGGGCGTGTCGAGTGACGAACTGATCCGGTTCACCGATGGCATTGCCGTCGCGCTCAAGGTGGCCGGCACCGACGCCACGGCTGCGAGTGGCTCGCTTCTCCAGTTGAGCCAGGCCCTGGGTGGCGGCGTCGTGCGGGCCGAGGAGTTTAACTCGATCCTTGAGGGCACGCCGACCATCGCACAGGCTGTGGCACGCGGGCTGAAGGAGGCCGGTGGATCGGTCGCGGAGCTGCGCAAGCTGGTGGTGGCCGGGGAAGTGTCCAGCACCGCCTTCTTCCGCGCCTTCGAGGTCGGATCTGTCGAACTGCGGCAGCAGGCCGAGACGTCGCAATCGACCGTGGGCCAGGCCATGACCCGGATCGGCAACAGCCTGGTCACCGTGATCGGTGAGTTCGACAAGACCTCCGGCGCCTCCTCTAGCCTTGCCGACACGATTGGCGATCTGGCCGATGGGCTGGACAGCTTCGACGCGGCGGCCTTTGTCGGAAAGATCCAGCGTATCGCGGAGGCCTTCGCCAGCGCAGAGGCGGCGGCGGCCGGCTGGATCAGGCAGATGGCTGATGCCCAGGTCTTCGCGGATCTGATCGAGATGATGGGCATCGCCGAGGATGGGCAGTTCCTCAACCCGGATGTGCGCGAGGCCGAAGGCAAGATCAGCGCCCTTGAACAGGAGGTGGAAACCCTTCAGGCCCAGATCGAGAACAACACCTCCCTGGGCTTCGACAACACCGAAGCCATCGCCCGCCTGCGCGAGGTCCGGGCCGAGCTGAACGCCCTGCGCGCAGCGGCGGCCAACATGCCCCGCTATGTGGACGGCCTGCGCCCCGATGGCTCCGCAGTCTACAACAACGTGGATACCGGCACGCCGATCACCGCCTATGAGCGGCCTCCGATGCCCGTCCCGACCGAGCCGGTCAGCATCGCGGATCACCCGCCGGGCGGAACCGGCGGCGGTGGTGGGGGTGGCGGCTCTGGACGTGCCAGGCGCGGTTCTGGCGGCCGGAGCGCCAAGCCGCAGCAGGATGACTATGCCAAGGAAGTCGAGACCACACGCGCCCGCACAGCGGCTCTGGAAGCCGAAGCGGCGGCGCTGGTGGCCGTGGCAGCGTCCGGCGAGGAATATGGCGACGCGCTGGAGTTCGCCCGCAAGAAGGCGGAGCTGCTGACGGCGGCACAGCAGGCAGGCAAGGAGATCACGCCTGCGCTGGAAGCCGAGATCGACAAGCTGGCCGAAGCCTACATGACTGCGGGTTTGAATGCCGAGGAGGCGGCCGACAAGATGGGCCTGATCCAGGAGCAGACCGAGCGCGGCAAGTCGGCACTGGAAGACATGTTCGGCTCGATCATCGACGGCTCCATGTCGGCAAGGGAGGCCGTGGCCAACCTGCTGATGGAGATCGCCAAGACGCAGATGCTCAACGCCGTGATGGGACTGCCGGGCATGGGCGGCATTGCCAGCGGCCTTGGTGGACTGCTGACGCCCCGCTACGCCACCGGAGGGCTGCACAGGGGCGGCTACCGGATCGTGGGGGAGAACGGCCCCGAGCTGGAGTTCACCGGCCCGTCGCGGATCATGAACGCCACCCAGACCCGCAACCTGATGACCGGCAATGGCGGCAACGGTGGCCGGCAGGACGTGCATGTGCATGTCACCACCAGTGTCGATGAGAACGGCAACCTGCAGACCTTCGTGGACAAGCGGGTTGCGGGTGGGGTGCAGCAGGGGCTGACCTCCTATGACAAGGCTCTGCCGCGACGGTTTGAGCAGATCAGCGCACAGCCGAGGAGGCGCACATGACGGACCGACTGAAGAAACATCTCTGCGACGCGATGAGGGACCGCCTGGCCGGCAAGAAGGTCAGGATGCCAGATGCAGCCGGCCCGATCCTGGAGGCCTTCGGGGCGCTGTCCCGCTGCCGCAGCTACAACAGCGTCGGGCCGAACCCGATCACCTGGGAGGGAATGGCCGCCTGGTCGCAGATGATGCGCGTGCCGATCGAGCCGCACCACGCGGACCTCATCATGGCACTCGATGCCGTCTGGATCGAGGACGCCTATCGCAAGGACAAGCAGACCGCCGCAGCCATGCCGCCAGTCTCCGACCGGCCCATGCAGCCGCAGCTGTTCGACGCCTTGTTCGGAGGGTGACGAGATAGGGCCAGGATGCGCCCTGCGGCAGCTTCACCGCAAAGCATCCGGGATCAGACGGTGAGTGCCCGGCGACCATAGCGCCACAACCCCGTCAAGGTGCGGCCTCTCTCTCCGGAGGCGCGGCGCAGGCTGCTACGGCGGAACCGGGGGCAGTCACTCGCACGTGCATGTGCGGCGCCCGCATTCGGGCAAAGGGGCCTCGGCGCGCGATGCGTTGCCGGGGCCTTCTGTGTGGTCCGAAGCGTAACTGGATTTTTCGTTCAAGGACGATAAGCTGCCCTACGTGGAAGGAGAGCCAGATGACTACAGTCTATTTCAGCGGCGGAACGACAGCCCAAATAACAAACGTGCGCGGAGAAGATCCGGTGCGGTTCGATATCCCGGCGGCGTCCGTGGGGACTTTTCACGAAGCCTTTAGTCGTGCTGAAACGCTGAAGTTTTCGGGAAACGGCCCCTTATATCTCCTGAAGAGGATGAGCATGGTGGACGGAGAAGCCGTGCTGCAAATGCGCCGACGTCGATAAACTGTCCGTGTGGGGGAACTGGGGCATCGCAATGGGTGACGCTGCCCAGGCCTTGTGATGGAAGCAGCTTGCGAAGCGCTGTTAGAGTGTAACAGGCCCTAACAGACAGGATCTGCGTGGGGATTGTCCTCTTGACCCTCGATCAGATCCGAGATGGTCCATATATCCATCAGCATCAATGGATTGTTGTTTGGCTCTTTTGGCGCGATTTTAAAGCCGATGCTCTCATAGAAGGCGGTCGTCTGTGGATTCAATGAGCGGAGTGCAACGCCATAAACCGGTAGCAACTGCTTCACATAGTAAGCTTTTTCGAACGTTTGCATGAGAAGCTGAGTGCCAATGCCTTCGCCTTGCCGGCTACGGGACACTGCAAGATACTCAATGTAGATAAGCGGGGCCCCCTGAGGAAAGAGGGACCCGTGATCCGCATGTAGAAGCTTGCCGCTCTTCTCAGAAGTAAGGGAATGAGATATAAAAGAGCAGCCAGAGGCGCTTCCATCATCATATCCAACCGTTACTCTTGACTGGCCTTTTTCATCTCGCTTGTAGGCCTTTTCAGAGGCCCACCTGTCGATTTCCGCGACCCCGCACTTAAAGTGCTTGAGGCAATTTCTTCCTCGAATCGACTCCCAGACGATCATCTACACGCTTCGAACTAGTTCTGCGATAATTGGCATACATATCCCGCAGTTCTTTGTTCGGGCCACCAGAGGTCCGGTAATTGCTCCGACAAAAATCATAGACCTGCCGTTGCGACTCGAACGTAGGCTTCTTATCGTCGCAACCTGCATGAAACAAGCGCCGCACGGTATCCAGACCGAATGCCATTTGTGCCTCCCTCTTGCTGGTGATCTGACTGTAGCTGTCGGTGAACGCTTTGTATGCTGCGGAGTTTCACCTTTCAAGTGAAAGTATGTCACACCCGCTCAGGTGCAACAGCCCTGTAACGCGGATTTTAGCAACATAATCTAGGCCTTCATGGACATCCGATGACTACTAACTTTTCCGTCAGAGACGATGCAACGCGCGGCGCGGCCTTCTGTCGCCATAGAGGCTTGAAAAGACCGGCGTCTAGCCACCGATTGCGAAGACCGCAATCGCGACGCCGTTGAGGTAGGTGGCCAGCAGCTTGGTCTGTTCGTTACGAATCAAGGTCATGGTGCTCAGGTTCGCCAAACATTTCATCCCAAGGCTCAGCCGGCTCTAAGTCAACCTCAAGCCTCAGTGCAGCGTTGCGGTGCTGCATGATCAAGCGATTACCATCCAAGCTGAGATCGACCTCTGCACCCCGCTGGCTGAAGCGATCCATGAGCTGTTTGATCCTGTAAGGTCTGTGTCTTGTTGGGGTGGCGTTGAGAAGGCCCGATAGCTTCATGACTTCCTCAAACAGCTCGCCTGCTTTGAGCGGCGCTGACGGATAATGCTCCTCCAGCGTAGCCACAATCTCGGCGTTCATGCTTCTGCCGCTCGACTCAGCCGCTGCTTTAATACGGTCTCTCAGGTCCACGGGCATACGAAAGTTGACTTGAACCTGTTCGCTAACTGGTGGCTTCGCCATAGCCCTCTCCTTTTTATAGCACATTGCTTGAAATCGCGCTTGACGCAATACCAAGCATAGTGCTTTATAGCATTGTGCTTAAGGAGGTGACCATGCGGATGATCCAGAGCAGAGCGCAGGGCGAGACGGTGCAAACTGCAATCCGTATGCCGAAGCGGCTGCGCGACCAAATCAAGACCGAAGCTGATCGCCTTGGGCGTTCAATTAATACTCACGTAGTGATGACAATGCGTGAGGCTCTTGAGGCAACGGGGGACGATCTTGCCGGACAGACCCCCGCTGCCAAGAGCGAAAACGCTGCCTGACAGAGCAGCATTTCCTGACACGCTGACCACTTGAAAGGACATCAGCATGAATATCGAACAGCATAATGCACCAGTGCCCATGATGCTAGAGGGCATTGCTAAGATGACGATGGGGACGCGGGATGTGGCGGACTTGCTGGGAGTCCGCGCAGACAGCGTAAAGCGCACCGTCGAACGGCTCATGAAAAAGGGTGCAATCGGTGAACCACCGTTGGTGGGATACCTCGACAGCCTTGGACGTAAGGCGAGGGAATACCGTTTGGAAAAGCGCGACAGCTTTGTGGTGGTCGCGCAGCTATCCCCTGAGTTCACTGCGCGCTTGGTGGATAGGTGGCAGGAACTGGAGGGCATCGTGGCAAACGGGTCACCTGCCGCTATCGACGTGCGCAACCCCGGCCAACTTGCCCTGATCGCAAGTCAACTGATCGAGGTGACGCAGGAACAGGCCAAGCAGATCGAGGCCATGCAAGAGACGGTGCAGGCGCATGACCGCCTGTGCGAGGCCGAGGGCAGCCTGTGCATTACAGACGCGGCCAAGACCTTGGGCATCCGTCGTAAGGACATGTTCGACTGGCTGCACACCCAAGGCTGGATCTTCAAGCGCGGCGAGTCCGATGACTGGGTCGCCTATGCGCCCCGGCTGGCGTCAGGTGTGATGGAGCATCGCGTGACGACCTACACTCGCCCGGATGGCACGGAGAAGGTGGTGACCCAGGCGCGCGTGACGCCGAAGGGCCTCTCCACACTCGCAAAGCTGATCTTCCCGACCGTTACTCTGATCGAAGGAGGTGCAGCATGAACCGTAGTCATCCCGGCAGCGCCGCCGTGAAAGCCGAGACGCCAGTCATGCGGCTGTACCGTGAATGGGACGCAGCCCGAGCTTCGTGGCAGGCGGCAGTCGAGGGACAGCTGGCCGACGAAGAGAGCAACCGCTGGTGCGAGACCGTTGCGCGCATGGCCGACGACGTGCTCGACGCGCCCTCACAGTCGCCGATGGACTTCATCTGCAAGCTCATGGCGCAAACATTCCACGGCGACCATGAGATCAGCTCCTGTCCTCGCGGTGATGAGCTTTGGACCGAGGCGCGTGCGATTATGGGAGGTGCGGCATGATTGGGTCGGAGCACTTGGAGAGCGTGAGCGTTGAGATCTGCCGAGTCGAAGAGCTGATGGCGGCTCTCGAACTGGCCACCGACAGCTTGCAGCGCGGCGAAAGCACTGTCGAGGTACTGGCCTATGATGCCACGATGGGCATCGTGAACGCCCTCAAGGTTCAGGTGGTGAAAGCGCGCGACACCCTTGAAGCCTTGTTCCCCGAGGCCGCGTAATGAAGCGCCGCGCGGTATATGGTGATCGTCCTCCGGCCTATCCCTCCAAGGAGGAACTGGCAGCTGAACTCTGCTTCAGCGAAAGCACGGTGGACAGCTATGTTTCGCGCGGCCTCTTGCCCAAGCCCCGCCGCATCGGAGGTTCGGTGCGCTGGTGCTGGGCGGAGGTCGAGGCGCATCTGGCATATGGTGACCAGATGCCGTCCAGCCCGTTCATGGAGGCGCTGCGGCATGCCACCTAACATCAGCCTGCCTCGGGGCGTGCATCGCGTCCGGTCACGGGGCAGGGACTACTACTACTTCCAGATGGGGCGCGGAACGGCACATGCTGGTCCGCGCCTCAAGCTACCTGATGATCCCCGCACACCCGAGTTCTGGGCAGCGATCCGACAGCTGCAGGGGGCACCTGTCCCAACCGATACGATCGGTGCTCTCATAGACGCCTATATCGCCGCGTGGCCGGGGCTTCGCCGCAAGCTGACCCCAAGCACCCAAGACTACTACAGGCGCTATCTGGAGGTCATACGCGGCCTGTGGGGCAATCTGCCAGCGGAGGATCTGCGGCCCGCTGATGTTGAGGCGCTGATGGACAAGATCGGAGCTGAGAAGCCGGGCAGGGCGAACAATATCCTCTATGCCCTGCGCAGCATGACCTCATGGGCACGTGGCCCGCGCGGCCTTCTGAGCAGCGACCCCACTCACGGCGTCAGCACCTTCAAGTCAAATGAAGGGCACAAGCCTTGGACGGCCGACCAATTAGCGTTTGCAGAGCAAAACCTCACGGGGATGCTGCGCCGCGCGTTCTTCCTGGCACGCTACACGGGGCAGAGAGCCAGCGACATCATCCGACTGGGCTGGACTGACGTGGACGGCGACACGATCAGCCTGCGGCAGAAAAAGACGGGTGTGCAGCCCGTGTGCCCGATTTTCCCTGAACTGGAGCGTGAGATGGCAACCTGGGAGAAGCGCCCCGGTCCTTTCCTGCTGCAGGACAAGGGAAAGAACACGGGGAAGGTCGTCACCACGAATCAGCTTTGGAAGGTGTTCGATGCGACGCGGGAGGCTCACCCGGAACTGAAGGATGCCGTCTGGCACGGGCTGAGAGCCAACGCGGTCATCAGGCTGCGGCAGGACGGAATGAGCGCCCTGCAGATCAGCGCGACGATCGGCATGTCGGTCGAAATGGTCGAGAGATACAGCCGTCACCAAGATCGGAAAGCGGCTGCAAAGGCGGTGTTGAGGGAATACCGCGAACGCAAACTGTAAAACGCTGGAAATCTGGACACCAGAACATCAGCGAAATCAACATGCTAAGGAGCAGAAAATGAAGTGCAGGATTCTGTTGCCAGGCTCCTGCGGGCCCCGCCTTACGCTGCTAGGCGCAAGGGCTTAGGTTTCGATTACTCGAACTGCTTACGCAGCCAGAGCAACCGGAGCACGGTTGTCGTTGGCAACTGTACAATTTGCACCGATATCGGTGGTAGCTCACCGAGACAAAGCAAACCCCTTTAGACGTTCGTCGATCCTGTTTCGGCCCCAATGTCCCCCAACGAGGGTGATCTGGTGGAGCCGCCGGGTACCGCCCCCGGGTCCGATCCGCTTATTACGAGCGCGTTTATGTCCATAGTCCGGATTGCTCCGGACACCCCAGATATAGGACAGCCAGCGCCCGCGTGCAAGACGCGGCCGAAATGGAACCTGCCGCGGGGCGACGGGTTGGGCGGGAACACCATGCCAAGAAGGAGACTTCCATGATCCTGCGTTCCCTTGCCACCCTGGGCCTGATCCTGTCGCCCGTGATTGCGACTGCCCAGGATATGCCGCCCGCCGATGCGCTGCCGCTGTCCGAGATCCTGGCCAAGGCAGAGGCCGACCTGGGCGGCGATCTGGGTCATTTTTCGGAAATCGAGTGGGACGACGACGGCTATTACGAGGTCGAATACCAAAATGCCGAAGATCGCGAGGTATCATTGCGCCTAGACCCCATGACGGGCGAGGCGATGGATTGATGTAAAGTAGGGCGGCCGCAGTGGGCCGCCCTTTTTCCTTGCGGGCTGCCCCTCAGGCAGCCTTGGGAAGCGCCTCGGCCTGGCCTTCGACCAGCGCCCCATGCAGCGCCTTGATGGAGGCGGCCAGCGCCTCGCGTTCGACGATGAACTGCACCTCCACGGGGCGTGATCCCTGCGCGGCACCGATCGCCTCCAGCCCCGCTGCGGCCAGCGCGCCCAAGCCCCGCGACAGCACCGAAAGGCCAGTCAGGTCACGCCCGACAGCCGCCGCCATCGCCACCGCCCGCGACGACACGCAGGCCGAGGCGTAACGCTCGTTCAGATCCTTTTCCACGCGCCGCAGCACCTTGAGGCTGCTGTCCACGTAATGGGTGATCGTGTTGGCGTTCGAGACCTTGCTGACGATCCGCACCCGGTGCCGTGTCAGCACCTCCAGGATAAATGCATCATAACCCTTGGCGCCGACCATGTCCTGTTCGAACAGTTCCAGGGCAAAGAGGTCCAGTCCCGTGACGATCTCGACCGCGGGACGTGTGGCGGGCTGGTCGTCGATCAGCGTGCCAGGATCATGCGGCTCAAAGGCGTTGGTCACGCGCAGGGGCACCCCGGACTGGCGCAGCGTCTTGGCGGCCTTGGGATGGATCGCCTCCATCCCGAGGTTCGACAGCTGGTCCGCCACATCGAAATTCGTGCGCCCCAACTTGCGGACCGCATCCGCGCCGACCAGATTGGGGTCGGCCGATGACAGGTGGAATTCCTTGTGGATGATCGCTTCGCGTGCACCGGTCAGGGCCGCCAGGCGCGAGAATGTGACCTCGGAATAGCCCCGGTCAAATTCGCGCATCAAGCCTTCGCGGCACTGGGCATATCCGGTGACGATGGGCATTTCCGTCTGCGGATCAATGTCCTGCATGGCACGCTGGATGCGCTGGTCCAGCGAGACCTCGCCATCGTCGCGCCAGCCTGACAGGTCGACGAAGCGCGCCGAAATGCCGGCCCGCTGCAGCATCAGCGCCGTGACAAAGGCGGAATGCGCCTCGCCCAGACCCGACAGCAGCTCCCGCGTCTGCAGCATGTGTTCAGACAGGCGGAAATGTCCGTGTGAACACAGCCGCTGCAGGTCGATCAGGCAGTTCCGCGCGCCGATCAGGCGGTCGCGCACAAAGCCGTCGGCCTGTTCCACGTCACCCGGATGATCCAGCACGACCCGGTGCGCCGCGATCATCGCGTCGCTGGCGCGGTCCAAGGCGGCCAGCCAGCCGTGATCCTCCTCACGGCTGGCAAAGGCTGCATAGACACCCGGCTCGCCGGATTTCTTGTGCTCCAGCAGAAGGTTGGTGATGCCGCCAAAGGCCGAGACAACAAAAATCCGGCCATAGGGGCGTGCGGGATCGGACACCAGCAGCGTGTCGCGCAGCTCATGGACCCGCGACATCGAGGTGCCGCCGATCTTTTCGACGGTATGGGTCGCGTGGGTCATGGCTCAGGCCGTCTCGGTGGCAGGGGCATAGCTGCCGTCGTCGCGATGCACCTCGGTCCCGGTGACCGGCGGGTTGAAGCAGCAGGCCATGACCAGCGTCTCGTCCGCGCGCAGCGTGTGCCGGTCGTGCTGGTCCAGTGCATACATCACGCCCGGCGTGATCTGGTGCGTCTCGCCGGTTTCCAGATCGGTGATCGATCCGGTCCCCGAGATGCAATAGACGCTTTCGAAGTGGTGCTTGTAGTGGAACGTATGTTCCGAATTCGCCGCCAGCGTGGTGATGTGGAAGGAAAATCCCATCCCGTCATCGGCCAGCAGCATCCGAACCGAATTCCAATGCTGGTCCGACACCGAGCGGTCGGTGTCCTGAAGGTCGTAGAAGTTGCGAACGATCATAGCTGTTACTCCGCAGCGACTTGGGTTGTGGCAAGGACATCGCGGGCCGCGTTCAAGAGAATGCCGAAGCCGCGGCTCAACACGTCCTTGGGCGTCGTCAGGGGGGCCAGCACCTTCACGACCTGATCCTCGTTCCCCGAGGTTTCGATGATCAGCCCGTTGTGGAAGGCTTGCTTGCAGATGGCACCGGCCAGTTCGCCCGACCCGACATCCACCCCGCGCATCAGTCCGCGGCCCTTCAGCTGGGCCCCCGGCACCAGGGACGCCAGTTCCTTAAGGCGCGATTCGATCAACGACGCCTTGTCTGAAAGTTCCACCTCGAAGCCCTTGTCGGACCAGAATTTTTCAATCGCCACTCGGGCGGTGACAAAGGCGTGGGTGTTGCCCCTGAAGGTGCCGTTGTGTTCGGCCGGGCCAAAGACGTCATGCTGGGGCCGGACCAGGACCATTGCCAGGGGCAGGCCAAAGCCCGACACCGATTTGGCCATCGGAACAAGGTCGGGGATCACGCCCATGTCCTCGAACGAGAAGAACCTGCCCGTCCGGCCACAGCCGGCCTGGATGTCGTCAAGGATCAGCAGCGCCCCATGGCGTTTGGCAATGTCCGCGATGGCGCGAACAAATTCGCTCGATGCGGCGTTCAGCCCCCCTTCGCCCTGCACCGTTTCCAGCATGATCGCGGCCGGGGCGTCGATGCCGCCCGAATTGTCCGACAACATCTGGTCCAGCAACGCGGCGCTGTCCAGGCCGTCCGCGTACCCGTCAAAGGGAACGCGGGTCACGCCCTGCGTTTCCATCCCGGCGCCGCCGCGGTGGTAGCCGTTGCCGGTCGCGGCCAGCGCCCCCATGGTCACGCCATGAAAGCCGTTAGTGAAGGCCACGACGTTGGTCCGCCCCGTCGATTTGCGCGCAATCTTCATTGCGGCCTCAACGGCATTCGCACCGGTGGGTCCGGTGAACATAACTCGGTGATCCATGCCACGCGGGGCCAGGATGTGGCGTTCGAAGGCGTCGAGGAAGTCAGCCTTGGTGGTGGTATGCAGGTCCAGGCCGTGGGCAATGCCGTCATCCGCGATGTGGTCAATCAACGCGGCCTTCATGTCGGGATCATTGTGGCCATAGTTCAACGAGGAACAGCCGGCCAGGAAGTCGATATATTCGCGACCGTCGGCGGCCCGCATGATCGAGCCGCTGGCCGAGGCGAAGACGGTGGGGATACCCCGGCAATAGGACCGCGCTTCGCTTTCGCGGCGCTGGAAGATGGCGGTGTCAATCGGGTTGGTGGTTTCCGTGGCGGATGAGGGCGTGTTCACGTCCTTGGGCATGGGAAGTCCTTTCGCACGTCGTGCGTTCAAAGAATTATTTTGTCTGGCGAAGGATCAGGCGGCTTGCGCGTGATCTTGCTGCCGGGGCAGGGTGATGGTGACCATATGCTCGGTCGCGTGCTGCCCGTCGAAATGGCGGTCCCGCGTGTAATGCGGGTCGTCCCCGAGATCGCCGTCCAGGTTCCGGGCCAGGCTGCGGAACAGCGCCCAGGATGCGTCGTTGTCACGGGTGATGGTGGTATTAAGGTGGGTGACATCTTCGCAGATGTCCCGGTTCAGCAGGTTCATCAGCATCTTGCGGCCCAGTCCCAGGCCGCGCGCCTGCGGGCTGACGGCCACCTGCCAGATGAACAGCGCATTCTGGTTCGGGATCAGGTGGCCCGAGATCCAGCCGACGACCTCGCCCTCCATTTCGGCGATCACGCAGGTGTCGCGGAAATGGTCGGCCTGCACCAAATTGCAGTACATCGAATTCTCGTCCAGCGGCTTGCAGCTGCGCACCAGCTTCCAGATGGCGGCGCCATCGGTGGGCCGGGGCCGGCGCATGGTTGGCTGGCGAAGACGGTCGGTGTGCTGCAATTTGTCTGGCATGGGCTCCTGATCCTCAGTTGCTTCGACTGTCTAAGTATACCATCGGCATCGGAGGATCAACCCGTCTAAGCGGAAAGCCGCTCCGGGCAGGTTCCGCGGGGAAATCGGGCGCAAATCCGCCGCCAATGCGCCGGCCGTTCGCCGGGCGGATTTTTCGGCTGTCTAAGGCCCTGCCATTGCCCGCGCGCCCCTGTTGGTGGCATGATGGAGTATGACACAGGAAATTCCCGACCCGCGGACCGACGCCGCTCTGATCGCCCTGCGCCGCATCCTGCGGGCGACCGAGCATTACGAGCGCGACCTGGCGCAGGCTGTCCGCCTGACGCCCGCCAAGCTGCGGGTGCTGCAGATCCTGTCACTGCGTGACGGGCACCACGCCACCCCTACCCAGCTGGCCAGCCAGATGGGCGTCAGCCAGGCGACCGTCACGGCATTGGTGGACCAGCTGGACAAGTTGGGCATGACGCTGCGCCAGCGGTCAGTGACGGACCGGCGGCAGCTGCACGTGATCCTGACCGATGCCGGGGCCGAGGCGCTGCGCAGCGCCCCGGACGCGCTGCAGCAGCAGTTCGTCACCGGCTTTCGGGCGCTTCACGATTGGGAACAGGCGATGCTGGTGGCTTCGCTGGAGCGCGTGGCCGCGATGCTGAACGCGCAGGGCATCGACGCCTCGCCGGTCCTGACGTTGGGGGACATTGGCCGCGGGCACAGCTGAGGGGCAAGTATAAAGAAACGGGGCCCGGCGGGCCCCGTTCGGGTTTAGCGGCGGTGACGGTGGCGGTCAGCGGCGCAGGCGGGCGGCAGCCTCCATCAGCAGCGCCCCCAGGGCGATCTTGACGATATCGCCCAGCAAGAACGGCGCAACGCCCACCGCAAGAAGGCTGTCCGAGGGCACGAAAGCCGACAGCCAGATCAGCCCAGGAACATAGATTGCAACCGTGCCGGCCAGCATCGCCAGCGCGCGAATGCCGAACCCGCCCCCCTGTGCCAGGCGTCCCGTCACAAGCATTGCCAGCGCCATCCCGATCAGGAAGCCGGTCGTCGGCCCTGCAAGATAAGCCAGACCGATGCCGCGTTCGGGCGAGCCTGCAAAGACCGGCAATCCGGCAAGTCCGGCGGCCAGGTAGGCGCCCATCGCCGCAAGGCCGAGACGCGGGCCCAGGCCGGCCGCGATGACCAGAACGGCAAGCGTCTGCAGCGTCATGGGCACGGGCCAGAAGGGCACCTGCACCTTCGCGCCAAGTGCGATCAGCGCGGCGGCGGCCAAGGTCAGGCCGGTTCGGAGGGCAAGGCTGTGGCGGGCGGACTGTTCCGAGGCAAGCAACATGGCATGTCCTTTCGTCTTGGTGGCGAATCGCGGGCAGCGTGACCGCAGTGACAGGCCATCACCCTGTGCCGAAGCGCACAGGCTGCACAAGGCCCGCCCGGCCCAAGGCGCAAGGTCGTCGCGTGGACCGTAGGCGCGCGTCCTGCGACCAGCGGTCGCAGGCAGTTTGATCAGGGCTCTGCTTCATCTGGGGCATCGGAACCCGCCTCTCCGCGTCCCTCACTCCTTTACAGGGCATCCGGCAAAGGCTGGCCTCCGCCCGCCTGCCCAAGCGGCAAATCGGGAGAAAGGCAGTCTTTTTTACATCCGCCCTATGCGATTCCCTCTGCAGCCCGTCTGTTTTCCGCCCGGAAAGGATGCTAGAGCGTGCGCCGACTGCATGCCGCGATGGGGGGTTCGAGACATGGCTGACGACTATCCCAAGGTGGATCGCGTGATGGGCGGGCCGGCAGGCTGGATCTCGATTGCGGTCCCGGCGGTGCTGTTTTTGTACTTCATCGGCCTTCTGCCCCAGATCGTCGATGCCCCTCAGGTGCGCGGCATCGACTGGGTTCCGTCGCTGGACATCAGGCTGTCCGTGCTGCTGGACGGGCTCAGCATGACATTCGCCCTGCTGATCACCGGCATCGGGACGGCCGTCACGCTCTATTCTGCGCGCTATCTGGGACAGCACCCGGACTATCCGCGCTTTGTCTGCTATCTGCTGATGTTCATGGTGGGGATGCTGGGCCTGGTCCTGGCCGACAACCTGATCGCGCTGTTCGTCTTCTGGGAAATCACCACGATCTCGTCCTACCTGCTGATCGGCTTTCACGCCAACAGCGCCAAGTCCCGCCGATCCGCGCTGCAGGCGCTGCTGGTCACCGGTACGGGCGGCTTGGCGATGCTGGGCGGCATGATCATCCTGGGCACGGTTACTGGCACGTTCGAACTGTCGCAGATTTTGACGATGGGCGACATGATCCGCGCGCATCCCTGGTACATGGGCATCATGCTGCTGTTCCTGGCCGGCGCCTTCACCAAGTCGGCGCAGGTGCCGTTCCATTTCTGGCTGCCCAATGCCATGGCCGCGCCGACGCCGGTTTCGGCCTATCTGCACAGCGCCACGATGGTGAAGGCGGGCGTCTTCCTGATGGCCCGGATGAACCCGGCCCTGGGAGAGACCAGCGCCTGGTTCTGGATCCTGACGCTGTTCGGCGGGGTGACGGCGGTCTTCGCCTCGGTCATGGCGCTGCGCCAGACCGACATCAAGCAGGTGCTGGCCTATACAACGCTGATGGCGCTTGGCACGCTGACCATGTTCATCGGTGCGGGCACCCATTACGCCATCGTCGCCGCCATGCTGTTCCTGGTCGTGCATTCGCTTTACAAGGCCGCCTTGTTCCTGATGATCGGGATCGTCGACCATGAAACCGGCACCCGCGACGCCACCGTGCTGCGGGGCCTGTCCAAGGCCATGCCGCTGACCGGCCTGGCCGCGGCGCTGGCCGCGATCAGCATGGCCGGCATCCCCCCGATGGTCGGCTTCATCGGCAAGGAATTCATGTACAAGGCCGGCCTTGGCCTTGAAGGTTTCGGCGCCATCTGGGTAACGGCGATGATTTTCGCAGCCTCGGTCATGATGTTCGTCGTGGGGGGCATCGTGGCGCTGAAGCCGTTCCGGGGCGATCTGGCACCCACTCCGCAACGGCCGCACGAAGGTCCCTGGCCGATGCTGGCCGGGCCGCTGGTCCTTGGGGCGCTGTCGCTGATCTTCGGCCTGCTGCCGGGCATTCTGGAACATTACATCGTCGGCCCCGCGACCCGCGCCGTGTCGGGCAGTGACCACGAGGTGCACCTGTACCTTTGGGGCGGCGTCAACATGGCGCTGATCCTGTCGCTGCTGACCTTCCTGGCCGGCTGGCTGATGTATCGCAAGCACGAGGCGATCCGCGCCCGCCTGACCGCCTTCGAGGCGCGCAGCCCCATCGACTTCGACGCGGGCTGGGACCGGCTTTTGGACGGCTTCAAGGGCTTTGCCGCCTGGCAGGCCGCGCTGATCCAGAACGGCAGCCTGCAACGCTACATGTCGGTGACCTTCCTGACCTTCGTCGTGCTGGTGGGTCTCACCTATGTGCTGCAGGGCGCCTTCGTGACCGGCATCGCCTTTTCGACCGACAGCATCCACCCGATCCAGTGGACGGTGCTGGCGCTGATCTGCGCGGGTTCGATGCTGGTGGTGTGGACCCACAGCCGCATGACAGCCGTCGCCGCGATGGGCGTGGTCGGCATCGGCGTCGCGTTGATCTTCATCATGTTCAGCGCGCCGGATGTGGCGATCACGCAGCTGCTGGTCGAGGTTCTGGTCGTCGTTCTGGTCAGCGTCGTGATGCTGCGGCTGCCCTATCTGCCGCGCCGCTCGCGGGCTTCGTTCCGTCCCGGCCATGCGCTGATCGCGGCGGGCAGCGGGGTTGTCATGACCTTTCTGGCGGTCTCGATCATGGCGGGCGACCTGGACCGCCGCCTGACGACCTATTTCGAGGCGGTCTCCTATCCCGAGGCGCATGGGCGCAACATCGTGAACGTCATCCTGGTCGACTTCCGCGCCCTGGACACCTTCGGAGAGATCACCGTGGTGGTCATGGCCGCCATCGCCGCCTTCGCGCTGCTGCGCGGAGCAGGCCCCGCCCGGCGCGACAAGGAGGAGATGTAAGATGCAGTCGCTGATCCTGACCACCGCCACGCGCCTGCTGGTGGCCCTGCTGCTGGTCTTCTCGGTCTATGCGCTGCTGCGCGGGCACAACCTGCCGGGCGGCGGCTTCATCGGCGGGCTGATCGGGGCGACCGCCTTCATCCTCTATACCATCGCCACCTCGGTGCGCGAGGCGCAGGCGGCCCTGCGCGTGGATCCGGCCAATGTGGCCATGCTGGGCGTCGGGGTGGCGGGCCTTGCGGGCCTTGCCTCGGGCTTCGTCAATGAGCCCTTCCTGACCGGCCAGTGGCTTTTCCTGTTTGCCGAGGACGGCGGCAAGGGTCTGCCGCTGTCCACGGTGCTGATGTTCGATATCGGAGTGTACATGGCTGTCTTCGGCGGAATCCTGACCCTCGTCTTTGCGCTGGAACAGGAGATCTGAGGATGGAGTTGCTGCTTGCTATCACCATCGGGGTGCTGGTTGCCGCATCCGTATATCTGATGCTGGACCGTAACGTGCTGCGTTTCGTCTTTGGTCTGGTGCTGCTGTCGAATGCTGTGAACCTGCTGATCTTTGGCTCTGGGCGCCTGACCGCCGGGGCGCCGCCGCTGATCGACGAGGGGGCGTATGCGCCCACCGGCCTGGTGGCGAACGCGCTGCCGCAGGCGTTGGTGCTGACCGCCATCGTTATCGGCTTCGGACTTCTGGCCTTTGCGCTGGCGCTGGTCTATCGCACCTACATGACGCTTGGCACCGTCAATACCGATGAAATGCGGGTGGCAGAACCGGTGGCGGACGCCAAGGAGGCCGGCCAATGAGCTGGCTTCCGGTCTATCCCCTCATCATTCCGGTGATGACGGCGGTTCTGTCCTATCTGTTCCGCAACTCGCCTGCCGGACGTTGGATTTCGGTCGTGGGCACCGTGGCGCTGCTGCTGGCCAGCAGCATGCTCATGTCCGAGGTGCTGGAGGAGGGTGTCGTCGTCGCCCAGATGTCGAACTGGGCCGCGCCCTTCGGCATCACCTTGGCGGCCGACCTTCTGGGTGGTGTGATGGTGGTCATCACCGCCATCACCGGCCTTGCCACCGTGATCTACTCCCTGTCCGAGATCCCTGCGCGGCTGGAACGGCTTGGATTTCACGCGCTGCTGCAGACCCTGCTGTTCGGTGTCTGCGGTGCCTTTCTGACGGGCGATCTGTTCAACCTCTATGTCTGGTTCGAGGTCATGCTGATCTCCAGCTTCGGGCTTCTGGTGCTGGGCGGCTCGCGCGAGCAACTGGACGGCGGGATCAAGTATGTCACGCTGAACCTGGTTTCGACCATCATGTTCCTGTCCGGGATCGCGCTGCTTTACGGCGTGACCGGAACGCTGAACATGGCCGACCTGCACCTGGCGGTGCGCGAGGTCGAGGATACCGGCCTGCTGACCACCATCGCGATCATGTTCCTAGTGGCCTTCGGGGTAAAGGCGGCGCTGTTTCCGCTGTTCTTCTGGCTGCCGGCCTCGTATCACACGCCGCCGGTGGCGGTGTCGGCGATTTTTGCCGGTCTGCTAACCAAGGTCGGGGTCTATGCGCTGATCCGCACCTTTACGCTGATCTTCGACCAGGATGTCGGCTATACCCACACGATCATGCTGTGGATGGCCGTGATCACCATGGTGACGGGTGTTCTGGGTGCGGCCGCGATGAACGACTTCCGCCGCATCCTGTCATTCCACATCATCAGCCAGATCGGCTACATGGTGCTGGGACTGGCGCTTTATACGCCGCTTGGCCTGATGGGCGCGGTCTTCTACCTGGTGCACCACATCATCGTGAAGGCGAACCTGTTCTTTGTTGCGGGCGTCGCCAAGCGCATCGCCGGATCGACGGACCTGTCGCGGATTGGGGGGCTTTACGCCCATGCGCCGCTGCTGGCCTTCCTGTTCCTGATTCCGGCCTTTTCGCTGGCGGGGTTCCCGCCGCTGTCGGGCTTCTGGGCCAAGTATGTCGTCGTGAAGGCGGCCTTGGACCTGGAAATGTGGGTCGTCGCTGCCCTTTCGCTGGCGGTCGGTCTGCTGACCATCTTCTCGATGACCAAGATCTGGGGCGCGGCCTTTTGGCCTGACCATCCTGACGGCATCAAGCCGCGGCTGTCCAGCCTGCCCATCGGCGACCGGGTGGCGCTGATGCTGCCCATCGTGGCGCTGGCTGCGCTGACCTGCATCATCGGCCTCTTCCCCGAGCCGTTCGTGCAGTTCGCCGAACGCGCGGCCCAGCAACTGCTGGACCCGACCGATTATGTCACGACCGTCCTGGGGGTGCGGCCATGAACCTCGTCGCCATCAACATGCTGCTGGCCCTGGCTTGGGTGGCCTTGACAGGCGGGCTGACTCTGGGCGGGCTGATCACCGGCTTCTTCATCGGCCTTGCCGCGATGTGGCTGGTCCGGCCGCTGTTTCCCGACACTGGCGGCTATTTCATGAGGCTCTACTACTGGCTGCGGCTGATCGTGATGTTCGTCTATGAACTGATCGTCAGCTCGTTCTCGGTGCTGCGGGATGTGCTGACGCCGGGGCAGAGTTCTAATCCGGCGCTGATCGCGGTGCCGCTGAACGTGACGACCGACCTGCAGATCACCCTGCTGGCCAATTTCATCTCGTTGACGCCCGGCACTCTTAGCCTGGATGTATCGGATGATCGCAAGACGCTGTATATTCACGCCATGTTCGGAGACGATCCCGAGGCGATCCGAGAGCAGATCCGCGACCGGTTCGAGGTCTGGGTGCGCGAGGCGACGGAGTAGAGCCATGAACCTTCTGGAAAACGCAGTTCTTTTCGCCTTGGCGTTGGTGATTCTGGGCGTGGCGCTGGCCGCGATCCGGCTGGTCAAAGGCCCCACGCTTGCCGACCGCATTGTCGCCTTGGACATGATGACAGTGCAACTGGTGGCTTTTGGCGGCCTGGCTGCCCTGCAAGCCGGCAGCGCAGCGTTTCTGGACGTTGCGGTTGTTCTGGCGCTGGTCGGCTTTCTGGCCACCGTGTGCCTGGCCCGGTATCTGGAACGGCGCATCTTGTTGAAGGCGGAGGAACTGGCATGATCACCGAGATTGTTGTCGCCATTCTGGTCGTCTCGGGCGGGGTTTTCTGCTTTGCCGCGGGTCTGGGCGTGCTGCGCCTGCCCGATCTTCTGATCCGCATGCATGCCTCGACCAAGGCGGGCACCTTGGGGTCGGGCCTGATCCTTGTGGCCGTCGCTGTGGCATTTGCCGAAAGCACGGTGATCGCCCGTGCGGTCGCGGCGATCCTTTTCCTGCTGCTGACCGCCCCGGTTGCGGCCCATCTGATCGGTCGGGCGGCCTTTCGGACCGGCGTGCCGATGGTGGACCGGACCCGCTGCGAACCAGGCGTGGCCGAGGCCTTGCGATCGCGCACCCCGGAAAAGGCGCCGGAATAGCCCCTTCAGGCCAGCACGTCGCAGGGCGCGGGCTGCGAACAGGGCTTTCCAAAGCATCAACATCCGCGTAAATCACTTCGATTGGCGGACGAACCGCCCGATCCGAAAGAGCTGAATGAGCCACGACATCCCTGCGATCACCCGCACCGAAGAGCTTGCGCGCTTCTGCGAGGCTGCCAAGAACGCCCCCTACGTCACCGTTGATACCGAGTTTCTGCGCGAGCGGACGTACTGGTCCAAGCTGTGCCTGATCCAGCTGGCCATCCCGCCCGCATCGACCGCCAAGACGGACGGCGGCGAAGCGGTCTTGGTCGATCCCCTGGCCGAGGGCCTGTCGCTGGAGCCGCTTTACGATCTGTTCCGGCACACCGGCACGGTCAAGGTCTTTCACGCGGCGCGGCAGGACCTGGAGATATTCTTCCACGACGCCCAGCTGTTTCCTGAGCCGCTGTTTGACACCCAGGTGGCGGCGATGGTCTGCGGCTTTGGCGAACAGGTCGGCTACGAGACGCTGGTCCGAAAGATTGCCCGTGCCAATCTGGACAAGTCCTCGCGTTTTACCGACTGGTCGCGCCGTCCGCTGTCGGATGCGCAGAAAGCCTATGCACTGGCCGACGTGACTCATTTGCGCGTCATCTACGAATTCCTCTCGGCGGAACTGGTCAAGACCGGGCGCGAGGCCTGGCTGGCCGAAGAAGTCGCGGTCCTGGAAGACCCCGAAACCTATATCACCCGTCCGGACGAAGCGTGGTTGAAGGTGCGCACCCGCACCAATTCGCCGCGCTTTCTGGCGATCCTGCGCGAACTGGCGCGGTTCCGCGAAGCCTATGCGCAGGAACGCGACATCCCCCGCAGCCGCGTATTCAAGGATGACGCGATGATCGAACTGGCCTCGACCAAGCCTTTGACCGAGGCGGACTTGGCGCGGTCGCGGTTGCTGCTGCGCGAAGCCCGCAAGGGCGAGATTGCGGCGGGGATCATGGCGGCTGTCAAGGCGGGCCTGGAAACCAAGGACCTGCCGCAGCCCAAGGGCGAAGAGCCGGGCAAGCCCGGCAATGCGGCCCTGTCGGATCTGCTGCGCGTGCTGCTGAAGGCCAAGGCGGATGCTGCGGGGGTTGCACCCAAGCTGATTGCCTCGTCGTCCGACCTGGACGCCATCGCGACCGGGGACCGCGACCTGCCTGCTTTGCAGGGCTGGCGGTCCGAAGTTTTTGGACAGGACGCGCTTCGGCTGGCCGCCGGAGAGATTGCGCTTTCGGCGCAGGGCGGCGCGGTCAGGGTCGTCCCGGCCCGCTAGACCATGCAGCCCGGCCCGAGCCTCAGCAGAGCCTGGCCCGAAGATGCAGAGGCCATCGCGGCTGCGTTAAGTAATTGGGACACAGTGCAGTGGCTGACGGCCGTTCCTTGGCCTTATGACGCGGCGGCAGCCGCCGAATTCGTGCAGCTTGCGGGTCTGGACGAACATGCCGTCCGCTTGGACGGCAGGCTGGTGGGAATGGTGCGCGCCGGGGCCAGTTTCGGCATGTGGATCGCCCCGAACCTTCAGGGCAGGGGCATTGGCCGCCGCGCGGCGGTCCTGTCACTGTCGCGCCGTTTCCTGAAGAACCCGGGCGACATCTCGTCCCATCACCTGATCGGCAACCATCGCAGCGCCAGGCTGCTGTCCTGGCTTGGCTTCCGTCGGGCGGGAGAGGCGCTGCTGTGGTCGCGCGCCCTGCAGCGGGATGTCCAGGCGGTGTCCCTGACGCTGAGCCGAGAGGCGTTCGAGGCGCGTCACGCGATCTTCCTGCAGACGCCGCGCCTGCGCATTGGCCAGTTTGCGGCGGCTGACCTTCCTGCCTTGGATCGGATCGCGGCCCTGTCCCGGATGGATGGAGCGACGGCGGCTGCCGCGGCACGACAGGACGCATCTGAGGCGATCGGAGGGGCGCTTCTGCCGCCCCTGTGTTTGGCGGTGCGCCGAAAGGGCCAAGTGGTCGGCTTGATCGGGTTCAGCGCCGATATGCCCCCGCGGCTGAGTTTTGTTATTGATCCGAGGCACTCAGGTCAGGGTCTGGGACAGGAAATGGTTGCTGCCGCCTTCGCAGAACTGGTGGCCCGGCTTGCCCCGGAGGAAGTCGTGGCAGACGTGGTCCTGAACAACATCCCCGCACGCAACATCCTGAAGAATCTTGGCTTCCAGAGGTCCGAGGATATCTTGCTGCAAGCTGCCGAACCTGCCGATGCGGCGCGGTACCGCTGGCGCCCGGCGCCGCGGTTTTAGCTGAGTGCCGGGTCTTCGGGCGGCGCCGGCTGGATCACCCGGAACAGGGCCCGGCGTTCCTGCGGGGTGTCGCCTTGGGGAACGCTGCGCGCCGGATCGGCGGGGGGCGGGGCAGGGCGGCTTCGCGGCGCGAAGCGGGCCGCGCCTTCGGCAAAGCCGATGGTCGAAGGCGACGGGGCCAGAGTCGTCCCCCCTTCGATGATCGGCATGACCTCGTCCGCGACCAGGTCGAAGCGGCGCGGCGCGACGCCGGGATCGCCTTCCGCCACCAGGCAGCCAAGGGCCCGCGTCACGTCCCCCAGATCCGACCGCAGCGGCAGCAGCAGCATCTGGCCCGTCAGTTCGGGGCGGGCATATTGGGCCTTGGCGGCCAGAGTCACCCGCGCGATCTGTGGCGCCTTGAAGACGCTTTCCAGCACATCCGAAAACCGGCCACGCGAGCTGGTGTTCAGGAAGGCGCAGACCGGCATGCCGCGCACCTCCATCCCCATCAGGTCGATCAGGTGGCGGCCCGCCAGTCGCAGGCGCCCTGCGCCCGGTGCGATCCGTTCCAGAATGAAGGCATAGTCCAGCGCCCGGGCGATCCCGCGTGGGTCCACATCCGTTCGCGCCGGAACCGCGCGCCCGTTGCGGATGCCGTCCCAATAACTGCGCAAATCGCGCAGGACACGGTCGGGCCGGCAGGGTTCGTAATCCTGCAGGCGCACGATGCGGCCCATGTCGCGCAAAATACCTTGTTCCACGTCGTCATCACGATCCGACATGTTGAACCCTTTACATCAATTCTGACGGGTCGTCTTCTACCGCGTCCTTCATGACATCTTAACGGCAAAGGCCGAGCCTCGCCGAGTCATTTCCTGAATCAATGGTTAAGATGTGAAGCAGCAGCGGGGCTTGACCGTCGCGGCCTGCCGGGGCATCCCAACGCCAGGATTTTGGGCGGGCAGAGGATAGAACATGATGAACCGCACCGGCTTGATGGTCATCCTGTCCTCGCCTTCGGGCGCCGGGAAATCGACTTTGGCCCGGCGGCTGATGCAGTGGGACCCGACTCTGCGCTTTTCCGTGTCGGCCACGACGCGCGCGCCGCGGCCGGGCGAGGTGGACGGGGTCGATTACTATTTCACCTCGTCGGATGAATTCCGCCGCATGGTGGCCGAGGACCAGATGCTGGAACATGCAGAGGTGTTCGGCAATTTCTATGGCAGCCCGCGTGCGCCGGTTGAAACTGCGATGCGGGACGGGCGCGACACGCTGTTCGACGTTGATTGGCAGGGGGGGCAGCAGATCCGCGCTTCGGCTCTTGGCGGGCATGTCGTGTCGATCTTCGTGCTGCCCCCCTCGCTGCCCGAGCTTGAGCGTCGGCTGCGCGGACGGGGGCAGGACAGCGACGTGGTCATCGCCGGCCGCATGTTGAAAAGCCGGTCCGAGATCAGCCATTGGGCTGAATACGATTACGTGCTGGTGAATGATGATCTTGACGAAACCGAGGCGCGCCTGAGGGCCATCCTGACCGCCGAACGCCTGCGCCGGGACCGGCAGGCGGGATTGGGTGCCTTCGTCAAGCAGCTGATGGCCGAGGAGGAGGTGCGATGATCTGGTCGCTGGATGGTATCGCGCCCGAACTGGCACAGGATGCCTGGGCCGCGCCCGATGCGCAGCTGATGGGCCGTGTCCGGCTGGAGGAGAGGGCATCGGTCTGGTTCGGTGCCGTCCTGCGCGGCGATAACGAGCTGATCCGCGTGGGGCGCGGCAGCAATGTGCAGGACCTGTGTTGCCTGCATACCGACATGGGATATCCGCTGGAGATTGGCGAAGACTGCACCGTCGGTCATCGCGCGATCCTGCATGGCTGCCGCATCGGCGACGGGGCGCTGGTGGGCATGGGGGCGACGATCCTGAACGGCGCCATCATTGGTGCCGGCGCGCTGATCGGCGCCGGCACCCTGATCGCCGAGGGCAAGGAGATCCCGCCCGGGGCGCTGGTGATGGGTGCGCCAGGCAAGGTGATCCGGATGCTGGACGATGCCGCGCAGCAGGAGCTGCGCGCTTCGGCGGCGCGATATCGGGCCAATGCCGCGCGATTCCGCGTCGGCCTGGCCGCGGCGGGCTGATCGCGTGCTGGGCGCGGGGCGGCGGCTGTCCGGTTTGCTGGACGGGGTGCCGGTGCCGATGCTGGCGGTTGATCGGGACGCCAGGGTGATTGCCGCCAACGGGCTGGCGGGGGCGCTGCTGGGACCTGACCTGCTGAACAGGCCCTTTGTCACGGTGCTGCGTCATCCGGCCATCGTGCAGGCCGTGGACCGGATGCTGGACCCCGAGGCGGGACCCCCGCCCGTTCCCGATCCCGCGCTGCCGACCCCGCCCGACGGGGTGGTGACGCTGCGGGCGCAGTTTGCTGCCGATGGGCGCGACGTCCTGGCCGAGGTGACGGTGGCGCCCTTGCCATCGCCCTTTGGACCGGGGGCGACGATCGCGCTGCTGGACCGATCGGTCGCGGAGGAGGCCGAGCAGATGCGGCGCGATTTCGTCGCCAATGTCAGTCACGAGCTGAAGACCCCCCTGACCGCCATGATCGGCTTTATCGAAACGCTGCGCGGCCCCGCCCGCGACGACGCCCGGGCGCGGGATCGTTTTCTGGACATCATGGAACGTGAGGCGGCGCGCATGAACCGGCTGATCAGTGACCTGCTGTCGCTGAGCCGCGTCCAGTCCGAGGAACGGCGCCGCCCTTCGGGCGAGGCTGACCTGCCGGGGCTGTTGCAGGGCGTGCTGGCGATCCTTGCGCCACGCGCTGAAAGCGCCGGTGTGGCAGTCGAAACCGTGGGCCTGGACCAGCCCCTGCGCCTGCCGGGGGACACCGACCAGTTGACCCAGGTTTTTCAGAACCTCATCGAGAACGCCCTGAAATATGGCGGATCGGGAGGCATGTTGCGGGTGGCTTTGACGCGTATCGCGCATGAGCCAATGCTGCGGGGGCCTGCCTGGGCCGTCACCGTCGAAGATCGCGGCGAGGGGATCGAGGAACAGCACCTGCCCCGGCTGACCGAACGCTTTTATCGCGTCGACACGCACCGGTCGCGCGCGCAGGGCGGAACGGGACTGGGCCTGGCGATCGTCAAGCATATCGTGAGCCGCCATCGCGGGCGCCTGCGGATTGAAAGCCGCCTGGGTGAAGGCAGCCGCTTCATCGTCATTCTGCCGGAACGTCTGTCCCGGAACTGAGCCGCGTCGGGTTGCAGTGTCGCAGCCCTCTCGCCCTTGCCGGAGGCATGGCCTATAAGCGCGCCATGTCGTCAGGAAGGGATAGGGGCATGTCGCAATCGTCGCAGGTCGATCCGGCCAAGCTGGCCGCCGCAAGGGCCGCCATCGCATTGGTCGAGGATGGGATGAAGCTGGGCCTGGGCACGGGTTCGACCGCAAGCGTCATGGTGCGCGAACTGGCGGCGCGGGTGGCGGCCGAGGGGCTGAACCTGCGCTGTGCCGCGACCTCAGCGGCCACGGCTGAACTGGCGGAAAGCCTGGGCCTGCGGATCGAGACGCTGGACGAGATCGGCTGGCTGGACCTGACCATCGACGGCGCGGACGAGGTCGATCCGCAGCTGCACCTGATTAAGGGAGGCGGTGCCGCACATCTGCGTGAAAAGGTCGTCGCCGCCGCAAGTGACCGGATGGTGGTGATTGCCGATCCCAGCAAGGTGGTCGAGACACTGGGGGCGTTTCCCCTTCCGGTCGAGGTTCTGGCTTTCGGATTCGAGACGACACGCAAGCTGATCCGTCGCGCGCTCGACACGCTGGAACTGGGAGAGCGGGACGTGCTGCAGCGCCTGAAGGGCAGCGACCCGGTGGTCACGGATGAGGGGAACCTGATCCTAGACCTGCACCTGATGCAGATCCCGGATCCCGTGGCCCTGGCCCGCGCGCTGTCCGCGATCCCTGGCGTCGTCGAGCACGGGCTGTTCCTGGGCATGTGCAACCTGGCCATCATCGGACGCGAGGATGGCACGGTGGTCGAACTGGCCCGCGATGCCGAAATCGATGCCGACATGCTGGCCCATGAAGGAGAATGAACCCGTGAGCTTTGACTATGATCTGTTCGTGATCGGTGGCGGGTCCGGCGGCGTCCGGGCCGCCCGGATCGCGGCCGGCGAATATGGTGCGAAGGTGGGATTGGCCGAGGAAAGCCGCATGGGCGGCACCTGCGTCATCCGCGGCTGCGTGCCCAAGAAACTGATGATCTTTGCCTCGCAGGCCGGGCTGATGGCCGAGGAGATGCGCGGCTATGGCTGGAGCGATGCCCAGACCGGCGCCTTCGACTGGGAGGTGTTCCGGGAAAAGCTGGATGCCGAGCTGTCCCGGCTGGAGTTGATCTATCGTGCGGGCCTGCAGCGGGCGGGCGTTGAGATGCACGACCAGCGCGCCATTCTGGCCGATCATCACACGGTCGAACTGGCTGATGGCACCCGCAAGACTGCCCGCCACATCCTGATCGCCACCGGCGGCCGGCCCGCGCGCATCGGCGTCCCCGGCGAGGAGCTGGCGATGGTGTCGGATGATCTGTTCCTGATGGACAAGTTGCCGCGCCGCGCCCTGCTGGTCGGAGGCGGTTTCATTGCCTGCGAATTCGCCACGATCATGGCGGGCCTGGGCGTGGAAACGGTTCAGGCCTATCGTGGCGATGCGGTGCTGCGCGGCTTTGACCGCGAGGCGCGCGATCTGGCCACCCTGCAACTGAGCCAGGTGGGCGTGGACCTGCGCCTTGGCCTGACGCCCACGCGGCTGGAGCGGCAGGGCGAGACGGTCGAGGTCAGCTTTGACGACGGCAGCAGCGACCGCTTTGACGCGGTTCTGTTTGCAACCGGCCGCGACCCCTATACCCGCGGCCTAGGCCTTGAGAACACCGAGGTCAGGCTGAAACCCAACGGTGCGATCGAGGTGGATGACTGGTCGCAGACCAGCGTGCCGTCGATCTTTGCCGTGGGAGACGTGACCGATCGGGTCAACCTGACCCCGGTGGCCATCCGCGAAGGGCACAGCTTTGTCGACACGGTCTTTGGCGGCAAGGCGCGCAAGGTCGATCACTCGATCGTGGCCAGCGCCGTCTATCTGCGCCCGCACGAGTTGGCGACGGTCGGCCTGACCGAGGAAGAGGCCAAGGCACGCGGCCCCGTCGATGTCTATTCAACCGTGTTCCGGCCGATGCGGTCCATGTTCGCGGGCAGCGATGCCAAGGTGATGATGAAGCTGCTGGTCGATCCCGAAACGGATAAGGTGCTGGGATGCCACATCTTTGGCCCCGAAGCGGGCGAGATGATCCAGCTGGCGGCGATCCCCATCGGCATGGGCGCGACCAAGGCGCAGTTCGACGCGACGATTGCCGTCCATCCCACCGCCGCCGAAGAGCTGGTGACAATGCGCAACCCTTCGCGACGGCACGGGCGTCTGACGGGCTGAATCCCGAACGGGCGCGGCGCGGGGTCGCACTGAACCGTGGCGCGCAGGGTTGACATTTCACCCTCGCGCCCCAGTTTTCAAGCAACGGAATTTCCAACGAAAGAAGGTCGATCGGATGGCAAATCAGGGCCCCTGGGGCGGAGGCGGCGGAGGAAACGGCGGCCGGGACGACAAGGATGGCGACAAGCGCCCGGCGGGCCGCCCTTGGGCGGACCAGCAGCCACCCAACGGCCCGCGTCGTCCCGGACCCGGCGGCGATTCCCAACGCCCCGAAATCGAGGACCTGATGAAGAAGGGGCAGGAGCGTCTGCGCGTGCTGATGGGCGGACGCGGCACTGGTGGCGGCACGGGCAATGGCGGAGGCCGTGGCCCGGTGGGACCGAATTTCGGCCTGAACCGCTCCACCGTGGCCGTGGCGGGGCTTGCGGCGGTAGCGCTGTGGGCCTTTGCCAGCTTCTATCGCGTGCAGACCAACGAACAATCGGTCGAGTTCCTGTTCGGCCGCGCTGTGGCTGTTGGAACTGAAGGTCTTAACTTTGCCCCCTGGCCCTTTGTCACCGCCGAAGTGGTTCCGGTGACGAATGAACGCGTGACCGAGATCGGCACCGGCCAGGCCGGGCCGATGGACAGCGGCCTGATGCTGACCCGCGACCAGAACATCGTGGATATGGAATATCAGGTCGTCTGGAACATCAGCGACCCGCAGATGTACCTGTTCAATCTGGCCGACCCTGCCGACACGATGCGCGCCGTGGCCGAATCCGCAATGCGCGACATCATCGCCCGCACGGAACTGGCCCCGATCCTCAACCGTGACCGCGGCGCGATCGCCCGGGACCTGCAGGAATCGGTGCAGTCGACGCTGGACGCCTATCAGTCGGGCATCAACGTCATCCGTGTGAACCTTGACCGTGCCGACCCGCCCGAAGAGGTGATCGACAGCTTCCGCGCCGTGCAGGCCGCCCAGCAAGAGCGTGACCGCCTGGAGAACGAGGCCGACGCCTATGCCAACCGCGTTCTGGCACAGGCCCGCGGTAATGCGGCGCAGGTGCTGGAACAGGCCGAGGGTTATCGCGCCGAGGCCGTGAACACCGCCGCCGGTGAGGCCGCCCGTTTCAATTCGATCTACGAGGAATACGTGAACGCCCCCGAGGTCACCCGCCGCCGGATGTATCTGGAGACGATGGAGCAGGTGCTGGGCGACGTGAACAAGATCATCATCGGCGAAGGGCTGAACGAAGGCTCGGGTGTTGTGCCTTACCTGCCGCTGGACCAGCTGCGCGGCACCGACGGGCAGGGCGGTTCGGCCGATGTCAGGAACAGCACCACGGGTCTGCTGAACAGCGATCCCGCCGGCATGTCCGGCACCCCCGCAACCACCACCGGAGGGACGAACTGATGGCCGCGCGCACCAAGCTGATGACCACACTGGCTGTCCCGGCCCTGATCGTCGCGGCGGTGTTGGTCGCCTCGACCATCTTCATCGTCGACGAACGCGAAAAGGCGCTGGTTCTGCGCCTGGGTCAGGTTGTCGACGTGCAGGAGGCGCCGGGCCTGGGCCTCAAGCTGCCTTTCGTCGACAATGTCGTGAAATACGATGCCCGGATCCTTGGCATGCCTACCAGCCCGCTGGAGGTCACGCCGCTGGACGACCGACGCCTGGTCGTGGATGCCTTTGCCCGCTGGCGGATCACGGACCCCGTCCGCTTCCGCCAGGCTGTCGGCACCGCAGGCGTGCAGGGCGCGCAGATGCGGCTGGAGCCGATCGTGCGGAACTCGATCCGCGAGGTTCTGGGCACGGTCCCGTCGACGGCCGTTCTGTCGGACGACCGGACTGCGCTGATGAACCAGATCCGCGACGATGCGCGCAGCAATTCCGGCGGCCTGGGGATCGAAATCATCGATATCCGCCTGACCCGGACGGATCTGCCCGACCAGAACCTTGCCGCGACCTATGCCCGGATGCGCGCCGAGCGCGAACGCGAGGCCGCCGACGAGATTGCGCGCGGTGGCGAAGCCGCGCAGCGCATCCGTGCCGCGGCTGACCGGACCATGGTCGAGTTGACCTCGGAAGCCCGTCGCCGCGGCGAGATCGTCCGAGGCGAGGCCGACGCGCAGCGCAACGCGATCTATGCCGACGCCTATGGCCGGGATCCGGAGTTCTTTGCGTTCACCCGGTCGCTGACGTCGTATCAGCGCGCGCTTGCAGGCGAAAACAGCTCTTTTGTCATGCAGCCGGACGGAGAGTTCTTCACCTATTTGTCAAATGACGGCAGCAGCGGTGCAAATCCGGCCTCGGCCCCGGTGCCGCCGGGCAACGCGGCGGCCAGGTTCGACCAGGATGATGTGACCACCGTGGAGGACGAGGAGGGGTTGGTGACCCCCGAAGTCACCGACCGCGAAGGCAACCCATTGGGCGAGACATCTGGTGTCGAGTTGACGCCGGTTCCGGAAAACCTGACGACCCCGCCGCAGCAGTCCGAGATCGTGTCCCCGGATACCACGATCCAGATCGAGACCGCCCCGGCAGAGGCGTCCGTGACCGAAGCCGAGGCGGAGACACCGGCCGAAACGGTGGCAGAGCCTACGGTCGAACCGATCGCACCCGACGTGCAAGTTCAACAGCCGGCCGGCGCTCCGGCGCAGAACAACTGAACCAAGACGGGCGGAGGGCAACCTCCGCCCGTTTCGCAATAAAACTCACGATCTGTTCACAAAAGGTGTGTGTGGTTTTCTTGCAACGGCTTCCTACATGGCGTTCTAGTTCACTCGGCTGCTGGACGGATGGCCCATCCCGCTGCCTTCGACAGATGAGGACCTTCATGAAACCGCTTTTCCCTCGCCATCTTCTGACCGTCTCCGCTTTGTCCCTTGCGGTCGGACTTGGCTATGCCGGCGCGCAGCAAGTGGTCGATCCCGCGAATGACGACGTCTCCCCGCAGGTCAGCCAAGAGGCGCAGGACGCAGCCAAGAACAACCAGCCACTGGGCATGGATGCCGGGGTGACCGAAACCGCGCAGGTGATGCCGGGCAGCTTTGCCGACCTGGCCGAAAAGGTCTCGCCCGCTGTTGTGAACATCACCACGACCTCGATCGTGTCGCAGCCGACCATGGGCCAGCGCGGCCCTGCATTCCCGGAAGGCAGCCCGTTTTCCGACCTGTTCCGCGACTTCGGCTTTCCCGATGCCCCCGGCGGTCCCGAGGGCGGACCGCAGCAGCGCCGTTCTCCGCAGCGATCCAACGCGCTTGGCTCGGGGTTCGTGATTTCGGCTGACGGCTACATCGTGACGAACAACCACGTCATCGAGGGCGCTGATCAGATCGAGATCGAGTTCTATTCCGGCCAGACGCTGCCAGCCGAGGTGGTGGGCACCGATCCCAACACGGATGTGGCCCTGCTGAAGGTCGAGAGCGAGGATCCCATCCCCTTTGTCAGCTTCGGCAACAGCGACAGTGCTCGCGTGGGGGACTGGGTTCTAGCCTTGGGGAACCCGCTTGGTCAGGGCTTCTCGGCCAGTTCGGGGATCGTCTCTGCCCGAAATCGCGAATTGTCCGGAACCTATGACGACTATCTTCAGACGGACGCGGCCATCAACCGCGGTAACTCGGGCGGACCGCTGTTCAACCTGAACGGCGAGGTCATTGGCGTGAACACGGCGATCCTGTCGCCCAATGGCGGTTCGATCGGGATCGGCTTTTCGATGGCGGCGAACGTCGTGTCGCAGGTTGTCGAGCAATTGCAGGAATTCGGTGAAACCCGCCGCGGCTGGCTGGGCGTGATGATCCAGGACGTGACGCCCGAAATGTCCGAGGCGCTTGGCCTGTCGGTCAGCGGCGGTGCCATGATCACCGACGTGCCCGAAGGTCCTGCCCGCGATGCCGGCCTGCAGACCGGGGATGTCATCACCAATTTCGCTGGCACCGAGGTCGAGGATACGCGCGGGCTGGTGCGCCGCGTGGCCGAGGCTCCGGCGGGCGAGACGGTCGAGGTCGTCGTGATGCGTGACGGCGAAGCCGAGACGCTGAACGTGACCCTGGGCCGGCGCGAGACGGCGCAAGGTGCCGCGTCCGGGCCTGCCACCTCTGATGAGCCGACCGAAAGCGACATTCTGGGCATGTCCGTCACCGCCCTGACGCCCGAAATGGCCGCCGAACTGGGCGCGCCGCGCGATGCGCAGGGCTTGGCGATCACGGGCGTGGATGCCGAAGGTCCGGCTGCTGAAAAGGGGCTTGCCGCAGGCGACATCATCACCGAGGTGAACCAGCAGCCCGTGGCCTCGGTCGCCGATCTGGAGGCGCGTGTCGAGGAAGCACGCGAAGCCGGCCGGCGGTCGGTCTTGATGCTGATCCGCCGTGGCGGAGAGCCGCTGTTCGTGGCGCTGTCGCTGGAAGGGGAAGAAGCCACCGCAGAGGACGCGCCTGCAGAGGACGCGCCTGCGGAGGACGCGCCTGCGGAGGACGCGCCCGCCGAGGAGGCTCCGGCAGAGTAAGCCGCGCACTGGTCGACACTGCTGCAGGGGCCGCCCTTCGGGGCTGCCCCTTTTCAAATGGGCGGTGATCGCCTAACTCCGGCGGGCACAAAGGGAACAAGCGAAGATGGCGAAGATTACCTATATCGAACACAACGGCACCCGGCACGAGGTCGAGGTCCGTTCAGGCATGACAGTGATGGAAGGCGCACGCGACAACGGCATTCCCGGCATTGATGCCGATTGCGGCGGTGCATGCGCCTGTTCGACCTGCCATGTCTATGTGGCGTCCGAATGGCTGGACCGGCTGCCGCCGCGCGACCCGATGGAGGATGACATGCTGGATTTCGCCTACCAGCCTGACCCGGAACGGTCTCGCCTGACCTGTCAGATCAAGGTAACGGATGCTCTGGACGGTCTGGTCGTGCAGATGCCCGAGCGTCAGATCTGACGGCACTCCTGCTGGCCTGGCGTGTCGGGCAGGTCTGTCGGAATGCGGCAGAGCGCGCAGCAGGTCGATTTGTCTGCGCCACCGGGGAACTCTTGGGCTCTGGACATCTTTGGTTGGTTGCCACCAATCGAAAGAGCAGCACGATGACAGACCGCAACGACGACGCGATGCGCCCGGCGGCGCGCGACGATCAGGTCCTGACGAACCGTCAGGGCCACGCCGTCTCAAACAACCAATCGCAGCGCACTGTGGGCCCGCGCGGCCCGGCCACGCTGGAAAACTATCAGTTTCTTGAGAAAATCTCGCATTTCGACCGCGAACGCATCCCCGAACGGGTTGTCCACGCCCGTGGCTTTGTCTGCTATGGCGAATTCGAGGCGACGGGAATGATCGGCGACGAACCGGCCAGCACCTATACACGGGCCAAACTGTTCCAGGACAAGGGCAAGAAGACGCCGCTGGCGATTCGCTTTTCCACCGTCATCGGCGGGCGTGACAGTTCCGAAACCGCCCGCGACCCGCGCGGCTTTGCCGTCAAGTTCTATACCGAGGACGGCAACTGGGACTTGGTTGGCAACAACCTGGCCGTATTCTTCATCCGCGACGCGATCAAGTTTCCCGACGTGATCCATTCGCTGAAGCCCGATCCGGTGACCTTTCGCCAGGAACCGAACCGCATCTTTGACTTCATGAGCCAGACGCCCGAAGCGATGCACATGCTGACGCACCTGTTCAGCCCGCGCGGCATCCCGGCCAGCTATCGCCACATGGAGGGGTTCGGCGTGAACACCTACAAGATGGTGAACGCCGATGGCGACACGGTGCTGGTCAAGTATCACTTCCACCCACGTCAGGGTGTGGCCAGCCTGACCGGCGAGGAAGCCGCTAGGGTGCAGGGCCAGGACTTGGGCTCTGCATCGAAGGACTTGTTCACCGCGATCGAGATGGGCAACTTCCCGCAATGGGACATGTATGTTCAGATCATGGAGGATCATGATCATCCCGAGTTGGACTGGGACCCGCTGGACGACACCAAGATCTGGCCGGAAAAGGATTTTCCGCTGCGCCATGCCGGCACGATGACGCTGAACCGCAACGTCGAGGATTTCTTCAACGAGAACGAACAGATCGCGATGGGCACCGGCGTGCTGGTCGACGGGCTGGATTTTTCGGACGACAAGATGCTGGTCGGGCGGACGTTTTCCTATTCCGACACGCAGCGTTATCGCGTGGGGCCGAACTATCTGCAGCTGCCGGTGAACCAGCCCAAGGGCGCGGCGGTGGCGACGAACCAGTCGGGCGGCCAGATGTCCTTCTACCGTGACAAGGCGCCGGGGCAGAACCCTTCGGTCAATTACGAACCCTCAATTCACAACGGATTGAAGGAGGCCGAGCGGCAGCCGGACAACCCGCCCGTGATCAGTGGCCAGCTGACCCGCAGCGTGCTGGAACGCCGCAACGACTATGTGCAGGCCCGTGGGCGTTTCTGCACGATGATGGATTGGGAACGTGACGACCTGATCAAGACCATGGGCGAGATGCTGTCCCAGTGCGAACGCGACGTGCAGGAGCGCATGGTCTGGCACTTTGCGATGGTACACGACGACTATGGTCGCCGCGTCGGCGAGGCCGTTGGAGTGTCGATGGCGGACGTCCGTGACATGAAGCCGTTGCCGAACCAGGTCCTGACTGAGGAGGATCAAGGCCGCCTCGCGAATCTCGGATCGAATGGTGACGCCATTGATCCGACCGTCTGGGGCCAGTGGACCAGCTCGGTCCAGAACCGGCAGGCCACCGCCGAGGAGGTTCTGGCGGGATCGCTGCCCGAAACGCATCGCGCCGCGGCCGAGTAACCGTCAGCGCCGCCACCGTCCGACTTTGGGCGGTGGCGGCAGGCTGGCCGTTTGACGCCGGCCCGTCCCGCACTAAGCTGCGGACAAAGGAACGCAAAGGAAAACAAATGGATCTTTTGGCACGAGCGACCGCCGTCGTGGGGGGCACAATGGTGGCGCTGCGCCGTTTCAGCGCGCCCGGAACGCAGGCCGTGGGGCAGAGCCCTGCCATCCCCAAGGCGAAAAAGCAGGGCATCATGACCCTGAAGATGCCGACCGCCAAGGGTTGGGAGCCGGGGCATGTGCCGACCGCAGCGCCGGGCCTCAAGGTGAATGCCTTTGCCTCGGGTCTGGATCACCCCCGCTGGATCGAGGTCCTGCCGAACGGCGACGTTCTGGTGTCAGAAGCCAAGGAACAGCCGGCACCGCCCCGTACCTTGATGGACCGCGCGGCCCAAGCCACGATGCGTCGTGCCAAGGCCATCGGCGCAAGTGCCAACCGCATCACCCTGTGGCGCGACACGGACGGCGATGGCGTGGCCGAAATGCATGAAATATTCCTGCAGGGGCAGAACCAGCCCTTTGGCATGGCACTGGTGGACGGCACCTTCTATGTCGGCAACACGGACGGCATCGTGGCCTTTCCCTATCAGGATGGCGCAACCCGATTGACGGGAGCGGGCCGCAAGCTGGTGGAGTTCAAGCCGGGCGGCCACTGGACCCGCAGCCTGATCGTGTCGCCCGACGACACACGCATCTATGCCGGCGTCGGCTCGCTGAGCAATATCGGCGACAAGGGCATGGGGGCCGAAGAGGGTCGGGCTGCCATTTGGGAGCTGGAACTGGCCACAGGAAGGGCGCGCATTTTCGCCTCGGGCCTGCGCAATGCGGTCGGCATGGCCTGGGAGCCCGCGACCGGCGTCCTGTGGACGGTGGTCAACGAACGTGACGGTCTGGGTGACGAAACGCCGCCCGACTACCTGACCTCGGTGCAGGAGGGCGGGTTCTATGGCTGGCCCTATTGCTACTGGGGTCAGACCGTGGACGACCGGGTCGAACAGGACCCCGCGCTGGTGGCGCGGGCCGTCACGCCGGATTATGCCTTGGGCGGACACACGGCGTCTCTGGGTCTCTGCTGGATGCCCGCGGGAACACTGCCCGGCTTTCCCGACGGTATGGTGATCGGCCAGCACGGGTCGTGGAACAGGTCCACCCTCAGCGGCTACAAGCTGATCTTCGTGCCTTTCCAGAACGGCCGGCCTTCCGGGCCGCCACGCGATATCCTGTGGGGCTTTTTGTCGGATGACGAAAAGGTTGCCTATGGACGCCCGGTCGGCGTCGCCGTCGGTCCGGACCGCAAGTCCCTGCTGATGGCGGACGACGTGGGCGACATCATCTGGCGGGTCAGCGGAGCCTGATCGCGGCTCCGGCCGGTTCCGGGCCGCAGTTGCCCGGAGCCACCGTATCGATAGACGAGGTTACCTATCGCAACCCCAAGCCCAGGACCTGGCACAATGCCGCCCTGGCAGAGCAATATCGCATCACATCAACAACCTGGAAGATTTTGGCTGGGGCGGTAGGATTCGAACCTACGGTACACGGTACCAAAAACCGATGCCTTACCACTTGGCCACGCCCCAACTGTGTGAGGGTGAATATCCAAGCCCGCAGGGGGGTGCAAGTCGAAAATTGAAGAAATCTTGCTCCTTCTTTCCTCGGCGGTTATCCCGCCTGAATGGAGCATTTTGACCTTGTGATATTGGGCGCCGGCGCAGCCGGACTATTCTGTGCGGGTTCGGCACTGGGGCAGGGACGGCGTGTCCTGGTCCTGGATCATGCCGACAAGCCGGCGGAAAAGATTCGTATCTCCGGCGGGGGGCGGTGCAACTTCACGAATCTGGCGACGGGGCCGGACCGGTTCCTGTCGGGCAATCCGCGTTTTGCCGCCAGTGCCTTGGCGCGTTATCGACCGGCGGCTTTCGTCGATCTGGTGAACCGGGCGGGGATTAGCTGGCATGAAAAAACTTTGGGGCAGCTGTTCTGCGACGGAAAAGCCACTCAGGTCACGGACATGCTGCTGGATCGCATGCGCGGCGCCGAACTGCGTCTGGAAACGCGGGTCGTGTCGGTGACGCAGGAGGGCATGGGTTTCGTGATCCGGTCCCAGACTGGCCTGATCCGGGCTGACCGGCTGGTTGTGGCAACGGGCGGCAAGTCGATCCCCAAAATCGGGGCCACCGGCATGGCCTATGACCTTGCCCGGCAGTTCGGCTTGCGTCTGGTCGAACAGCGGCCGGCCTTGGTGCCGCTGACTTTCGCAGAGCAGGACCTGGCCCTGTGCCGCCCCCTGGCGGGGCTGTCGGTCGAAGCACGGATTTCTCATGGTGGCGGGCTGTTCCGCGATGCGCTGCTGTTCACGCATCGCGGGCTCAGCGGACCTGTCATCCTGCAGATCTCCAGCTTCTGGCAGCCCGGAGAGGAACTGCAGATCGACCTGGCGCCCGATCTGGACATCGCCGCAGTACTGAAGGATGCCCGTGCCAGCAACGGACGCATCGCGGTTGTGACAGCGTTGGCGCAGGTCCTGCCCGAACGCCTGGCACAGGCCGTGGCCGGAGAGCTGGGGCTGGCCAAGGCTCGCCTGGCGGATCAACCCAACCGGCAGTTGGAGGCATTGGGCCGGCGCGTGAACGCCTGGCGGCTGCGGCCTGTGGGAACCGAAGGATACCGCACGGCCGAGGTGACGCTTGGCGGCATCGACACCCGCGATCTGGACGCCAAGACCCTGCAGGCGCGGCAGGTGCCGGGGCTGTTCTTCATCGGGGAATGTGTGGACGTGACCGGCTGGCTGGGGGGCTATAATTTCCAGTGGGCATGGGCCTCCGCGGATGCGGCGGGGCGCGCGGTCTAGCGTGCGCCGGGGGTCAGCAGGTCGCGTCCGTCGGGCACGCGTTCGCGTTCCACCATTGCCGCGAACGCAGCATCCGGGGCGGGATCGGTCAGCCGGTGGTCGGCGGGGCTGACCGGCCGGCGCGGGACGGCCGCCTCGGCCTCGGGCTGTTCCAGGCGGATGCGATGCACCGGTTCGGGCGGAAGGTAACCCTCGGCGTCCAGCGCGTGGCGCAGAAGGCGGAACGCCTCGCCCCGGGCCAGATCGAAATCCGTCCCGTCCTGCGAAACCCATCCCCCGGCCTTGATCACGACATGCTCGGGTCCTTGGGCATCCAGCCAGGCGACGGGTTCGGGACGGTCCAGCACAAAGGACATGTCCTGCAGCGACCGAAGCACCAGATCGCGGGCAGGGCCCAGATCAGCGCCTGGATCGATCGCCATATCAACCATGAAGCGCCGTTCCGGGTTGCGGGTATAGTTCGTCAGAACCGCCTTGTAGATGATCTGGTTTGGGATGCGGATGTGATTTCCGTCCAGTGTCAGAAGAGTCGTCCCGCGACTGGTCAGCCGGATGACACGGCCCCGCAAACCGTTCACCTCGATCAGGTCGTTGGGGTTGAAGGGCTGCCGCAGGGACAGCAGCATGGTGGCCACGACGCCTTCGATCGTGTCGCGGGCGGCAAAGCTCAGCGACAGGCCGAAGATGCCCGCAGCCCCCAGAAGGGTCCCCAGCAAGGCGCGCGCGCCCATCAGGTCCAGCGCCACCACCAGCGCCACGATCCAAGCGACCAGCCGGATGGCCTGCGCCAGGAAGCCGGCAATGAAGGGGTTGGGAGCCACGCGCGACAGAATGCCCTCCCGCCGGGACAGCCAGCCGCCACCAAGAACGATCAGCGCCCCCACGGCCAGACCCATCACCAGGAAGGGCAGACCCGCAATCATCCGGGTCAGGCGTGCCTGGAACCTTTCACGGACCGAATCCAAGCGCGTCGCCAGGTCCGTGGACAGGCGCACGAAATCTTTGATTGCCACGACGCCTTCCATGCGGGCGACCATGGCCTTCAGTCGATCCACCGCGGGCTGTTCTGCAACCTCACCGCGAAGCGTGACGATGCCGGCATCAACGGTGGCGCTTAATTCATCCAGTTCAGGTAGTTGCGCCAGGATGCCAGAAATGCGGTTAAGAATTGCAAGATCCGTTGCGCCGTCGTCGGTGATCGAGATCGCCCCCGACGGCGCCGGTCCCTGCATCTCGACCGGCTGCGCGACTGCCCCCAGGGGCAGCCACAAGACCGCACAGATCAGCAGCGTACGGATCATGCGTTCAGCGGGTCGGCCTTGGCCAAGGCATCGAACTGCATCAGCGAGGCAATCAGCGCCGGCATCTGGTGCAGCGGGATCATGTTCGGCCCGTCCGAGGGGGCGTTGTCGGGGTCCTGATGCGTCTCGATGAAGACTCCAGCAACACCCAGGGCCACCGCCGCGCGTGCCATGACCGGCGCAAATTCCCGCTGACCACCCGAAGAACCACCCTGGCCGCCGGGCTGCTGAACCGAATGGGTCGCGTCCATGATCACGGGATAGCCGGTCCGCGCCATCGTGGGCAGGCCCCGCATGTCCGCCACCAACGTGTTGTATCCAAAGCTGGTCCCGCGTTCCGTCAGCAGGATGTTGTGGTTGCCAGTGGACGCGACCTTGTCGGCCACGTTCGGCATGTCCCAAGGCGCCAGGAACTGACCCTTCTTGATATTGACGACCGCACCGGTGCGGCCAGCGGCCAGCAGCAGGTCGGTCTGGCGGCACAGGAAGGCGGGGATCTGGATGACGTCGACGACCTCGGCCGCGCGCACCGCTTGTTCGGCATCATGGATGTCTGTCAGGACCGGGCAGCCAAAGCGTTCGCGCACGGCGGCCAGGATCTGCAGCCCCTCGTCGATGCCCAGGCCGCGGCGCCCCGACAGCGAGGTTCGGTTGGCCTTGTCATAGCTGGCCTTGAACACGAAATGCGCCCCCGCATCCGCACAGGCCCCGGCCATCGTCTCGGCGATCATCAGCGCGTGGTCCAGGCTTTCCAGCTGGCACGGGCCCGCGATGACCGTCAGCGGCAGGTCGTTGCCGCAGGTGATCTGGCCGATGGGTATATGTTTGTGGTGCGTCATGTCGAAACCTGTTCGCGAAGAATGGAGGCCGTCAGCGACAGCATCAGGTAGATGGCAGAAAACAGCAGGAAAGCCACCAGCGTGTTTTGGAAGGCCTTGGGATATGTTGCCTCGTCCGGGGGAATGGGCGAAACTGACAGCGACAGGTAGCGGACCTGCTTGTTGGCTTCAATCCGTGCCGTTTCCATCTGCGCCGCGGCGGCGGACAGAAGCTCCTGCCTGGTCAGCAGTTCGGCTTCGGCCACGCGCAGTTCGCCGCCAATGGCAGCCAGAGAGCTGCGGGTGCTGCTGTCTTCGGTCAGCTGCAGGCGCGTCTGGGCGATCATCTCGCGAAGGCGGGCAATATCGCCTCGAACCGCCAAGACGCGGCTTTCTACGGGCTGGGGATTGGCAAGCAGCTGCCCCAGCTCCAGCTGCTTTTCGGTCAGCTGGCCTTCAAGCTGCGACACCTGCCCCATCACCACCGAACTTTCCGCCGCCGGGTCCAGCACGCCAAGGCGCTGCTGCAGGTTCTGCACCCGCTGCTGAGCCGCCAGCATCTTGGCCTCGGCATCCTCATAGGTCTCGATCGCCCCTGCCATCTGGTCCGACCGCTTGCGCGCGGTCAGGGCATCCACCTGCTGCTCGGCGTAGGAGATCAGCGCCAGCGAGAACTCGCGGCTCAAGTCCGGGTCGGGGGCGATCACCTCCATGTTCAGCATGCCTTCGGTCGGATCATAGCCGATCTTGACCGAGTTCTTGTAAACCGCATAGGCGTCCTCGTTCGTCGCGTCCTGGGCCAGGCGCTTGACGGGGTCCACCGAAGGGTCCTGATAGGCGCGCTTGAACCCCTTGTCCCTGTCCAGCCGCAGCATGGCGTCGCGCGATGTCAGATAGCTTTGAACCGCAACGGAGTCCGTGTTCACCGCCATGCCGGACCCGCCCAGAAGCCCGCCGATGCTGCCCCCTTGGCCACCGTCGGCGGTCTGGATCTGGAACTGCGAGATCGTGGCATAAAGAGGCGTCGCGATCCGGGCATAGTACCAGCCCACCAGCAGCGTCGGCAGAAGCACGAACAGGAACAGGCGCGCTGCCAGCATCATCATGCGCCGGCGCCGCCTGCGCGCCAGATCGCGCTGGATCCGATAGATTTCGGTCGCGCGTTTTTCTTCGGTCAGATCCTCGCGCGAGGGCAGGGCAGGGCGCTTGCCCGGCACGGTATCGGGCAAGGTGTCGGGCACGATCGAGGGAACGCCCACGGGGCGAAGGGCGGGTGCATTCTGCGCGGGCGAGGTCTGCGCCCGGCTGCCTTCGGATGACAGGATGCTGCCCACGCTGCCGCGATGGGACGGGTCTATCCCCCGCTCGCGCAGGCGCAGCACGGCCTCTTCGCTGGACGCAACCTTGATCTGGTGCAGGTTGGCGATCCGGCGGGCGATGCGCAGCTGCCGGTCAGTCAGGTTCTCGGCGCGGATTGCGGCCAGCTTGGCCTCGAGCGCGGGGTCCTGCGCGTCCTGTTCCGGCGCCGGCCTGTTCAGGCTGAAGCCCGCGAAACCGTCTTCGACCGGCTCGGTCGTCATGAACCGCTCCAACCGGGTCTGCTCGTCGTCTGCCGGAGCCGGAGAGGTTCGGCGCGTCACCTCCAGGCGGACCGAGGCGGGTCCGGCCGGCGCCTGTTCGGGTTGTTCGGCCGGGTTGTCGGGTTCGGTGGGGCGGACGTGGCCTGGCTTGACGGAGTCCGAGACGGAGCCGTGATAGCGACGGGCCTTAGGAAGTGTAGTCATAATATTGCTTCGCCTCGTCCAGGGTCTCGAACATGTACAGTTTCCCGTCGCGCAGGATCGCCGCCCGGTTGCAGAACTTTTCGATCGTGCTGGGCTGATGGGACACGATGACAGTGGTCGCGGTCTTCAGCCGGTCGAACAGCACGCGCCCCGCCTTGCGGTTGAAGTCGACATCGGTGGTCTGGGGCATCCCCTCGTCGATCAGGTAAATGTCGAAATCCAGTGCCAGCAGCAGCGAAAAGGTAAACCGTTGCCGCATGCCGCTGGAATAGGTGCCCACCGGCATGTCGAAATATTCGTGGATGTCGCACAGCCAGCGTGTGAAGGCGGACACGTAGTCCGGGTCCAACCCATAGATGCGGGCGATATAGCGCGAATTTTCGTTGCCCGTGTGACGCGACACCAACCCGCCCATGAAGCCGAGCGGGAATGAAATGCGGCAGTCGCGGCGGATGCGTCCCTCGTCAGGCTTTTCCAGCCCGCACATCATGTTCACCAGCGTCGTCTTGCCCGTCCCATTGGGGGCAAGGATGCCAAGTGACTGGCCCAGTTCAACCCGGAAGGAGGCCTGGTCTAGAATGATCTTGTGCTGCCTGCCTGTCCAGAACGACTTGGACACGTTGTCGAATTCTAGCATGGCGTTGCTTTACCGGAGGAGATGGGGCGCAAGGCATGCCATGCGGTGCGCCTCGCCTACAAGTTGCAGACCATATTGCGACCGGTTCAGCCTGTCCAGCCTTCGCCATCTGCCCACGTAATTCGTGATGCCGCGAGTCTTCTTTAGCGCGATTTTTAGACTAAGTGGCGGTGATGATACCGCTTGCCGAACAGATCAGCGCCTGCCGCCTGTGCAAGAACAGGTTCGCGGCCACCGCCACGCGCCACGCGCCCCGGCCTGTGGCCTGGTTCCGCCCTGGCGCGCCCATCCTGATCGTGGGGCAGGCCCCGGGCGCGCGCGTCCATGAAAGTGGCAGACCCTTCACCGACCGGTCCGGAGACAGGTTGCGGGACTGGATGGGTATCGGTGCCAGCCAGTTCTATGACCGCGACCGCATTGCAGTTGTGCCGATGGCGTTCTGCTTTCCCGGATATGATGCCAAGGGCTCGGATCTGCCGCCGCCACCCATATGTGCCGCGACCTGGCGCACCAGCGTGATGCAGCTTTTGCAGCCGCGACTGACGCTGCTGGTGGGGGGGCACGCGATGCGATGGCATTTGGGCGCCCGCAACGTGACCGATACGGTACAGGACTGGCGCAGCCATGTGCCCCGCGTTTTTCCGCTGCCCCATCCCAGCTGGCGCAACACCGGCTGGCTGCGGCGCAACCCCTGGTTCGAGACCGAGTTGCTGCCGGAGCTGCGGCGGTCCGTGGCCGTTCAGCTGGGTGCCGCGCCGCCCCTTGCCGGTTCCTGAAAAACCTTCGGATGCAGGGCGCACGGGCGGAACCATCATCTGAACGCGGCGGTTCTGCTTCGGGCATTGTTCAATCTTGCCAATACCGTTAACGTCCACGCGATCTTGCGCGGGATGAGTGCCTTGGGCATCCATCCGTCAAAAACCAAGGGAGAAGCCGTATGAGCAAACTGAAACCGATCCTGCTGAGCACCGCCTTCGCGCTGGCCGCCAGCCCGGTCCTGGCACAGGAGGAGCAGTTCATCACCATCGGCACCGGTGGACAGACCGGCGTCTACTATGTTGTCGGACAGTCGATCTGCCGCCTCGTGAACCGTGAAACCGCGGAAACCGGCCTGCGCTGCACCGCGCCCGCAACCGGCGGTTCCATTGCCAACATCAACGCCATCAAGGCTGGCGACATGACCATGGGCATTGCCCAGTCAGATTGGCAATACCATGCCTATAACGGCAGCTCGGACTATGAGGGCGACGCCTTTGAGGGTCTGCGCGCAGTCTTTGCCGTCCACCCTGAGCCCTTCACCGTCGTGGCGCGTGCCGACAGCGGCATCGAGAACTTCGAGGATCTGGCGGGCAAGCGCGTGAACGTCGGCAACCCCGGCTCCGGCTCGCGCGGGACTTTCGAGATCGTGCTGGATGCGATGGGGATGTCAATGGACGACTTTGCGCTGGCGTCCGAACTGCGCCCGGCCGAACAGTCGGCTGCCCTGGGCGACAATCAGGTTGATGCGATCAGCTATACCGTCGGTCATCCGAACGGCTCGATCCAGGAGGCGACCTCGACCGTGGACGCGCGCCTGGTGACAGTCGCGGGTGAGGCGATCGACAAGCTGGTCGAGGAAAATCCCTATTACGCCAAGGTCACCATTCCCGGCGGCATGTATGCCGGCAATGACGAGCCAACCGATACCTTCGGCGTGAAGGCCACCTTCGTCACCTCCGAGGATGTGCCCGAAGAGACCGTCTACCAGGTGGTCAAGACCGTTTTCGACAACTTCGACCGCTTCAAGGGTTTGCACCCCGCCTTTGCAGACCTTGAGCCTGAAGAGATGATCGCCGACGGCAACAGCGCGCCCTTGCACGCAGGCGCCGAACGTTATTACCGCGAACGCGGCTGGATCGAGTGATCCGGCGCTGATCAGGGCGGTCCTTCGGGGCCGCCCTTTCATCATGAGCCAAGGATAACAAGACGCTTTGCAGGGGAAGCCGTGATGAACGAAACCGACAAGCACAAGGTCGCCACGCCTCAGCAGCAGGCAAGCGCCGTCGAATTGCAGGCTGCGGGCCGGGGCGACCTGACGCAGGAGGAGCTGGACGAACTGGTCGCGTCATCCGACACCGGTGCGCGCACGCCGCCCGGCTTTGTTGGCAAGCTGATCCTGACGGTCGCCCTGTGCTGGTCGCTGTTCCAGCTGTGGATCGCCTCGCCTCTGCCCTTCATGCTGAACTTCGCGATCATCAGCGCGACCGATGCCCGCGCCGTTCACCTGGCGTTTGCCCTGTTCCTCGCCTTCATGGCCTATCCAGCCGAACGCTCGCCCTTCCAGCTGGGCTTGGGTATTGTTGTGCCGCTGATCCTGTCGGGCCTGTTCATCTATGGTGCGCCCGACATGCCGGCCTGGTGGATTGGGCTGATTGCCGCCGGACTGATTGTTGCGATCCTGCTGGGCAGTCCCAAGAACCGGGTTCCCGTATGGGAATGGCTGCTGGCCCTGACTTCGGCGGCGGCGTCGCTTTACGTCTTTTATTTCAGCGACGAACTGGGCCGTCGCGTCGGTGCGCCTCTGCCCCAAGACCTGGTTGTGGCCGTTGTCGGCCTGATGCTGCTGCTGGAGGCCACACGCCGCAGCCTGGGCCCGGCGCTGATGATCGTGGCGACCGTTTTCCTGCTTTATACGTTCCTGGGCCCCTACATGCCCTCGATTATCGCGCATCGGGGCAATTCGCTGACCGAGGTGGCCAACCACCAGTGGATCACGACCGAAGGCGTCTTTGGCATCGCCCTGGGTGTCTCGACCAGCTTCGTCTTCCTTTTCGTGCTGTTCGGCGCGCTGCTGGACAAGGCGGGGGCCGGCAACTACTTCATCCAGGTGGCCTTTTCGCTGATGGGCCACATGCGCGGCGGACCGGCCAAGGCAGCGGTGGTCAGCAGCGCGATGACCGGCTTGATCTCAGGGTCAAGCATTGCCAATGTCGTCACCACCGGGACCTTCACCATTCCGCTGATGAAGAAGGTGGGCTTTTCCAGCGAAAAGGCAGGCGCGGTCGAGGTCGCATCCTCGGTCAACGGCCAGATCATGCCCCCTGTCATGGGTGCGGCGGCCTTCCTGATGGTCGAATATGTCGGCATCCCCTATTTCGACGTGGTCAAGCACGCCTTCCTGCCAGCCACGATCAGCTATATCGCGCTGGTCTATATCGTCCACCTGGAGGCGATGAAGGCGGGGATGGAAGGGCTGCCGCGGTCCTACACGCCGCCGCCGATCCTGCGGCGCCTGCTGACCGGCGCCTTCATCATCGCGGGCATCTGCGCGCTGTCGCTGGCGGTCTATTACGGCATGGGCTGGATCCGGCCTGCCTTTGGTGAAAATGCCCCCTATGTCGTCTTTGCGCTGCTGACGGCGGCCTATGTCGCGCTGCTGTGGGTCGCTTCGCGCGAAGAGCCGCTGCAGATCGACGATCCCGATGCACCGGTGGCGGCGCTGCCCCTGCCGGGGCCGACGGTGCGGTCCGGCCTGCACTATATCCTGCCGGTGGTCGTGCTGGTCTGGGCGCTGATGGTGGACCGGCTCTCGCCGGGCCTGTCGGCTTTCTGGGCGACGGCCTACATGATCTTCATCCTGATCACGCAGCGCCCCCTGATGGTCTGGTTGCGCGGCGCCGACCGCAGCGGCAATACCAGCACCGGACAGGCCGTCAGGTCTGGGGCGGATGATCTGGTGGACGGGCTGATCTCGGGCGCGCGCAACATGATCGGCATCGGCATCGCGACCGCCACGGCAGGCATTATCGTGGGCGCGGTTAGCCAGACCGGGGTCGGTTCGGCCTTGGCCGACGTGGTTGAGGTCCTGTCAGGCGGCAATCTGCTGGCAATCCTGGCGCTGACTGCGGTTCTGTCGCTGATCCTGGGGATGGGCTTGCCGACCACGGCGAACTATATCGTCGTCTCGGCATTGCTGGCGCCCGTGATCGTGACCCTCGGCCAGCAGAACGGGCTGATCGTACCGCTGATCGCGGTGCACCTGTTCGTCTTCTACTTCGGTATCATGGCGGACGTGACGCCGCCGGTGGGGCTTGCCTCCTTTGCGGCTGCGGCCGTGTCGGGGGGCGATCCGATCCGCACCGGGGTCGTTGCCTTCTTCTACAGCCTGCGGACGGCGGCGCTGCCTTTCCTGTTCATCTTCAACACTGACCTGCTGCTGATCGACGTGGGCTGGGCGCAGGGCATCTTTGTCTTTGCGACCGCAACCCTTGCGATGCTGCTGTTTGCGGCGGCGACACAGGGCTGGTTCCTGGTGCGCAACCGCATCTGGGAAAGCGCAGCCCTGCTGCTGATCGCCTTTACCATATTCCGCCCGGGCTTCTTCTGGGGATATCTTTATCCTCCCTACGAGGAGCGCCCGGGCACCGAATTCGTCCAGGCGCTGGAGGACAGTGAACCGGGCGATGGGCTGCGCCTGCGCATTGCGGGGCTGAACGACATCGGCACACCGGTCGAGTTCGCAGCCCTGCTGCCCGTCCCCGCAGGCGAGACGGGCGAGGATCGGCTGGCCGCCGCAGGGATCGAATTGATCCAGGACGGCGACCGCACCGTCATCGACAACGTGACCTTTGACAGCCCGGCCCAGGAGGCTGGTCTGGACTGGGACCAAACGATCCTGGGTGTGCAGGCGCCGGTGGCGACGCCCTCGCGCTACTGGATCTATGTGCCCGCCCTCCTGCTGCTGGGGTTGCTGGTCTGGGCGCAGCGCCGCCGCGCCAGCCCCGCCGATACACCGCAGCCCCGAAAGGATCCGCGACATGCATGACAACGTCCTGTTGCCCGTCGATCTTCAGAATCCTGAAAGCTGGATTAAGGCCCTGCCGGTCGCGCGTCGGCTGGCCGGCGAAAGCGGCATCATCCATCTGCTGGGCATCGTCCACGATTTTGGCAGCTCGATGGTGGCGACCTTTCTGCCCAAGGGCTTCGAGGAAAAGGCCCTGCGGGCAATGAAAGAAGCGCTGGACGATTTTGCCGGTCAGCATTTCCCTGATGAAAGCCGTGTCCGCATCCATGTCGGACACGGCCACGTCGCGGAAACCATCCTGAAAGCCGCCGCAAAACATGGGGCGGACCTGATCGTCATGGCCAGTGTCAAGCCGGACGAATTGCGCAGTATACTCATCAGCCAGGACGCAAATACGGTGGTGCGGCACTCCCCCGTGTCTGTGATGGTGGTACGATAACCGATGTCAACCGATCTTCAGATCGCCCGGGCCGCGTCCAAGCGCCCGATAAATCAGATTGCCCAGATACTGGGACTGACCGACCGCCAGATCCTGCCCTATGGCCATGACAAGGGCAAGATCACCCATGACGCCATCGCGGGCCTTGAAGGGCGCCCTCAAGGCCGGTTGATCCTGGTCACGGCGATCAACCCGACCCCTGCGGGCGAGGGCAAGACCACCACCACCGTCGGCTTGGGCGATGCATTGAACCGCATCGGAAAGCGCGCCACCATCTGCATCCGCGAGGCCAGCCTGGGTCCGAATTTCGGGATGAAGGGCGGCGCAGCCGGGGGCGGATATGCCCAGATCGTGCCGATGGAGGACATGAACCTCCACTTTACTGGCGATTTTCATGCCATCACCTCGGCGCACAACCTTTTGGCCGCGATGATCGACAACCACGTGCATTGGGGCAACGCCTTGGACATCGACACCCGCCGCATCACCTGGCGGCGCGCGATGGACATGAACGACCGGGCATTGCGGGACATGGTCTTTGGCCTTGGTGGGCCGGGCAACGGTTTTCCGCGGCAATCGGGCTTTGATATCACCGTGGCGTCCGAGGTCATGGCGATCCTGTGCCTGGCCAGCGACCTGGCCGACCTGCAGGACCGCCTTGGCCGCATCGTGGTCGCCTATACCCGCGACCGCCGGCCCGTAACGGCGCGTGATCTGAAGGCCGACGGTGCGATGACGGTCCTGCTGAAGGACGCGCTGCAGCCGAACCTGGTCCAGACGCTGGAGAACAATCCAGCCTTGGTCCACGGAGGACCTTTTGCCAACATCGCGCATGGCTGCAACAGCGTCATTGCCACCCGCGCGGCCCTGCGCTTGTCGGATTATGTTGTGACCGAGGCCGGCTTCGGCGCCGATCTGGGGGCCGAAAAGTTCCTGAACATCAAGTGCCGGCTTGCAGGCTTGGCGCCGTCGGCCGTGGTGCTGGTAGCCACAATCCGGGCGCTGAAGATGAACGGCGGCGTTGCCAAGGCCGATCTGGGGGTCGAGGATGTCGCGGCCGTTACCCACGGATGTCCCAATCTGGGGCGACATATCGAAAACATCCGCAGCTTTGGCCTGCCGGTCGTGGTGGCGCTGAACCACTTTGCCGGCGATACGGAGGCCGAGATCGCCGCCTTGCGGGACTACTGCGCCGGGCACGGGGTGCAGGCGATCCTGTGTCGTCACTGGGCAAAGGGCGGGGCAGGGGCCGAAGATCTGGCCCAAGCCGTTGTGGAGCTGGCCGAGGGTGACTTGGCTGATTTCCGCACGCTTTACCCGGACGAGATGCCGTTGTGGCAAAAAATCCAGACCATCTGCACCCGCATCCACCGCGCTGCCCGCGTCGAGGCGGCGCCCGGTGTGCAGGAGCAGCTGGTGGCTTGGGAAGCCGCCGGGCACGGACGGATGCCGGTTTGCATTGCCAAGACCCAGTACAGCTTTTCCACCGATCCCGATCTGCGGGGGGCGCCCGAGGGCCATGTTATTCCTGTCCGAGAGGTGCGGCTGAACGCGGGCGCAGGGTTCGTCGTCGCCATCTGCGGGCAGGTCATGACGATGCCGGGCCTGCCGCGGCAGCCGGCAGCCGAGGTCATTGGTCTGGACGAACATGGCCATGTCGCGGGACTTTTTTAGCGGTTCAGGCGGCCACGGCGACCAAGTCCTCCCCTTCCAGCAGCTGCGTCAGCAGGATCAGATCGTCCAGGTGTTCCAGCAGCTTCCTTGCATTGATGCCCGCGGTGCAATCGGCCAAGGCCGTGGATGCCATCCGCCGCGCCATTTGCCGGATCGCCTGCGGCGGCAAGTCCGACTGATGGTGCAGGGCGATCCGGGCCATCGCGCGGAACGTGACCCTGTCATCGGCAGCGGCGGCCCGCTGCCACAGCGTCATCAATGGCGCGGGCATCGGGCCCTTGAGGCAGACAGGGCCGCCCCTCAGCCAAACCATTTCAACCGCGGCAACGCTGTCCTGCGTGCCGTTCCGCTCGGAGCTTAGACCGAGGTGCGCGCGCAGCCGGCGGGCCACGGATGGGTCGCGGAAGCTGATCCGCGCCAAGCACTGCATCATGGCGGCGTCCACGGGAAGGGGTGTTGGACCAAGGCGCAACAGCCAGTCCCGTCCTGTCGCTCGTGTCAGGCTGGCCGCCATGTGCAGGTCCAGCGGGGTGTCACCTGCCGATGCCTCCAGTGCCGCTGCAATCTCTGCCGTGGCTGCATGCAGCGGCTGCGGCCGCAGCCAGACCGGAGTCGGCCCGCGCCAGCGCCGATAGGTGGCCAGATGCAAGGCCATGACGACCAGAAGCGTCGCCTCCACTCCGTCCGCAAAAGTCTGGTCGCAGGTCGAAAAGCCAAGCCGCGGCGGAAACGAACCATCGGGCCGCTGCACCTGGATCAGGTCTGCCACAAGATCGGCGATGTCATGGTCAGGGTCCACAAGCCGCAGGCAGAAGGCGATCCGCGCCACGGACAGGGTGCAGCCGGCTGCCTGGGCCCACACCGCCAGCGCCTTCAGATGGTCAAAGATGGCGCTGAACTGGCGGGCGCTGGAAAGCCTGGGTCGCGCGGCGCCATGACGATAAAGCGCCGCGACAAGTGTCGCCACCCGCCGGACGTGGCAGGGGGTGAACATCCAGGCCGACGGCGGGGTGGTCAGCAGCGCCTCGGCCTGGGATACAAGGCCAGGATCGTCCGACAGCGTCAGGCGCAGTTCCAGCGGCACCTCGGCATCTTCGGCCAAGGTGTCGCAGGCCAGCTGCCAGACCGGGTCCGTCCGGGCCACCAGGCCGCCTGCCACGACAAGGTCCAGTATCGCGGGCCTTCGATCGCCGTCCACCACGCGCTGCGCCGCCTGGCGCAGCAGCAGCGGCCTGAAACGCCGCAGCACAATCACCTCGAGGGGGGAAATGCGCCCGCGCAAGCCGCCAAGAACAGGCGCGCAACCCGCCGCCATCGCCAAGGGGCCAAGGCCCGGATGATCGACAGGGCAAGGGTCCGGCAGATCCATGATCTTCTGCCGCAGCCATTCCAGTCCCCGATTAGACAGCAGCCGCATCAACTGCTCCAGTGATCCATCCATCTGCGGTCCTTTCCCCTCTTGGGATATGATGACGCAGTTAACCTGTTCTTCAACCATTAGTTGCAGACAATTTGATCAAATACACGTCGCATTGCGGCAATTGCGCCGGACGCCCGGTCGCGGTAAAGCCCCGACATGAGCAACCGCCCCGATCTTCCGCCCGAAATCGCCCGCCGCCGGACATTCGCGATCATCTCGCATCCCGACGCCGGCAAGACCACGCTGACCGAGAAGTTCCTGCTGTATGGCGGCGCCATCCAGATGGCCGGGCAGGTGCGCGCCAAAGGCGAGGCGCGGCGCACGCGGTCGGACTTCATGAAGATGGAACAGGACCGCGGCATCTCGGTTTCGGCCTCGGCCATGTCATTCGATTTCGATGGATATCGCTTCAACCTGGTCGACACACCGGGGCACAGTGACTTTTCGGAAGACACCTATCGCACGCTGACGGCTGTGGATGCGGCGATCATGGTGATCGACGGCGCGAAGGGCGTCGAATCGCAGACCCGCAAGCTGTTCGAGGTCTGCCGGCTGCGCGACCTGCCGATCCTGACCTTCTGCAACAAGATGGACCGCGAATCCCGCGACACCTTCGAGATTATCGACGAGATCCAGGAGAACCTGGCCATCGACGTGGCGCCTGCCAGCTGGCCCATCGGCGTCGGGCGTGATTTCGTCGGCTGCTATGACATGCTGAACGACCGGCTGGAGCTGATGGACCGCGCCGACCGCAACAAGGTCGCGGAATCGATCAAGCTGAACGGTCTGGACGATCCGCGCATGTCGGATCACGTCCCCGCCGACCTGCTGGAAAAACTGCGCGAGGAGGTCGAGATGGCGCGCGAGCTGCTGCCCGCCTTTGACCGCAAATCGTTCTTGGAAGGGCACATGACGCCCATCTGGTTTGGCAGCGCGATCAACAGTTTTGGCGTGCAGGAGCTGATGAAGGGGATCGCTCAATACGGTCCTCCGCCGCAGCCCCAGAACAGTGCCGAACGCGAGATTGCGCCCGAGGAGACGCCGGTCACAGGTTTCGTCTTCAAGGTCCAGGCGAACATGGACCCCAAGCATCGCGACCGCGTGGCCTTTGTCCGCTTGGCGTCAGGGCATTTCGAACGCGGGATGAAGATGGTCCATGTGCGGTCGAAAAAGCCGATGGCGGTGTCGAACCCGGTGCTGTTCCTGGCGGCCGACCGCGAACTGGCCGAGGAGGCCTGGGCTGGCGACATCATCGGCATTCCGAACCACGGCCAGCTGCGCATCGGCGACGCCCTGACCGAGGGAGAGGCGCTGCGCTTTACCGGCATCCCGTCATTTGCACCGGAACTGCTGCAATCGGTGCGGGCCACCGATCCCATGAAGGCCAAGCACCTGGAAAAGGCGCTGATGCAGTTTGCCGAGGAGGGCGCGGCCAAGGTGTTCAAGCCTGCGATCGGATCGGGCTTCATCGTGGGCGTCGTGGGCGCACTGCAATTCGAGGTGCTGGCCAGCCGGATCGAACTGGAATACGGCATCCCCGTCCGCTTTGAGGGCAGCCAGTTCACCAGCGCGCGTTGGGTCAGCGGACCCAAGGATAAGGTCGAGGCATTCGCCAACGCCAACAAGCAGCACCTGGCCCATGACCATGACGGCGATCTGGTCTTCCTGACGCGCCTGCAATGGGACATCGACCGCATTGGCCGGGATCATCCCGAACTCAGGCTGACGGCGACTAAGGAAATGATGGTCTGACAGCCGAACGCCGGCGCGATTGCGCCGGCGCAGGTTGTTTCGAAAGGCTCAGGCCAGCCGGGCGTCCATGGTGATCTCGGCGTTCAGCAGCTTGCTGATCGGGCAGCCGGCCTTGGCCTTTTCGGCCACTTCCATGATCTTGGCCTCGTCGCCGTCGGCGGTGATGGTGGTGGTCAGATGGGCCTTCTTGACCGCGAACCCGTCACCTTCCTTGTCCATCGAAATGTCCGACGTCGTCTGAATGGACACACCCGTGATGCCTTCCTGTTCCAGCATCATGGCCAGCGCCATCGAGAAGCACGAGGCATGGGCCGCGCCCACCAGCTCTTCTGGGTTGGTGCCGGGCTTGTCCTCGAAGCGGGTGTTGAAGCCATAGGGCTGCGCATCAAGCGCGCCCGATTTGGTCGAAACCTGGCCTTGGCCCTCTTTCAGGCCGCCTTCCCATTTCGCCGATCCGGTGCGAGTGATCATCGTGACATCCTTTGATAGGTTCCTTTATGGCCCCCCAACGCAGGCGCGTGCCCGCCGGTTCACCGCGCCGCGACGATCAGCCGCTGATGTTCGGCGATGGCATAGCGGTCGGTCATCCCTGCGACATAATCTAGAACATGACGCGCCCGCTGCGTCTGGTCGGGCAGCAGCGCCGCCGCCTCGGCCCACTGCGGCGGCATCATCTGCGGGTCGTGCAGATAAAGCGGAAACAGATCATGCAGCATCTGGGTCACGCGAGTGCGCTCCACCACGACCGAAGGGGCGCGATACATGCGCTGGAACAGGAAGGACTTGATCGCCTTGATGTTTTGATAGAGCGGCTTGGAAAAGCGGATGATCGGGCCGTCCATGTTGCGGATCTCGTCGGCGGAATGCGGCTGCAGCCCCGTCAGGCGGTTCTGGGCGACGGCGATCACATCCTCGACCATGACGCCAAAGACGCGGCGCAGTGCCTCGTAGCGCCGGCGGGTGGGGTCGAGGCCGGGGTAAAGGCGGTCGACCTCGGCGAAGGCGGGGCCGATCACCGGCAGTTCGGACAGTTCGGCTTCGGTAAACAGTTCTGCACGCAGCCCGTCATGCAGGTCATGGTGGTTATAGGCCACGTCATCGGCGACGGCCGCCACCTGCGCCTCGGCACTGGCGTTCGTGTGCAGCTCCAGGTCCCACTGCGCATTCACTTCGGCCAAGGCATAGGGCAGGTCCCCGGTAACGGGGCCGTTGTGCTTGGCAATGCCTTCAAGCGCTTCCCAAGTCAGGTTCAGCCCGTCGAAGTCGGCGTAATGGCGTTCCAGCCGGGTGACGATGCGCAGGGCCTGGGCGTTGTGGTCAAAGCCGCCATAGGGGGCCATCAGCTCGGCCAGCGCGTCTTCTCCGGTATGGCCGAAGGGCGGGTGGCCCAGGTCATGCGCCAGGGCGACCGTCTCGGCTAGGTCGGTGTTCAGGCCCAGGGCCCCGGCAATGGTGCGCGCCACCTGCGCCACCTCGATCGTGTGGGTCAGCCGGGTCCGGAAGTAATCGCCGCGATAGGCGTCGCCGTCATGTTCGACAAAGACCTGCGTCTTGTGCTTCAGCCGCCGGAAGGCGCTGGAATGGATGATGCGGTCGCGGTCCCGCTGCCAGGGCGAGCGGAAGGTGGACAGCTGTTCCGGATGCAGGCGGCCGCGGCTGTCCTGTGGGTGGCAGGCATAGGGCGCCAGGGAAGCGGGTGTCGAGGTCAAGGGCTGTGGCCTTCCTTGCGGGTTGCAGGGCCAGACCCTATATTTGATGCCTACGGACGAAAACGGGAACGCCCCATGAACCTGCCGCCGAAAGTCACCAACCGCGCCTTTGAACGCCTCGCCCAGATCAATGCCGGCAAGGATCCTGTCCCGCTGCGCGTGGCCGTGTCAGGCGGCGGTTGTTCGGGATTTCAGTACGACATCCGCCTGGATCGCCCCGAAGCGGACGACCTGGTTCTGGAAAGTGCGGGGCAGCAGGTCGTGGTCGATCCCGTATCGCTGCCTTATCTGGCGGGGGCGGTCATCGACTTTACCGACGAACTGATCGGGGCCCGTTTCGTGATCGAGAACCCGAACGCCACCAGCAGCTGCGGCTGCGGAACATCTTTTTCGATGTGATCCCGGCCACGGCGGGATGCGGTTGCCAATCCCCCGGTGGCCGCTAAAGATGCGGCCATGAAAATCGCAAGCTTCAACATCAACGGCGTCAAGGCCCGCATTCAGGCGCTGACCGACTGGCTGGCGGCGACCGACGCCGATCTGGTCGTCCTTCAGGAAATCAAGTCGGTGGACGAAGGTTTTCCGCGCGAGCATTTCCAGGACCTGGGCTGGAGTGTGGAAACGCACGGCCAGAAGGGCTTCAACGGCGTGGCCATCCTGTCGCGCCTGCCGCTGGAGGACGTGACCCGCGGCCTGCCCGGCGATGACAGCGACGAACAGGCCCGCTATATCGAGGCGACGGTGGTTGGGGCGCAAGCGGTGCGGATCGCGGGGCTGTACCTGCCGAACGGCAACCCGGCACCGGGGCCGAAATACGACTACAAGCTGGCTTGGATGGAGCGGTTGCGCGGGCGGGCTGCCGAACTTCTGGCGCTGGAAATGCCAGTCGTGATGCTGGGCGACTACAACGTCATCCCCGAGCCGCGCGACGTGGCCCATCCCCAGAACTGGCTTGAGGATGCGCTGTTCCTGCCGCAAAGCCGCGCGGCGCTGCGTGCCATCGTGAACCAGGGCTGGACCGATGCGATCCGCATCCGTGACCCCTGGGCCACGCGCGGACCTTTTACGTTCTGGGACTATCAGGCGAATTCCTGGCCGCGCGACAACGGCATTCGCATTGATCATCTGCTGCTGTCGCCGCAGGCAGCCGATCTGATGGTCGAGGCCGGGGTGGATCGCGACGTGCGGGCGGGCGAAAAGCCAAGCGACCACGTCCCGGTGTGGGTGCGGCTGGCCGCCTAGACCACCAGCACGCCCGAATGCTTGGCCTTGTGTTCGGGTTCGACGTGGATCGTGATCTGGGCCTGCGGAAGCCGCGCCTTCAGTGACGCCTCGATCCGGTCACAGATGACATGGGCGTCGGCAACCGTCGTTTGCCCGTCTACCACCAGGTGAAAATCGATAAAGGTGACGGCGCCCGCATGGCGCGTGCGCAGGTCATGCGCCTCTAATGCGCCGGTTCCGCAATCCGATATGATCTCGCGGATGGCGATCAGGGTTTGCGCCGGAACGGATTCGTCCATCAAGCCGCTCAGCGAGGCCGCCATCACCTTCCAGCCGGACCACAGGATGTTGATGCCGACCAGCATTGCCAGCACCGGGTCAAGGACCGCCCAGCCTGTCGTGACGGCAAGCCCCACACCCAGCAGGACCCCGGCCGAGGAGATCACGTCCGACAAAAGGTGTCGCCCGTCAGCCACCAGCGCGGGCGACCGCAACCGCCGCCCCTGCCGGATCAACACCGCACACCAGACCGCATTCAGGACCCCGGCCACGGCATTGATCGCCATACCGGCGCCCACCTGCTGGATCTCGCGCGGGTTCTGAAAGGCAAACCATGCTTCGCGCAGGATCAGCAGCGCGGCCGATATGATCAGCACACCTTCCAGAACGGCGCTGAAGAATTCGGCCTTGTGGTGTCCATAGGGATGGCCCTGATCAGCCGGCCGCTGCGCGACCCGGATTGCCACCAGTGCGGCCACGGCCGTTGCGACGTTCACGATGCTTTCCAGGGCATCCGACATCAGCGCGACGGACCCGGTCATGCGCCAGGCCAGCGTCTTGATCCCTAGAACGACAAGGCCGACGAGGATGCTGCCAATGGCGATTTTCAGCGTGCTGGACATGATCCGGCCTTCCTGCGTCTGCCCAACCCCCGTGCGGTGCGCGTGTCGCAGAAGAGCGGCGTGACCTCAACCCGACAATCTGCCTTTTCCGGGCGAAAGCGGAACCCGGACAAGGGGGCGGGCGGACCATCCCCGGGTCAGCAGGGACCAGAGTATGCTGACCCGGCCACGGGGGCCGGGTCAGCCAGTCGCATCACTCGTCGTTGGGACGATCGTCATCGCCGAAGCGTGCATCATCGGCGAATTCGTCCTCGCCCTCATTCACGAACTTGGCGCTGAGGGCGATCGAGTGGTTGTCGTGGCCAGGATCCATCACGACGTCGGACGGGATCTCTCCTGTCAGCCATTCGCGCAGCTCCTCGCGGATCTCATCTGGCTCCTGGCCCGTGGCCTCGGCCAGGTAGGCCACGAAGGCGCGCTGGTCGCCGTCGATCTCGTCCAGATCGCTCTCGTCGGCATCCGGCCATTTGTCGAGGATGGCCTCATAGAACGCCGCCCAGTTTTCCTGCACATGGTGCCACTTCATCAATAACCTCCTGCGGGGATCGCGCCCTGGAACCAGCGGGCCGCCCCTGTGATATCTTCGCCAACCCCGGCAACGGTGTTGCATCCGGCCAGTATGCCACAAGCCAGCAACGTAACCCAAAACATGCGCATCAGTTCGCCTCCTTCCACCAGACTTCCGGAAGGAAGCCTGGCCAGTCGCCGTAAATCGGGTGGCGATCAGGATATTTCAGATCAGCCGAATGGGCCAGCCGCGAGATGGGCGAGAAGCTGACCGGGATCACGTAGCGGCCCGCGGTCAGGACGCGGTCCAGCGCCTTGACGGCGGCGGTGAATTCCTGGGTCGTCTCGGCGCGCACCATGGCGTCGATCAGCGCCTCGGCGGCCGGGCTGTCCATGCCCATCCAGTTGCGGCTGCCCGGCGTCGTCACCCCGTCGCGGCCCCAGTAAAGGCGCTGTTCGTTGCCCGGCGACAGCGACAGGCCGCGCTCGTACCAAGTCATGTCGAACTGGTAGTTGTTCGTGCGTTCCACATATTGGGCCGCGTCCAGCAGCGTGACGCGCGGCATGATGCCAAGCGGGCGCAGCGCCTCCACATAGATGTTGACGATCTGCTGCGTTTCCGACCCCGACCGCATGGCGGTGCCGTTCTGGTTCAGAAGGATCTCGAAATCGAAGGGCCGGCCCTGGGCATCGCGCATTCGGCCGTCCTGGATCGTCCAGCCGGCTTCCTGCATCAGCGCCTGCGCCCGGCGCAGTGCCGGGCGGTCCATGGCGCGTTCGCTGCCTTCGGGCAGGCTGTAGCCGTCCAGCGTGCCGGGCGGCAGGTCGTCCGCGAAGGGTTTCAGCAGTTCGGCCACGCGCCCGGTTGCCGGGCCCTCGTCCATGGCCAGGACCGAGTTCGAGAAATACGATGTGATGCGCGGGTCGGTGCCGCCGTTCAGCGTCTGGTTGATAAAGCGGAAATTGAACATCTCGATCATCGCCTGACGCACGCGCCAATCATCAAAGATCGGATTGCGGGTGTTCATGACCAGGCCCACGATCCCGGACGGCCGTTCGTTTGCGATCTCGGACTTGATCACATCACCGCGGGTGACCAGCGGGAAATCGTATTCGGCGGCCCATTTCTGTGCCGACAGCTCGCGCCACACGGTCACCTCGCCGGCCTTGAACGCCTCGAACATGGCATTGGCATCGCCGAAATAGTCATAGCGTATCTCGTCCAGATTGTTCAGGCCCGCCATCAACGGCAGGTCCTTCGCCCAATAGTCCGGGTTGCGGCGGAAGGTGATCGAGCGGCCCGGATCAACCTGGTCGATGACATAGGGGCCGCTGCCGATCGGCGGCTCCAGGCTGGACTGAGTGAAATCCTGGCCTTCCCACTGCGCCTTCTTCAGGATCGGGCGCAGGCCCATCAGCAGGGGCAGCTCCCGGTCCTGTTCAGTGAAGGTCAGGCGAAGGCTGCGCTCTCCGGTCTGCTCCATGCTGGCAACCTTGGACCAGGCGCCCAGATAGCGAGGGTGGCCTTGTGTCCCAAGCGTCTCATAGGACCACATCACGTCCTCGATCGTGACGGGGCTGCCGTCGGAAAACTGCGCTTCGGGGCGCAGCGTGAACTCAACCCAGGATCGGTCCGGCGCCGTCTCGACTGTTTCGGCCAGCAAACCGTAAAGGGTAAAAGGCTCGTCGATCGAGCGCATCATCAGCGACTCGGTCACGTGCAGGCCCATGCCCCAAGCCGCGTTGCCCTTGAGGATCCAAGGCTTGAGCGAGTCGAACCCCCCCGGCTCGGCCAGCCGAATCGCACCGCCCTTAGGGGCGCCGGGATTGGCATAGGGCAGATGGGAGAAGTCCTCCTGCAGTTGAGGTTCTCCATACATTGCAATGCCATGAGCAGGGCCGGCAAGGCTTGCCAGCGGCATTGCTGCAACACTGAAGCCCCAGGCCAGGATCAGCGGCAGGGTGCCTCTGATCGCGAATTTGTTAAGGTTTTTTAAGATTCGCATTGCCTGCTGCCCCTTGGGTCGTTCTTTGGCCGCGATATCAACAGCCTCGGCAATGGTGCGTCAACCAAGCCCGGAAGATGGGTGTTGGACTCGGGCGGTTCCTCGCGTATAAATACCTTACTGCTCGATAGGTTTCTTGCCTGTATGAAACCTGCCTCATGACTTGCGCCCGCCTTGTGCGGGCGCTTTTTTTTGCCCAAGCTGCACCCCAACAGCGGCCCCCGCATCCCTGCAAAGAGGCCGAGCGCAACCTGGGAGCGTCAGATGTTCGAACAATTCCTGAAGGGCAAAACAGCCATCGTGACGGGGTCAAATTCCGGAATAGGGCTGGGCGTTGCCGAACGTCTGGGGCGCGCCGGGGCGGATCTGGTTCTGAACAGCTTCACCGAACGGGACGAGGACCATGCACTGGCGGACCGTCTGGCTGCGGAACTTGGGGTGCGCGTGCGTTATGTCCGCGCCGACATGTCAAAGGCCGCAGAATGCCGCAACCTGATCCGGCAAACGGGCGCGTGCGATATCCTGGTGAACAACGCAGGCATCCAGCATGTTGCGGCAATCCCGGATTTCCCGGCCGAGAAATGGGACGCAGTCATCGCCATCAACCTCAGCTCGGCCTTTCACACGACGGCTGCTGCCTTGCCGATGATGCGCGAGGCGGGCTGGGGCAGGGTGATCAACATCGCTTCGGCCCACGGTCTTACGGCCAGTCCCTTCAAATCGGCCTATGTCGCGGCAAAGCATGGTATCGTCGGTTTGACAAAGGTCACCGGGCTGGAAACCGCACGCGAGCCGATCACCTGCAATGCGATCTGTCCCGGCTATGTCCTGACGCCGCTGGTCAAAGCGCAGATCCCCGACACGATGGCGAAATATGGCATGGACCGGGATGAGGTGATCGAAAAGGTTCTGTTGGAGCGTCAGCCTTCCAAGGAATTCGCCACCACCCAGCAACTGGGCGACACGGCGGTTTTCCTTTGCAGCGAGGCAGCAGCCCAGATCACCGGCACCACCATCAGCGTCGACGGCGGCTGGACTGCCCTTTGAACGGGAACCGCGGGCGCAAGGGGGCGTTTGCCTGACGACAATGTGAAAGGTGGGAAGATGAAAGGAATTGTTGCATGGTTTCTGGGGGTTCCGGTCGTGGTGATCGTGATCCTTTATGTGCTTGGCATCTTCTGACAACAATGGACGCCCCTTGCTGGGGCGTCCTCTGCCGATAAGGGCAAACGATCACGCCAGCGCGTTCTGGATCGCCGGAATGTCCGAATTGGTCAGGGTCTTGGCAACTTCCTTGCGAAGCCGCAGCTGCAACTCCTTGTGGTAATGCTTGCGCATGACCCCCAGGGACGAAGGGTCGGCGATGATGGCGACATCCTCCATCTTGTGCTTCAGCACCATTTTGTTCAGATGCCGGGTCAGCTGCGCGGCAAAGCCCGCCTCTTCCTCATCACGGGGCGAGATTTCGTCCAACACGGGCATGGTGGCAGGGTCCGACAGGCTTGCAGGCGTCACCGTTTCCATCTGAACCAGTTCGATCCCATGGCGTGCGACGTTGCGGAAGATGCTGGCAGAGTGGCCGTCCGCGACGACCACAACGGTGTTGTGGGGCAACATGCTCTGTTCCTTTTGATCTGCTCGTCTGATGCCCAACGCGGCCGCACCCGCGCTAGTTGCTGCCCTCGCAGAAGCGGCGAATCCGCGCCACCGCCTCCTGCAGGACCTCGTCGCCGGTCGCGTAGGAGATGCGGAAATGAGGGCTGAGGCCGAACGCCGCGCCAAAGACCACGGCCACGCCTTCTTCGTCCAGCAATGCGTTGGCGAATGCCTCGTCATCAGTGATCCGCGTGCCACCGACCGAGGTTCTGCCCAAAAGTCCCGCCATCGACGGGTAGACATAAAAGGCCCCCTGCGGCATCGGGCAATCCAGCCCCGGGCAGGCATTCAGCCCCGCCACCACCAGGTCGCGGCGGCGCTGAAAGACGGCGCGGCTGTCGCGGACATAGTCCTGCGGCCCGGTCAGCGCGGCTTCGGCCGCGTATTGACTGACCGAACAGGGATTCGATGTCGATTGCGACTGCAGCTTGGCCATCGCCTTGATCAGCGGCTCGGGCGCGGCGCCGTATCCGATGCGCCAGCCGGTCATGGCATAGGACTTGCTGACACCGTTCATGGTCAGCACCCGATCCTTCAGCGCCGGCTCGACCTGGGCCGGCGTGCAGAATTCGAAGCCGTCGAACACAAGGTGTTCATAGATGTCGTCCGCCAGCACCCACACCTGTGGATGGCGCAGCAGCACGTCGCACAACGCCCGCATCTGCGACCGGTCATAGCCCGCCCCGGAGGGGTTCGAGGGCGAGTTGAGGATCAGCCACTTGGTTCGCGGCGTGATGGCCGCCTCCAGCGCCTCCGGGGTCAGGCGGAAACCGGAAGCTTGCGGACATTCCACGATGACCGGGACACCGCCCGCCAGCAGCACCATGTCGGGGTAGCTGACCCAATAGGGGGCAGGCACGATCACCTCGTCGTCCTTATCCAACGTGGCCATCAGTGCGTTGAACAGGATCTGCTTGCCCCCTGTTCCCACGGTGATCTGCGAGGGCGTATAGTCCAGCCCGTTTTCGCGCGCGAACTTGTCGGCAATCGCGCGCTTCAACGACGGCGTGCCGTCGACTGCGGTATACCGCGTATGGCCGGCGTCGATGGCCGCCTTGGCCGCGTCGCGCACATGTTCAGGCGTGTCGAAATCTGGCTCTCCGGCCGAAAGGCCGATGATGTCGCGCCCCGCCGCCCGCAATTCCGCCGCGCGGGTGGTCATGGCGATGGTGGGCGAGGGCTTGATGCGGGCCAGCCGGTCGGAAATGAACGCCATGGGGAACCTCGTGTGTCTGCGGGCGGTATTTGTGCCTGCTGGCTTACGCCGCCTGACTTTGCGTCACAAGCGGAGGCGGATCACCGCGGCATGACGCCTTGCTGCCGTTTGCCTGTTGACGGACGCCGGGAGCGTCCGCAAGAGGGGGGCAGGGGCGCCGCGACGCGGAAGACGACCGCGCGTCGACCCGCGTCGCCTGCCGGACAAGGCCGGCCCGCATGGAACGCTTGCAAGAGGCCCTTGGATCATGGCTGAGACGACCGAAACCCACGAACACCGTCTGAAACGCCTGCACATGCGCAGCTGGCGCCGCGGCATGAAGGAAATGGACCTGATCCTGGGTCATTTCGCCGACGACTGCCTGGCAAAGCTGACCGAGGCCGAGCTGGAGCTTTATGAGCGGATGCTGGGCGAGAATGACCAGGACCTTTACCTGTGGGTCACTGCCCGGATCGGCGCGGGTCAGAGCCCGGACCGCGGCGCCCCGGATCTGCTGATGCCGATGCTTGACCGCATCGCCCGTCACGCAGCCGGCCGCTTTGCCGCCGGTCGCTAAAGTTTTCATCAATCTGACCGCTTTGGGGGCCGGCTTTAACTGAAGATTGTCTTTTTCCTGTCAATGTCGGGACATGACGAACAGGACAGGATCATCTCGCGCCATGCTCGCACCCGCCCCCCGCGACCCTCTTCCGACGGTCGATCACTGCCAAGCCGCCGCCTTGCCCGACATGACCGAGGCATATCTGGAATCGCTTCAGCTGCTGGAGAGGATGCACAGGTTGATGCTGGATCTGGTCAAGGACGAATTCGAACGCCTGCACCGGGGCGACCTGACTCCGGTTCAGGCCATGATCCTTTATAACCTGGGCGAGGCAGAGGTTTCGGCCGGTGAACTGCGTTCGCGCGGCATGTATCAGGGATCAAATGTCAGCTATAACCTTAAGAAGCTGGTCGCGATGGGCTATGTCCACCACGAACGCTGCGATCTGGACCGTCGCTCGGTCCGTGTACGCCTGACGCCCGAAGGGCAGAAGGTCCGCGACATGGTGCACCGGCTTTTCCTGCGCCATGCCGAGGGACTGTCCATGTCCGGGGTTCTGGAGGATCCGCCGCTGGAACAGGTGAACCTCCAGAACCGCCGCATCGAGCGGTTCTGGAGCGAGCAGATCCGGTACATCTACTGATTTCGGCGCGGCAGCAATGCCGCCCTCCTGTCACCAGTGGCCGGTGTTCTCCATGCTGGTCCACGGCTCTTGCGGGGGCAGGTGATCGCCCTCCTGCAGCAGCTCGATCGAGATGTTGTCGGGGCTGCGCACGAAGGCCATGTGCCCGTCGCGCGGCGGGCGATTGATGGTGACGCCCGCGTCCATCAGCGTCTGGCACATCTCGTAGATGTTGCCGACGCGATAGGCGAGGTGACCGAAATGCCGGCTGTCGGAGGGCAGGCCATCGTCGCCGTCCCAGTTCCAAGTCAGTTCGACCGGGCATTCAGGCTGCCCCGGAGGGGCCATGAAGACCAGGCTGAAGCGGCCCTTGTCGTTGTCGATGCGGCGCGTTTCCTCCAACCCCAGCAGGCGAAAGAATTCCATTGTTCTATCCAGGTCCTTCACGCGGACCATCGTATGCAGATAGCGGATGTTCATGGGCGTCTCCTGTCTTTGCGGGTGCAGACTGTCACGGTCGTGCCCGGCGGACAACAGGCTGCAAGGTGCGGGTCTAGGGGGTGCATATGCCGGTTGTCCGGTGGCGGATCTTGACTTAGGACGAGGGCCATCGCAGCGCCTGAAAGGACCCCGCGCCATGCCACTCACGCCCGACCAGCAGGCCGAGATCGACAGCCTGCGCTCAACGCCGCGCCAGACGCTGCGCGCCGTCTCCGAGGGGATGGAGCAGCATCTTTATGTGGCCCATCCGGTGCTGGATCACGGTCTGGTCCGCGTCATCGACTACATGGGCGACGATGCGGCCATCTGCCAGGCGGCGCGGGTCAGCTATGGCAAGGGCACCAAGTCGGTGCAGAACGACGAGGGCCTGATCCGTTACCTGATGCGGCACTGGCACTCGACCCCCTTCGAGATGTGCGAGGTCAAGTTCCACGTCAAGCTGCCGGTCTTCGTGGCCCGCCAGTGGATCCGCCACCGCACCGCCAACGTGAACGAATATTCCGCGCGGTATTCAATCCTGGACCGGGAGTTCTACATCCCGGCGCCCGAGCAGCTGGCCGCGCAGTCCAGCCAGAACAACCAGGGACGGGGCGAGGTGTTGCAGGGCGCCGAGGCCGCCCGCGTGCTGGACCTGCTGCGCGAGGATGCGATGCGCAGCTATGACAACTATGAAGCGATGTTGAGCCAGGACGGCCAGCAGGGGTTGGCGCGCGAACTGGCGCGCATGAACCTGCCCGCCAACATCTATACCCAGTGGTACTGGAAGGTGGATCTGCACAACCTGCTGCACTTCCTGCGGCTGCGGGCCGACGCCCATGCCCAGTACGAGATCCGGGCCTATGCCGATGTCATGTGCGACATCACCCGCGACTGGGTTCCCGCGGCCTTCAACGCCTTCCGCGACTATCGGATGGACGCGGTCAGCCTGTCGGCCCAGGCCGCGGCCGCCCTGAAGCGCCGCCTGGCCGGGGAGGTGGTGACACAAGAGACATCCGGGATGGGCACCCGTGAATGGCGGGAATTCCAGGACATCTGGGGCTGACACGCTGCGACCGGCCCCATCCGAAAGATCCGCCCCGCATCAATGGCTGCGGGGCGTTTTTGTAACAGGCCGCTATTTCGGCGTCCGTTCTGTCATGAAACTGTCACCAGAATCATACATAGCCGTCACAGCCCGGCATTAGGGGTGCAGGCACCATAACCAGTTCCCACCCCTCTGGAGTACAGACATGAAGAGCTTCGGTATCACCGCCACGGCATTGTCCGTGATCGCCCTTTCGGCCACCGCTGCCGCGGCCCGCGACCAGATCCGCATCGTCGGTTCGTCGACGGTGTTCCCCTACACGCAGGCCGTTGCCGAAGAATTCTCGAACCAGACCGGTGCGCCGGCCCCGATCGTCGAATCGACCGGCACCGGCGGCGGCATGCAGATCTTCTGTGAAGGCGTGGGCGAAAACACCGCCGATATTACCGGCGCCTCGCGCGCGATGACCAAATCGGAATACGACCTGTGCGTCTCGAACGGCGTGACCGACATCACGGAGGCGATGATCGGCTATGACGGTCTGGTCATGGCGGTCGCCCGCAACAGCGAAGCCGACTGGAACCTGACGCTGGAGCAGGTCTATCTGGCCCTGGCGGCCGAGATCGTCCAGGACGGCAAGCTGGTCCCGAACCCCTACATGAATTGGTCCGAGATCGACGAATCGCTGCCCGATGTCGCGATCACCGTCATGGGCCCCCCGCCGACCTCGGGCACGCGCGATGCCTTTGTCGAACTGGCGATGCATGCCGGCTGCGAAGAGAACGCCGCCGCAATGGAACTGGCCGAAGCGGCCGAGAAGAAGTCGGATTGGGTCAAGGAAAACTGCTCGCGGATGCGCACCGACGGCCCGTTCATCGAGGCCGGCGAGAACGACAACCTGATCGTGCAGCGCCTGAACACGGACCCGAACGCCCTGGGCATCTTCGGCTACTCCTTCCTTTATGAGAACATGGACACGCTGATCGATGTGCACCTGAACGGCGTCGATGCCGAGATGGAGACGATCGCCTCGGGTGAATACCCGCTGTCGCGCCCGCTGTTCTTCTACGTCAAGGACGCCCATCGCGGCGTGATCCCGAACCTGCAGGAATTCGTGGACGAATACATGTCCGAAAACGCCCTGTCGGACACCGGCTACCTTTCCGAGCGCGGCCTGGTCGCGCTGCCCGCCGACGAGCGTGCCGAGCTTCAGGCGCGCGTGACCTCGGGTGAGGGTGACTTTTCGGTCACCGAGTAAATCTTCCGGCCCGCCCCGCCTCGTGCGGGGCGGGCCATCACGATCACGAGGATCCCATGACAGGTCTGGCCTTTGCCCTGCTGCTGAGTGCGTCTCTGGCAGCATACATGATCAACAGGCGGGCCGCGCTGGCGCTGCGGGATCGCGGCGAGCGGCTGCATTCGCTCGGCATGTTCCACGGGCTTTACGGCCTGTTGCTGATCCTGGTGCCGGCGGTCGTGGTGACGATCCTGTGGATCATGTTGCAGAACGGCGTAATCAACACGCTGACGATGTCTAGTCTTCCCGACGGCGCCTTGGCCGATATGGCGAACCCCCAACTGGTCCTGTCTGAAATCCAGTCCTTGGCCCAGGGCCGCGTCTTTGGCACGCCCGAGCCGTGGAAGCTGGAGGCGGCCGAACGGATGAACGACCTGCGCGCCAACTCGGCCTGGCTGATGGTGGCCGTGGTCGCGGCGCTCTCGGCAATTCTGCTTCTTGTTTCCCGACGCCAGGTCGCTGCTGCATTCCGCGCCCGCCAAGCGGTCGAGCGGATCGTGATGGGTCTGATGATCACCTGCTCGCTGGTGGCGGTTATCGTAACCTTTGGCATCGTCTTCTCGCTGGTCTTCGAATCGATCCGCTTCTTCCAGATGGTTCCCCTGACGGAGTTCCTGTTCGGCACCCGGTGGGAGCCGCAGATGCCGATCCGCGCCGACCAGATCGCGGCCGAGGGCGCCTTTGGCGTGCTGCCTGTTTTCTTGGGCACCCTTGTCATCACCTTTGTGGCCATCGCAATTTCGGTTCCTATCGGGCTGATGTCGGCGATCTACCTCAATGAATTCGCGGACCGGCGCTTTCGCGCCGTGGCCAAGCCGATCCTGGAACTGCTCGCCGGCATCCCCACGGTGGTCTACGGCTTCTTCGCCATCCTGACCGTCGCGCCTGCGCTGCGGGCCTGGGGGGCGGCGCTGGGCATTCCTGTGGCGCCAAACACCGCGCTGGCCGCCGGCGGCGTGATGGCGATCATGCTGATCCCATTCATCTCGTCCTTTGCCGATGATGCCTTGTCGGCAGTGCCGCGGTCGCTGCGCGACGGCGCGATCGCCTTGGGTGCCACGCGGTCTGAAACAGTGCTGAACGTGCTTTTCCCCGCAGCCATCCCCGGCATCGTGGGCGGCGTCCTGCTGGCGGTCAGCCGTGCCATTGGCGAAACGATGATCGTGGTGATGGCCGCGGGCCTGATCGCCAAGATGACGCTGAACCCTTTGGACAGCGTGACAACGGTGACGGTTCAAATCGTGACGCTGCTGATCGGCGACACCGCTTTTGACAGCCCCAAGACGCTGGCCGCCTTCGCCCTTGGTCTGATGCTGTTCATCGTCACCCTGTTCATCAACATCCTGGCGCTGCGCATCGTGCGCAAGTACCGCGAACAATACGATTGAGGCCTGCGATGACCGATCTTCCCAACCAGCGCAGCAAGCCCGCGCCGACCTGGTCCTCGGACGAGTTCAAGGGTCGGCTGGCCCGGCGCCACCGGAAGGAGGCGGGGCTGAAGTTCCTGGGCCTGGCCGCAATCATGCTGGCCTTCCTGATGCTGGGCATTCTGCTGTGGACGCTGATCTCAGGCGGGGCGCAGGCCTTTCGGCAGACCCATGTGACGCTGGATGTGCCCGTTTCGGCAGAGATGGTGGATGCGGCCGATCCAGCCGGGGGCAACTATCGCGGCGTCATCGCCGAGGCGATGCAGGCCACCTTCCCGGAGGCCCCGCAGGAGCGGATGCGCGCGCTGTCGGGCATTGTGTCGAACGCGGCCCAGTTCGTGCTGCGCGACCGCATTGTCGAGGATCCATCCCTGATCGGCCAGACCATCCAGATCCGAGTGCCGGTGTCGGACGTCTATGACCAGCTGAAAAAGGGCAACGTGGACGAACTTTCAGACGAATCCACCCGCCGCCTCAGCGATGCGGACATCGCCGCCTTCCGCCAGCTGGAGGCCGAGGGACGGATCACGCTGCCCTTCAACTGGGCGTTGTTCACGCAGGCCGACTCCCGCTTTCCGGAATTGGCCGGCCTCAAGGGCGCGATCATCGGATCCGCCTACGCGCTGCTGGTCTGCTTCCTGATCTCGTTTCCGCTTGGCATCGGCGCAGCGATCTATCTTGAAGAATTCGCGCCCAAGACCCGCTTCAGCGATATCATCGAGGTGAACATCAACAACCTGGCTGCCGTGCCGTCGGTCGTCTTCGGGCTGCTGGGGCTTGCGGTGTTCCTGAATTGGTTCGGAATGCAGCGTTCGGCGCCTTTCGTGGGCGGCCTGGTGCTGGCGCTGATGACGCTGCCCACGATCATCATCGCCACACGGGCGGCGCTGAAGGCCGTGCCCCCGTCGATCCGCGAAGCGGCCCTTGGCGTCGGCGCATCAAAGCAGCAGGTCGTCTTTGGCCATGTCCTGCCGCTGGCCATGCCCGGCATCCTGACCGGCACCATCATCGGCCTGGCCCAGGCCCTGGGGGAAACCGCGCCGCTGCTGCTGATCGGCATGAACGCCTTTGTCACCTCGGCCCCCTCCACGCCCTTCGATGCGTCCACCGCCCTTCCCACCCAGATCTTCATCTGGGCCGACAGCCCCGAGCGCGGCTTTGTCGCGCGCACCTCGGCCGCGATCCTGGTCCTTCTGGGCTTTCTGGTGCTGATGAACGCCCTAGCCATCTATCTGCGCAGCAAGTTCGAGCGCCGTTGGTAATCCTGCGAGGACATCCTAACATGTATGATACGACCCGAACGGAGACCGCTGTGAGCCAGCAGGACATCAAGATCTCGGCCAGCAACGTGCAGGTCTTCTATGGCGACAAACAAGCCATCAAGGATGTGAACGTCGGCATCCTCGATAAAACCGTGACCGCCTTCATCGGCCCGTCGGGCTGTGGGAAATCGACCTTTCTGCGCTGCATCAACCGGATGAACGACACGATCGACAGCGCCAGGATCCAGGGCGAGATCCGGCTGGACGGGCAGGACATCTATGATCGGCGCGTGGACCCCGTTCAATTGCGCGCCCGCGTCGGTATGGTGTTCCAGAAGCCGAACCCCTTTCCCAAGTCGATCTATGACAACGTGGCCTATGGCCCCCGCATCCACGGGCTGGCCCGCAACAAGGCGGACCTGGATGGCATCGTCGAAGCCGCGCTGCGCGGCGCGGCCCTGTGGAACGAGGTCAAGGACCGACTGGCAGAACCGGGTACGGGCCTGTCCGGCGGCCAGCAGCAGCGTCTGTGCATCGCCCGCGCTGTCGCGACCTCGCCCGAGGTCCTGCTGATGGACGAGCCTTGCTCGGCCCTGGACCCGATCGCCACCAGCCAGGTCGAGGAACTGATCGACCAGCTTCGCGAACGCTATTCTGTGGTCATCGTGACGCACTCGATGCAGCAGGCCGCGCGCGTCAGCCAGAAGACCGCCTTCTTCCACCTGGGCAACCTGGTCGAATACGGCGACACCGACGACATCTTCACGCGCCCCCAGGACAGCAGGACGGAAGCCTATATCTCGGGCCGGATCGGCTGAGGCCGTTGAAAGGACAAGACATGAACCGCGACAAGCATATCTCGTCGGCCTTTGATCGGGACCTGGAGACGATCCAGGCCATGGTGGTCAAGATGGGCGGCATGGTCGAGGCCGCGATCACCGATGCCGCGACCGCGCTGGACACCCGCGACGAGGAGCTGGCCGAGGAGGTCCGCCGCCGCGACAAGGCCATCGACGCGCTGGAGGCGCAGATCAACGAGGATGCGGCCCGGCTGATCGCGCTGCGCGCACCGACCGCGACAGACCTGCGCATGGTGCTGGCGGTGATCAAGATTTCGGCCTCGCTGGAGCGGGTGGGCGACTATTCCAAGAACATGGCCAAGCGCACCGAGGTCCTGTCGCATCTGCCGGTGATCGAAGGCGCGGGCATCGCCCTGCGCCGGATGAGCCAGGCGGTGAACAAGATGCTTCAGGACGCGCTGGACAGCTATATCCGCCGCGATGCCGACCTGGCCCAGGATGTGCGCCAGCGCGACCTGGAAGTGGACCAGATGTACAATGCCCTGTTCCGCGAGTTCCTGACCCACATGATGGAAGACCCGCGCAACATCACGCCCTGCATGCATCTGCACTTCATCGCCAAGAACGTCGAGCGGATGGGCGACCACGCCACCACCATCGCCGAGCAGGTCGTTTATCTGGTGACCGGGGAACTGCCCGACGAAGCCCGGCCCAAAAGCAACAGCGTGCCCGTCGTTCCGGCAGGCGGGGCCTGATCATGTCGCGTCAGGCTCCTTGCGTTCTGGTCGTCGAGGATGAGGGCGCGCAGCGCGAGGTCCTGCACTACAATCTTGAAGCCGAGGGCTTCGACGTGGTGGTCGCCGACAATGGCGAAGATGCGCTGCTGCTGGTTCAGGAAGAACAGCCTGACCTGATCGTGCTGGATTGGATGCTGCCCAAGGTCAGCGGCATCGAGGTCTGCCGGCAGGTCAAGGCCGACCCCTCGACCCGCAACATCCCGATCATCATGCTGTCTGCCCGCAGCGAAGAGGTGGACCGAGTGCGCGGCCTGGAAACCGGCGCCGATGATTACGTGGTGAAACCCTATTCCGTGGTCGAGCTGATGGCCCGCCTGCGCACCCAGCTGCGCCGGACGCGCCCCGCCACCATGGGCGAGCGGTTGACCTTTGGCGACATCATTCTGGATGCGGCCGAACACCGCGTCTTCCGCGGCGGCCAATCCCTGCACTTGGGTCCGACCGAATTCCGGTTGCTGTCCACGCTGATGGAAAAGCCGGGCCGGGTATGGACGCGCGAACAGCTGCTGGACCGCGTCTGGGGCCGCGACATCTATGTCGATACGCGGACCATCGATGTCCATGTGGGACGGCTGCGCAAGGCGCTGATGCAGAACGGTGGCGACAATCCGGTGCGGACGGTCCGCGGCACGGGCTATGCCTTGGGCTGAGGGCTGGGGCGTCAGGTCACCTGCGTGACCAGATCGCCCAGCCCCTCGATCCGCACGGTCATCGTCTGACCACGCTGCACCGCGCCCACCCCTGCGGGCGTGCCGGTAAAGATCAGGTCGCCCGGCGCCAGCCTTACCAGCCGCGACAGGTGGGCGATGATCTGGGCCACGGGCCAGATCATCTGCGACAGGCAGGCGTCCTGGCGGAGCTGCCCGTCAACCTCCAAGGTGATGCGGCCCTTGTCCATCGGCCCCGTCTGGTCCACCGGATAAACCGCCCCGCAGGGTGCGGAGGCGTCAAATCCCTTGGCCATGTCCCAGGGCCGGCCCATCCGCTTGGCCTCGGCCTGAAGATCACGGCGCGTCATGTCATTACCGGCGGCATAGCCCCAGATCAGTCGTTGCGCATCCGTGGACGCGACTTGGCTGCCGCCCGCTCCCAGCGCTACGACCAGTTCGGCCTCGAAATGCAGATCGCCGGTGGCGGGAGGATAGGCCAGGGCCGCCCCGTCGGTCAGCAGCGCATCGGCGGGTTTCGTAAAGAAGAACGGCGGTTCTCGATCGGGGTCATGGCCCATCTCTCGGGCATGGTCGGCATAGTTGCGCCCGACGCAGAAGATGCGCCGCACCGGAAAGCGGTCGGTGCTGCCATGCACGGGCAGGGACGTGACCTGCGGCGCCGGGATGACAAAGCCGCTCATGACGCGAACAGCCCGTCGAAGTCGGCAAAGCCCTTGACCTCGATCGGATTGCCAGCAGGGTCGAAAAAGAACATGGTGCGCTGCTCCCCCGGTTCCCCTTGGAACCGGGTCACAGGGGGAATGTCGAAAACAACCCCGTGCGATTGCAGGCGGTCCAACAGCGCCAGCCAGTCCGACAGCCGCAGCACCACCCCCAGATGCGGCATCATCACCATGTGCGGGCCCACCCGACCGGTACGCGTGGTGGTAAAGGGGGTGCCCAGATGCAACGACAGCTGGTGCCCAAAAAAGTCGAAATCGACCCATGTGTCGGTCGATCGCCCCTCGGCACAGCCCAGGACGCCGCCATAGAACCGGCGCGCTTCGTCCAGATCCGTGACATGGATGGCCAGGTGGAACAGGGATTTCATTGGGATCTCCGGTCGATGCTTCCGTCCGTTGTGCATGGCCTGCAAATGCAAAGCAAGCGGGTTGCAGCGAGACAATAGTGATGTAATAGCATCACAAAAACTGTCCGGAGATTCTGCCATGCGCCACTTGTTGCCTGCTGCCCTAGCCACGGTCCTTGCCGCCCCTGCCTTCGCCACGGACGGGGTGCTGGATGTCGTCGCGCCCTTCGAGATCAAGGGCGCCGATCCCTCGACTTCGGGGGCAATCTTCATCAAGATGGAACTGGCGGAAACATTGGTGAATGCCGATGCAGACGGCCGCCTCGTGCCGGGGCTGGCCACGGACTGGACCGTCTCGGACGATGGACTGGAATGGATCTTCCGGCTGCGCCAGGGCGTCAGCTTCCATGACGGCACGCCGATGACCGCCGGCACCGTCGCCAGTGCCCTGAACCACGCACGCGCCAAGCCGGGCCTGCTGGATACTGCGCCCATCACCGTCATTGAACCGGCAGGCGATGACCTGCGCATCACGCTGTCGGAACCCTTTGCGCCCCTGCCAGCCTTTCTGTCCGAATACCGTGCGCTGATCTATGCGCCTGCGGCCTATGACGCGGCCGGCAACGCCACGCAAGTGATCGGCACCGGCCCCTATCGCCTGACCGCGATGCAGGAGCCGCTGCGCCTGGAGGCCGAACGTTTCGACGGCTACTGGGGCGAGGCTGCCCATATCCCGCAGGTGACCTACCAGGCCGTGGGCCGGGCCGAGACGCGGGCGTTGTTGGCAGAAAGCGGCGATGCGGATTATGTCTTTACGCTGGACCCGGCCTCGGTGGCGCGGCTGGCCTCGGTTGAAACCGTTCAGGTGATGTCGGTGCCGATCCCGCGTTCGCTGCTGGTCAAGGTGAATGCGGGCCACCCGGTCCTGTCCGAACCCGATGCGCGCCGCGCCCTTAGCCTGGCGATCGATCGCGACGGGCTGGCGCAGGCGATCCTGCGCTATCCCACAGGGGCGGACCAGCTGTTGCCGCCTTCGGTGCCGGACTGGCACGTCGATGGCTTGCCGCCGCTGGCGTATGACCCCCAGGCCGCACGGGCCCTGCTGGAGGGGCTGGGCTGGACACCCGGACCCGACGGCATTCTGACGCGCGACGGCCAGCGCTTCAGCCTGGTCCTGACCACCTATCCCGACCGCCCCGAACTGCCCCTGTCGGCGGCGGTGCTTCAGCAAATGCTGGCCCAGATCGGGGTCGAGCTGACAATTGACTCCACGAATTCGTCCGAGATCCCGGTTCGCCACGGCGATGGATCGCTGGATCTGGCGCTGCTGGCGCGAAACTTTGCGCTGGTCCCGGACCCGATCGGCACGATCCTGACCGACTATGCGACCGGCGGGGACTGGGGCGCGATGGGCTGGAACGATGAAGGCTTTGCGACCCTGATCCGCGACCTGGCATCGGGCAAGGGCGGCCAGGCCGAGCGTGATCAGGCCATGGCCATCCTGCAGGACCAACTGCCCGTCATTCCGGTCGCCTGGTATCAGCAGACCGCCGCCGTCAGCACCCGCGTGACCGGTGCCGCTATCGACCCGTTCGAACGCAGCATCGGCCTGTCGCGGATGGACTGGACGGAATGACCTTGCGCGCCTTGGGATACCGTATGGTCCAGGCGCTGCTGGTGGCGCTTCTGGTGGGCGGGCTGACCTTCCTGATGATGCAGGCATTGCCCGGTGACGCGGCATTCCGCATCGCCGCCGGCCGCTATGGCTATGACATGGTCAATGCGGCGGCGGCGGCGCAGGTCCGCGCAGAGCTGGGGCTGGACGGCAGCGGCTGGTCGGCCTTCGCCGCTTGGCTTGGCGACCTGCTGCGGCTGGATTTCGGCACCTCGCTGATCTCGGGGCGCCCGGTGATGGAGGAGATCCGTCACCAGCTGGGGGCGAGCCTGCAGCTGGCGGGGGTGTCGCTGGCGCTGTCGCTGCTGATCGGACCACCGCTTGGGGTCATTGCGGGGCTGCATGCAGGCGGCTGGCTTGACCGCGGCCTTCTGGTTCTGTCGGCCGCGTTGCGCGCCGTGCCGCAGTTCCTGATGGGGCTGATCCTGATCGTCACCCTGTCGATCCAGCTGGGCTGGCTGCCCGCTGCCGGTCATGGCCGCGCGGACCACCTGATCCTGCCGGCGCTGACGCTGGCCCTGGGGCTGGCCGCGATCTCGGCCCGCGTCACCCGCGACGCGATGGCCGGCGTGGCGGCGCGGCCCGACTATGCCTTCGGGCGCTGGAAGGGGCTGTCGGAACGGCAGATGCTGCGCCGCCACGGCTTGCGCAACATCGGGGTGCCGCTGGTCACCTTTCTTGGCCTTCAGCTTGTCCTGCTGATCGAGGGCGTGGTCGTCGTCGAAGCCATCTTTGGCTGGCCCGGCATCGGGCATGCCCTGGTGCACGCGATCTTCGGGCGCGACGTGCCGATGGTGCAGGGCACCGCGTTGCTGCTGGGTCTGGGCTTCGTGCTGCTGAACGCGTTGACCGATCTTGCTGCCCACCTGATCGACCCCAGAGGAGCCCGGACCCCATGACAATGTCCGACACGACCTTGATGCCCGTGGCGCGGCACGGTTTTGGCCGGCTGCGCTGGATCGGGCTTGTTCTTCTGACGCTGGTGGTGGGCTTTGCGCTGCTGGCCCCGGTTCTGACGTTCACCGACCCGCTGCAACAGGACCTGATGAAGGCCCTGGCCGGCCCGGATGCGGCCGCACCCTTTGGTTACGACCACTTGGGCCGGTCGCTGATGGCGCGGCTGGCCGCCGCCTTGCGGCTGTCGCTGAGCATTGCGGCAGCATCGGTGCTGACGGCCGGGATCGTCGGCGTGGGCCTTGGCGTGCTGAGCGCCTGGCGCGGGGGGTGGATCGACCGGACGCTGTGCCTGTTGGCCGACAGCGTCCTGGCCCTGCCGGGGCTGCTGATGGTGCTGATCGTGACCGCGATCGTTGCCGACCGGCCACTGGCCTTCTGGATCGGCCTGACGCTTGTTCTGTGGATCGAGTATTTCCGCCTGACCCGCGCCACGGTCGCGCGGCAGCTGGCGGCGCCGGGGGTCCAGGCATCGCGGCTGCTGGGCTTTGGACCCGGCTATGTGTTCAGGCGGCATCTGTGGCCGGACCTCGCGCCGGTTCTGCTGACCGTGGCAGCCTTTGGCGCGGGAACTGCCATCATGACCATCGCAGCACTTGGCTTTGTCAGCGTAGGGATGCGCCCGCCCGCGCCCGAACTGGGGCTGATGATGGTCGAGCTGCTGCCCTATTACCGCGAGGCGCCGCTGGCGCTGTTCCAGCCGGTGATCGCGATCTTCCTGACGATCCTGGCCCTGAACCTGCTTGCCCAAGGTGGCCGCCGATGAGCCTGCTTCTGTCCGCCGAGAATGTTTCCGTCCATGCCGGGTCCGAATGCCTGGTCCAGCCCGCGTCGCTTGCGCTGCACGCGGGGCGCCCCCTGACGATCCTGGGCGAAACCGGATCGGGCAAAAGCCTTTTGGCGCAGGCGATCATAGGCACGCTGCCGTCGGGCCTGACGGCAGCGGGGCGCGTGCAGGTCGCGGGCCAGGTCTTTGATCCGGGTCGGCCCTCCACCTTCAGGCGCCTCTGGGGGCGCCAGATCGGGATCCTGCCGCAGGAACCCTGGCTGTCCCTGGACCCGCTGATGCCCGCCGCGGCCCAGGTATCCGAGGGTCATGCCCTGGTCCGCGGCCTGCCCTGGGATCAGGCCCGCGCCGCCGCTGCCGGGGATCTGGCGCAACTGGGCCTGGCGCAGGCGGGCCACCGGCGGCCCGATCAGCTGTCGGGCGGCATGGCGCAGCGCGCAGCCTTTGCCGCCGCCCGTGCCGGAGGCGCCCGCATCGTGATTGCGGACGAGCCGACCAAGGGCCTGGACGCCGGTCGCCGGAACGACATCAGCGCCCTGTTGCTGGCCGAAACCGCGGCGGGCGGCGGGCTGCTGACCATCACTCATGATCTTGCGCTGGCCCGCGCGCTGAGCGGCGACCTGGTGGTGGTTCTGAACGGCCGCATCGTCGAGCGGGGACCGGCCGCGCAGGTGCTGGCCGACCCGCAGCACGATTACACCCGCGCGTTGATCGCCGCCGATCCGGCCGCCTGGCCGCACCCTCGGCCGCGGCAGGTGGCCGGCGCAACGGTGTTGAGCGCCAGCGGGTTGTCGGTCGCACGGGGCGGGCGGGTGCTGATTTCCGGCATGGACATCGATCTGCGGCCCGGGCACATCATCGGCATTTCCGGCCCAAGCGGCTGCGGCAAGTCCACCTTGGGCGACGCACTTCTGGGACTGGTTCCCTTGGCGGGCGGAACCGTCACCCGCGCGCCGGGCTGCGCGGCGGTCCGGTTCCAGAAGCTGTACCAAGACCCGCCCAGTGCATTTCCCGGCAGCGTGACCCTGGGGCGGTCGCTGGCCGACCTTGTTGCGCGGCACCGGCTGGACAAGGGCCGCATCGGCGCGCTGCTGGACCGGCTGCGCCTGTCGCCGCAACTGCTGCAGCGCCGTCCGTCGGAGGTGTCGGGGGGCGAGTTGCAGCGGATGGCGCTGCTGCGCGTTCTGCTGCTGGATCCGGTGTTCCTGTTCGCGGACGAGCCGACCTCTCGGCTGGACCTGATCACGCAGGCCCAGGTGACGCGGCTGATGGTCGATGTGGCGCGCGATACGGGGATGGGCCTGCTGATCGTCAGCCATGACACAGACCTTCTGACCAAGGTCTGCGACCGGGTGATCCGGCTGGACGATCCGGCGCAGACCCGCGCGGCCTAGGGCGCCAGCCCGTCCAGCACCGACCCCGCCAGCCGCGCCGCGTCGTCCCAACCCGGCAGCAGCGCCCCGGCCCGCGCGGCGGCTGCGGCGCGGGCCGCCCTTGCCTGGGGGTCGGCCAGAAGGTCGCGCAAGGCAGCGGCCAGCGCCTGCGGGTCGTCGGGTGCGACCAGGATGCCGGCATCCGGAGGCACAGTGCCGGGCACCGCGCCCGCAAGGGTGCTGACGATCGGCAGGCCATGCGACAGCGCCTCGTCAAAGACGATCCCATAGCCTTCGTAGCGGGTCGCCAGGGCAAAGATCGATGCGCCGCGGTAAAGATCCTGCAGATCGTCGGCGGGCAAGCGTCCGGCCAGAACCAGCCGCGCGCCCAGGTCAAGGTCCGCGACCTGCGCCGTCAGTTCGGCCGCATGCGCCAGGTCCCACGGCGTGCCGACGATCACGGCCTGCCAGTCCATGTCGCGCAGGCGGGACAGCGCCGCGATCAGGACGTCATGTCCCTTGCGCGGGTGCAGGATGCCGACCGACAGGATCAGCGGCGGCTGCGCGGCAGTCACCTCCAGCTTTCGTGCGGGCCGGACGGTGCCCGGGCGCACCACCGTGACGCAGGTCGTCGGCACGTCATAACGCTGGATCAGCATGTCGCGGGTATGGGGGCTGGGCACCAGAACGTGGCGCGCCAGGGCGAGGTTGGCCCGCTCAGTCCGCCACAGGTGATCGGCCAGATCGGCGGGCAGGGCACTTTCCTGCGCCAGCGGGTGGTGGATCAGGGCGATGATCGGCGCCCGCACCCGCGCCAGACCTTTTGTGTTCAGCGCGCCAAAGGCCAGCCCGTCGATGATGACCGGCACATCGGCGGGCAGTGCAGCCAGCTGGTCCAGCGCGGCGTCCATGTCCGTGTCATTTGGCGTCGGAAAGCTGTCGGGCAGTTGGACCACCTGCATCGCGCGTCCTTGGGCGCGCAACCCTTCGACCAGACGGCGATCATAGATATAGCCGCCGGTCAGCGTGGTGCTGTCGCCCGGCAGGGCGAGCGCGGCGGGGCGAGGATTTGTCATGGATCGGCCTTTGCGGCAACAGGAACAAGGGGCGCCGGCTGCGCCCTGCGGCCCTGGACCAGCAGCACGATCAGGCCCGGAAGGGAGCTGGCAAGAAACATCAGGCCAAAGGCAAGGCTGGCCGCCAGGCCCGCCGCGGCACCAGCCCCCGCCAGCGGAAACAGGGCGGCCGCCGCCCCTTCGCGCCACCCCCATCCGCTGATCGTCAGGGGAAGGATCATCGTCAGCAGGATCAGGGGCACCAGAACGGCAGCCTGGACCGGCGACAGGACAGTGCCCGTGGCCCGCGCGCAGAAGGCGAAGGCCGCTAGGTTCGCGGCGGTGATTGCCAGGTTCAGCAGGATCTGGCGGGGCAGCGCGTTTCGGCTGAGCAGGGTCAGCCGGATCATACGCCGCAGGTCACGCCCGCCCGCACCCACGCGGCCCGGCAGGCGCCCCCCGAAAGCGATGGCCAAGATGCCAATGGTTCCCGTGGCCAGCAGGACCGCGACCAGCCACAGAATCGACGGGGGCAGGTCCAGACCGCCCGGTACCAGTGTCGCGGCTATGGCGCCGGTCAGCAGGATGACCAACAGTGCCGCCTGGCCGGCCAGACGCTCGATCGCGACGGCCGCCGCTGCTCGGCGCAGCCCGGTCTTGTGCCGCGCGCGCAGCGCCCGCCCGGCATCGCCGACGACGCCGCCCGGCAGCGATTGGTTCACCACCTGCGCCAGATAATATTCCGCGACTGCCCGGCGCCGCGAAATGATCTGGCCCAGCTGCCGGGCCGTGACCCGCCACCGCCAGGCCGACAGCAACGTCTGCAGCGTCAACGCGCCCAAGGCCGCCGCCAGCCAGCCGGGCTTCGCCCCGGCCAGGATGCGCAGCGCCTGCCGCCCGTCGAAGCTTGCCCAGAACAGGCTCAGCAACAGCACGGCACCCATGATCTGCAGCGTCCGGGTCCAGGTCATGCGGGCGGGTCCCCCGCCGGTCCCGAAAAGCTGCGCAGGATGCGGTTCCGCAGTTCTTCCATCGGCAAGGGCATCTTGTCCTGTGGCGGGATCAGGCCCGGCACCAGACCCCAGGGCGCTGTCCGCTCCACCAGGTGCGCAGGCCCCAGCACGTGGATCGGCACCTGCCGCCGTTCATCCAGCCCGATCGAGCTGGCCGCCTGATGGTCGCCGATCAGGATCATCAGCGGCGGATCATCCGCATGCAGCCGGGCATAGTCCAGCACCGTCCGCAGGGTGTAGCCGATGGACTGGCGGTACTGCCGGCGCACCCTTTCGCGGTCGCGCCACACGACCTCGGGCGGGTCCCCCGCCTGCGCCATGGCGTCAAAGACCGTGCCGTCGCCCACCTGATCCCACGCCACCATTTCAGGCACCGGCACCCAAGGCGCGTGGGACGAAATCAGCGCGATCTGGGCGAACAGCCGCTGCGGATGCTGCCCGGTCCGCAGCAGGCGATCGACCGCTGCCAGCGTGAACTGATCAGGCATGGTCACCCAGTTGAAGGGCAGCCCGCGATAGCCCAGATCGGGCGCGGCAAGGATTGTCTGGAACCCCATCGTCGTGGCCTCGGGCCAGGGGCGAACAACGGCGGGCATGACGGCGGCGGTGTGGAACCCCGCAGCGCGTGCGTGGTGAAACAGCGTCCTGCGCCCGCTGGCAATGGCCGCCTGATAGCGCGTCTGGTCGTTGATCAGCAACCCGTTGGCCAAGGTCGCATGGGCCAGCCAGCTTTGCCCGCCATGGGTTGGAGAGGTCACGAAACCGGACCGCATGGCCAGCCCCGCCCTCTGCAACCCGCTTTCGGCATCCGCCAGGATCTTCAGGTGTTGCCCGGCATAGAAGGGGGTGTCGAAACTGGTCCGGCCATAGCTTTCCAAAAAAATCACCAGCACGTCGCGGTCGATCAGCGCCAAGTGGTCGGGCAGCATGTCCACCTTGTCCTGTGCCACCTCGGTGCGAAACGCCCGCAACTCGGCCATCGTGCGGGCGGCAAGTGCGGTCCGCTCCACGCCATAGAGCGTTGCGTGGGGCATAGGCGGGTCGATCCCCGCGCGGGGCAGAATGATCAGCGCGCCTGCAAGCCCCGCGCTTGCCGTCAGACCGAACCACCGAAGGCGGCGCCTTTGTCCGGCCAGGCGCATCCAGATGCCAGTGGCCCACCACAGGGCGGCCATCAGCCCGATCACCAGCCCCGCCGCCGCCGCGATCGCGGCCGCCGCCGCAAAGCCGCCCAGGCTGCCCGCCAGCAGCCGCACCGAGGCGTCGATCAGCGGCAGATCCCCCACCGGGTTGAAACGCCGGCCCAGACTTTCCAGCATGGCCAGATCGGCCAGCTTCAGCAGTGTCACCAGCAGGATCACGGCCGCAACCATCGGACGCATCACCCTGCCGGCCCATGTCGTACCCAGTCCCACCAGCGCCAGTGGGATGATCGCCACCTCGGGCGCAGGGCGCAGCCATGCGGCAGGGGACAGATCGGCGGGATGGGCGGGCAGGACGATGATCCCATGCAGGATCAGGACCGCCAGCAGCGCCCCGACAGGCAGGCGCGCGCGGCTCAACGGTGTCTCCACAGCCACAGCAGGTCGCGGCCAAAGGACCAGGTCAGCGCCAGCGCAGCCAGCCGCGCCAGCACCGTCGCCCCATCCTGCGGCAGGGGCGGCAGCTGCAGGACGATCAATGTGGCCAGCTGCACGACGCAGACCGTCTTGCGCGCCAGGCTGGGGGGAAGGGGCGCCCTGATCCAGGGCCAGATCGCCCCGGCTGCGACAAAGGCATAGCGCATCAGCCCCAAGGCCAGAACCGCCGGCCCAAGGGGTCCGGCGGCCACCGCATGCAGCGCAAGAACAAGGGCAAGGGCCGCGTCCACCTCCATGTCGAAGCGACCGCCGAATTGCGACACCAGGCCGCTGCGCCGGGCCAGGAACCCGTCCACGCCGTCCAGGGCCAGGGCCACGCCCGCCACCGCACCCACGACCCAGCCAGCCGCCGCCCCGGCAGCAAGAGGTGCCAGCAACGCCGTCGCCAGTGCCAAGCGCATCAAGGTGACGCCGTTGCAGGCGCCGACCCGGTCATGCGGGTAATGCCGCCGCATCCCTTCGACCACCAGTCCGGTCGCCAGAAGAAAGATCGCTGCCCCCGGCCAGATCGCCTGTCCCTGGTTCAAGATCAGCCCAGAGGTCGCCAGGTGGACGATCAGGGCTGCCGCCACGGCCGTTGCAAGACCCCGGGGCAGGCGAGTCGGCCCGGTCCTGCATGTGGTTGTGGTCGCACGGGAATGGGGCATCTGCATCAGACGACCATATGGCCGGTTCGTCCGCCGTCAAGCTGCGGTGCAAAAAGCTATGCGGAACGGCAGGTTCGGACTATCCTGCGGCAAGAGGAGGATCTGGCGATGGATCATCACGATCCCGGCTATGGCACGACGGCCCGCGTGCTGCACTGGATTGTCGCGGCGGCGGTCCTGGCGATGATCCCGGCGGGGCTGATCATGGTCCGGGACGGGTTAGATCGCGGGCTGCAGGATGTCCTGTTCATCTTCCACAAGAACCTGGGCAGCATTCTGATCCCAATCGTGGCCCTGCGGGTGATCTGGAGGATCACGCATCCGGCGCCGCCGTTGCCCGCAACCCTGCCGGCCTGGCAGCGGCGGGCGGCGCGCGGGTCTCACCTGGCCCTGTACGTCCTGATGGTCGCGCTGCCCCTCAGCGGCTATGTCCGGGTGCGGGCAGGGGGCTTTCCCATCGAAGGGTTGGACGCCTTGGGCCTGCCGGCGCTGGTGGGCCGCTCCAAGTCGTTGGCCGAGGTCGCCAGCACGGTGCATGCCGTGGCCGCATTCGCGTTGATCGCGGTGCTGGCGGTGCATCTGGGTGCGGCGCTGCACCATGCCCTGATCCGGCAGGACGGCGTCTGGGGCCGCATCTGGCCGCCCCGCGCGCCCGGCCGCCGCACCTGACCTATGGATAGGTCAGGGTGGTTTGATATCGACATTGACCGCTTGATCCGCTAGTCAACCACGTCAGCCCGACCGCCGCGATCCACCGTGGCCCAGCCGCATCCATCTTTTTTTGTATCGCCGCATTGAACCTTCCGGTTCTGCCGGACGTTCGACGGTCGCCGTCGAAAAGTTCGGCGGAATGTCGGCGCCGCAGGAGACCCCGTGCCAAAGATCCAGGACCTGACCATCCTTGTGGTGATTGCCGCCTCGCTGGGGGGCGTGCTTTTTCTCGATGCCCAGTTCCCGTTGGGGACGGCCGTCTGGCTGATCTATATCCTGCCGCTGGCGCTGGCTTTTGTTAGTTCCCAGCCGCTGATACCGGTGGCGGTGGCCGTGCTGGCCTGTGTTCTGATGGGCATCGGCTTCATCTTTGATCAGGCCGGCATCGATCCGCGGGTGGCAGCGGCCAACCGGACGATGGCGGGGCTGGTCTACCTGGTGTTGGGCCTTGCGGGCCGGGCCTTGATCATCAACCGAGAGCGACTGACCCGAAGCGAATGGGTGCACGAGGGTCAGGTCGAGGTGTCCCGTGCAATGCAGGGCGAATTGTCGGCCGAACGGCTTGGCCGGCAGATCCTTCAGGTGCTGGCCGATCGCGTGGGCGCGCGCGCGGCAGTGGCCTATGCCCGCAATGGCCACGGCTATCAGCGGCTGGCCAGTTGGGGCGTGGACGAGGCTGCCTTGGCCGATCGCGTGCTTGAGGGCGAGGGTCACCTGGGCCGCTGCGTCGCCGAACGCCGGGTTCTTGGGATCGCCATGGCGCCCGATCAGGCGCTTGGCTGGGCCACGGGCCTCGGCCGCGGGCGCGCGCCGCATGCGTTGATGGTCCCCCTGCGCGATGGGCAGCTGGTGAATGGTGTGCTGGAATTCGGGCTCGACACCCCGCCCAGCGGGCGCATCGAGGAGTTGTTCGACCGGATCAGCGACAAGCTGGGGATCGCATTGCGTTCGGCGCAATACCGCGAGCAGCTGCAGGAATTGCTGGAGGAAACCCGCCGTCAGGCCGAGGAACTTCGTAGCCATACCGAGGAGCTTGCCGCGTCGAACGAGGAACTGGAGGAGCAGACCCGGGCGCTGCAGGACAGCCAGCGGCGGCTGGAAATGCAGCAGACCGAGTTGGAAAACCAGAACGCCCAGCTGGAAAGCCAGACGCAGGAACTGGAGGAGCAGCGCGATGCGCTGGCCCGGTCCCGCCGCATGCTGGAGGACCAGGCCGCGCAGCTGGCCCGTGAAAGCCGATACAAGTCCGAATTCGTCGCCAACATGAGCCACGAGCTGCGCACGCCCCTTAATGCGCTGCTGATCATGTCCCGCCTGCTGTCGGAGAATCGCGGGCGCAACCTGACCGAGGAGCAGGTCCGGTGGGCCGAAACAATTGAAAGTTCGGGCAAGGATCTTCTGGCGTTGATCAACGACATCCTTGACCTGTCCAAGATCGAATCGGGCAAGCTTGAACTGTCGCGTGACCGGATCGATCCTCGGACCGTCACAACCAAGCTGGTCCGCGCTTTCGAGATGCAGGCCAAGAACAAGGGGCTGCAACTGACCGCCGAGGTCGCGCCGGGTGTCGGGGAACTGGAAACCGACTGCCAGCGGCTGGAACAGGTGCTGCGGAACTTCATCTCGAACGCGCTGAAATTCACCGAACGCGGCCGCGTCACGCTGCGCGTGGCCCCTTTGGGGCAGGGGATCGCCTTTTCGGTCGAGGATACCGGCATCGGCATCGACGGCGACCAGCAGGAGGCCGTCTTCGAGGCATTCCGTCAGGCCGACGGCACAATCTCGCGCCGGTTCGGCGGCACCGGGCTGGGCCTGTCGATCTCGCGTGAGCTGGCGGATATTCTGGGCGGGCGCATCACGCTGAGCAGCGAAAAGGGGCGGGGCAGCGTCTTTACCCTGATCCTGCCGGCAGCCCCCGCCATCCGCCAGCCCGCCTCGGCCACGCGCGCGCAGGGGGGGGCCGTGGTCGCGCCACCCGTGCCCGAGCTGGCAGCGGCGCCCGAGGCGCTGCTGCTGGACGCGCTGCCGGGGCTGGAGGACGACCGCGCCGCAATCAAGCCGGGCGATCGCGTGATGCTGGTGGTCGAGGATGACCCCGCCTTTGCCAAGGTCCTTTACGGGCTGGCGCAGGATCTGGGTTTCCGTTGCGTCTGCGTGGGGCGTGCCGACGATGGTGTCCGCGCGGCGCGGCATTTCCTGCCGCAGGCCATCGTGATGGATGTGGGCCTGCCGGACCATTCCGGCCTGTCAGCGCTGGACCGGCTGAAGCGGGACACCAGCACGCGGCACATTCCCGTCCACATCGTCTCGGCCAACGACTATACCAAGGAGGCGCTGGCCCAGGGCGCGATCAGCTATATGCTGAAACCCGTTCCGCGCGAGCAGCTGGAACAGGCGATTCGCAGTCTGGAACACCGGCTGGAACAGCGGCTGCGCTGCGTGCTGATCGTGGAGGACGATCCCGCGCAGATGGAGGGGCTGAAGGCCCTGCTGGCCAGCGACGAGGTCGAAACGGTGGGCGCCGGCACAGCCGCCGAGGCGCTTCAGATCTGCCGCAGCCGGACCGTGGACTGCATCGTGCTGGACATGACGCTGCCCGATGCGTCGGGGTTCGAGCTGCTGGAACAGCTGGACGAGGACGGCACCGCCGCCTTTCCGCCGGTCATCGTCTATACCGCCCGTGCCATGAACGAGGCCGAGGAACAGCGGCTGAGGCGCTATTCCAGCTCGATCATCATCAAGGGCGCCAAGTCGCCCGAGCGTCTGATCAACGAGGTGACGCTGTTCCTGCACCAGGTGGTGTCGGACCTGCCCGAAAAGCAGCGCGAGATGCTGGCTGCCTCGCTGAACCGCGACGCGCAGCTGGAGGGGCGCCGCATCCTGGTGGTCGAGGACGACATCCGCAACGTCTATGCCCTGACCGGCGTGTTCGAGCCGCACGGCGCCAAGGTTCAGATCGCCCGCAACGGCCGCGAGGCGCTGGAGGCATTGGGCCGCATCGCAGACGGCGCACAGCCCAGGGTGGACCTGGTGCTGATGGACGTGATGATGCCGGAAATGGACGGGCTGACCGCCACCCGCGAGATCCGAAAGATCGACCGCTGGAAGTCGCTGCCGATCATCATGCTGACCGCAAAGGCGATGGCCGACGACCAGAACCAGTGCCTGCAGGCTGGTGCCAACGACTATCTGCCCAAACCCCTGGACGTGGACAAGCTGTTGTCGCTGACCCGCGTGTGGATGCCGCGATGAGCCTGGACCCCGTTCCCGCGCGGCCTGGTGACGCCATCGAACTGGACCTGTTCCTGGAGGCCCTGCACCGGCGCTATCACTATGACTTCCGGTCCTATTCCCGCGCGTCGCTGGCCCGCCGGGCCGATCTGGCGCGCGAGCGGCTTGGCTGCGCCACCCTGTCTGAGCTTCAGGGCCGCCTGCTGCACGAACCGGCCGTGCTGCCCCAGATCATCGATGCGATGACCGTGCAGGTCAGCGAGATGTTCCGCGACCCCGACTATTACCTGGCGCTGCGCCAGGAGGTTTTGCCGCATCTGCAGACCTTTCCCTCGCTCAAGGTCTGGGTGGCCGGCTGCGCCGATGGCGAGGAGCTGTATTCGTTGGCGATCCTCTTCCGCGAAGAAGGGCTGTTCGACCGCACGCTGTTCTACGCGACCGAGATCAACCGCCGCGCCCTGGCGCGCGCCGAGGCGGGCGTCTACGACATCGACCGCCTTCCGGTCTTTTCGCAAAACTACCAGCGGTCGGGTGGTCGGGGATCGCTTTCGGACTATTACACCGCGGCCTATGGCCGGGCGGCCTTCGACCGGTCGCTGCGGTCGCGAACGGTGTTCACCGAACACAACCTGGCCTCGGACCAGGTTTTTTCCGAGGTTCACCTGATCAGCTGCCGCAACGTGCTGATCTATTTCGATGCCGTCTTGCAGGACCGCACCCTGGGCCTTTTTGCCGAGGCATTGGCCCGCGGCGGCTTCCTGGGCCTCGGTTCGCATGAAACCCTGCGTTTCTCGGCCCATGCCACGGCCTTCGCGCCCTTCGAAGAGCCAGACAGGATCTGGCGCCGCACTGCCTCTCAGGAGACCGCACATGCTCGATAACACCATCAGGTTCCTGATTGTCGACGACATCGCTGAAAACATCATGGCGCTGGAGGCTCTGCTGCGGCGCGACGGGCTGGTGGTGGACCGCGCAAGGTCGGCCACCGAGGCGCTGGAACTGATGCTGATGCACGATTACGCGCTGGCCTTTCTGGACGTGCAGATGCCCGGCACCGACGGTTATGAACTGGCCGAACTGATGCGGTCCACCGAACGCACGCGCGGTGTTCCGATCATCTTCGTTACCGCCGCCGAGATGGACGAGGCGCGCCGGTTCCGCGGCTATGAGGCGGGGGCGGTCGATTACATCTTCAAGCCGATCGACCCGGTGATCCTGAAATCCAAGGCCGAGGTGTTCTTCCGCATCGGTCGCCAGGCCAAGGAACTGGAACGCCAGCGCGACGAGATGCAGGAAATCGCCCGCCATCGCGACCGGGTCATGGCGCAACTGAAGGCCCATAACGACAACTCGCCCCTGGCCTTCGTGACGCTGGACCGCGACCTTTGCGTGCGCCGCTGGTCCAAAGGGGCCGAACGGATGTTCGGGCGCGGGGCGGGCGATCTGCTGGGCATGACCGCATCGGCCTCTGGTTGGCTGGACGCGGCCGGCGCGGAAGAACTGGCCGGCTGGCTGAAGGCCGGCATTGATGCCGCCCCCCGTTTTTCGGCCGAGATGGTTCTGGATCACGCGGCGGTGGGTCCGATCAGCTGCGAGATCTATGGCTCGGTCCTGTCCGATGCGGGGGGGCAGAAGTCGCTGTCGCTGCAGATCCTGGACATCACCGAGCGCAAGCAGGCCGAGGAGGTTCGTTCACTGCTGATTGGAGAGTTGAACCACCGCATCAAGAACACGCTGGCCAATGTCCAGGCGATCGCCCGCCAGAGCCTGCGCCAGTCGGAAAGCCTGGCGGATTTCGAGAAAAGCTTTGGCGGCCGCCTGCAGGCGCTGGCGCGTGCCCATTCCATCCTGTCGGATGCCACCTGGGCCAGTGCGCCGCTGGATCAGCTGATTGACGACCAGATCAGTTCGGGGACACTGGACGGCGACCGGCTGCGCCGCAACGGCCCGCCGGTCGAGCTTGCGCCCGACACCATGCTGCGCCTGGCGCTGACATTGCACGAATTGGGCACGAATGCCGCGAAATACGGCGCCCTGTCCACGCCGCAGGGCATGATCGATCTGGACTGGACCCTGGTGGGCGGCCTGCTAACGCTTGTCTGGCGCGAAACGGGCGGGCCACCCGTTACCGCTCCCGCCAGGGACGGCTTTGGCATGACCCTGATCGGTGCGGCCGGGGGCGGCGAGGCAAATGCCGTCACCGCTGAATGGAACCCTGCGGGGGTTATCTGGACGATCCGGCTGTCCGACGGCGTCACGGCGCTTAAGTCAAAGGCCACGCTGCTGCCCTGCTCTGGCGCGGCGCCGGTGCTGCGTCCCGCGACCCTTGCCGGCGCCCGCGTTCTGCTGGTCGAGGACGAGCCGCTGGTCGCGCTGGACCTGCGGCTTGAACTGGAGGATGCCGGCGCAATTGTTGTTGCACTGTCGCGCACAGTGGCCGAGGCGATTCAGGCGGCGAACAGCCACCAAATCGACCTGGCGTTGCTGGACGGCAATCTCAAAGGCGAACCGGTGGACGAAGTCGCGGCGCTGCTCAGCGAAAGGCAGGTGCCCTTCTGCTTTGTCTCGGGCTATGGCCGGGAACATCTGCCCGCAGGTTTCGATACCGCACCGCTGATCGAAAAGCCGTTCCGTCCGGATGCGCTGCGCTCGATCCTGACGGGGCTTCTGTCCCGCGAACTGACGGTCGCGGCGCAGTAGCCGGAAAAGGAATTCGTTCTGCAAGCATTCCGTGGGAGGCGCCCGGCGTTCGGGCGGCTGCGGGAACAGGGCAACGGCCTTTGCCGCGGCGCCCGCAGGGTCGATCGCCTGTTTCGTGGTCGGACCTGCCCGCAGGCTTGCACCCGACGCGGCTTTCGGGCATCCCCGCGCCCTTGGAATTGGAACTGGCAGGATCCCATGAGCGGAACGGCCCAAAACGATGCGGCCATCATCTTTGACAGGCTGGGCAAGTCCTTTTCGAAGAAGGGCGGCCCGCGGGTCATGGCCCTGGACGACATCTCTCTGGTCGTGCCACGGGGCAGCATCACCGGCATCATCGGACGCTCGGGCGCGGGCAAGTCCACGCTGCTGCGCATGGTCAACGGCCTTGAACAGCCGACCGAAGGTCGGGTCGAGGTTTCGGGCCATGACGTCGGCTCGGCGCGGGGGGGCGCGCTGCGGGCGATCCGCCGGGAGGTCGGGATGATCTTCCAGCATTTCAACCTTCTGGCCTCGCGTACGGTTTGGGGCAACGTGGCCCTGCCGCTGGAGATCGCGGGCACGCCCGCCGCACAGATCCGCACCCGCGTCGATCAGCTGATCGACCAAGTGGGCCTGGGCGCGCTGCGCGACCGTTATCCGGCCGAACTGTCGGGCGGGCAAAAGCAGCGCGTGGGCATCGCCCGGGCGCTGGCCACCAGCCCCAAGGTGCTGCTGTCGGATGAGGCGACCAGCGCGCTGGACCCCGAAACGACGCAGACGGTGCTGGAGCTGCTGGGCCGCATCAACCGCGACCTTGGGCTGACGATCCTGCTGATCACGCACGAGATGGCGGTCCTGCGCGACATCGCCAGCCACATGGCGGTGATCGAGGGCGGGCGCATCGTCGAGGCCGGGCCGACCTATGACGTCTTTGCCCGGCCCACGAATCCGACCACCCGCAGCTTCCTGTCGGGCGTCACCGGGGCGACCCTGCCTGCCTTTGTGGCCAGCCGCCTGCATCCCGAACCGCCAGGCGACCAGGTGATCCGCGTGACCTTTGCCGGCAGTCATGCAACCGATCCGATGCTGTCGCTGCTGGCGACCGATCTGGGCATCACCGCCAATATCCTGGGCGGCGCCATTGAGGAGGTCGGCCCGCATCCCTTTGGCAACCTGCTGATCTCGGTCGATGCCGCCCGTGCCGACCAGGCGCGGGCCTATCTGGAGCGCCACGGACTTTCGACGGAGGTGCTGGGCCATGTCCGCTAACCTGATCCCGCTTTTGTGGGACGCGACCCTGCAGACGCTCTACATGGTGGCGATCTCGGCGCTGCTGGGCACGCTTGGAGGGCTGCCCCTGGGGGTGTTCCTGGCAACCTCGCAACGGGGAGAGCTGCTGTCGGCGCCTTGGGTCAACAAGGTGCTGGGGCTGGTCGTCAATGCCACCCGCTCGGTCCCGTTCATCATCCTGGTGGTGGCAATCATTCCCTTTACGCGCGCGCTGGTCGGGACGTCGATCGGAACGAATGCCGCGATCGTGCCGCTGACCCTGGCCGCCATCCCCTTCATCGCGCGGCTGGTGGAAAACGCCATCCGCGAGGTCGAGGGCGGGTTGATCGAGGCCGCGCGCGCGATGGGCGCCACCCCCCTGCAGATCATCCGCAAGGTGCTGATCCCCGAGGCGATGCCCGCCATCGCCTTGGGACTGACCCTGGCCGTGGTCAGCCTGATCGGATATTCCGCCATGGTCGGGGCGGTTGGCGGGCAGGGCCTGGGCGATCTTGGCATCCGCTACGGATATCAGCGCTTCATGCCCGAGGTGATGGCGGCGGTTGTCGTCATCCTGATCGTGCTGGTCCAGCTGGTGCAATCGCTTGGCGAATGGATCGCCGCGCGGCTGGATCGTCGCGCCCCGCGCAACCGCGGCCACTGATGCCGCGTTTTTCCCGCAGACAAGAAAGGACCAATCCGATGCTGCGACTGACAACTCTTATTTCCGCCCTTGCCCTGTCCACCGCCGCCGCCATGGCCGAGGACATCAAGGTCGGCGTCTCGCCCGGCGAACATGGCGAAATCATGGAGGAAGTGGCCAAGGTTGCCGAACCCATGGGCCTGAACATCGAGATCATCGAGTTCTCGGACTATGTCGTGCCGAACCAGGCGCTGGCGGACGGCGATCTGGATGCCAACAGCTTTCAGCACCGCCCTTATCTGGAAAACCAGATGAAGGATCGCGGCTTTGAACTGGTCGAAGTCGGCACCACCATCACCACGCCGATGGGCATCTATTCGGACCGGATCGAGGATTTGGCCGACCTGCCCGACGGCGCGCAGGTGGCGATCCCGAACGATCCGACCAATGGCGGCCGCGCGCTGCTGATCCTGCAGGATTTTGGCCTGATCACCTTGGCCGAAGACACGGGCCTTGTGCCCAGCCCGCTGGATGTCAGCGAGAACCCCAAGGGTCTGCAGTTCCTGGAATTGGACGCGGCGCAACTGCCCCGCACGCTGGCCGATGCCGATATCGCGATCATCAACACCAACTATGCGCTGGCTTCGGGCCTGTCGCCCAAGGAGGATGCGATCGCGATGGAAAAGGCCGACAGCCCCTATGTGAACATCATCGTGGTGCAGCAGGGCCGGCAGGACGAGCCTTGGGTCAAGACCTTGGTCGAAGCCTATCAATCGGCCGAAGTAAAGGCTTTCATCGACGAAAAATACGAAGGCGCGGTCCTGACCTCGTGGTAAGATCCGGGGGCCGCCCTTGCGGCGGCCCGCCTCAGCCTCGCGCGGTCACGCGCTGGATCAGGCCCACCAGCCCGAACAGCGCAAGCCCGATCACGGCCAGCAGCACAAGGGCCGCGAACATCAGGTCGGTCTGGCCACGACCATTGGCCATCAGCATCAGATGGCCCAGACCCCGGCTGGAGCCGACCCATTCGCCGACAACCACGGCAAACGGCGCATAGACCGCCGCCAGCCGCAGCCCCGACCCAAGCGCCGGCAGGGCGTTTGGCAACTGGATCAGCAACAGCCGCCGCAAGGGTCGCGCGCGCATCGACACCGCAAGGTCGTCCAGCGCCACAGGTGGGCGCATCAGCGCGTCATAGAACACCGACGTCACCGGAAAATAGATGACCAGCGCCACCATGACGATCTTGGAAGCCGCACCATAGCCCAGCCACAGCGTCACCACGGGCGCCAGCGCAAAGACCGGGACCGCCTGCGCCACGACCAGCATGGGGCGCATCATCCGCCGCGCCAGGGGCGACAGGGCAAGGTTCAGCGCGGTCGCGATCCCCAGTGCCAGACCTGCCACCATGCCAAGACCAAGGTTGACCAGCGTAAAGCGGGCATTTTCGGCCAGGGTCGGCGCATGCGTCACCAAAGCTGCACCCACTCGCAACGGACCCGGCAGGATAAAGGGCGGAACGGCCGTCAGCCAAACCAGTGCCTGCCACAGCGCAAGGCCGGTCAGCGGCCCAAGGATCAGGCTCAGGCCGCGCATGGCTGCGACAGGGCGCTGAACAGGTCGGCCTGCGCCTGCAGCACCGCCGGGTCGTCCAGCGGGCGCGGAACCGGACCCAGGGGCAGGACCAGCGACCGGCTGCCTTGGGGTGTGATGTGCCAAGCCATATGGCCAAGGCGCGCAGCCTCCAGCGGGTCATGGGTGATCAGGATTACCGTCCGGCCCGCAAGAAGCCCAGCCGCCAGGTCCTGCATGGCGGCGCGGGTCGCGGCATCAAGCGCGGTGAACGGCTCGTCCAGCACGACGATGGGGCGGTCCTCGATCAACGTGCGGGCCAGGGCCACGCGCTGCCGCTGCCCGCCTGACAGGCTGGCGGGGCGCCGATCTTCCAGCCCCGCAAGGCCCACCTGCGCCAACAGGGCTCGGGCGCGGGTCTGGTCGGGGCGCGTGCCGCGCAGGCGGGCGCCGATGGTGACATTGGCAAGGGCGCTGGCCCAGGGCAGCAATTGGTCCTGCTGGCCCAGCATGGTGACGCGGCCTTGCAGCGGGTTGCCATCATCCGCCGCAATCAGCCCATCCAGCCGCGCCGCGACCGGCAGCCCGGCCACCATCCGGCCAAGCGTCGACTTGCCGACGCCGGATCCGCCCAGAAGGCAGGTCCATGTGCCCGCCGGCGCCCGCAGGTCCAGGTCCCGAACCAGGGATGTGGGACCCAGCCAAAGGTTGCCTTGGATCGATAGCCCCGCAGATGTCATGCCAGATCCAGGCCCATCTGCCAAAAGGCTGCCTCCAGCCGGGTCGCGTCGGCAAATCGCTGGGACAGCGTGGCGGCGCGGGGCAGGTCGGGCCAGTCCGGCCCCAGCCTTGCATCCAGTGCCTCGTCGATCAGCGCCCCAACCTGATGGCAGAGGCCCTGATATGCCTCACCGCCATAGGTCGCCGTCCATTCGCCATAAGGTCCGCCGCTGCCGGCATGGGTCAGCCCGATCTGGCCATAGCCCAGAACGCAGGGCGCCAGCGCCGCCAGCAGTTCCAGCACATCGCCGCCATAGCCGCTGGCCTGCACATAGCGCGTATAGGCCATGTTGGCGGCGGATTCGGGCGTGGACGCCAGCATCGTGACCGGGATGCCTTCGCGCGCGCAGATCGTCTCGTGCAGCGGCATCTCTTCATGGATCAGCCCGTGGGCGATGGCCAGGGCGGCCCGGATCTCGGGCATCCGGTCCGATTTGGCCGCGACCAGCGCCCAGCAGCGGGTGAAGTGCAGCAGGAAGACGTAATCCTGCCGCAGATAATGCAGGAAGCTGGCACGCGGCAGGCTGCCCCCGGCCAGCTGCCGGACAAAGGCGTGATCGACATAGGCGGTCCAGTCCGCACCCGCCGCCTGACGCCACATGCCGAAGGCGCGGCCGTAATCGGGGCCGCTCATGGTGCGGAAGGCGCGTTGACGTCGACGGCCAGGTCCGACAGCGCCTCGCCGCCGGGTGTGGCGCCCTGCGCGGCCAAGAAATCCTCGAACCGCAGATAGCGGCCTGCATCCAGTGCCGCTGGGCGGCTGGCAAAGCGCGGCCAGGTGTCGGCCCAGGCTGCCTCGTTCAGCGGAGTCTGCAGTTCCGAGGCGGTGGCCGCGAACAGTCGCCAGGCCTCGTCCGGGTCGTTCTTGATGAAGGCCGTCGCACGCTCGGTCGCCTCAAGGAAGGCCGAGATCGCCTCCGGGTCCATCCGGGCGGGATCGGCCACATAGATCAGCTCGTCATAAGCCGGGATGCCCTCGGCCTCGGGATAGATGCAGCGTCCCTCGTGCCCCTCGATCCGCATCTGGTTCAGCTCGAAGTTGCGAAAGGCGCCGATCACGCCGTCGACCTGGCCCGACATCAGCGCCGGAGAGATCGACCAGCCGATGTTGATCTGCTCGACATCCTCGGGGGCCAGCCCGCGATGGTCCAGCATCGCGTTCAGCATCACCTCCTGCAGGCCCGCGACGGCAAAGCCCACCTTGCGGCCCTTGAGGTCGGCGGGGGTCCGGATGTCGCTGTCGGCGCGCACCACAAGACAGGTCAGCGGCGTCTCGACCAGGGTCCCCACCCGTGTCAGGGGCAGCCCGTCATGGCGCGACAGGTGCAGCTGCGGCTGATAGCTGACGGCCAGGTCCACATTCCCCGCCGCCACCATCCGCGGCGGATCGTTGGGGTCCGAAGGGCTGACCGTTTCCACAGTCAGGCCCGCGTCACGGAAGTAGCCCAGTTCTTCTGCCAGCACGATCGGCCCGTGGTCGGGGTTTACGAACCAGTCCAGCATGACGGTCAGCTTCGTTTCGGCCTGTGCGGGCAGGGCCAGGCAGGCGGCAAGGGCAAAGGTCAGGTGCTTCATGTTGTCCTCAGGTCAGGGGATCGGTCAGGGCCAGCAGCGCGATGCGCCCCGGCCAGATGGCTTGCAGCGCCTGGCCCGCATTATGGGCGCGCAGCCCGGTGCGGCAGGCCAGGACCACGCGCGTTTCGGGTGGCGGGGCCAGTTCGGCGATCCGCTCGGGCGGCAGGTGCCGGGCGTGAGGGTGAAAGGGCTGCGCGGCTTCGGCTCGCAGGTCGACCAGCATGTCGTCCGGCCCGATCTGTCCGGTGGCGATAAAGGGCAGGGGGGCTGCGGGTTCGGGCGCATCGGCAAAGCGAAACCCGCCCGTCCGCCAGGTGGCCGCATCAAAGCTGATCAGGCGGCCAAGGGGAGTAGGTGCCAGGTTCAGGATCATCGCCAGCGCCATCTGCGCCTGCAGGGCGCCGATCATGCCGACAACCGGACCCATGACCCCGGCCGTGGCACAGGTGGCGCCGCGCAGGGGCAGGTCGGGAAAAATCGCCCGCAGGCTGGGCGCCCCGCCGCAGCAGCCCGCCGCATATCCCGACAGCGCCAGCGCAGACCCGGCGATCAGCGGCCTGCCCGCGGCCATGCAGGCATCCGACAGGGTCAGGCTGACGGCAAAGCTGTCGGCGCAGTCCAGCACCGCATCGGCCTGGCCCACCAGTACGGGCGCATTGGCCGGGGTCAGCCATTCGACCCTGGGGACCACGTCGACAACGGGGTTCATGCCTGCCAGGACGGTGGCGGCGGCCTGCGCCTTGGGCCGGCCGATCTGGTCCATGCGATAGATCGGCTGGCGGTGCAGGTTCGTTTCCTCGACCGTGTCGCCGTCCACCAGCGTGATCCGCCCCACCCCCGCGCCTGCAAGATATTGCAGGGCCGGGACGCCCAGGCCGCCGGCGCCCACCACCAGCACATGGGCGGCGGCCAACCGCTCCTGGCCCTGCGCACCGATCTGCGGCAGCGCTGTCTGGCGGGCATAGCGCGTCATGCCGTCACCTGCAGCCAGTCCCGCATCCGCGCCTGGGGGTCCGGATGCAGTGTGATGTCGGTGACGGCCGAGACCACGTCCGCCCCTGCTGCAAAGGCCCCGGTGGCGCGCTCTACGGTCATGCCGCCGATGGCGATCAGCGGGATGGGGCCGACCAGCCGCTTCCATTCGCTCACCCGCTCCAGCCCCTGCTGGTGCCATTTCATCTGCTTGAGGATGGTGGGATAGACCGGACCCAGGGCGACGTAGTCGGGCGCCAGTGCCAGCGCGCGGTCCAGTTCGGCATGGTCATGGGTCGAAACCCCAAGTTTCAGCCCCGCACGGCGGATGGCGGGCAGGTCGGCCTGGTCCAGATCCTCCTGCCCCAGATGCAGCCAGTCCGCGCCTTCGTCGATGGCGATCTGCCAGTGATCGTTCACGACCAGCGCCGCGCCGTGGCTGCGGGCGCAATCCAGGCCGCGGCGGATCTGGGCGCGCAGGTCCGCCTCTGGGCGGTCCTTGATGCGCAGTTGCACCAGCCTGACACCAAGGAGCAGGGCACGGTCCAGCCAGGCCGCGTCGTCGAAGATGGGGTAGAACCGCGGCAGCATCACAACCAAGCCTTTCCGATAAGGGGGGTCGAGGGGGCGGCCATGTCGCGCGGCTCCATCGGGTCGGCGTCACGGGCCAGCACACCCGCCTGCACGGCCAGTCCGAAGGCGCGGGCCATGACGGCTGGGTTGCCCGCCTGCGCGACGGCAGTGTTCAGCAGGACGGCGTCAAAGCCCATCTCGATCGCCGCGGCGGCCTGGCTGGGCAGGCCCAGCCCTGCGTCGATCACCATCGGCACGTCGGGAAAGGCCGCGCGCAGGGTTCGCAGCCCGTAGGGATTGTTCAGCCCGCGTCCCGATCCGATAGGGGCGCCCCAAGGCATCAGCACCCTGCATCCCGCATCCAGCAGGCGTTGCGCCAGGACCTGATCCTCGGTGGTGTAGGGAAAGACCTCGAACCCCTCGGCCGCCAGTGTCTCGGCGGCCTCCAGCAGGCCAAAGGGGTCGGGCTGCAGCGTGTCGGCGTGACCGATCACCTCCAGCTTGATCCAGTTTGTCTCAAAGACCTCGCGCGCCATGCGGGCCGTGGTGACCGCCTCGCGCGCGCTGTGGCAGCCGGCGGTGTTGGGCAGGACGTGGACGCCCAAGGCGCGGATGATGTCCCAGAACGCCTGCCCCTGTCCCGCCTCGCGCCGCAGCGACACCGTCGCAACCGAGGCGCCGCTGTCCGCGAAAGCCGCCTGCAGAACCGCCGGAGAGGGGTATTGCGCCGTTCCCAGCATCAGCCCAGAGGGCAGGGTTACGCCGTAAAAACCACGCATCTCAGCCCCCCTGCATGGGGGCCAGAATTTCCAGCCGGTCGCCGTCGTGCAGGACCTGCGCCTCGCGGCGGGCGGCGGGCAGGAAGTCTCCGTTCAGCGCGGTCGCCACGCGGGCCTCGCCCCAACCCAGTTCGGCCAGGGCTGTCGCGACGGTCGTGGCGGCGATCTGGCGCGGCTCTCCGTTCACCTCAATCCTCATGGATCAGTTCTCCTTTGGTTCGGGTCAGAAGAAAGTCGGCCGCCTGCCGCGCCAGCGCCGGCGCCATCAGATAGCCGTGGCGGAAAAGCCCGTTCAGGTGCAGCACCCGTCCACGCACGACCACACGCGGCACGTTGTCCGCAAATGCCGGGCGCAGATCAGCACCCAGTTCCAGAACGCTCGCCTCGGCAAAGCGTGGGTCCAGCGCATAGGCCGCCGACAGCAGCTCCAGCGCCGCGCGGGCACTGACGGGCGCGCGTGCGGCGCTTTCCAGCTGCGTAGCGCCCAACATGAAGATGTTGCCCGCGCGTGGCACGATATAAAGCGGATGGCGCGGATGCAGCAGGCGAACCGGCCGCGACAGGGTGATGTCAGGCGCGTGCAGGACGACCATCTCTCCCCGGACGCCGCGCAGGCCGGGCAGGGCGGCGGCCAGGCCGCGGGCGTCGATCACGGGGCCGTCGATATCGTCAGGGCCGACCTCACCTTTCTCGATCGGGATCCCGCGCGCGGCCAAGGACTGGACCAGATCGGCCAGCGCCTGACGAGGGTCCAGATGCGCCTCGGTCGGGAAGAACAGACCCTCGCGGTGCTGCGAAAGCTCGGGTTCCAGGTCGGCGACGGGACGCGTTTCATGACAATCCGCCCGGCGGGCAAAGCGCGCCAGTTCGGAGCGGTCGCGGTCCAGCGCCAGGACCAGCGTGCCGCGGCGGGTGACGGGGGTGATTCTGGCCCACGCGGCCGCGGCTTCGGCGCCAAGGCGGGGGATGACTGGCTCTGCGGTCACCCCTTCGCATTGCGGGGCCAGCATCCCGCCCGCCCACCAGGAACAGCCATGCGGCCCCGGCGGCCCGTTTCGGTCGATGATGCGCGGATGCACCCCACGGGATGCCAGTTCGTGCGCCGCAAAAAGGCCCGCAACGCCCGCGCCGATGATGGTGACGTCGCTCATTCCCAGATCGCATGAAAATGGTGAACCGGCCCGTGCCCCGAACCGACGCGAAGGGCGTCCGCCGCACGAATGGCGCCTTGCAGATACCGGTGCGCCTGCTGCACTGCAGCGACCAGATCCCGGCCCCCAGCCAGTCCGGCGGCGATTGCGGCAGACAGGGTGCAGCCTGTGCCATGCGTATTCCGGGTCGCCTGCCGCGGCGCGGTCAGGCGCGTGACCCCGGCCGCCGTCACCAGCAGGTCTGTGCAGACGGCACCTTCCGCATGGCCACCCTTCATCAGAACGGCCCGGGGTCCCATCGCCCGCAGCGCAGCGGCCTGATCGGCCATCTCGGCCTCGGTGCGTGCGGGCGCGCAGCCCAGCAGTCGCGCGGCCTCGGGCAGATTCGGGGTCAGCAGCGTCGCCAGCGGCAGCATATGGTCGCGCAAGGCGGCGATGGCGCTGTCTGCCAGCAGCGTGTCACCGGACTTGGCCACCATCACCGGGTCCAGAACAAAGGGCACGCGCCGGCTGGCCAGGCCCTGCGCGACGGCGGTGATGGCGGACCGGTCGCCCAGCATGCCCAGCTTGACCGCGCGCACGTCCAAATCGTCGAAGACTGCCACCATCTGCGCCGAGATCATGTCAGGACTGCAGGGTTCGATCATGGTCACGGCGCGGGTGTTCTGGGCTGTCAGCGCGGTGATCACGCTGGCCCCATAGACGCCCAGGGCCGAAAAGGTCTTGAGATCGGCCTGAATACCCGCGCCGCCGCCGGAATCCGATCCGGCGATGGTCAGGGCGATGGGTGCGGTCACGGGCGTCCTCCTGCGAAGCGAAGGGTCGGAACCGGGCGTGGGGAAAGGGCGACAAGCGGAACACCATCCGCGATCATCTGCACCGTTCCCTCCGCCGGTATGACCCGGATCAGGTTCGATGGGTTGGCTTTCGCCTCTCAGCCCCGGAACGGGACACCCCAACGGTTTGCAGCCCGACAGCTAACGTTCCATGGCACCGGACGCAAGACTTGTGATGCATTGCGCCTGACGCGCCGCGATGCGATCTGGCATGGACTTTCGCGCATGCAGCGCGTAGGAGGTGCCTTTGGCTCCGCATGTTCGGGGCGGCGGGTGCAGGGTGGGCCGGTCGCAGCGACGATGGTGCCGCTCATCGGGTGCCCCATACGGCACCCCCGCATTTGGCGACTTACATGACTGAACAGAATTTTCCCGCGCCGCTGCAGGCGGCGCTGGCTGCCAAGGGCTATGACAGCCTGACCTCCGTGCAAAGCGCGGTGCTTGCGCCCGAGGCCCAGGGCCGCGACGTGCTGGTTTCGGCCCAGACCGGCTCGGGCAAGACGGTGGCCTTTGGCCTGGCGATGGGGGCCGAGCTGCTGGATGGCGACCGGATGGTCGCCGGAGAGCTGCCGCTGGCGCTGGCCATCGCCCCCACCCGTGAACTGGCCCTTCAGGTCGCACGCGAGCTGGAATGGCTTTATGCGGATACTGGCGCGCAGATCGCGACCTGCGTCGGCGGCATGGATTACCGCAACGAGCGCCGTGCGCTGCAGCGCGGCGCGCAGATCGTCGTGGGCACCCCCGGCCGCCTGCGCGACCACATCGACCGCGGCAGCCTGGACCTGTCGGCCCTGCGTGCGGCCGTTCTGGACGAAGCGGACGAGATGCTGGACCTGGGCTTCCGCGAGGATCTGGAATTTATCCTGGCCGCCGCGCCCGAGGAGCGGCGCACGCTGATGTTCTCGGCCACGGTGCCGCCGGCAATCGAAAAGCTGGCCCGCGATTTCCAGCGCGACGCCCTGCGCATCGCCGCCATGGGCGAGGCGCGCCAGCATGGCGACATCGCCTATCGCGCCTACAGCGTGACCCCGCGCGACCGCGAGCCTGCCATCTTCAACCTGCTGCGCATCCACGAGGCGCAGACCTCGATCGTTTTCTGCAAGACGCGGGCAAACGTGAACCATCTGCTGGCGCGCATGTCCAACCGCGGCTTCAAATGCGTCGCCTTGTCGGGCGAGCTGAGCCAGCAGGAGCGGACCCATGCCCTGCAGGCGCTGCGCGACGGCCGTGCGCGGGTCTGCATCGCGACCGACGTGGCCGCGCGCGGGATCGACCTGCCGGGGCTGGAGCTGGTCATCCACGCCGACCTGCCGACCAACCCCGAAACCCTGCTGCACCGGTCGGGCCGGACGGGCCGGGCAGGCTCCAAAGGGGTTTCGGCGCTGATCGTGCCGTCGTCGGATTACAAGCGCGCGCAGCGGCTGCTGCAGAATGCCAAGGTTGTGGCCGAATGGCTGAAGGCACCCACCGCCGACGAGGTCCGGGCGCGCGACGACCAGCGGATGCTGGAACATCCCGCCCTGCAGGAAGAGCCGGGCGAGGATGCGCCCTTGGCCGCGCAGCTGCTGGAGCGTTTCGGCGCCGAGCAGGTCGCCGTGGCATTTCTGCGGATGTGGCGCGAGGGGCGCCCCGCCGCCGAAGAGCTGATGGAGACGCAGGCCCCGCCCGCGCCGATGGCGCCCCGCGCGCCGCGCGAATTCGGCGCGTCGGTCTGGTTTACGCTGTCGGTCGGTCATTCCGGTCGTGCCGAAGCCCGCTGGCTGCTGCCCAAGATCTGCGATGCGGGGGGAATCACCCGCGACGCCATCGGGGCGATCCGGGTCAGGCAGGACCTGTCCTATGTCCAGATTGCGGCAGAGTCGGCCGACCGGTTCGGCGACTTCATCGAAATCACCCCTGAAGTCACCATGCGCCGGATGCAGGGCGAACCCGACCTGGAGGCGCAGCCCGAACGCAGCCCGCGCCCGCGGTTCGAAGCCCGTGAAGATCGGCCCGCCCGTGCCGCAAAGCCCGCACCGCGCCGCAAACCGGCCGAGGACGAGGGTCATCAGGCCCGCGTAAAGGCTGCGCGGGGCGGATGGGTGCCGGACGACGCGTCGCTTGCCGATCCGCGCGAGGAGGGGCCACGGCCAGCCGTGAAGGCGTGGAAGAAGAAGTCTTCGGCCGATGCGGGCGCGGGGCCGCGCAAGGCCCCCGCCGCCAAGCCCGCATGGGCCGCCAAGGGCAAGCCGGGTGCCGCCGCCAAGCCCGGCAGCGCCAAGACCCCGCACCGCAAGGGACCCAAGCGCCCGGGCTGATCCTTACCTTTCACGGCTGAAAGATTCGCGCGCTGCCCTTGTTCGGGGCAGCGCGCTTTTTCTTGGCCGGGCGCAAAGGCGCTGCCTATCCTTCCGACGATCTTGACAAGCAATTGCTGACGTAACGGCATCTGAACCTGATAATTGTTGTTGCCACAGTCGCGAACCAGCGCATAGGGTTGACGGTGCGCTGAATAACCAACGAGAACAGGGAGAGCGCCTTTTGTTGGACGACCGCCGTAGCGACGCTTTTGTCGCTTTTGAGCATGTGCAAAAAAGTTATGACGGACAATCACTTGTCGTCAAAGACTTGAATCTTTCGATTGGAAAGGGCGAATTCTTGACGATGCTGGGGCCGTCAGGTTCCGGCAAGACGACTTGCCTGATGATGCTGGCTGGGTTCGAAACCGCGACCAATGGCGAGATTCGCCTGGACGGACGGCCCATCAACCAAGTCCCGCCGCACAAGCGTGGTATCGGCATGGTGTTCCAGAACTATGCCCTGTTTCCCCACATGACGGTGGGGGAAAACCTCTCTTTTCCCTTGGAGGTGCGTGGAATGTCCTCGGCCGACCGCAGCGCACGCGTGGCGCGGGCGCTGGACATGGTGCAGATGGGCAAGTTCGCGAACCGCCGCCCCGCCCAACTGTCGGGAGGTCAGCAGCAGCGGATCGCGTTGGCGCGTGCGTTGGTCTTTGACCCCGAACTGGTCCTGATGGACGAACCCCTGGGCGCCTTGGACAAGCAGCTGCGCGAACATATGCAGTTTGAAATCAAGCACCTGCACGAAGAACTTGGAATTACGGTCGTTTACGTCACCCATGATCAGGGCGAGGCGCTGACGATGTCGGACCGTATCGCCGTCTTCAACGACGGGCGGATCCAGCAGCTGGCCCCCCCGGCCGAACTGTATGAGCGGCCCGGCAACAGCTTTGTGGCAAGCTTTATCGGCGAGAACAACGCGCTTCCCGGCACCATCGAGCAGCTGGAAGGCGACAAGGCTTTGGTCCGGCTGGACGACGGCGGCGTCATCGACGCCACTGCCGTCAATATTCGGGAAAAGGGTCAGCGGACCACGGTGTCGATCCGACCCGAGCGGGTCGAGTTCAAGCCCGAGATGATGCCCCCCGGTGCCCACACGATCGAGGCGCAGGTGCTGGAGGTGATCTATATGGGCGACATCCTGCGGGCGCGCCTGCGCGTGGCGGGCAGCGAGAACTTTGTGATGAAAATGCGCAACACCATTGGCCAGACACGGCTGGATGCGGGGCAGTCGATCCGTATCGGCTGGCATCCGCAGGATGCACGTGCCCTGGACCCGATCTGACGCGGGAACCAGGATGCTGCGAAACCTGACCCACCGCCCCGGCTCCTTTGGACCCCCACCGGTGCGGGGAAAGGCCAAGCCGCGGCACCGGGTCGGTGCGCCTTGTCAAACCCCTGCCGCGCGATACGCATGGCCGCTGACCTGCGGCTTCTGCCAAGACTTTCACCCTTGGACACCTGCAGCGCCCGGACGTCGGGCAAGCGTCCAGAAGGGTGATCACCTGCCGGAACCAAACCGCGCTTGCGTGCCGGAACGGCCTGCCGGCTCGGCTCATCGGCCGGGCGTTCTGCGCCCGACCCTGCCCTCAAGGGCCAACCATATCGGGCATCAAGCCCGGATTGCATCAATGGGAGCTTAACGTGAAAACCATCCTTATCCTGACCACCGCCCTGACTGGCGTGGGCTTTGCGGCCAATGCACAAGAGGTCAACGTCGTTTCCTGGGGCGGCGCCTACGAAGTCAGCCAGGTGGAGGCCTATAACAAGCCCTTCACCGCTGAAACCGGCATCAAGGTGAACATGATCGCCGCCGACAACCCGTCCACGCCGCTGAAGGCCCAGGTCGAGGCCAACAACGTCACCGGCGACGTCTTTGACATCGAAGTGTCGGACGCCATCCGCCTGTGCGACGAAGGCGCATTGATGGAAATCGACCCCGCCATGCTGCCACCCGCGCCGGACGGCACCCCGGCCAGCGAGGACTTCGTGGAAGGCGCGCTGCTGGATTGCGCAGTGGCCAACATCGTCTGGGGCACGGTCATCTCGTACAACACGACCAAGTTCGAAGGCGAGGCGCCCAGCACGGCCGCCGATTTCTTCGACACCGAGAAGTTCCCGGGCAAGCGCGGCCTGCCGAAGAACCCCAAGCGCACGCTGTACCTGGCCCTGATCGCCGACGGCGTCCCCGCCGCCGAGATCTATGACGTGCTGGGCACGGAAGAGGGCATCGACCGCGCCTTTGACAAGCTGGACACGATCAAGTCCGACGTCGTCTGGTGGGAAGCCGGCGCACAGCCGGTGCAACTGCTGGCCGATGGCGAGGTCAGCATGACCACCGTCTATAACGGCCGCATCTTTGACGCGATGGTTGCCGAAAATCAGCCCTTTGACGTCATCTGGGACGGCCAGTACATGGATCTGGACATGTTCGTGATCCCGAAGGACGCGCCGAACCCCGAAGCCGCGATGGAATACCTGAAGTTTGCCACTGACACGCAGCGGCTGGCCGACCAGGCGAAATACATCAGCTATGGCCCGTCGCGCAAATCTTCGGCGGCGCTTGTCGGCCTCTACCAAGACGGCAAGACGGAAATGGCACCGCACATGCCGACCAACCCGGAAAACATGAAGAACGCCGTCCTGGACAACCCGGAATTCTGGGCCGACCATGATGCCGAGCTGACCGAGCGCTTCAACAGCTGGCTGGCTTCTTCCTGATCCCAAACGCCGCCGCCCCGGTCAGGGGCGGCGGTCTCTCAGACGACCGGGGACGACATGGCGAACGCCGCACTTGATCCACATGCCGCCATCGCCACCACCGCATCCGGGGTGGGGTCGGGCACATTGACCACAGCCGACGGCAAGCCGCTGGCCCGGGCCTTGGTTCGCAGCCAGCGCCGCGCGCGCCGCCGCGCCTTCCTGCTGGTGCTGCCGCTTTTGGCCTTTATCGTGATCACCTTTGTGGTGCCGATCGGGCAGATGCTGCAACGCTCTTTCTACAATGACGGGTTCTCGGCGAACATGCCGCAGGTTTCGGCCTGGTTCGCGCAGACCGAACGGGGAACCCCGCCAGACGACGCTGCATGGGCCGCACTGGCCGCCGACCTGGTTGCCACCGCCGAGGCGCGCAGCATCGGTGTCGTGGGAACGCGGATCAACTATGACCTGCCGGGGTCGCGCTCGCTGTTCACCGCGACCGGGCGCAAGCTGCGGGACGGGCTGGAGCCGCCCTATCGGGAGGCGCTTCTCGAGATCAACGAGGACTGGGCCGACCCGCAGCTGTGGTCGACCATGCGCGAAGCCTCGACGCCCATGACCGCGAACTTCTACCTGGCCGCGGCCGACCGAACCCGTGATACCGAAGGCAACATCCAGCAGGTCGACGAACGCCAGCAGGTCTATGTCATGTTGTTCGGGCGCACCTTCTGGCTGTCGGCGGTGATCACCGTGCTGACCTTCATCCTGGGCTTTCCGATCGCGCATCTGCTGGCCACGCTGCCCATGCGCAAGTCGAACCTGCTGATGATCCTGGTGCTGCTGCCCTTCTGGACGTCGCTTCTGGTTCGAACGACCAGCTGGATGGTTCTGCTGCAGCAGCAGGGGGTGGTCAACGACCTGCTGGTGTGGATGGGCGTCATCGGTGGCGGGCAGCGGCTGCAGATGATCTATAACCAGACCGGCACGATCATTGCGATGACCCATATCCTGCTGCCCTTCATGATCCTGCCGCTGTATTCCGTCATGCGGACGATCAACCCGTCCTATGTCCGCGCCGCGCGCAGCCTGGGGGCGACCAGCTGGACCGCCTTCCGCCGCATCTATTTTCCGCAGACGCTGCCGGGGCTGGGGGCCGGGGCGATGCTGGTCTTCATCCTGGCGGTCGGCTACTACATCACGCCCGCGCTGGTCGGCGGCTCCTCGGGGCAGCTGATCTCGAACATGATCGCCATGCACATGACCGACACGCTGAACTGGTCGATGGCGGCGGCGCTGGCGGCCCTGCTGCTGGGATCGGTGCTGATCCTCTACTGGCTCTACGACCGCCTCGTCGGCGTCGACAACCTGAAACTGGGGTAACCAATGGCCGTTCCAACCTATGCAAGCCCGCTGGAGCGTGTCTGGCACTACAGCTACCTGGCGATCTGCGCGGCGATCTTCTTCTTCCTGATTGCGCCTATCGTCATCATCATCCCCCTCAGCTTCAACGCCGAGCCCTACTTCACCTTTACCCCGGCCATGCGCAGCCTGGACCCTGAGGGGTTCAGCATGCGCTGGTACCAGAGCCTGCTGACCTTCGGGATGCAGAACCCGGACGCCCAGGGCTGGGCCTTCTGGTCCGACGCCTGGAACAACGCCAACTGGATCAAGGCGGCCAAGAACTCGATCATCATCGGCTTCTTCTCGACGCTGGTGGCGACGGTGCTGGGAACGCTGGCAGCCTTGGGCCTGTCGCGCCCCGAGATGCCATTCCGCCGGGCGATCATGGCGATCCTGATCTCGCCCATGATCGTGCCGCTGATCATCACGGCAACGGGAATGTTCTTCTTCTACTCGAACCCCTGCGAGTTGCTGACCCTGTTCGGGTTCAGCCCCGAATGCGGGCGTCTGGCAGGAACCTATCTGGGCGTGATCCTAGCCCATGCGACGCTTGGCATTCCCTTCGTGATCATCACGGTGACGGCGACTCTGGTGGGCTTCGACCAGTCGCTGAACCGCGCCGCAGCGAGCCTGGGCGCGAACCCGCGCACGACCTTCTTCCGGGTGACGATGCCGCTGATCCTGCCGGGCGTGATTTCGGGCGCGCTTTTCGCGTTCGTGACGTCGTTTGACGAGGTGGTGGCGGTGCTGTTCATCGCGGGTCCCGATCAGCAGACGATCCCGCGGCAGATGTGGAACGGCATCCGCGAACAGATCAGCCCGGCGATCCTGGCCGTTGCGACGTTGCTGGTGATCTTCTCGATCGCGCTGCTGACCACGGTTGAGCTGCTGCGCCGCCGGTCCGAACGGATCCGGGGCGTGACCCCCAGATGACCCCGGAGGAGCTGGAGGACGCGGCGGCCCGCCCCGCGCCTCCGGCCTTCACCGGCCTCAGCCGGGCACAGCGGGCGCATGGACGACGGCTGGCGGCGATCCACGACATGTACCAGTCCGAACTGGCGGGCGTGGCTGACCTGCTGGCGCGCATCAGGGCCCGGACGGCCGAACCCGCACAGCTGGCCAAGGCGGTGGATGACATGCAGCTGGCGCGCAACATGGCCCAGTTCGGCACCGCCTGCGGGCGCGATTGTGCCCTGCTGCAGAACCATCACGACATCGAGGAACAGTGGATGTTCCCCGCCGTCGCCGCGCGGGCCGGGGCGCCACTGTCCCCGGTGCTGGAGCGTCTGGTGGCCGAACATCGGGTCATCCACCGCCTGATCGGGGACCTTCGCCAGGCCGCGCGGGCGCTGGTATCGGATCGCGGCATGGCCGCCTTTGCCCATTGCGCGGATCGGTTCGACGCGCTGGACCGGGCGATCCGGTCTCATTTCGGTTATGAGGAAACCGCGCTGGAGGGCGCCTTGGGCGCTTATGAGGTTCCGATCTGACGGCTCAGGGCAGCAGGTTCAGCCACATCCACACCGTCAGTGTCGAAATCGCCGTGGCCATCAGCACGCTGGAGGCCGCAACGCGGCGGGCGGCGCCATAGATATTGGCGAACAGATAAGCATTCACCCCAGGCGCCATTGCCGCCGTCAACGTGGCCGAGCGCATGCCCGCCACGTCCAGGTCCAAAAGCCGCCCCATGCCGAAGGTCACCGCCGGGTGCAGGATCAGCGCACAGGCGCAGCACATGCCGATCGCCGCCATGTCGCCTTCGGGACGATAGCGATACAGCACGCCGCCCAGACCGAACAGCGCCGCCGGCAGGGCGGCGCGGGCGATCATGTCAACCGCGTCCCAAAAGCCCTGCGGCATGACTAGGCCGGCCTGCATCAGCAGGTTCATCGACAGGCCCGCGATGATGCCGATGACCAGCGATGTGCGCAGCACGCCCGTCAGCGCGCGCAGCGCGACGCGGCCGATGGACAGGCCGGTTCCCTTGGCGCGCGTGAACTCCATCACCGTGATGCCGAAGGTGTAAAGCATTGGGGAATGCAGCGCGATGATCGCCCAGTTTCCGTCCAACGCCGCGGTGCCATAGGCACGTTCGGTGATCGGGACACCCAGCAGCAGAGTGTTTGAGAACAGGCAGACGAACCCGATGGCCACGCAGTCCGTCGGAGGACGGCGCAGCAGGAACCGCGCCCCGGCCCATCCCGTAGCATAGCTGGCAAAGGCGCCGGCGTAGAAAGGGATCAGCAGCTGGGCGCGGAATTCGCTGTCCAGGTCCAGCCGCGCCATGGAGGCAAACAGCAGCGTCGGCACCGCAAAGTTCTGGGCAAAGCTCATCAGCCCGTCCACGGCGCTGGTCCCGAACCAGCCGCGCCAAGTGACCACATAGCCGAACCCCACCACCAGAAAAACCGGAAGGATGATGGTGAAAAGCGCGCTCATATGGCGGCGGGCAGGTCCGGCGTCCGCGCCTCGATCTCGATCCGCATGCCGTCAAAGGCGGGGGACACGTGGTCCGGCGTTATGGCCTCGACGGTGGCGTAATCCATGTCGATATGCATGTTGGTCAGCACAGCGCGCGGACTGCGCGACCGCGTGATCCAGTCCAGCGCCAGGTCCAGATGCGCATGGCTGGGATGGGGTTCGGGACGCAGCGCATCGCAGACGAAGACCGGCGCATCCTGGATCAGCGGCCAGGCGGCCTGGGGGATGTCGGACACGTCCGGCAGATAGACCAGCCCGCCGATGCGAAAGCCCAGGGCCGTGATTTCTCCGTGCTGAACGCGGAAGGGGATCAGCGTTACCGGCCCGCCGGGGCCGTCGATGGTGATGCAGTCCTGGATCAGGTTCAGCTGGCAGATCGGGGGATACTGGCTGCCTTCGGGCGTGTCGAAGACATAGCCAAAGCGCCCGATCAGCGCGTCCGCCGTCGGCCGGTCCGCCCAAAGCGGCAGGATCCGGCGGGCGTTGAAGACCAGCTGCCTCAGGTCGTCGATGCCGTGGACATGATCGGCATGGGCATGGGTATAGACCACGGCATCCAGCGTCGCGACCTGCGCGTCCAGCAGCTGCGGCACAAGGTCGGGACCAGTGTCGATCAGCACCTGCGTGGTGCCGCCCGGCCCGTCTCGTTCGACCAGCAGGGAACAGCGGCGGCGGCGGTTCCGGGGTTCGGACGGATCGCAGGCGCCCCACCGGCCGCCCAGGCGCGGCACGCCGCCCGATGACCCGCAACCCAGGATCGTCGCGCGGATCATGCGGCAGCCTTCCAGAACAGCCGGTCGAAATTCGCACAGGTCCGCGACGCGAAATCGGCATAGTCGAGGCCAAAGACCTCGGCACCCACGGCCGCCGTCTTGGCCACATAGGCGGGCTCGTTCCGGCGGCCGCGATGCGGGGGCGGGGCCAGATAGGGGCTGTCGGTTTCCACCAGGATGCGGTCGATGGGGGCCGCGGCAAAGATCTCGCGCAGCTCGGCCGAGCGCGGAAAGGCCGCGATGCCCGACATCGACAGGTAGAAGCCCAGGTCCAGCGCCGTCCGCGCCAGCGCCGGGGTCGAACTGAAGCAGTGCATCACGCAGGAATAGGCGCCGGCGCGATGCTCCTCGGTCAGGATGCGCATCATGTCGTCATCGGCGTCGCGGGCGTGAATGATCAGCGGCAGGCGCGTCCGGCGGGCGGCCTCGATATGGATGCGCAGGCTGTCCTGCTGCCGCGCGGCGCTTTCGGCGGTATAATGGTAATCCAACCCGGTTTCGCCGATCCCCACGAATTTCGGATGCCGGGCCAGGGCGACAAGCTGGTCGACCGTCGCCATCGGTTCGTCGGCCACGCTCATCGGGTGGGTGCCTGCGGCGTAGAAAACGCCCTCATGCGCCTCGGCCAGGGCGCGGACGGCCGGTTCCTGCCGCAGCCTGGTGCAGATCGTCACCATCCGCGTCACGCCGGCGGCGTGCGCGCGCGCGATCAATGCGTCATGTTCGCCGTCGAAATCAGGAAAATCCAGATGACAATGGCTGTCCACGAGGGCCGGGGGGGCCGCGTCTTGCATCATTCAACCTCGATCAGGCGGGGCAGAGGCGGCAGGCGGCAGCTGCGCCAGTTCCAGCACCATATCCATCACCAGCGCAGCAGGGTCAAGGTTGACTGCCCGGCCCGCGCGGGCGCGCGCTGACAAGCGGGCCTGCGCCTCGGCCCAGATACGTGCCGCCTGGTCGTCAGGAGACAGGCGGGCCATCAGCGCCCCTTCGCCCCGCGCAGCCTGGGGCAAGGGCGCACCCATCAGCCCCGCACGGGCCATGCGGGTCAGGAAGCGATCCATGATGGTGATGGTCAGGTCGAAGGGGTCGCCGTCGGCGCCCGCGCGTCCCGCCGCGCCGTCTGCAAAGCGGGACGCGGCAAGCCGGTCCAGGCGCGGCAGGGTGGCGAACAGGTCCACCAGATCCTGATAGCGGTCGAGACCGCCTTGGCCCGCCAGCCGCAGCGCCTCGCCCACCGATCCGTCCGACAAGGCGGCCAGCGCTTCGGCATCCTCGTCGATCCCCATGTCCGACAGGATGCCGCCCATCTGCGCGGGCCGCAGCGGCGACAGCCGCAGCGTCCGGCAGCGCGATCGGATCGTCGGCAAGAGGCCTGCGGGCTGATGCGCGATCATCAAAATCAGCGCATCCGCCGGCGGCTCCTCCAGCACCTTCAGCAGGGCATTGGCGGCCGAAGTGTTCATTTCGTCCGCGGCGTCGATGATCGCGACGCGGCGCCCGCCATCGGACGCGGACAGGTGGAAAAAGGACAGCAGGCGGCGGATCTCATCAACGGTGATCTCGGCCCGCAGCCGGCTGGTTTTGTCGTCCCACGGGCGGCGGACCAGTTGCAGGCGTGGTTCCGACAGGGCCGCCACGCGCCGCGCAGCAGGGCTGTCGGGATCGACCGAAAGATCGGGGCTTTCGCCTCCCTCCAACATCCAGCGCGCGATGGCCCAGGCCAGCGTCGCCTTGCCCACGCCGCGCGGCCCGGTCAGCAGCCAAGCGTGATGCAGACGGTCGCCGCGGGCGGCCTGGACGAAACTGGCAATGGCCGCGTCCTGGCCGATCACGCGCGGGGCATGGCGCGGATGGGACGCGCCCGGCACGCGGTCGGGTTCGGGGATGTCGTCAGGATCGGTCTTCAAAGGGAGGCCCTGACCCGTGCCGCTACGTCGCCGGCTGAGCCGCTGCCGTCGATCAGGCGCACCCGGTCCGGATATTCCGCCGCCAGCGCCCGGAACCCCTGCGCCAACCGCTGCTGGAATTCCAACCCCAGGCTTTCGAACCGATCCTCGGTCCCGCCCCGCGCGGCGCCGCGTTCCAGTCCGGTCGCAGGGTCGATGTCGATGACAAAGGTGCGGTCGGGCTCGACCCCGATCATCAGCGCGTGCAGGCGGTCGACCATCTGGCGCAGATCGGCGCGGGCCGTGCCCTGATAAACGCGGGTGCTGTCGGCAAAGCGGTCGGTCACCACAGTGCGCCCGGCCGCCAATGCGGGCCGGATGGTCCGCTCAAGGTGATCGCGGCGGGCCGCGGTGAACAGCAGGCATTCCGTCTCGGGCGACCAGCGCTCGCCTGCTCCCTGGACCAGAAGGCTGCGGATCTCCTCGGCGCCGGGGCTGCCGCCGGGTTCGCGCGTCAGCAGCACGTCGCGCCCTTCCATTTGCAGCGTCTTGGCCAGCAAGCCGGCCTGGGTGGATTTGCCGCAGCCGTCGATCCCCTCGAAGCTGATCAGCATCAGCTGTTGACGGCGCTGATCGCGCGGTTCGCCAGATGCATCACGGCGCCCTTCATCCGGCCCAGGAAGCCCGCCTCGGCCACGTCGGAAACGGCGATCAGCGGTGTCACTGCATCGCGAGTGCCCGGTATTGTGACAACCAGCTGACCCAGGCGGTCTCCCTTGGCGATGGGTGCGGGCAGCGGCGAGTCGTACACGACCTCGACCTTGACCTCGTCCTTGGCGCCGGCCGGCACCAGCACGTTCACGCCGCTTTCCGTGGTCAGGCCGACCCGGCCGGCGGTTCCCATCCAGACAGGAACATCGACGACCTTTTCACCCGCGGGAACAAGCGTGTTCATGGTGAATTCGCGAAAGGCCCAGTTCACAAGCCGTTCCGATTCCTCGGAGCGCGCCCGATCCGAAGGCAGGCCCGAGATCACGAAGATGACCCGCCGCCCGTCCTGCACCGCCGATCCGACCAGACCATAGCCCGCCTCTTCGGTATGTCCGGTCTTCAATCCGTCCGCTGTCCATTCACCATCGCCAAGCCCCAGCAGCGGGTTGCGGTTGTTGGCGTTCGAGGGAACCCGCCCCTTGTAGGTAAACTCGGTCAGGGCGAAATTCTTGTAGAGGTCGGGAAACTTGCGGATGATATGTTCGGCCAGAATGCCCAGGTCATGCGCAGACATGCGATGGTCCGGATGCGGCCAACCCGAGGCGTTGGCCAGATGCGTGTCGTTCAGCCCCAGTTCGGCGGCACGTTCGTTCATCCGCCGCGCGAATGCCTCCTCGGTGCCGGCCAGCCCTTCGGCCACCACCACGCAGGCGTCGTTGCCGGAATTGATGATGATGCCGTGGATCAGGTCCTCGACCGTCGGGCGGTCGGCGGGTTCGACGAACATCTTCGACCCGCCCATCTTCCAGGCTTTTTCCGAGACGGGAAAGGTCGTGTCCATCGTCACGCGCCCCTCGTCCAGAGCCTCGAACAGCATGTAGAGCGTCATCAGCTTGGACATGGACGCCGGCGGGATGGGCGTGTCGGCATTCTTCTCCATCAGCACCGTGCCTGATGGCACGTCAAAGACCCATGCCGCCGTCGCATTGGTGTCAAAGGCCTGCGCGGGTGCCGCGAAAGCCAGGACGGTCACGGTCCGAAGCAGGAATGCGCGCATGTCTTGTCCCTTTGCCTGTTTTATCGATGGTTACATCAACCCCCGCAGCCCCGCAACGCGGCCGCTTGGGCTGCACGTGAAAATTGATCAGCGGCCGACAGCCTCGCGCCAGTGGCGGCGGCAGAGCGATACATAGGTCTCGTTTCCGCCGACCTGAACCTGCGCGCCTTGGGTGATGACGCGCCCGGCGTCGTCGCGCCGGATCACCATCGTCGCCTTGCGGCCGCAATGGCAGATGGTGCGCACCTCGCGCAGGTCGTCGGCCAAGGCCAGAAGGGCCGCTGAACCCGGAAACAGTTCGCCCCGAAAATCCACCCGCAGGCCATAGCACATGACCGGGATGCGCAGGTCGTCGGCCACACGTGCCAGATGCCAAACCTGCGCCACAGTCAGGAACTGCGCCTCGTCCACGAAGACGCAGGCGGGGCGTGGCTCGGCACGGTCAATCTTTGAAAAAAGGTCGCTGTCCGGATCGAAGGTCATCGCCTCGTCCGCGATCCCGATGCGGCTGGCGATGCGGCCTTGTCCGGCCCGGCCGTCCAGTGCAGCGGTCAGCAGCAGCGTGGTCATTCCCCGTTCGCGATAGTTGTAGGATGCCTGCAGCAGCAAGGTGCTTTTGCCGGCGTTCATTGTGGAATAATTGAAATAAAGCTTGGCCATGACAACAGCCGCTTACCCAAGCGCGGTGCCCCGGACAAGCGAAAGCCGCAAGGTTTCCCCCGCGGCTTTCCTGTCATCCGATCATCAGGGCCGCAAGAGCCCGTTCGGATCAGGCCTGACGGCTTTTCGGCTGGCGCGACGGCCGGCGGGCGGGACGCTTGCTGGCGCCTGCATCCATCGGCTTGCCACGACCGCGCTGTGCGCCGCCGGCCGGGCCTGCGGCCGCGGCCATCGCGGCCGAGGGAACTTCGCCGCCGATGACCGGGATCGTGTTCTTCATCGCCTTTTCAATGGCGCGAAGTTCGCCCAGCTCGGCCGGAGAGCACAGCGCCACGGCGCGGCCGTCACGTCCGGCGCGGGCCGTCCGGCCGATGCGGTGGACATAGTTTTCCGGCACGTTCGGCAGGTCGTAGTTATAGACATGCGCCACCTCGGGGATGTCCAGGCCACGGGCCGCGACGTCGGTCGCGACCAGGACCTTCGTCTCGCCCTTGCGGAACGCCTCCAATGCGCGTTCGCGCTGGCCCTGGCTCTTGTTGCCGTGGATGGCTGCGACCGCGAAGCCCCATTTTTCCAGCAGCTTGGCCAGCTTTTCGCAGCCGTGCTTGGTGCGGCCGAAGACCATGGCCAGCTCGTTCGTGTGCTTGGACATGTATTCGGCCAACAGCGTGGCCTTGTCGCCCTGGCTGACGAAATGCACGCCCTGTTCGATCTTCTTGGCGGCCTGGCCCGGCGGGTTGACGGCAACCTTGACGGGGTTCGTCAGGTAGGTGTCCGACAGTTCCTGCATCAGCTTGGGCATGGTGGCCGAGAACATCAGCGTCTGGCGTTCGCGCGGCAGCATCCGCGCGATCTTGCGCAGGGTGTGAATGAAACCGATGTCCAGCATCTGGTCGGCCTCGTCCAGCACCAGGTAGGTGGTGGCTTCCAGGCTGATGGCGCGACGCTCGATCAGGTCCATCAGGCGGCCGGGCGTGGCGATCAGCACGTCGACGCCCCGCGACAGACGCTCGGTCTGGACGTTGATCGAGGCGCCCCCGACGACGCGGAAGCTGCGGATCGGCGTGCCTTCGGCATAGGCGTCGATGTTGGTCGCGATCTGGGTGGCCAGCTCGCGGGTCGGCGCCAGGATCAGCGCGCGGCAGGTCTTGGGGTCGGGCTTCTTGCCAAAGTTGATCAGGCGGGTCAGCATCGGCAGGCCGAAGGCAGCTGTCTTGCCGGTGCCGGTCTGGGCCAAGCCCAGCACATCACGTCCCTCGACGATGGCCGGGATGCCCTGTTCCTGGATCGGCGTCGGCTTGGTCAGGCCCAGGGCCGCGATATTGGCATTGATGCGGTGGTCGATGCCCATGTCGGCAAAAGGACCGGTCGGCAGCGGATCGCGTGCCGGCGCCCGGCGCCCTTCGTTGCTGGAAAGGGCCTGGGGTGCGCTGCGGGGGGTGGATTTGCCGCCACGGTTGGGGCGGCGGCGGGTGTTGTTCTGTTCCATAAACGTCTTTCGTCCCCCGCATCCCCCGTATCGGACGCAAAGGCAGGGGCCACGCATCAGGCGCGGCCAGTGGCAGGGGTGCAGGCGCGATACGAGGATGCCTGCTGCCTCCCCGCGTGAATGGGAAACTGGAATGGGTGACGCGATCGAAACGAGCCGGGCCTTGGGGCCGGGCCAGTGGCTGCTCACGCGGCAGCAGATGGCGTCAGGGGTTCAGATGGGGCAGACGGCGGCGAAAGTCAAGCGCGGTCCGTGCTGTCCAGCCAGATCGTCACCGGCCCGTCGTTCAGCAGGCGCACCTGCATGTCCGCGCCAAACCGGCCTGTTTCGGTCGCGATGCCCAGCTGGCGCAGCGCCTGTGAGAAGATCTCGTAAAGGCGTCGTCCATCCTCGGGCGCGGCGGCGGAGGAAAAGCCGGGGCGGTTGCCGGTGCGGGTGTCGGCGGCCAGCGTGAACTGGCTGACGACCAGGGCCGCGCCGCCCGTGTCCAGCAGCGAGCGGTTCATGCGCCCCTCGTCGTCGCGAAAGATCCTGAGGCGGGCCACGCGGGCGGCCAGCTTGTCGGCGGCGCTGTCGTCATCGCCCTGCATGGCGCAGACCAGGATCAGCAGCCCCGGCCCGATCTGCCCGATCTTCTGCCCCTCGACCTCGACCGAGGCTTCGGCGACGCGCTGAACCAGCGCCCTCATGCCCGGAACTCCCTTGGAGCGGCATCCATCTTCAGGTGCGCTGCCGGTCCATCGATCGCTGCCATTTGCCTGCTTCCTGTCATGCGGGTTTCCTTCAGGGTGCCAGGATGATCCCGATCACCACCATCATCAACCCGATGGTGGAGGCGGCCAGCGCCGCCATGTTCACGGCCAGCACGCCGCGCATCCGCTCGCGCAGCGCCGCGTCGTCCAGACCGTTCCGCCGCGCCCGGCTGACCGTCCAGATGCACCAGATCAGCGCGCCGAGGCCGATCAGGGTCAGGGCGGCGCCCGTCCAGATGATCCAATCGTAAAGGCTCATGTCCGGCTCCTTCGTCCCGTTGCGGCATGCCCCTAGCGGCGATTGCGCGTCACAACAAGACCGCCTAACACGACTGCCAAAAGCACAGAAGGGACGAATCCGATGCAGGACGATCAGGCCTATGGCGTTGCCGCCGACGAGCTGCGCCAGTTCATCGAGCAGTTCGAGCAGCTCGAGGCTGAAAAAAAGGACATTGCCGAGCGTCAGAAGGAGGTCATGGCGGAAGCCAAGGCCCGCGGCTATGACACCAAGGTGATGAAGAAGATCGTGGCCCTGCGCAAGCGCCACCGCGACGACATCGCGGAAGAGGAGGCCATCCTGGAGCTGTACAAGACCGCCTTGGGGATGGACTGACCAGGCTTCGCTGATCCGGCGGGTCCAAGTACCGCCGGATCAGGGCAACAGGAACTCGACCCCCGGCAGAACCGCGATCTCGGCCACGTCGGCGCGATAGTTCTGCGTGACCTTGTCCACCAGGTCCTGCGTCCAGCCGGGCAGGTCCACCACCTGATCCAGCGTGTCTGGCAGGGCGTGGCGGGCGATCATCTCGCCATAGATCTCGCGCCGCCGGGTGACGGACATCTGGTCCTGCCCCGCCATCGCGTCCCGCAGCCGGGCGATGCCCAGATCCCCCAGCACCTCGTGCATGTACAAAAGCCCCCCCGACAGCGGCACGTCCTGGGGCAATCCCGCCACCAGGCGCACGACTTCGGGCCAGATCAGGGGCACGTCCTCGTGGCACCACAGGACCAGACGGCGCCCTTGTGCCGCGCGCACCAGCCGCTGGATTGCCGCCCGCCAACGCAGCTGCAGCGGATGGCAGCCCTGCATCAGGTCGTCATAACCGCCACCGCTAAATTGCGGCAGCACCTCGGCCAGCAGGGTCGCGGGATTGCGCAGCGCCACAAAGAACTCGCTGCGGGCTGACGGGAAAAGCCGCGCCAGGGCTGCGGCGCGCATGCCGATCTGGGGGTACAACCCTTCTTGCCCGACGACGCGGCCGGGGGCGCCCATAAAGGTCGGCGTGGACATGACGACCCGCTGGGGATCGTCGCTGTCCAGCATCGCGTCCAGCATGATCTGTTCCATCTCGGGCGTGGCCTCGCCGCCGTTGAGCGACTTCAGCGCCTCGTCGAAGATGCCGCGATGGCGGTTCGGGGTGACGACCTCGGTTCCGACCTTGTGCAGGGCTCCGCGGTTGTTCAGCAGCGTCTTGAGCAGCCGGTCGCCGTCAGTGCCGTGCACCCCCACATGGAAAACCATCTGCATCTATACTGTCCCGTTATTCTTGTTCCGGTTGTGCCGGCGCGTCGCGCGCAGATTAACCGTCCGCCGTGGACAGTCAAACCGCTTTGGCATATCGCAGAAGCCATGACCCGGACCGCCCGTTTACCCTTGCGCCGTCGGCATGATCACGCGCTGCGACAGGGCGGCGGGTTGGGTTGGTCCGTCGCGGCGGCCCTGGTGGCGGCGCTGGTGCTGATGCCCGTCTTCGCGGTGGTCTGGATGGCCGCGAACCCGACCGACAACATCTGGCCGCATCTGCTGTCGACGGTTTTGCCGCGCTATTTCGCCAACACGGTCACGCTGGCCTTGGGCACCGGGGCGCTGGCGGCGGTCATGGGCTCTGGCGCGGCGTGGCTGGTCTGCATGTACGACTTTCCGGGGCGCCGGCTGCTGCAATGGCTGCTGCTGCTGCCCCTGGCGGTCCCGGCCTATATCGGCGCCTATGCGTTGGCCGATTTCCTGGACTATTCCGGACCCGTGCAGATCGCCTTGCGGGGCTGGTTCGGATGGGAAAGCGCCCGCGATTACTGGTTCCCGCGCATCCGGTCGCTGGAGGCGGCGATCATAGTGCTGGCGGCGGCGCTTTATCCTTACGTCTACCTGCTGACCCGCGCGGCCCTGCAGGAACAGTCCGGCAGCGCCTACGAGGTTGCCCGCGCCCTTGGCACCGGCCCTTGGGCGCTGTTCCGGCGCGTGGGCCTGCCGCTGGCGCGACCGGCCATCGTGGCGGGTTCGGCCATCGCCATGATGGAGGCGGTCGCGGATTACGGCGTGGTCAGCTATTTCGGGGTCCAGACGCTGAACACCGGCATCTTCACCACCTGGCTTGAGCGCAGGAACGCCGGCGGCGCCGCGCAGATCGCCTGCGTCATCCTGCTGATCGTGGTCCTGCTGGCGCTGTGGGAACGGTTCGGTCGCCGCAACGCCCGCTATCACCAAAGCGCCCGCCAGCCGCGCCCGATCCAGCGCCAAAGGCTGCGCCTGCTGCCGGGCTTGCTGGCCGCGCTGTTCTGCTCCATCCCCTTTGCGCTTGGCTTTTTGCTGCCCGCGGGCGTGATCCTGACCTATGCCTTGGCCTATCCGCGGGCCTGGGTGACGCCTGGCCTGGCGCAGGCCGCCTGGCACACCGTCAGCCTGGGGGCCATCGCCGCGTTGCTGACGGTCGGGCTGTCGCTGGTCATGGTCTATGGAACGCGCCTGTCGGGCCGCGCGTTGCCGCGCCTGCTGCTGCCGGTGACGACGGTGGGCTATGCCGCGCCGGGGGCCGTTCTGGCGGTGGGTATCCTGATCCCGCTGGCGGCGCTGGACCACCGGGTGGCGGATGCCTGGCTGGCGTTGACGGGGACCGATCCCGGCCTGATCCTGACCGGCAGCGGGACGGCCATCGTGCTGGCCTATGTCGTGCGGTTCTTTGCCATTGGGCAGGGGGCTATCGATGGCGCCTTCACGCGGGTTCCACCTTCGCTGCCGATGGCGGCGCGGTCCTTGGGACGCGACAGCGCGGGCGTGCTGCGTGACGTCTTTCTGCCACTGATGCGCGGCTCGGTCGGGGCGGGGCTGCTGCTGGTCTTCGTGGACTGCGTCAAGGAACTGCCGGCGACCCTGCTGCTGCGGCCCTTCAACTATGAAACGCTGGCCACGCGCACGCATGAACAGGCCAGCTTGGAGGATCTGGGCAATGCGTCTCCGGCCGCGCTTCTGGTGATGGCGGTGGGGCTGCTGGCAGTCGGACTGCTGGCGCGTACGAACTTGGGTCGTGCCGCGCAGCGCACGCGCGACTTGCAGAAATGATCCACATTCGGTAACGGATCAGGCATGCCGGCTTAGCTCAGTGGTAGAGCGTCTGATTTGTAATCAGGGGGTCGGGGGTTCAAATCCCTCAGCCGGCACCAACTATCCCTTGCAATGTCACAGACAGGCCCCTATCTTGGCGTTGCTACGTTATATTCTCTGCATCCTGTCTGCTTCTGCCTTCAGTCTGCTTTGTTAATCTGACGGCCAATCCACCGCATACTGCGGGTGGAACACTAGACAGGAGATCTCACGATGGCCAACGGCACCGTGAAATGGTTCAACAGCACCAAAGGCTTCGGCTTCATTCAGCCCGACGGCGGCCGCCAGGACGTGTTTCTGCACATCTCGGCTCTCGAGCGCGCGGGCCTGTCGGCTCCGGCCGATGGCCAGAAGGTGACCTTTGAGCTGGAGCGCGGCCGCGACGGTCGCGAATCGGCAACGAACGTCCAGTTCGTCTGATTTTCGCTTTCAGCGATAGATCGAAGGGCTGCCCTACGGGGCAGCCTTTTTTCATTTCCCCGTCGGCTTGAGCGTCTGACGGCTTTGGCGTAGCAGGTCGGCATGCGGATTCTGTTTCTTGGCGATGTGATGGGGCGGGCCGGTCGGCGCGCGATCACCGAACGGTTGGGCGATCTCAGGGCGCGGCTGAAAGCCGACCTTGTTGTCGTGAATGCGGAAAATGCCAGCGGCGGCCGGGGCGCCACGGCGGGCCATGCGCAGCTGCTGCTGGATTCAGGGGCGGATGCGCTGACCTTGGGCGACCATGCCTTCGACCAGAAGGACATGATGTCCTTTGTCGAACGCGAGCCGCGGGTCATCCGGCCGCTGAACTTCGCGCGCGAGGCGCCGGGTCGCGGGGCCACGATCATCAGCGATGCCCGCGGGCGCAAGGCGCTGATCACGCAGGCGCTTGGCCAAGTGTTCATGTCCCGGCCCTATGACGATCCCTTTTCGGCGCTGGACGCCGTGCTGCGGGCCTATCCTCCGGGCGGCATGGTCCAGGCGGTGCTGGTCGACATCCATGCCGAGGCCACCAGCGAAAAGATGGCGGTCGGCCATTTCTGCGACGGCCGTGCCAGCCTGGTGGTGGGCACCCATACCCATGTGCCGACTGCCGACGCGCAGATCCTGTCGCGCGGAACCGCCTATCTGTCCGACGCCGGCATGTGTGGTGACTATGACAGCGTCATCGGCATGGAAAAGGCTGAACCACTGCGCCGTTTCATCACGGGCATGACGCGCGACCGGTTCACTCCGGCCGAGGGTGAGGCAACACTTTGCGGAGTGCTGGTCGAAACCGACGACCGCACCGGCATGGCGCGCAACATCCACCCCATCCGCGAGGGCGGACGTCTGGCGCCGGGCTTTTCGGCAACGGTCTGAAAAAGCGTTTTCCCAAAATTGAACTTCGCTTGCGGCGTCAAGAACGTCTGGCGCATGATGCGCGACGGGCAGGGCTGCGGTTCGCCCAAAGCGCGACCAACGATCGAGTGATGCATGTTCGGATTTGAATTGGCCGGGACGACCGGCGCGGTGGTGACGATCTTCATCATCATCGGGATGCTGACCCTTTTCATCCGGGAAACCTATCCGCCCGAAGTTACTGCCATCCTTGGTGCAGTTCTGTTGCTGATGTTGGGCATCCTGGACGTCGACAGCATTTCCGGAGTGTTGTCCAATCCCGCCCCTTGGACCATCGCGTTCATGTTCATCATTGTGGGGGGACTGGTGCGGACGGGCGCGCTGGACTGGATCGGGCATCGCGCCGCGCGTCATGCCGGGGCACATCCGCTGCTGACGCTGACCGCGGTGTCGCTGCTGGTCTGTGCGATGTCGGCCTTCGTGAACAACACGCCGCTGGTCGTGGTGATGATGCCGATCTTCATGCAGCTTGCCAAGGAAATGGGCAAATCCCCTTCCAAGCTTCTGATTCCGCTTTCGTACCTGTCGATCCTGGGGGGCACGATGACGCTGATCGGCACCTCGACCAACCTGCTGGTGGACGGGGTCGCACGCTCGGCAGGGATGGAGCATTTCACCATCTTCGAAATCACCTGGGTGGGCCTGCCGATGGCCGTCGTCGGGGTGACCTATCTGATGATCTTCGCCCCGCGGCTGCTTCCCGACCGAGATTCCATGTCCCAGCTGCTGTCCGGCCGCAGCAAGATGAAGTTCTTCACCGAGGTGGCGATTCCCGAGGAATCGGCCTTGATCGGCAAGTCCCTGGACGAGGTGGACATCTTTGCCCGCGACAGCGCCCGCGTCATTGACGTGCTGCGCGGCGACGCCTCGCTGCGGCGCGACCTGCCGGCCGTGCGGCTGGAAGAGGGCGACCGGGTCGTCCTGCGCACCCCCATGTCCGAGGTCCTGGGCCTGCAGAGCCACAAGGAACTGCGGATGGTGGACAAGCTGAGCTCGGTCCAGACCTCGACGGTCGAGGTGCTGATCACCCCCGGCTGCCACATGGTCGGCCGCAGCCTGGGCTCTATGCGCCTGCGGCGGCGTTATGGCGTTTATGTGCTGGCGGCACATCGCAAGAACCAGAACATCGGCCGCCAGCTGGACGACCTGGTGGTGCGCGTGGGCGACACGCTGCTGCTGGAGGGGGCCTCGGCCGACATCCAGCGGCTGGCCAGCGACATGGACATGGTCGAGGTCAACGCGCCCTCGGACCGTGCCTATCGTCGCAAGCATGCGCCGATCGTGGTGGCGACCCTGGTCGGGGTGGTGGTGCTGTCGGCTTTCGAACTGGCGCCGATCCTGCTGTTGGCCTTCATCGGTGTCGCGGTCGTGCTGGGCACACGCTGCATCGACGCAGACGAGGCGCTGTCGTTTGTCGACGGGCGACTGATGGCGCTGATCTTTGCCATGCTGGCAGTGGGCGCCGGGCTGGAAAAAAGCGGCGCGGTGCAGCTTCTGGTGGATGGGGTGGCGCCTTGGCTGGCCAGCCTGCCACCTTGGGCGCTGGTCATGGCGGTCTATCTGCTGGCCACGACTTTGACCGAGGTCGTGACGAACAACGCGGTCGCGGTGATCGTGACGCCGCTGGCCATTAGCCTGGGCGCCTCGCTTGGCGTCGATCCGCGTCCGCTGGTCGTCGCGGTGATGATGGGGGCTTCGGCCAGTTTCGCAACGCCGATCGGTTATCAGACCAACACGCTGGTCTATGGTCCCGGGGGGTATCGCTTCACCGACTTCATCAAGGTCGGACTGCCGCTGAACATCCTGATGGCCATCGTGGCATCGACGCTGATCCCCCTGATCTGGCCGCTGCACGGTTAACATGACCTTTCCGCCCTTGAGCCAGAAGCAATGCTGCCATGCAGCATCGGCGGTTGCGATCATCGCCTGAAACCCCGATCTAGAGCGCAGGGGAGGAAACGACTTTGTCCCATACAAGGAGTTTCCAGATGACGATGATTGCAACTGTTGACCGCAAGTCCGGCTTTTCTGTCGCCGCGCTGCTGGCACCGTTCCGCGCCGTTGGCCGGTTCATGATCGCGCTGTCCGAGGCGAGCCCGCAGATGCGCGCCCTGAACGGCCTCAGCCAGCGTTCGGACGAGGAACTGGCCGCCAAGGGCCTGACCCGCGAAAGCGAGATCCGGCGGATTTTGGGCGGTTCTGCCGCTCTCTGAAACGACCGGATCCGATAGATGCGTCGCGCGGCCCCTTTGGGCCGCGTTTTCGTTTGTCAGGCGTGCAGCGGCCAGACGATCAGCAGCAGCGGGACCGACACCGCCATCACGATCACCTCCAGCGGCAGGCCCATGCGCCAGTAGTCGCCAAAGCGATAATTTCCCGGTCCCAGGATCAGCGTGTTGTTCTGGTGCCCGATGGGCGTCAGGAAGGCGCAGGACGCCGCGACCGCAACGCCCATCAGGAAGGCATCAGGCTGGACCTGCAACTCTTGCGCCAGGCGGATGCTGACGGGGGCGGCAATGATGGTGGTAGCGTTGTTGTTCAGGATGTCCGACAGCATCATCGTCGCCGCCATCAGCAGCACCAGCGCCAGCCAGGCCGGATAGCCCTGCGTGATCTGGGCCAGTCCCTGCGCGATCAGGGCCGACCCCCCGGTCTCGTCCAGGGCAAGACCAAGGGGGATCATCGAGCCCAGAAGGACGATCACCGGCCAGTCCACATGGTCATAGATTTCGTGAACAGACAGGACGCCGAACAGGACATAGGCGATGATCACGCAGCCAAGCGCAATGGGCATGGTCGTCAGCCCAAGCGAGGCCGCCAGAACCGCCAGCACGAACAGGCCGATGGCGCTGTACATGTGGCGTTCGCGCTGCACGGGCAGGCTGCCGCCGTCGATCCGCAGCAGGCCGGAGGCGCCCAGGGTCTCCTCCATCCGGCTTTCGGGAACCAGCAGCAGCAGCATGTCGCCCGGCTGCAGCACCTGCCGGGACAGCGCCTGCCGCAGAGCAAGCCCCCCACGCCGAAGGCCGATCAGGACGCTGTCGTGGCGGTTCATCAGCCCGAAAGACTGGACCGAGCGGCCGACCAATTCCGAGGCGACGGGCACCAGGCATTCGATCAGTTGCTGGCCCTCGGCGTCCTTGCGGGCGCGCGCTTCGGGCTTTCCATCCGGAAAGGCCAGGCTGCTGGTCGAGCGGAATTCGTCCAGTGCTGCGGGATCGGCACGCAGGATCAGCACGTCGCCGTCTTCCAGGACCTGATCGTCCAGCTTGCCCTCGATGTCCTGGCCCCTCCGGCGCAGGCCGACGATACGGGTCGAGGCCTTGCGGGCCTCCACCCGCGCTTCTTCTACCCGGCGCGCGGCGAGCGGGCTGTTTTCCGTGACCACAAGGGTCGCCACATAGCGCCTCCGGGCCCCGTTCACATCGGAACCGCCATCGTCCTGGTGGCGCGGGATCAGGCGCCATCCCAGGAACGAGATAAAGGCGATGCCGGCCAGCGCCACGGCCCCGCCCACGGGCAGAAAGTCAAACATGCGATAAGGCTCGCCCAGCACATCGGCGCGAAAACCTGATACGATCAGGTTGGGAGGCGTGCCGATCAGGGTCAGCATGCCCCCCAGGATCGTGGCAAAGGCCAGGGGCATCAGCGTCAGACCGGCCGCGCGCCCGACCTTGCGGGCCGTCTGCAGGTCCACGGGCATCAGCATGGCCAATGCGGCAATGTTGTTCATGAAGCCCGACAGCAGCCCGCCCACGGTCCCGAAGACCAGGATATGGGCCGTCGTGCCGCGCTGCCGCCCTGAAACCAGCCGCGCCAGCCGCGACACCGCGCCGGACCGGCTAAGTCCCGCCGTGGCGATCAGCACCAGGGCCACGATGACTGTTGTCGGATTGCCGAATCCGTAAAAGGCACGCGACGTCGGGACAATTCCCAGAAGGACCGCCACCATCAATCCGGCAAAGGCCACCATGTCATAGCGCCAGCGCCCCCACAGCATCAGGATGATGATGGCGCCCAGCAAGGTGAACAGCAGGATCTGTGGTGTGGTCATGAAGCCCTCGTGCCGCCCCTGTTCCGGGGCCTGCCTCCGAACGCCGTGAAGGGGTTTCGGGTTCGTCTTGCGATGGGGGGCGAGGCTGGACTAAAAGCGCGCAGCATATCACTTCAGAACCGCGAAGGACGACCCGACATGGCAGGGCATTCCAAATGGGCCAACATCCAGCATCGCAAGGGCCGGCAGGACAAGCTGCGCTCGAAGCTGTTTTCCAAGCTGGCCAAGGAAATCACCGTCGCCGCCAAGATGGGCGACCCGGACCCCGAAAAGAACCCGCGCCTGCGGCTGGCCGTCAAGGAGGCCAAGGCCAAGTCCTGCCCCAAGGACGTGATCGACCGTGCGATCAAGAAGTCGCAGGGCGGGGATGCGGAAAACTACGAGGAAATCCGCTATGAGGGCTATGGCCCCAACGGCATCGCGTTGGTGGTCGAGGCGATGACCGACAACCGCAACCGCACCGCGTCCAACGTCCGCAGCTATTTCACCAAGTCGGGCGGCGACCTGGGGCAGACCGGATCGGTCAGCTTCATGTTTGATCGGGTCGGAGAGATCGTCTATCCGCTGTCGGCCGGTGACGCAGATACGGTGATGCTGGCCGCCATCGAGGCGGGTGCCGATGATGTCGAGACGGACGAGGAAGGACACTGGATCTACTGCGCGGACACGGCGCTGAACGAGGTTTCGACGGCGCTTGAGGCGACCTTGGGCGAATCCGAAACCGCCAAGCTGATCTGGAAGCCGCAGGCCCCGACCGAAATCAGCGACGCCGAAACCGCGCAAAAGCTGATGAAGCTGATCGACGCGTTGGAAGATGACGACGATGTCCAGAACGTCACCGGCAACTTTGACCTGACTGAAGAGGTCGCGGCCCAGCTGTAAGATCAGCACTTGCACTGCCGCCGGAAAGGCGGCAGTTGCAGATGATGCAGAACCTGTCTCATACACGCCGCGATCTGGTCGGCATCGGATGGATGTTGACGACGGGCCTGTGCTTTGTCGCCGTCAACACCATTGTCCGCGGCCTGGACGGGGCGCTGCCCGCCGCGCAGGCCGCCTTCATCCGCTTCCTGTTCGGGCTGGCCTTCCTGGCCACGGTCATCAGCCCGGCGCTGAGGGTGGGCTTTCCCCGTGACCTGTGGGGTCTGTTCGCACTGCGCGGCGGCCTGCACGTGATCGCGGTGGTGGCCTGGTTCTATGCCATGTCGCGGATCACGGTGGCCGAGGTGACGGCGATCGGCTTTCTCAACCCCATCATCGTCACGATCGGCGCGGCCCTGTTCATGGGAGAGCGGCTGGCCACCCGCCGTATCGTCGCCATCGGCGTGGCTCTGGTTGGCGCGCTGATCGTGCTGCGGCCGGGCCTGCGCGTCCTGGATCCCGGCCACCTGTCGCAGGTTGGCGCCGCCGTGGCCTTCGGGGCGTCCTATCTGGTGGCCAAGCGGCTGTCGGACCGGGTGCCTGCATCGGTCGTGGTGGCAATGATGTCACTGACGGTTTCGGTCGGACTGGCGCCCTTGGCCATTGTCCAGTGGGTGCCGCCCACCTGGTCGCAGTTGGGTTGGCTGGGATTGGTCGCAGTCTTCGCGACCGCCGGCCATTATTCGATGACGCGGGCTTTTGCCGCCGCGCCGCTGACGGTGACGCAGCCTGTCACCTTTCTGCAGCTGATCTGGGCCAGTCTCGTGGGTGTCCTGATCTTTCACGAACCTTTGGACGGGTGGGTCATCCTGGGCGGTGGCCTGATGATCGGCGCCATCAGCTATATCACTTGGCGCGAGGCCAGGCTGCGGGCCCGGACGCCGACCCCGCCCACGGTGGCGACCAAGGGTTGACCCGCCTCAGCGGGCGTTCTGAAAGCGTCGCGGCAGGTTCAAAAGGGACTGCGCCATCCGGTCGACGGGCCTTTTCAAAATGCTCAGGCCGGTCACGACCGTCTGCGATCGACGTGCCGCCAGGTCGAAACCATAGCTCATCACGCAGACCGCCAGCAGCAGCAGGATCGCCCAGAACAGTGAGGCCGCGGCACCAGCCGGCGTCACGTCGACCAGGTAAAGAAGAATGTTTCCCCAGGCAAAGGTGAACATGCTGGTGCGCCCGAAAAAGGTCAGCCGGGTCCACGCGGCGGTGCTGCCAGCCTGCTTGATGTCGATCAGCCAGACAAACATGATCGTCATCAGGGTAGCCGAAACCACCCCGGCCGCGAAGTAGAGGCCGTGACTGTCCATCCGGAAGCTGCCATCCGCAAGCTTCGCGAAAGCCCCGTCCGGCAAGGCAAGCGCCCCTGTCATCGCGGCCAGCACCGCCCCGGCAAAGAGGGCCGAGACGCGGCGTTGAAACCCTTGGTCAGTTCCGGGATCGACGGTGTGCAAACCTTGGGCCGAACCGCCCAGCAGGTAACGGCCCAGCAATTGTCCCGCAACGACCAGGGTCAGGCCGTGCAGGATCGAGGGACCGGCCAGCTGCAGATCGCCGAATCCCGTCGTGAACATGACCAACCGGCCGATGTGGATGGGCGCCCCCAGGTCGTGATGGGCATCCGGCAGCGCCGTCAGCAGCGGCCAAGCGGCATGATAGGCCAGTGCGGCCACAACCAGGGGCCACAGCCCCAGACGCGCCCGCAGCCACAGCAGGACCGGCGCGAGTGCCAGAACGACGGCGTAGAACTTGAGGATCTCGGTATAGGGGGAATTGCCCATGAACAGCATCGTCCCGATGCTGAAGCGCAGCGAATACTGGTCATTCGTCACGAACAGCGCAAGGATGCTGATCGCATAAAGAACCCAGCACTGCAGCGCGCGCGAAACCAGCCGCGCGGCCACCTGCCGCCGCGCCGGGGCCGTGGTCCAGCGCGGCTGATAGATGACCTCCAGCATGGTGCCGAACAGAAGAATGAAGGTGGGCGTGGCGATCTGGAAGGCAAAGCGCAGGATTTGGGACAGCTGGTCGGGGATGTGCGGGTGCAGGCCGGCCTCGACATAGACATGCGAGGACATGGCCAGCACGATCGCCAGGCTTCGTGCGGCGTCCAAGCCGATAATCCGCATCCGCGCCACTCCTGCCGGTCTTTGCTGAGGGGGCGATGTTACCCTGATCTGCTTGAACTTGAAACCGGTGGGACGATTTCCACCTCTGATCGGCGTTATCCCAGCTATGGCCGCGGCCTGACCGGGCAGCACTTTCAGATATCGGCGTCTTGAATGTGTCGCCAGTCGATCTGGACTTTCTGCTTTCCGTAAGCCTCGATCAGATGGTGATCAGCGGTTCGGCCAAAGCGGTGCGTGACGGTTCACGTCCTTGTAGAGCAGATATCGGAAGCGCCCCGGCCCGCCCGCATAGCAGGCCTGCGGGCAAAAGGCGCGCAGCCACATGTAGTCGCCGGGACCCACCTCGACCCAGTCCCGGTTCAGGCGATAAACGGCCTTTCCCTCCAGAACGAACAGTCCGTGTTCCATGACATGGGTTTCGGCAAACGGGATCGATCCACCGGGCGCAAAGGTGACGACGGTGATGTGCATGTCATGGCGCAGGTCGGCCGGGTCCATGAAGCGGGTCGTGCCCCAGGCCCCGTCGGTGTCGGGCATCATGGAGGCTGCCACGTCCTGTTCCTGCACCACGATCGGGTCGGGCTTGTTCACGCCCGCCGCCGGCTGCCACCGCTTGCGCCACCAGTGGAAGCCTGCGGGTCCTGCGGTGCGGTTGCGGATCTGCCAAGGGGTTCCAGGCGGGATATAGGCAAAGCCGCCCGGCGTCAGCAGGTGTTCGGTACCGTCGATCACCACCTGCATGTCGCCGCCGGTGACGAAGATCGCGTGCTGCACCTCGGGGTCGTCATCGGGGCTGTCGCTTCCGCCGCCTTCCGCCAGTTCCACGATGTACTGGCTGAAGGTCTCGGCAAAGCCGGTCAGGGGCCGTGCCAGCATCCACATCCGCATGCCCGTCCAGCCGGGCAGGTAGGAGGTGACGATGTCGCGCATGACTGTGCGCGGAATGACGGCATAGGCGTCGGTGAAGATCGCCGTGTCCGTGGTCATCCCGGTTTGCGGCGGCAGGCCCGCCACTGGTCCGGCATAGGGGCCGGTATGCTGGTCAGGGATAACGCGGGCGATGTCGCCGGTCGGCGCACCCTTTGGGGGCTGGTCGGTCATTTCAGGGCCTCCTGAAGGCGAAGCGTGGCGATTCGGATGACCTGCGCCTCGGCCGTGGCACGCTCAGTGGCGGTGTCGTTGCTGATCCGGGCCTGCATGGCGGCCAGGATGCCCGTCTTGTCATGGTCGCGCACCGCGATGATGAAGGGAAAGCCGTGCTTGGCCACATAGGCCTCGTTCAGGCGCTCGAATTCGGCGCGTTCGGCATCGGTCAGGGCGTCCAGCCCGGCGCCGGCCTGTTCGGCGCTGCTGTCAGCCGACAGCCTGCGGGCCTGCGCCAGCTTGCCGGCCAAGTCGGGATGGGCGCGCAGCACGTCCAGCCGTTCATCCTCGTCCGCCGCGCGGAAGATCTGGGCCATGCGCCCGGCCAGCCCCGCTGCGCTGTCATGGACGGCGCCCATTTCGGCGTCCCAGACCCGCTCGGCGATGAAGGACGAACCTTCGTAGATGCCGCCGAACCGCGCCACAAAGCTGTCGCGGTCCATCTGCGACGGGCGCAGCCGCGGCTGGTGCGGATGGGTCGCCGCCCAGTGGCGCGCAATGTCCAGCCGCGAGGCGAACCAGACGCCCTGATGCGCGCGGGCGTGGTCCAGGAACTGCCGGATCGCCATTGCGCGGCCCGGCCGGCCAGCCAGCCGGCAATGCAACCCGATCGACATCATCTTGGGTGCTCCCGCCGCGCCTTCGGCGTAGAGCACGTCAAAGGTGTCGCGCAGATAGTCGAAGAATTCGACCCCCGTGCCAAAGCCTTGGCCGCTGGAAAAGCGCATATCATTGGCGTCCATCGTATAGGGCACCATCAGCTGCGGCCGGTCGTCATGGACATGCCAATAGGGCAGGTCGTCGGCGATGCTGTCGGCCAGATAGGCAAAGCCGCCTTCCTCGCAGCCCAGTTCGACCGTGTTCATCGAGGTGCGGCCCTGGTAAAAGCCGTGCGGGCGTTCGCCAGTCACTTGGCGGTGCAGTTCGACGGCGCTGGCGATGTGTTCAGCCTCGACCTCGCGCGGGACGTCGCGGTAGTCGATCCATTTCAGGCCGTGGGTCGCGATCTCCCACCCCGCCTCCTGCATGGCGGACACCTGTTCGGGGCTGCGCTCCAGCGCGGTGGCGACGCCATAAACAGTGACGGGGATGTCGCGCAAAAGCCGGTGCAGACGCCAGAAGCCCGCCCGTGCGCCATAGTCATAGATCGATTCCATGTTCCAGTGGCGCTTGCCGGGCCAAGGCTGGGCGCCGATGATCTCGGACAGGAAAGCCTCGGAGGCGGCGTCGCCGTGCTCGATGCTGTTTTCGCCGCCTTCCTCGTAGTTGACGACGATCTGCACCGCGATCCGGGCATCGCCGGGCCATTTCGGGTCCGGGGGCGTTTCGCCATATCCTCGCAAATCGCGGCTGTAGCGCATCTGGGTCCTCCGGTGGGTCGTGTCGCAGCGTCACCAAACCCCGGCCAGCCTGCAAGGGCAAGCGGCAGAAGGCGGAATTCTGTTTCAACAGGAAAAATAAGATCGGGCCGCTTTCAATGAACGATTGAAAGCAGGACGAACCGGGGCGGCGTGTCCGGTTCCGCAGGATTGCCGCTGGGATCAGGGCGTTGTGCCGCCCATGACCTCGGTCAGGCTGGCTGCGGCGGCCACCACGACGGCGCCCAAGGTCTTGACGTATTCCGGTGCGATCCGATGAGAGGGTCCGCTGACCGAGATACCGGCAATCGCCTCTCTGGACTGGTCAAAGATGGGCGCCGCGATGCAGCGCATGCCGCGCGTCTTTTCCTCGTCGTCAAAGGAAAACCCGCAATGGCGGATGCGCGCCAGGTCCGCCTCCAGCGCGGTTGGATCGGTCAGGGTCTTGTCGGTGAAGCGTTCCAGCCCGCAGCCTTGCGTTATGCCCCGCAGGTCGCGGGGCGGGCCGAAGGCCAGCAATGCCTTGCCGATCCCCGAAGCGTGCAGCGGCGACGAGGTTCCGGGCGGAAAGAAGGCGCGGATCGTTTCCTGTGTTTCGACCTGGCTGACGAACAGGACCGTGTTGCCCTGAAGGATGCCCAGATTGGCGGTTTCTCCGGTATGCTGCATCAGCTGGCGCAGAACCGGGCGCGCCCGCTCCACGATCCCCGACCGCCGCATGAAGGCCGAGCCGAGCCGAAAGGCCTGCGGCCCGATGTTCCAGGCCTGCGTGGCGGGGTCGCTTTCGACCATCCCGCGCAGGGCCAGCGTGTGCAGCACCCGGTGCACGGTCGAGGGCGGCTGGCCCGCCTGTTCGGCCACCTCGCTCAGTGTCAGGCCGGGCGCGCCGGCCAGCAGGTCCAGAAGATCCAGCGCCCGGTCCAGTGCCTGGACGGTGCCGGGTGCCTCGGGTACGGATTTGCGCGGGCGGCCACGGCGTCGGGTCGGATCAGCCATGTTTCTCTCCGTTGGTGCCGCAGGGGCAGCGGTGGTGGTGCAGCCGGCGGAAAAAGCCAAAGCCCTGTGGCTGCGTGGAATTTGGCCATTATCGCCGGGCCCGGAAACGATTTCCAGAAATATTGTCCTGCTGGGTCAGGCAGGACTGGACCCGGCCGCCCCTCGTCCGCAAGATTATCCATGAAATCTATAGACAGCCTTGCGCGGCTGCGGACTCGTCCCGGCGCTGTGATCGGCTATCACCAAGTAAAACGACGGGAAGGGGCCGCCCATGCCGGGCTATCTGACGACACATGTTCTGGACACCGCCCGCGGACGCCCCGCGCAGGGCATGGAGGTGGCGCTCTATCGGCTTGAGGGCGAGGGGCGGAGCCTGCTTGCACGTCTGGTGACGAATGCCGACGGGCGCACCGACCGGCAGATCCTGCCAACCGAGAGTTTCGCGACCGGCCGGTACGAGCTGGAATTCCACGCCGGCGCTTGGATGGATGCCACAGGAGTGCCGACAGAGACGCCGCGTTTCCTGGACGTGATCCCGATCCGCTTCGGCATGTCGCAGGACGGTCATTATCATGTCCCGCTGCTGGTCTCGCCCTTCGGCTATTCGACTTATCGGGGCAGCTGAGATGATCCCGGAACCCGTCGTTATCTGGGAATGGCTGGCTTTCGCGGTGCGCTGGACCCATGTCATCACTGCCATCGCCTGGATCGGCAGCAGCTTCTATTTCATCGCCTTGGACCTGGGGCTGCAAAAGACCGCGCATCTGCCCAAGGGCGCGCATGGCGAGGAATGGCAGGTTCATGGCGGCGGCTTCTATCATGTCCATAAATACTTGGTCGCGCCCGAGCGGATGCCCGAGCACCTGACCTGGTTCAAATGGGAAAGCTATTCGACCTGGCTGTCGGGGGCTGCACTGCTGATGGTCACCTATTGGGCCGGAGCGAACCTGTTCCTGATCGACCCGGCCAAGGCGGATCTGGGCGTCTGGCAGGCGATCGCCATTTCAGCCGGCTCGCTGGCGGTGGGTTGGCTGATCTATGACGGGCTGTGCAAGTCGCCCTTGGGGAACCGTCCGACGGTGCTGATGCTGCTGCTGTTCGCCGCCCTGGTGATGATGGGCTGGGCCTATGACCAGGTCTTCACTGGTCGCGCCGCGCTGCTGCACCTGGGGGCCTTCACCGCGACGATCATGACCGCCAACGTGTTCCTGATCATCATGCCGAACCAGCGCATCGTGGTCGCCGACCTAAAGGCGGGCAGGGCGCCCGATCCGAAATACGGCAAGATCGCCAAGCTGCGGTCCACGCACAACAACTATCTGACGCTGCCGGTCGTCTTTCTGATGCTGTCGAACCATTACCCGCTGGCCTTTGCCAGCCAGTACAACTGGCTGATCGCGGCGCTGATCTTCCTGATGGGCGTGACGATCAGGCATTTCTTCAACACCATGCACGCGCGAAAGGGGTATCGTTGGTGGACATGGGCCGTCACCGTGATGTTGTTCATCGGCGTCATGTGGCTGTCGTCGATGGGCCTCAACCAGGATAGCTATGACGAGGCCATGGCCCGTCCCCTGACCCCGGCCGAGGCGCGGCTGGCCGAGGCCCCCGGCTTTGACCAGGTCGCCAATACCGTGATCGGCCGCTGTTCCATGTGCCATGCGCGCGAGCCGGTGTGGGAGGGCATCCACCATGCGCCCAAGGGCGTCGTGCTGGAAACCCCCGCCGACATCGCCCGCGCCGCGCGCGAGATCTATGTTCAGGCCGGGCTGACCGACGCCATGCCGCCCGCCAACCTGACCGGCATTGAGATGGAGGAGCGGCGCCAGATCATCCGCTGGTTCCGGCAGGGGGGCACCTTCGGGATGGCCGGGCTTTAAAACAGCGGGCGCAGCTCGCGCACCGCGTAATCGGCGAACATGCGCACCTTTGGGTCCTGAAGCCGACGATGCGGCGTCAGGCAGCCCAGTTGCGCCAGGGGCGGCGGGAAATCGGGCAGCACGGTGACCAGCCGTCCGGCCGCCAGGTCGTCCGCCACTTCGTACTGGGGGCGGTTCGCGATGCCGTGCCCCTCCAGCGCCCAAGCCGTCAGCACATCCCCGTCATCCGTGTCGAACCGGCCCGACACCATCATCTTGCGCGGTCCCTCGGGTGTGGTCAGGGTCCAGAAATATTCCGGGCTGCGGGGATATCGCAGCAGCAGGCAGTTGTGGTCGGCCAGGTCGTCGGGAACCTGCGGCACGCCCGCCGCCGCCAGATAGGCGGGCGCGGCCACCAGGACGCGCGGACAATCGGCGATCTTGCGCCATTTCAAGGTCGAATCCGCGGGTTCGCCCAGGAAGAAGGCCAGGTCGATCGCGTCCTCGACAATGTTCACGTTGCGGTCCGACAGGCGCAGCCGGAACTCGACGCCCGGATTTTCAGTGCAGAACGGCGGGATCAGCGGCGCGATCAGCCGCCGCCCCAGCCCCAGGGGCGCGGTCAGCCGGATCACCCCCTGCGGCTTGCCCGAAAAGCTGGAGATCAGCCCCTCGGCCTCGTCCAGCGTGTCGATCACGCGGCGGGCATGGTCATAAAAGGCGCGGCCGATCTCGGTCGTGGTCAGCTTGCGCGTTGTGCGGTTCAGCAGCCGCAGCCCAAAGCGATTTTCAAGATCCTTGATGCGATTGGAGGCAACTGCCGGGGAAAGGCGCAGATCCCTGCCTCCGGCGGTGATCGAGCCCAGTTCGACCACCCGGACAAAGACCCGCAGGCTTTCAAGATAGGACATGGCGGTGGCTGGCTTTCAACGTTTCATGTAAAGTCTTCTACGCCGGCACCGATTTCGCATCCAGTCCTTCCGGCCTAGGATCGGGCGTTGCGACAGCCAGGAAGGACCACCATGACCCAGCTGCGGTTTCTGCTGAACGACCAGGAGATTTCGCTGTCCGAGGTGGGGCCGTCCGACACGCTGCTGGATCATCTGCGCTTGGCGCGCCGCCTGACAGGCACAAAGGAAGGCTGCGCCGAAGGGGATTGCGGCGCCTGCACCGTGCTGGTGGGGCGACTGGGCAATGACGGGTTGGTCTATGAGCCCGTGAACGCCTGCATCCGGCTGCTGCCCTCGTGTCACGCCACGCATGTGGTCACGATTGAACATCTGCGGGGGCCCGACGGGAAACTGCACCCGGTCCAGGCGGCGATGGTCGAACATCACGGCAGCCAGTGCGGCTTCTGCACCCCGGGCATCGTCATGGCGCTTTACGGTCTGTGGATGACGAACCCCGTGGCCACGGCGGCGCAGATCGAAACCGCCTTGCAGGGCAACATCTGCCGCTGCACGGGCTATCAGCCGATTGTCACCGCCGCCTTGGCGGCGGGGGCGGCCGGAGGACAGGCTCAGGACGCCCTGGTGCAGGAACGCGCGGTCGTGGCGGCGCGGCTGGCCAGGATGCGGAACGGCCGGGTCCAAGTGTCGCGGGGCGGGCAGCAGGCGATCATCCCGGCCGATGTCGACGATCTGGCGCAGGTGCTGCTGGACCAGCCCGCGGCAACCTTGGTCGCCGGTGCGACCGATGTGGGGCTGTGGGTGACGAAATTCCTGCGCGACATCAGCCCCGCCGTCTTTATCGGCCACCTGATGAAGGACTGGCGCGTCGAGGGTGACACGATCCGCCTGGGGGCTGGCGTCACCTATTCCGAAGCCGCTGCCCTGATCGCCCGCCATGTTCCGGCCGCGCATGATTACTGGTTGCGCATCGGCGGCTGGCAGGTGCGCAACATGGGAACCATCGGCGCGAACATCGCCAACGGCTCGCCCATCGGGGATACGCCGCCGCTGCTGATCGCCCTTGGCGCGCGCATCGTGCTGCGCCGGGGAACGCACCGGCGCGAACTGCCGCTGGAAGCGTTCTTCCTTGATTACGGCAAGCAGGACCGCCAGTCCGGCGAATTCGTGGAAGAGGTGCTGATCCCGACCAATCCTCGGGCACGGATTGCGGCCTACAAGGTCAGCAAGCGTCGCGACAGCGACATCAGCACCGTCGCGGCAGGCATCTGCCTGGACGTGCAAGACGGGATCATCACCAGCGCCCGTATCGCCTTCGGTGGCATGGCGGCAACCCCACGCCGCGCCGCCGGCGCTGAAGCCGCGCTGGAGGGCCAGCCCTTTGCCGAGGCCAGCTTCGATGCGGCCGCGCGCGCGCTTGCGGAGGATTTCACGCCGCTGACCGACATGCGCGCCAGCGCCGATTACCGCGCCTTGGTCGCCCGCAACCTGATCCGCCGGTTCTGGCTGGAACAATCCGAACCCGGCCTTCCGGTCCGGCTGAGGCAGGAGGCCTAATACATGAAGGACGACAGCATCCCGCCGCGGGGCCTGGCCCACCAGGACATGATCCACGACAGTGCGATCAAGCACGTTACCGGCCGCGCCGACTATACCGACGACCTGCCCGAACCGGCCGGGCTGGTCCATGCGTATCTGGGCCTCTCGCAATGCGCGCATGGCCGCATCAAGGCAACGGATTTTTCCCGCACGTTGGCCAGTCCCGGCGTGTTGGGCGTGCTGACCGCAGGCGACATTCCGGGGGTGAACGACGTCTCGCCCAACGGCAAGAACGACGATCCGATCTTTGCTGACGGGCTGGTGCAGTTCTGGGGGCAGCCGGTGTTTGCGGTCATCGCCGAGACGCGTGACCAGGCACGGCGCGCGGCGCACCAGGCGCGCATCGACTATGACCCGCTGCCCCATGCGCTTGACCCGATCGCTGCGCGGGACGCGGGCATGGGTTATGTCACTGATCCCCTGACCCTGCGCCGGGGCGATGCACCGCGCGCCATGGCCCGCGCGCCGCATCGGGTCGAGGGGCGCTTTGCCATCGGAGGCCAGGACCATTTCTATCTTGAAGGCCAGATCGCCATGGCCCTGCCGGGCGAGGATGAGGACGTGGTCCTGAATGTCTCGACCCAGCACCCGTCCGAGGTGCAGCACATGGTCGCCCATGTCCTGAAGGTCCCCAGCCATTCGGTCGTCGTGAACGTGCGGCGCATGGGTGGCGGGTTCGGGGGCAAGGAAACGCAGATGAACCTGTTCGCCTGCGTGGCGGCCCTGGCGGCCAAGCGTTGGAATCGCGCCGTCAAGATCCGCCCTGACCGCGACGACGACATGATTGCCACCGGCAAGCGGCACGACTTCGTGGTCGATTATGCCGTGGGCTTCGATGATGATGGCCACATCCAGGCGGTCGAGGGCGACTGGTACGCGCGTTGCGGCTTTTCGGCGGACCTGTCGGGCCCTGTGACGGACCGTGCGCTGTTCCATGCCGACAACGCCTATTTCTATCCCGATGTGCGCATTTCCAGCCATCCAATGAAAACGAACACGGTCAGCAACACTGCCTTTCGCGGCTTTGGCGGCCCCCAGGGCGTGATCGTGGCCGAGCGGATGATCGAGGAGATCGCCTATGCGCTTGGCCTGGACCCGCTGGCGGTCCGGCGCCGCAACCTTTACCGAGACGGCCAGCTGACCCCTTATCACCAGGAGGTCAACGACCAGATCCTGCCCCGCATTCTGGATGAACTGGAGGCCAGCAGCGATTACCAGGCGCGCCGGCGGGCCGTGCTGGACTGGAACGCCCAAGGCGGCGTGATCCGAAAGGGGATCGCGCTGACCCCGGTCAAGTTCGGGATCAGCTTCACGGCGACCTGGTTCAATCAGGCGGGGGCGCTGGTCCACATCTATTCCGACGGCTCGATCATGCTGAACCATGGCGGGACCGAGATGGGGCAGGGGCTGAACACCAAGGTCGCGCAGATCGTGGCCGAGGCGTTCCAATGCGATATCGGGCGCATCAAGATCACCCGCACGACAACCGAAAAGGTGCCCAACACCTCGGCCACGGCGGCATCGTCGGGAACCGACCTGAACGGGATGGCGGCGCTGGACGCGGCCGATCAGATCAAGGCCCGGCTGGTCGAGTTCGTGTCCGAGCGCTGGCAGGTGGCGCCCGATGCCGTGACCTTCGTGCCCGGTCACATCCGGGCCGGCGACCACCGGATCCCCCTCACCGAGGTCATCAAGGCCGCCTACATGGCGCGCATCCACCTGTCGGCTGCGGGCTTCTACAAGACGCCCAAGATCCACTGGGACCGCGCAACCGGAAAAGGGCGGCCGTTCTATTACTATGCGTATGGGGCGGCGGTGTCGGAGGTGTCGGTGGATACGCTGACCGGCGAATACGTGATCGACCGTGCCGACATCCTGCACGACGTCGGCCGCAGCCTGAACGCGGCCATCGACAAGGGCCAGGTCGAAGGCGCCTTCGTCCAAGGCGTCGGTTGGCTGACGACCGAAGAGTTGTGGTGGGACGCGCAGGGCCGGCTGCGCACCCATGCCCCGTCAACCTACAAGGTGCCGCTGGCCAGCGACCGGCCCCGCATCTTCAACGTCAGGCTGGCTGACTGGTCAGAGGCCGCCGAACGGACCATCAAGCGATCCAAAGCCGTCGGAGAGCCGCCTTTCATGCTGGGCATCAGCGTGTTCGAGGCGATCAACATGGCCGTCGCCTCGGTCGCGGGTTACCGCGAACCCGCGCGGCTGGATGCGCCCGCGACGCCCGAACGCGTGTTGATGGCGGTCGAGCGGCTGCGCGGATGATCCGCGTTCGCGTCATATCCACCCGCGGCTCGACCCCGCGCGAGGCGGGGGCCGAGATGGTCGTGACCCAAAACGAGGCGCAGGGCACGATCGGCGGCGGGCAGCTGGAATACATGGCCATCGACCGCGCCCGCCAGATGCTGGCGCGCGGCGAGGCGGAGGCGCGGATGGACATCCCCCTCGGCCCCGAGATCGGCCAATGCTGCGGTGGCCGGGTGGTCCTGTTGCTGGACCGTGGGGCGCCAACGCCGCAGGAACATCCCGACGTGCTGATCTTTGGGGCGGGCCATGTCGGCCGCGCCCTGTCGCAGGCCCTAAAGCCGCTGCCGGTGAACGCGCTGCTGATCGACAGCCGCCCCGAGGAGCTGGCCCGCGCCGCTGGACCGACCCTTCTGACACCGCTGCCCGAGGCGCAGATCCGTGCCGCCGCTCCCGGCAGCAGCGTTGTGATCCTGACCCATGACCACGCGCTGGATTTCCTGCTGGCAGCCGAGGCACTCGCCCGCACCGACCTGACTTATGTCGGCATGATCGGCAGCGCCACGAAGCGCGCACAATTTGCCCGCTTCGCGCGCGACCGAGGTCTTGACCCGGCCCCCCTGACCTGTCCCATCGGGGCCGGCTTCTCCCGCGACAAGCGCCCCCAGGTCATCGCAGCCTTCACCGCCGCCGAATTGATGGCGTGCCTCACCACTTCTTCGTTGAAACAATACCCATGCAACAGCTGATCCGGGGGCGCGTCCTCGATTTTCACGCCGACCCCCACGACACTGCCGACAACCACCGCTTTTGGGAAAACGGCGCCATCCTGATCGAGGGTGGCCGCATCCTGGCAGTCGGTGATCATGCCGATCTGGCACGCGACAGCCTGATGGTGATCGACCACCGCCCCAACCTGATCCTGCCGGGCTTTATCGATCCGCATATCCATTTCCCGCAGCTTCAGGTCATCGCCAGCTGGGGCGCGCAACTGCTGGACTGGCTGAACACCTATACATTTCCGGCCGAGGCGCAGTTTGCCGATCCCGACCATGCCGCCCGGATGGCGGGACTTTTCCTTGATCAGCTGACCGCGCATGGGACAACAACTGCGGTCGCCTTCTGCTCCAGCCACAAGACCAGTGCAGAGGCTTTGTTCACCGCCGCCCAATCCCGCGACATGGCCATTATCGCGGGCAAGGTGATGATGGACCGCAACGCCATCCCCGCTGTTCATGACACGCCCCAGTCATCCTACGATGACAGCAAGGCGCTGATTGATGCCTGGCACGGCAAGGGCCGACAGCGTTACGCGATCACCCCGCGCTTCGCCATCACTTCTTCGCCTGCGCAGATGGAAATGGCGCAGACGCTGGCACGCGAACATCCTGACTGCCACATCCAGACCCACCTGTCGGAAAACCGCGATGAGATCGACTTTACCTTAAGTCTTTATCCCAAGGCACGGGACTACTTAGATATCTACGATAGCTATGGCTTGCTTGGCTCCCGCACCCTGCTTGGCCATTCGATCCATCTTGAGCCGCGCGAGGTCGCCCGCATGGCGGAAACCGGCAGCCGCGCAGTCTTTTGTCCTACGTCGAACCTGTTCCTCGGCTCGGGGCTGTTCGACGCCGAAACTCTCCGCAGGGCAGGGGTTGTCAGCGGCATCGCCACCGATGTCGGCGGCGGCACCAGCTGGTCGATGCTGCAGACCTTGGCCGAGGGCTACAAGATCCTTCAGCTCCGCGGCCAGAAGCTGCATCCGCTTACCGCCTTTCACTGGGCCACGCGGGGCAATGCGCTGGCTCTTGGCCTTCAGGACCAGATCGGGACCCTGGCGCCCGGCAGTGCCGCCGACCTGGTCGTGCTGAATCCCCGCGCGACCCCCGCCATGGCCCTGCGTGCCGAACGCGCCCAGACCTTGGCCGAGGAGCTGTTCATCCTCCAGATCATGGGTGACGACCGGGCTGTTGCACAAACCTATGTTGCGGGCCGGCCCCAAAAGCCGCGACAGGACGCCCCGACGGGCGGGCTTCAATCCGACGCCGAACGGGTTTAGAACGGCGGCAAGGGGCTTCTTCGTTGCCCAAATACCCATTCCTGACCCAAAGGCGCATCCCATGGCCGACGATCTGCTGAACAGCTTTACCACCGGGCCCGACGAACAGGGCCGCTTCGGCATCTATGGCGGCCGCTTTGTCAGCGAGACGCTGATGCCGCTGATCCTCGACCTCGAGGCCGAATATGAACGTGCCAAGACGGATCCGTCCTTCTGGGACCAGATGAACGACCTGTGGACGCACTATGTCGGCCGTCCCAGCCCGCTCTACTTTGCCGAGCGCATGACCCAGCACCTGGGCGGCGCCAAGATCTACATGAAGCGCGATGAACTGAACCACACCGGCGCGCACAAGATCAACAACGTGCTGGGCCAGATCCTGCTGGCGATCCGCATGGGCAAAAGCCGCATCATCGCAGAAACCGGCGCGGGCCAGCATGGGGTCGCGACGGCAACGGTCTGCGCGCGCTTTGGCCTGAAATGCGTGGTCTACATGGGTGCCCATGACGTTGAGCGCCAGGCGCCCAACGTCTTTCGCATGCGCCTGCTGGGGGCCGAGGTCGTGCCTGTGACTTCGGGTCGCGGCACGCTGAAAGACGCAATGAACGACGCGCTGCGCGATTGGGTCACCAACGTCCGCGACACCTTCTACTGCATCGGCACGGTGGCGGGACCGCATCCCTATCCGGCGATGGTGCGCGATTTCCAGTCGATCATCGGCAAGGAGGTCCGCGAACAGATCATGCCGCGCGAAGGCCGTTTGCCTGACACCATCATCGCGGCCATCGGTGGCGGGTCGAATGCGATGGGCCTGTTCTATCCCTTCCTTGACGACAAGGAGGTCCGCATCATCGGCGTCGAAGCCGGCGGCAAGGGCGTCGATGATCGGATGGAGCATTGCGCCAGCCTGTCGGGCGGGCGCGCGGGCGTGCTGCACGGGAACCGAACCTATCTGCTGCAGGACGATGATGGGCAGATCCTGGAAGGGCATTCGATCAGCGCGGGCCTGGATTATCCCGGCATTGGCCCGGAACATGCCTGGCTGAAGGACATGGGCCGCGCCGAATATGTCAGCATCACCGATGACGAGGCCCTGGCCGCCTTCCAGCTGTGCTGCGCGCAGGAAGGGATCATCCCGGCGCTGGAACCCAGCCACGCTCTGGCCCATGTGATCAAGATCGCGCCTGACCTGCCCGCCGACCACATCATCGTGATGAACATGTGCGGGCGCGGAGACAAGGACATCTTCACCGTCGCCAAGCACTTGGGCTTTGACATCAAGACCTGATTGGCAGGCGGGCAGCCGCCGGTACGGTTCGGCTTCCCGCATCGGCAGCGGCAGGAGTGATCTGGGCTGCGGCCTGCCTCCTGACCTGAACCAGCCCCACCTTCGGGAGGGGCTGCTGACAGCGGGTCGGGTTTCGGCAGGCACGGGTCACAGGGCAGGGGCCTTTTGCCTTCGACATGAGGCGCACCCAGGAGGTGCAGCCTGCAGTCCGGCGCAGCGGGTCAATAGTCGCGGCCGTCTTCGGCGGTCCAGACGGTTTGAGCAGGCTATTCGGACCGATGTGGCAGCGGGCGGACAAAGCAACCACCAGCGGCTGGCCCTTGACCAGCTTCCGCATCTGGCAGGGCTAGTCGCCGGGCAATTTTTTGGCCCTATGTCTTTTAAAGCTAAACGCCCGTAAGTCCGTTGTCCAAAGCAGCCCGGCCGTCTGGCGCCGCGAAAGCTGGTGCCCTGCGCAGGCTGCGCGGGGCCTTTTCATCCAGTTGGGCGATACCGTTGCGGAACAGCGCTGTCTGACGGACCGAATGTGATCTCGGGACCCGGCAGAAAAGTCAGGATTCCGGCCCAAAGCCTAGCCGGCATCGCCTTGGGCGTGGCGCTTCAAAAGCTCCAGCGGCACGATGTCCAAAGCCCGTCTGTGGGTGGCTTCCAGCACGACGCGGGGCGCCGCATATTCCTGCGTCGCCTGCAAAAAGCGTGCAGCGCACAAACACCATTGGTCGCCCGCCTTCAGCCCCGGAAAGCCGAATTCCGGGCGCGGCGTCGTCAGGTCGTTGCCCAGATAGCGAGACATCGCCAGAAACTCGTCGGTCAGGATGACGCAGACCGTGTGGCTGCCGCGGTCCTCCGGTCCTGTGTCGCAACAGCCGTTGCGGTAAAAACCTGTGCGCGGCTTGGTCGAGCAGGGCTGCAGCTCCCCGCCCAGGACATTGATCGACGGCTCCATGCGCGTGCCTCCCTTTCTGCGCCACCCTAGGGTGAGCTTTGTCGGGGGGAAAGAGGCAAGGTTACATCGGCCGGGGGTTCCATGCGATCCAGCGGCCGTGGAAATCGGCGCGACCGAGCAACCAGCGACGTTCCGAGCCGCTCCAGAACGCAAGGCGCAGGGCAGCGCCGTTGCCGCCGTCAGCCTCCATCTCGACATGGGCCAGTGGCGCCTGCGGGCTGGCCTGTGCGGCGGCCTGCGCCAAGGCATGGGCGCAGGCCGTCTTGGTGGCGGCGGAGAAATACTGCGCGGCAACCGTGTGAAAGACCATCGTCACCACGCCCGGCACGGGGTCCTGCAGGTGCCGCGTCAGCCATTCACCCGCGTCGCCCCGGTCCACCGGCGGCGGGTCCGTCCGCGCGATCTGCAATGCGCCCCGAAGCCGTGAAAGACGGGCGGTCTGGTCGGCCCAGCAATAAGCCATCAGGCGCAGGGCGTCTTTATCTGGGTCCAAGGGGTTCAGGTCGACCCCCCGGCGGCTGCTTACCCGGACCTCGCCCTGCGGGACGGTGCCATGCCACTCGGGCGTCAGGGCAACTCCGTCGGAAGCAGGACCCAAGCGATAGCGGTCAAAGTTCAGGTTCAACCCCGCCGATGCGCCCAGTTCCAGAAGCCGAAGGGGCAAGGGTGCAAGAGTTGCCAGGAAGCGGGCCGCCGCGATCAGGGCGGCGGAGCGGGCGACCTCGTTCGTCTGGGGTGGACTGTCCAGCCATTCCAGAAGCGTCGCGTCATGGTCGCGCAACGTTGCAACCAGCAGGTCCGGCGGCACGTCACCTGCGGCATAGGCCTGCGCCAGTTCCGGCGCCGCGCGCGTCAGCACCAGCGCATGCAACCCGCCGCAAAGGCGCAACGGCACCGAGTCGGCGCGGCTGGATGGGTCCCGGGGCCAATCCAGAACCCGGCGTGCGACGCACCCTTGGTCAGGCGCAAGAACCGTCGCCAGGCTGTCGCAGATCTGTGCCGTCAAGGGCGACCCCAGCTGCCGGCAGGATCGGGCCTGGTCGCAAAAGGCGGCATGGACCTTCGATGTCACTTGAAACGGTCCGTCAGGGCCCGCAGCCTGTCGGCAAGGCTGTCCTGACGCTGTGGTTCCGGCGCGGGCGCGGGATCAGGACGTGGCTTGGGTGCCTGACGGGCAGCAGGCCCCGCCCCGGCCACCTCCGTGCCGCTGTTGCGTGCGGGAGAGACGCGCGCCGCCACGGCGTTCTGGAACCGTCCTCCGTCACCCGCCGCCAATGCCGCCGCCCCGTCCGAGATGCCGCGCATCAGATCGTCCAGCCAATCCTGGTCCGCCTTGGCGAAATCCGACAGGACATACGGCGCGACCTTGTCCTTGTGCCCCGGATGCCCGATGCCAAGCCTGACGCGGTTGTAATCGGCACCGATATGCTGGTGGATCGAACGCAAGCCGTTGTGCCCCGCATGCCCGCCGCCCTGCTTGACGCGGCACTTGCCCGGTGCCAGGTCCAGTTCGTCATGCAGGACGATCACGTCCGCCGGTACCAGCTTCAGGTACCGCATCGCCTCGCCCACGGCCTGTCCGGACAGGTTCATGAAGGTCTGCGGCTTCAGCAGCGTGGCCCGACTGTCGCCGATGCGCCCCTCGGTCGTCAGGCCCTGAAACCGCGTGCGCCAAGGCCCGAAGCCATGATCCCCGGCAATCCGGTCCAGCGCCATGAAGCCGATGTTGTGACGGTTCGACGCATATTTCGCGCCGGGATTTCCCAGCCCCACGATCAGTTTCACGCCGGTCTCCTGACTGCCCGCGCGCCAATGGCGCGGGTCGAATTACGATCCATCCCTTGCGGCTGACCTTGCCGGTTACTAAGACTCTGTCAACCTATCGCGGCTAAGACAGGGGTTCAGGCCCGGACGAATCGCGGGGACAGGGACAGACAGCAAGGACAGAAGATGAGCGATCCGGCAGAATTCTACATGAACACCCTCGTTCCCATGGTGGTCGAACAGACCTCGCGCGGCGAGCGGGCCTATGACATCTTCTCGCGGCTGCTGAAGGAACGGATCATCTTCGTCTCTGGCCCGGTCCATGACGGGATGTCCACGCTGATCTGCGCGCAGTTGCTGTTCCTGGAGGCGGAAAACCCGTCCAAGGACATCAGCATGTACATCAACAGCCCCGGCGGCGTCGTGACCTCGGGCCTGTCGATCTATGACACGATGCAGTATATCCGCCCACGCGTCTCGACGCTGGTGGTGGGGCAGGCGGCCTCGATGGGGTCGCTGCTGTTGGCGGCGGGCGAACCCGGCCTGCGCTACTCGCTTCCCAACAGCCGTGTGATGGTCCACCAGCCGTCGGGCGGATACCAAGGCCAGGCGACCGACATCCTGATCCACGCGCGCGAAACCGAGAAGTTGAAGCGCCGCCTGAACGAAATCTACGTGAACCACACCGGCCGGACCTTGGAGGAGGTCGAGCAGGCGCTGGAGCGGGATCGGTTCATGGGACCGGACGAAGCCAAGGAATGGGGCTTGATCGACGAGGTGCTGAAGCCGCGCGGCAAGGCGGAACCCGAGAAGAAATAGCCCGTTGGGGATTGTGACGGACCCCACGGGCCCTTAACATGGAATGAACTGCTCGGGGCGGCCGATCCGCTCCGGGAGATCCGAAGTGGCGACGTGCGGCCAAACCCGCCGTCGCCCGCAGCGCAGGACGCGCGGCGGTAGTGAAGGAAATGGACGATGGCCAACCAGTCCGGCGGCGACAGCAAGAACACGCTCTATTGCAGCTTCTGCGGCAAGAGCCAGCACGAGGTCCGCAAGCTTATTGCAGGGCCCACCGTGTTCATCTGTGATGAATGCGTCGAACTGTGCATGGACATCATCCGCGAAGAAACAAAGACCAGCGGCCTGAAATCCGGTGACGGCGTCCCGACCCCGCGCGAGATATGCGGCGTTTTGGACGACTATGTGATCGGCCAGGAACATGCCAAGCGTGTGCTGTCGGTCGCAGTGCACAACCACTATAAGCGGCTGAACCACGGGTCGAAGACGGATATTGAACTGGCCAAGTCGAACATCCTGCTGATCGGCCCGACCGGCTGCGGCAAGACGCTGCTGGCTCAGACCCTGGCGCGCATCTTGGACGTGCCGTTTACCATGGCCGATGCCACCACACTTACCGAGGCCGGCTATGTTGGCGAGGATGTGGAAAACATCATCCTGAAGCTGCTGCAGGCCAGCGAATACAATGTCGAACGCGCGCAGCGCGGCATTGTCTACATCGACGAGGTCGACAAGATCACCCGCAAGTCCGACAACCCTTCGATCACCCGCGATGTTTCGGGCGAGGGGGTGCAGCAGGCCCTGCTGAAGATCATGGAGGGTACTGTGGCCAGCGTGCCGCCCCAAGGCGGTCGCAAGCACCCGCAGCAGGAATTCCTGCAAGTGGACACGACAAACATCCTGTTCATCTGCGGCGGCGCCTTCGCGGGGCTTGATCGGATCATTTCGCAGCGCAACAAGGGCACCGCAATGGGCTTTGGTGCCAGCGTCAAGGAAAACAGCGACAAGGGCATCGGCGAAACGTTCAAGGAACTGGAACCCGAGGACCTGCTGAAGTTCGGCCTGATCCCGGAGTTTGTCGGTCGTCTGCCGGTAATCGCCACGCTGACCGATCTGGACGAGGAAGCGCTGATCATCATCCTGACCAAGCCGAAGAACGCCTTGGTCAAGCAGTATCAGCGCCTGTTCGATCTGGAAGGGGTGCAGCTGACCTTTACCGAGGATGCACTGACCGCCATCGCCAAGCGCGCGATCAAGCGCAAGACGGGCGCCCGCGGTTTGCGTTCCATCATGGAAGAGATCCTGCTGGACACGATGTTCGAGCTTCCGGGTCTGGATAGCGTCGAAGAAGTCGTGGTGAATGAGGACGCGGTCGAGAGTGCTTCGGTCAAGCCTTTGCTGATCCATACAGATGCCAAGAAAGGCAGCGCCTCGGCCGGTTAAACGGACAGGCGATGTTGCAGCTCATGATAGGGTCCGGCCTTCGAAGGCTGGACCCGAACTCTGATCTGGTGCATATCCTTGAGAAATCTGATCGGTGAGGTCTTGTCGATGTCGTTTCTGCTGCGCACTCTGACCTGGTGGAACAGCCAGACGCTCAACACCCAGTTCTGGACTTGGCGCAATGGCGTGCAGGTAGGCGAGGATGCTGCCGGCAACCTGTTCTATCAGTCCAAGGACGGCGTGCGGCGTTGGGTGATCTACAAGGCCGAAGCCGAGGCCAGCCAGATCAGTCCAGAATGGCACGGTTGGCTGCATCATACTTGGAACGAGCTCCCGACTGAAGTGCCACTGCCGCGCAAGGCGTGGGAGAAACCACACAAGCCGAACCTGACCGGCACGTCGGCGGCCTATGTGCCGGCCGGGTCGTTGAACCGCGCCCAGCCAGTCACCCGCCGGGACTATGATGCGTGGCAGCCCGAATAGCATGGCTGCTGCCCCCGATTGCCAGCGCGAAGATCGGACCGAACTTTGGGCGGGTGCGGCGGTTCTGGCCCTAGCCGTCGCTTTTTTGGCTTGGGCGGCGCAGGATCGATGGCCAGGTGCACAGGGTTATCATGTCACAGCTTCGTTCCCGGATGTCGACGGCGTCAGCGTCGGAACCGAGGTGCGTTTGGCTGGCGTCAAGATCGGGCGTGTCAGCGACATCCAGCTGAACCCGCAGACGTTTTTGGCAGATGCCGTTCTTCAGATACCTGACGGCATCGTCCTGCCCGTTGACAGTGCTGCCCTGATCCAGTCGGACGGTCTGCTGGGAGGCGCTTACATCCAGCTGCAGCCCGGCGGCAGCATGGATAACTTGGGTCCTGGCGACGAAATCGAGGATGTCCAAGGGGCAGTCAGCTTGTTGCAACTGATGCTCAAGTTTGTCGACAGCCAGTCCCAAGACACCGACCGATGATTGGGCGGGCGATCCGCATGCTCGTTTGCACGGCCATCTTGACCGGGCCTGCCGCCGCACAAGATACGGTGCGGGCTGGCGGCGCATTGCTGAGGGGCCTGGACAAGGTTTCGGGGCGCACCACGGATCTTCCCCTGCAGGTGGGCGAAGCGATCCGTTACGGCCGGCTTGAACTGCGTCTTGGAGAGTGCCGCTTTCCCGCGGCCGATCAAAGCTCCGATGCCTTTGCACAGTTGACCATCACAGACCTTCGCCAGAACGCCACCATCTTCAGCGGCTGGATGATCGCCAGCGCCCCCGCCTTGTCGGCACTTGACGATGCACGCTATGATGTGTGGGTCATGGCCTGCCAAAGCTGAACGTCCGAGAGAAGGGGATGGGCCGTGAAGTCCGCCTTTCTTCGCAGCGCGCGCGACAGGTTTTGCCGATAGATTGCGCGCGGCACCTCGATCCCGCCCATCCGCGCCAGATGCGGCGTCAGGAACTGCGTGTCGAACAGGGTGAAACCGCAGCGCGCCAGATGGTTCGATGTCCACAGCAACGCCAGTTTCGAGCCGTTGGTGCGCGCCGAAACCATAGATTCACCAAAGAACGCAGACCCGATCGTCACGCCAAAAATGCCCCCGGCAAACCGGCCATCGTAGCGAACTTCAATGGCATGAGCATGGCCGGAGGCATGCAACTGGTCATAAAGGGCGGAAAGTTCGCCGTTGATCCACGTCGTCCCGCGGTCTGCGCATGCAGCCACCACGGCGCTGAAATCGCCGTCCAGATGCGCTGACCATCCGCCCTTCTTCAGGTCGCGGAGCAGTGAGCGTGACGCATGTACGCCGCCCACCGGCAGCACGCCCCGCAACTGCGGATCGAACCAGTAAAGCCGGTCGTCATCCGCGCTTTCGGCCATGGGAAAGACCCCGCGCGCATAGCCGGTCAGCAGTTGCGCGGGGCTAAGCACCGGCGCCTCAGGCGTAGTGGGTTTCCAGCCACCGCTCCAGCCAATGGATCGAGTAGTTCCCCGACCGGATATCGGGCTCGTCCAGCAGCGCGCGGAACAGCGGCACGGTCGTGTCCACCCCGTCGACAATCAGCTCACCCAAGGCACGCGACAGGCGGGCCAAGGCCTCGTCGCGGTCGCGGCCATGCACGATCAGCTTGCCGATCAGGCTGTCGTAATAAGGCGGGATCGAATACCCCTGATAAAGTGCGGAATCCATTCTGACCCCCAAGCCGCCCGGCGCATGATACTGGGTGATCTTGCCGGGGCAGGGCGAAAATGTCGGGACCTTTTCGGCGTTGATGCGCACCTCGATCGAATGGCCGTTGATCACCAGGTCTTCCTGGTGGAACTCCATCGGCAGGCCGGCAGCCACGCGGATCTGCTGACGCACCAGATCAACGCCAAAGATCGCCTCGGTCACGGGATGTTCGACCTGCAGGCGAGTGTTCATCTCGATGAAGTAGAACTCTCCGTCCTCATAAAGAAACTCGATCGTACCGGCCCCGGCATAGCCGATCTTGGCCACGGCATCCGCGCAGACCTTGCCGATGCGGGCGCGCTCCTCGGGCGTGATGACGGGGCCCGGAGCCTCCTCCAGCACCTTCTGGTGGCGGCGCTGCAGCGAACAGTCGCGTTCGCCCAGGTGGACGGCACGGCCCTTGCCGTCGCCAAAGACCTGGATCTCGATGTGGCGGGGACGCTGCAGGTATTTCTCAATGTAAACGTCGGGATTGCCAAAAGCCGCCTTCGCCTCGGCCCGGGCGGTGCGGAACGCGACCTCCAGGCCCGTCTCGTCCTGGGCCACCTTCATGCCGCGGCCGCCGCCGCCGGCAGTGGCCTTGATGATGACCGGATATCCGATCTGGCCTGCAACAGCCTTGGCCTGATCGACATCGTTCACGCCGCCGTCGCTGCCGGGCACGCAGGGCACGCCTAGGGCCTTCATCGTGTCCTTGGCGGTGATCTTGTCGCCCATGATGCGGATATGTTCCGCGCGCGGGCCGATGAAGGTGATGTCGTGATCTTCCAGCATCTGAACGAAGCCGGCATTTTCGGACAGGAAGCCATAACCCGGATGGATCGCCTGCGCGCCCGTGATCTCGCAGGCCGAGATCAGCGCGGGCATCGACAGGTAACTTTGCGAGGACGGGGGCGGGCCGATGCAGACCGATTCGTCAGCCATGCGGACATGCATCGCATCGGCATCGGCGGTCGAATGGACGGCGACCGAGGCAATGCCCATCTCGCGGCAGGCCCGGATCACGCGCAGCGCGATCTCGCCCCGGTTGGCGATAAGGATCTTGTCGAACATGGGCTTACTCGACGATCATCAGGGGCGAGCCGAATTCGACCGGATTGCCGTCCTCGACCAGGATCCGCTTGACGGTGCCGGCGCGGGGGGCGGGGATGTGGTTCATCGTCTTCATCGCCTCGACGATCATCAAGGTGTCGCCCTCGGCCACGCTTGCTCCGACGGTCACAAAGGGCGCGGCCCCGGGTTCGGCCGACAGATAGGCCGTGCCCACCATGGGCGAGGTGACGGCGCCGGGCAGGCTGGCCGGATCTTCGTTCAGCGCAGGCAGCGAGGGTGCGGCAGGTGCCGAAGCAGCGGCAGGGGCCTGTGCGGTGGGGGCGTTCATGCCTGCGGGGGCCTGGGCATAGACCACCTGCTTGCCCTGCTTGGACAGGCTTACGGTCAGGCGGTCGTGTTCACCGTATTCCCGCTTGACCGAGATCTCGTTCAACTCGCTGTCGTTCAGCAGCTGGGCCAGCGACTGGATGAAGGCCACGTCGCCGTCGTGGTGCTTGCCGGTGTTGGAATCGTTGCTCATGCCGTCCTCTGAGATCTTTTTGTCGTGCCGCTTGCGGGCGCGGCGATTGCGGGGCTTATAGCCTTTCTAGCGCCCCCAGGGGAAGGGTCTGGCGCATGGGGGCCGCGCCTGCGCACTATTCCAGGCGGGATGCCTTTTCCTGCAGCCCGGATATGCCTTCGCGGCGCGCAAGCTCGGCCTCCACGTCGGCCAGCGACACGTCGCGGGCGGCCAGCATGACCAGCAGGTGGAAAAGCACGTCCGCCGCCTCCGAAACCAGTTTGGCTTTGTCGCCCTTGATCGCCTCGATGATCGCCTCAACGGCTTCCTCGCCGAATTTTTCGGCGCATTTTTCAGGGCCCTTCGCCAGCAACCGGGCGGTCCAGCTGCTGTCGGGATCGGACGACTTGCGGGCTTCGACCGTGGCGGCCAGACGGGACAGTGCGCTCATGTCAGCCTCATGGGGATGCCGGCGGCGGCCATGTGGGCCTTGGCCTCGGCAATGGTATGGGTGCCGAAATGGAAGATCGAGGCGGCCAGCACGGCACTTGCATGGCCCTGCGTCACGCCCTCGACCAGATGGTCCAGCGTCCCTACTCCGCCCGAGGCGATGACGGGCACATTGACGGCATCCGCGATCGCGCGCGTCAGCGGCAGGTTGAAGCCCGCGCGCGTCCCGTCCCGGTCCATGGATGTCAGCAGGATCTCTCCGGCGCCCTTTGTCTCGACGGTACGGGCAAATTCGACTGCGTCGATGCCGGTGGCCTTGCGCCCTCCATGGGTAAATATTTCCCACCGCCCGTCGGCCACGGTCTTGGCGTCGATGGCCACGACGATGCATTGGCTGCCGAAGCGGTCGGCGGCGGCAGCCACGACATCGGGGTCCGCGACCGCGGCCGAATTGAAGCTGACCTTGTCAGCCCCCGCCAGCAGCAGCGCGCGGACATCCGCATGGCTGCGCACGCCGCCGCCCACCGTCAGTGGCACAAAGCACTGCTCGGCGGTGCGCGTCACCAGATCGAACATGGTGCCGCGGTTTTCGTGGGTGGCATGGATGTCCAGGAAACAAATCTCGTCCGCGCCGGCGGCATCATAGGCGCGGGCGGCCTCGACCGGGTCACCCGCATCGATCAGGTCCACGAAGTTGACACCCTTGACGACGCGGCCATCGGCCACGTCGAGGCAGGGGATGATGCGGGTCTTGAGCATCGGATGCGCCTTTTCTGGGGCTTTGGGGGTCTTCTAGCGCAGGCCGTGGCCTGGGGCCAGAGCGCGCGGAGCCGGGTCCTCTGGCTGCATCAGGCCAGGGCGGCCAGAGCCTCGCGCAGATCAAGCGCCCCATCGTAAAGCGCCCGCCCTGAGATGGCACCTGCGATGACGCGCGTTTGTGCCAGCGCCTGCAGGTCAGCCAGAGAGGAGACACCGCCCGATGCGATGACCGGGATCGAAACCGCCCGGGCCAGCGCCTCGGTCGCCCCGATATTGGGTCCGCCCATCGCGCCATCGCGATCAATGTCGGTATAGATGATCGCGGCGACGCCCGCGTCCTGGAAGCGGCGGGCCAAGTCGGTTGCATTGATGTTCGTTTCGGTCGCCCAGCCCCGCGTCGCGACCCGCCCGCCCCGCGCGTCGATGCCCACTGCAATGCGGCCCGGGAAGGCCTCGGCCGCCTCGCGCACCAGGTCGGGGTCCTCAACGGCGACTGTGCCCAGAATAACCCGCGTCAGGCCCCGCTCAAGCCAGCTTTCGATCGTGGCCATGTCGCGGATGCCCCCGCCCAACTGCGCCGGGATGTCGGTGGCCTTCAGGATCGCCTCGACCGCCCCGGCATTGACGGGCTTGCCCTCAAAGGCGCCGTTCAGATCCACCAGATGCAGCCATTGGGCACCTGCATCCTGAAAAGCTTTGGCCTGTGCTGCGGGATCGCTTCCAAAGACGGTCGCCGCCTCCATGTCGCCGCGCAGCAGGCGCACACAGTTGCCGTCCTTGAGGTCGATGGCGGGGTAGAGGATCATGTCACGCGCTCCGGCTGCTGGCAGTTCGGCTTCCTTTGCCACGGTGGGTGCGCCCGCGTAAAGGGCCGGACCTCACGTCACGCTTGCCCGGTCGGGAGCTCTCCGCGCAGTGTGGCGCCATCCTGAGGAGGAGCATTCATGCGTCACATCATTCTTGCCGCCGTGCTGGGCCTGGCCGCGGGTGCGGCCGCGGCCGATCCGATCGAGGGGGTCTGGCAGACCCAGCCCGACGAGGGAAGCTTTGCCCATGTCACGGTTGCCCCCTGCGGCGGGGCATATTGCGGCACCATCACCCGGACCTTCAAGGACCAAGCGGAATACAAATCGCCCAACCTGGGTCGCCAGATCGTGATCGACATGGCGCCGCAGGGGGACGGCAACTACCGGGGTCAGGTCTGGCGACCGTCGAACAACAAGGTCTATGCCGGCAAGGCCAGCGTTTCGGACCAGCAGATGAGCCTGTCGGGTTGCGTGGCGGGCGGGCTTGTGTGCAAGAGCCAGACTTGGGTCAAGGTCCAGTAACAGCCGGGTGGACGAACTGGGGGCCGCGCCATGATGCGCGGCCCCCGGTCATTCCGCGGCCTGCTGCGGCCGCCATTCCGACACGCAGGGGATCTTTTCGCGATCACAGCGGTCGGCATATTTGCGCGCGATTTCCTGCACCTCGGCCAGCAGGCCATCCTCCAGCTTGATCGGCTGAAGGCCCATTCCCAGGAAGCGGTCGTTGACGACATGCAGGTCGTTCTCGTCGGCTTCCTTGCGGGGATTGCGCAGATACGCGATCTCTGCCCCGGTCTGGTCGGCAATCATCTGGGCCAGGTCCCGGACGCGGTGCGTTTCGGTCATCTGGTTCAGGATCTGCACGCGGTCGCCAGCGGCCGGGGGGTTCCGCAAGGCAAGCTCGATGCAGCGGCAGGTATCCTGGATGTGGATGAAGGCGCGCGTCTGACCCCCGGTGCCATGCACCGTAAGCGGATAATTCACCGCCGCCTGCATCAGGAAGCGGTTCAGCACTGTGCCATAGTCGCCGTCATAGTCGAACCGGTTGATCAGCCGGTCGTCCAGCCGCGTCTCCTCGGTCTGGGTGCCCCAGACGATGCCCTGGTGCAGGTCGGTGATCCGGACACCGTCGTTCTTGTTGTAATAGAAGAAGAACAGCTGATCCTGCGTCTTGGTCATGTGATAGATCGACCCGGGATTGGCGGGATAAAGGATCTCCTGCCGGTGAGGCCCGCTTTCGGTTTCCACCATGACGTCCAGGTAGCCTTCGGGGATCTTCATGCCCGCCGTGCCATAGCCATAGACGCCCATCGTGCCCAGATGCACCAGATGGATGTCCTGCTCGGATTCGACGATGGCGGCCAGAACGTCATTCGTGGCGTTCAGGTTGTTGTTGACGGTGTAGCGTTTGTGCCAGCTGGATTTCATCGAATAGGGGGCGGCACGCTGTTCGGCGAAATGGATGACCGCATCTGGGCGTTCCTGCTGCAGCAGCGTCAGCAGGCGGTGATAGTGCTGGCCGACGGTAAAGTTCTCGACCCGGATCTCGTGGCCGGTCAGGTCCTGCCAGGCACGGACCCGCTCGCCCAAGGGGCGGATGGGGGTCAGTGAGGTGACCTCCAGCTCGACGTCGATCTTGCGGCGGGACAGGTTGTCCACGATCACCACGTCATGCCCGCGTGCCGACAGGTGAAGGGCGGTGGGCCATCCGCAAAAACCGTCTCCGCCCAGTACGATGATCTTCATGCTATGCCTTCGGATAGGATCCAGCCTTGGATGTGGTGTAATGCGGCACGTTCCCGCATGCCAGCGCCTGTTTCACAGACGACATGAAAACGTCACGAAGTACGCGCATCAGCCCGTCATCGTTCGCTGCATGTTCGTCATGTGGACTTCGATCGCCTCCTCAAGATCGGGATAGAAGCTCAGCTTGCCGTTTTCCAGAACGGCACCGGCTTCGCAATTAGTGCGCAGCATGCCCATGGAATGGGCCACCACAATCGCCCCGGCATTGGCCATCCGTTCCTTGAAGACGCGGTTCGATTTGGCCCTGAAGGCCGCATCGCCCACCGCCGACACCTCGTCCACAAGATAAGTGTCAAAGGGTACGGCCATCGAAAGGCCGAAGGCCAGCCGCGACCTCATGCCCGAGGAATAGCTGCGCAGCGGCAGGCGGAAGTGATCACCCAACTCCGCGAAATCCTCTACGAAGTACAGCAACTCGTCCGTATCGACCCCATACACGCGGGCCACAAAGCGGCAGTTCTGCTCGCCCGTCAGTTCGCCGTTGAACGATCCGGCAAAGCCCACGGGCCAGCTGATCGTCCCCGTGGACAGGATCTTGCCCGAAGTTGGCAGCATCGCCCCCGAGATCATCCGCAGCAGCGAGGATTTTCCTGCGCCGTTGCGGCCCAGCAGCGCGATAGACATGCCCGACGGAAAGGTGGCGTTGATGTTGTCGGCAACCACCTTGTGTCGGCCGTTCAGGGTGTAGGTCTTGCAAAGATTGTGCAGGTGAATCATCGCCGGTCGCGCAGGCTGTAAAAGATCAGGCTGCCGATGATCCAGATCAGGGACAGGAAGCCGGCAATCATCAGAAGCAGCTTGGCGCGTTCGGGAAATTCGGCCGCCTGCGCCAAGGTGGGGCGGATATAGGGCGCCAGGTAGCGCGATTGGCGGACGGCCTCGGCGCGCGCGGTTTCGTAGCTGGCAAGAGCGGCAGTATAGCTCGTCTCGGCAAACTCGCGATCGACGGCCAGGATCTCGTACTGGCCGACCACGTCGGACAGGGCGGCCTCACCGCTGTTCGAGCCGAACTTCTGGCGCTCGGCGTCGATCTGTTCGCGGATCACCTCAATGCGCAGTTCGGTCTGGCTGATGCGTGGATCGTCGGGCTGGGCATTGGCCCGCAGCAGGCCAAGCGAGACCAGCTGTTCGGCCAGCTGCTGCTGCAGCGATGTGACAACCCCGATCTGGCCCTGGACATCGGCGACCGGGTCCACCAGCTGATACCGGTTGCGGAACTCGGTCACCGCCTGCCGCGCCTCGCGCAGCCGTTCTTGCGCGCGCTCCATCTCGTCGCGCGAATAGCGCAAAGCATCTTCGCGCGCGATGTCGTTCAACTGGTTGATCAGAAGACCACCCTCGTCCATGATCGCCTTTGCGACGTTCTGGGCGTCCAGCGGATCAAAGGCCAGAACGCGCAGGTCGATCATCCCGTTGTCGTAATAGATCCTGACCTTGCGTTCCCATTCCGCGACCAGATCCTCCAGCGATGCGTCGCCGCGATAGCTGAAGATCGGATCATCGGGCGCCTTTGACCAGATTTCGCGCAGATCCAGGCGGGCGTTCACACGCTCGACCAGGTCGCGGCTCTGGATGAACTTGAACAGGATGTCCGTATCCGAGGTGGAACTGGAGGTGACGCCCACCAGCGAGCCGAGGCCACCCAGAACGTCAGCCGGGCTGGGCGCCGACTCGCTGCGCACGGAAAAGCCGACATAGGATGCGTATTGGTCAGCGGCCCGCGCATAAAGATAATAGGCGCTGAGGATCACGGGAATCAGGACCACCAGGACAAAGCTGATGGCCATTCCGTAGTGCCGCCGCTCCAGCCTGGCGGCGCTGGCAGGCGGCAGCACGGGATGCTGCATCGTCGCCCCTATCACCTGCTGCGCCTTCAACTGTTGCGCCTTCGGACCAGCGGGTGCGGGCCCCTTGGCCCCTTGCGGAGCCTGCTGGGCCGGAGCCTGCCTCGTCGCAAGCTGACCAGAGCCGGATTGCTGAGGGGATCCCACCTGGGTTGGCGGATGCGTCTTTGGTGAGGGTGTCTGGTCGTGGGCGGACATGCGCTTACCCCGCCTGTCTTGTTGATCTCTTGGCGGCACTCATACATAAGCGCGCTGAACAGTTCCAGCGCCGATCCCCGCCGGGGATCTGCCACCAAAAGGCGCCCTGTGGCGCGGTCCGATGTCCCAGATGTCCCAACATTCCGCCCATCAGCCTGCTCCGCTGCCGCAACGACGCGGCCCGGCTCCGGTCCGACAGCTGAAGGAGGTGCGCAAGCACCGCAGATTTGCAAGCCTAAGGGCGATCGGCGCCTTGATCCTGCGAGAGATGCAGACCAGCCACGGGCGCTCCTCGGGCGGCTACTTCTGGGCGATCGCCGAACCCGTCGGGGGGGTGGTGCTGCTGACGCTCATCTTTTCGGCGGCGTTCCGGACGCCGCCGATGGGAACGACCTTTGCGATGTTCTACGCGACCGGGGTCGTGCCGTTCATGGCCTACCTCGACGTGTCCGGCAAGGTGTCGAACTCGATCCGCTACTCGTCATCGCTTCTGGCATACCCGGCCGTCACCTTCATGGATGCGCTGCTGGCGCGGATCGCCTTCGGGACCGTCACGCAGATCATGGTCACCTTCCTGATCTTCACCGGCATCTCGCTGGTGGTGGACACGCGCACCGATCCGCAGTTCGACCTGATCTTCATCGCGGTGGCCATGTCGGTGCTGCTGGGATCGGCCGTGGGGGTCATGAACTGCTTTCTGTTCGAGACCATCAGCTGGTGGCAGCCGATGTGGAGCATCCTGATGCGTCCGCTGTTCATTCTTTCCTGCGTGTTCTTCATCTTCGACGATGTCCCGCAGCCGTATCAGGACTGGCTGTGGTGGAACCCGCTGGTTCACATGGTCGGACAGATGCGCCGTGCGTTCTACCCCAGCTATGGCGGCGAATATGTCAGCTATATCTATGTCTTCGGCCTCAGCCTGAGCCTGTTTGCCTTAGGGCTGGCCTTGCTGGTCCGCTATCACCGGGACCTGCAGAACAGCTGAGGTTCCGCGCGGGGTTCAACCGCGCGGGTCGATCAGGCGTGCCAGCACGGCTTCGCGGGTGACGCGACCGCCGCCTTCGACCGGCACCGCAGACCGTTCCGAAAGCAGCCCCATCACGGTCCGGACAGGCATGTCGCGGGCGATCGGCTGGCCCTCGGCTTCTCCGGGTTCGGCGACATCCTCGGCCGTCAGGACCCCAAGCGGGTTCATATGCGCCACAAAATCCGCGACATAGCCGTTCACCGGGTTGGCGATGATCTGGCGCGCGGTGCCGATCTGGACGATCCGGCCGCCCTCCATCAGCGCGATCCGGTTGCCCAGCTTGAAGGCTTCGTCCAGGTCGTGGCTGACAAAGATGATGGTGCGGCCGGTCTTGGCCTGCAGTTCCAGCAATTCGTCCTGCAGGCGGGCGCGGATCAAGGGATCAAGGGCGCTGAACGGTTCGTCCATCAGCAGGATCGGCGCCTCGGTCGCGAAGGCGCGGGCCAGGCCTACACGCTGCTGCATGCCGCCCGACAGCTCGCCCACCTTTCGATCGGCCCATTCGGACAGACCGACCGTCTCAAGGTGGCGGTCGACCTTCTCGCGGCGTTCGGCCGGGGACATGCCGGCCAGCTCGAGGCCCAGCCCGACGTTTTCCCGCACGCTGCGCCAGGGCAGCAGGCCGAACTGCTGGAACACCATCGCCACGCTGCTCAGCCGGATGTCGCGCAGGGCGCGGCGGCCGGCACCGGTCACGCTGACCATCTGTTCGCCGCGCCGGATGCGGACCTCGCCCCGGCAGACGTCGTTCAGCGCGTTCACCGCCCGCAGCAGGGTGGACTTGCCCGAACCGGACAGCCCCATCAGCACCAGGATTTCCCCCTCTGCCACGTTCAGGCTGCAGTCGTGGACACCCAGAACCTGGCCGGTTTCCGACTTGATGGGACCACGCTCCAACCCCTCGTCCATCAGGGGAAGGGCGCGTTCGGGGTGATCGCCGAACACGATGCAGACCTGGTCGAATTCGACAGCGTTGCGTTCAGCGGTCATTTGCGGCTCTCCATGCGCAGCATCCGGTCCAGCAGGATCGCGACGACGACGATCACGAAGCCCGATTCAAAGCCAAGCGAGGTATTCACGCTGTTCAGCGCCCGAACAACGGGGACACCCAAGCCTGACGCGCCGACCAGCGCGGCGATGACCACCATCGACAGCGACAGCATGATCGTCTGGTTCAGGCCCGCCATGATCTGCGGCAATGCACTTGGCAGTTCGACCTTCCACAACAACTGCCGGGGTGTGGCGCCAAAGGCGGTTGCCGCCTCGACCAAGGCAGGCGGGGTGGAGGCGATGCCCAGTTGCGTCAGACGGATCGGGGCGGGCAGGACGAAGATAACGGTTGCCAGCAGCCCCGGCACCATCCCGATGCCAAAGAAGACGATGGCCGGGATCAGGTAGACGAACGTGGGCAGCGTCTGCATCAGGTCCAGGACCGGACGCATCCAGGCGTAGAGACGCGGCCGATGGGCGGCGGCGATGCCGATGGGAACGCCCACCGCCATGCAGACGATGCAGGCAGACAAAACCAGCGTCAACGACTGAAGCGTTTCGGTCCAGTACCCTTGGTTCAGGATGAACAGCAGGCCGGCGGTCACCAGAAGGCAGGTCGACAGCCGCCGTTGCAGTGCCCATGTCAGCGCGACTGCCAAGGCAATGAACAAAAACGGATGTGGCGCCTCCAGCGCCGCAAGCACGGCCCCGATCAACGCCTCCATCGCCACCGAGACGGCGTCGAACACTGCCCCGGCATTCGCGTTCAGCCAGTCGAATACGGTCTTTGCCGTTCGTCCGACGGGTATCTTGTTGTCCGTGACCCACGCGGTCATCTGTTCCATTTACCGTTCCTCTGATGTCCCGAACCGTCGCCCAATCAGGGTCGCGCCCCCCGATGCGGCGATCAGCGTTGCAGCGCCTCGGTCAGCGCCGCCTGCGGATCGTTCCCGTCAAAGGTCGTTACGTCGACCAGCCAGGGCGTGGCCGCGTCAGGGTTGTCCTTCAGCCAGGCGCGGGCGGCGGCCATCGGCTCCATCCCGTCGTTCAGGATCAATCCCATCACCTCGTTTTCCATAGGAAGGGTGAATTCCAGATTTTGCAGGAACTTGCCGACATTCGGACATTCCTCGACATAGCCGGCGCGGGTGTTCGTGCGCACCTCGGCCCCGCCCAGATTGGGGCCAAAGACGTCGTCGCCGCCGGTCAGGTAGGTCATCTGGAACTGCGCGTTCATCGGATGCGGCTCCCAGCCCAGGAAGACGACCGGCTGGTCACGGCTGTCGGCACGGCTGACCTGCGCCAGCATCCCCTGTTCGCTGGATTCCACCACCTCGAAGGTGCCCAGGCCGAACTGGTCCTCGGCTACCATTTCCAGCAGCAGGCGGTTGCCGTCATTGCCGGGCTCGATCGCATAGATCTTGCCGTCCAGGGCGTCCTTGTGCTGGGCGATCTTGCTGAAGTCGTCGATGCCCAGGTCGGCCCCTGCCTTGTTTGTGGCCAAGGTATACTTCGCGCCGGTCAGGTTGGTGCGGACTGTGTCCACGGTCCCCGCATCCCGATATGGCGCGAAATCGGCCTCCATCGTGGGCATCCAGTTGCCCAGGAAGACGTCGACATCGTCAGTCGACAGGGCGGTGTAGGTCACCGGAACCGACAGGATGCGTGTTTCGGTTTCGTAGCCGAGAGACTGCAGAACCGTCGAGGCCAAGGCCGTGGTTGCCGTGATGTCGGACCAGCCGACGTCCGAAAACACCACCGTCTGGCATTGGTCCGGTTCGGCTGCGGCGGCGGGCAGGCTGGCGGAGGCGCCGATCGCAAGGGACAGCGCAATGCGGGAAAGGGTCATTTTGGGACTCCCTGTTCTTGATTGGTTGATCAATTAAAGTTACATGTGGGACACAAAGCAACCGTTTTCTTAAGATCGCAGGTGCATTCATGCCGAAACTCGGGGCCGAGCCTATTCGAAAGGCTGCGTTAATCAACGCCGCGATCCAGGAAGTTGGTCGTGCAGGGTCGCTGGATGTGACCGTTGCGCAGATTGCCAAGCGGGCCGGCATGTCGCCGGCACTGGCGCATCATTATTTCGGCTCCAAGGAACAGATTTTTCTGGCTGCAATGCGCTTTATCCTTCGCAACTATGGCGATTCGGTCCGGCAGGTGCTGAAGGGCGGCGATGCGCGGGCACGGCTGGACGGAATCGTCCGCGCCAACTTTGAGCCGCAGAACTTCCAGCGCGAGACGGTCAGCGCCTGGCTGAACTTCTATGCGCTGGCCCTGGTAAATCCGAATGCGGCACGGCTGCTGCGGGTCTATCACCGCCGCCTGCGGTCGAACCTGATCTTTTCGCTGCGCGGCCTGACCGATCATCCCGAACGGATTGCGGACACGCTTGGGGCGTTGATCGACGGCGTCTATCTGCGCGCCGTTTTGACGCCGGGGCCGACCGATGCCGATGCGGCGCTGACCATCATCCAGACCTATCTTGAAGAGGCGCTTGCATGACCCGCAATCCACAGCTTTCGGCGCAACCTGCGGCCAGCCTGTTCATCGATGGCCGGCATGTGGAGGGGCAGGGCCCGGCGCTGCCCGTCCGCTATGCCTTTACCGGCGCCACGATCGCCACCCTGCACGAGGCCTCGGCCGCCCAGGTTGCGCGCGCCTGCGAAGTTGCCCGGCAGGCGCAGCCGGCCTGGGCCGCGCTGGCGCCCGTCGAACGGGGGCGCATCCTGGGACGCGCCGCCGCGCTGATCCTTCAGCGCAACGACGAACTGGCCCGGCTGGAAACGCTGGATACGGGCAAGCCCATACAGGAGACGCGTGTCGCCGATTGGCCCTCGGGGGCGGCGGCGCTGGAATACTTTGCGGGATTGGCGGCCACATTGACGGGACAGATGATCCCGCTTGGCGCGGATTGGGCCTATACGCGGCGCGAGGCCTTGGGCGTCTGCGCGGGTATCGGGGCCTGGAACTATCCCAGCCAGATCGCCTGCTGGAAGGCCGCGCCCGCGCTGGTGATGGGCAACACGATGGTCTTCAAGCCGTCCGAGGAAACCCCACTGGGCGCGTTGAAACTGGCTGAGATCTTCATGGAGGCAGGAATGCCTTCCGGTGTCTTCAACGTGATCCAGGGACGCGGCGAAGTCGGCGCGGCCCTTGTGACCGATCCGCACGTCGCCAAGGTGTCGTTGACCGGGTCGGTACCCACCGGCCGCCGCGTTTATACCGCCGCGGCGCAGGGCATGCGCCACGTCACGATGGAACTGGGCGGAAAGTCGCCCCTGATCGTCTTCGACGACGCGAACCTGGAGGATGCGGTCAGCGCCGCAATTCTGGCAAACTTCTACAGTTCGGGGCAGATCTGCTCGAACGGGACGCGGGTCTTCCTGCAGGAAGGCATCAAGGAGGACTTCCTGGCCCGCCTGGCCGAGCGTGTGAAAGCCGTGCGCATGGGCGACCCGCTGGACCCGGACACGAATCATGGCCCGATCATCAACGAGGCGCAGGCCGAAAAGATTCGCGCGGCGATCCGGGCCGGTCAGGCGGCGGGCGCGCGGCTGGTCTGCGGCGGAGAGGGCGAGGGTCCGTTCATTCCCCCCACCGTTCTTGCCGATGCGACCGACGACATGGCCATCGCAACCGATGAGATTTTTGGCCCCGTCATGACCGCCCTGAGCTTTCTGAACGAGGACGAGGTCATCCTGCGCGCCAATGACACCGGCTTTGGCCTGGCAGCCGGCGTCTTCACACAGGACCTGACCCGCGCCCACCGCGTCATCGCCCGCCTGGAAGCTGGCACCTGCTGGATCAACACCTATAACCTGACCCCGGTTGAGATGCCTTTCGGCGGGGTCAAGCTGTCGGGCCTTGGCCGCGAAAACTCGGCCGCGGCGATCGAACATTATTCGCAGCTGAAATCCGTCTATGTCGGGATGGGAGGCGTCGATGCACCCTACTGAAACGCCGCGCGGCGCCGCACCGGCCGATTACGTCATCATCGGCGCCGGCAGCGCGGGCTGCGCGCTGGCCTATCGGCTGACCGAGGCGGGGCGCAGCGTCACCTTGATCGAGTTCGGCGGCAGCGATATCGGCCCCTTCATCCAGATGCCGGGTGCGCTGTCATATCCCATGAACATGTCGCGCTATGACTGGGGGTTTTCCAGCCAACCCGAGCCGCATCTGGGTGGCCGACGCCTGGTGACCCCGCGCGGGAAGGTCATCGGGGGATCGTCCTCGATCAACGGCATGGTCTTCGTGCGCGGCAATCCGATGGATTATCAGCACTGGGCCGACAGCGGGGCGGCGGGCTGGGACTATGCGGGGGTTCTGCCCTATTTCAAGCGCATGGAAACTTGGCATGGCGATCCGACTGGGGTCAAGACCTCGCCCTGGCGGGGGACCGACGGGCCGCTGCACATCACGCGGGGCAAGCGCAAGAACCCGCTGTTCAACACCTTTATCGAGGCGGGCCAGCAGGCCGGCTGGCCGCGGACCGACGACTATAACGGTGAAAAGCAGGACGGATTTGGCCCGATGGAGGCCACCATCTGGAAGGGCCGCCGCTGGTCGGCCGCCAATGCCTATCTGCGCCCTGCGAAAAAGTCGGGGCTTTTGACTGTGGTGCATGGGCTGGCGCATCGCATCTTGTTTCAAGGAAACAGGGCGCATGGCGTTGAAATCATGCGGAAGGGTAGGGTTGAGGTGCTTGAGGCCAAGCGCGAGGTCATCGTTTCGGCCAGCACGATCAACACGCCCAAGCTGCTGATGCTGTCAGGTATCGGCCCCGCCGATCACCTGCGCCAGCACGGGATCACGCCCATCGCGGATCGTCCCGGCGTGGGGGCAAACCTTCAGGATCACCTGGAGGTTTACATGCAGTACAAGTCACTGAAGCCGATCACACTCTACACTTATTACAACCTTTTGGGCAAAGGCCGGGTCGGGGTGGAATGGCTGTTGCAGAAGACGGGCCTGGGGGCGTCGAACCAGTTCGAAAGCTGCGGCTTTATCCGTTCTTCCGATGCGGTGGATTATCCCGATATCCAGTATCATTTCCTGCCGCTGGCGGTGCGCTATGACGGCAAGTCGGCGGCCAAGGGGCATGGCTTCCAGGCTCATGTCGGGCCGATGCGATCCAAGTCGCGCGGCACGATCCGCCTGACCAGCGCCGATCCCGCCGCCGCGCCCGAAATCCGCTTCAACTACATGTCCCATGAGGATGACTGGGCCGAATTCCGCGCCTGCGTCCGGCACACGCGCCGCATCTTTGACCAACCCGCCTTCGCTCCCTATCGCGGAGAGGAGATACAGCCCGGCGATGCGCTCCAGAGCGACGAGCAGATCGACGGCTTCATCCGGGAACATGCCGAATCAGCCTATCACCCCTGCGGCAGCGCGCGCATGGGTGCGGCCAGCGATCCGATGGCGGTGGTCGACCCCGAGCTGCGCGTCATCGGGATCGAGGGGTTGCGTGTTGCTGACAGTTCGATCTTTCCACGGATCACGAACGGGAACCTCAACGGCCCGTCGATCATGACGGGCGAAAAGGCGGCCGATCATATCCTGGGCCGGCAGATGCTGCGGGAAGACCCCGCAGCCTGATCAGTGAGACCCGCGCCCGGCGCGGGTCCGCTCTTATGCCGCGTTCTCGGCAATTTTGCGGCGGGTATAGTTCAGCACCGGTGCCAGCCAGCGTTCGGCCTCGTCCAAGGACCAGCCTTTGCGCGCGGCATAATCGCGGGCCTGGTCCTCCTCGATCTTGGCAACGCCAAAGTAATAACTGTCGGGATGGCCGATGTAGAAGCCCGAGACTGAACTGCCCGGCCACATCGCCATGCTTTCGGTCAAGGTGACCCCCGTTGCAGCTTCTGCGTCCAGAAGCCTGAACAATGTCAGCTTTTCCGTATGATCGGGCTGGGCCGGGTATCCCGGAGCGGGACGAATACCGGCATAGGGTTCGGCAATAAGCTGTTCCGGCGTAAAGGCCTCACTTGCCGCATAGCCCCAGAAATCGCGGCGAACGCGCTCGTGCAGCATCTCGGCCATGGCTTCGGCAAAGCGGTCGGCCAAAGCCTTGACCATTATCGCGCCGTAATCGTCGTTGGCGCGTTCATACCGGGCCGAGATCTCGGCCTCCTCGGGTCCGGCGGTGACAACAAAACCGCCGACATGGTCAGCAATCCCCGCAGGGGCCACGAAATCAGACAGCGCCACATTGGGACGGCCATGCCGCTTGGAGACCTGCTGGCGCAGCGTGTGCAGCGTGGCAAGGGTTTCGCCACGGTCCGCGCCGGTGAACAGGCGGATATCGTCACCCGCCGAATTCGCAGGCCAGAACCCGACGACGGCGCGTGGCTTGAACCACCGACCGTCGATGATCCGTGCCAGCATCTCCTGCGCCTCGGCGAACAACTGGCGGGCAGCCTCGCCCTGCTGTTCATCCTCCAGGATGCGGGGATAGACGCCCTTCAGTTCCCACGTCTGGAAGAACGGAGTCCAGTCGATATAGTGCGCGATCTGGGCCAAGTCCCAATCCTCGATCACGCGGGTGCCGGTGAAGCTGGGGGCGGTCGGGACAAAGCCGGACCAGTCGATCTTCAGGGCATTGGCGCGGGCGCTTGCCAGCGGCAGCCGGCTTTTGGCGGCCTCCGACCGTTCATGACGGTCCGCGACCTCGGCATAGTCACTCCGGATGCCCTCGACATATCCGGCAGCCTGCGCCGGCGACAGCAGCGACGATGCCACGCCTACCGCGCGGCTGGCATCGGTGACATAAACCGCAGCACCCTTGGTATATCGCGGCGCGATCTTGACAGCGGTGTGGATCTTGGAGGTCGTGGCCCCCCCGATCAGCAGCGGGATGTTGAAACCTTCGCGCTCCATCTCGGATGCGACATGGGCCATTTCGTCCAGCGAAGGCGTGATCAGGCCCGAAAGGCCGATGATGTCGACCTTTTCGTCCCGCGCCACCTGCAGGATCTTTTGCGCGGGCACCATGACGCCCAGGTCGATCACCTCGAAATTGTTGCAGGCCAGCACGACGCCGACGATGTTCTTGCCGATGTCGTGGACATCGCCCTTGACGGTGGCCATCAGGATCTTGCCTGCCGTCTCGCGCTCGGTCCCGCCGGTCAGGCGCTTTTCCTCCTCCATGTAAGGCAGAAGGACGGCCACGGCCTGCTTCATCACGCGGGCCGATTTCACAACCTGGGGAAGGAACATCTTGCCGGCGCCGAACAGGTCGCCGACGACGTTCATCCCTGCCATCAGCGGACCTTCGATAACGTGCAGCGGGCGTTCGGCAGCCTGACGCGCCTCCTCGGTATCGGCTTCGATGAATTCGGTGATGCCGTTGACCAGCGCGTGTTCCAGGCGCTTGTTCAGCGGCCATTCGCGCCAGGACAGGTCCTTCTCGCGCTTGGCCCCTTGGCCGTCGCCGCGGAAACGCTCGGCGATCTCCAGCAGGCGCTCGGTGCCGTCGGGGCGGCGGTTCAGGACCACATCCTCGCAAGCTTCGCGCAGGGCAGGGTCGATCTGGTCATAGACCGCCAGCTGGCCCGCATTGACGATTCCCATGTCCATCCCCGCCTGGATGGCGTGATAAAGGAACACGGCATGCATCGCCTCGCGCACCGGTTCGTTGCCACGGAAGCTGAAGGACAGGTTCGACACGCCGCCCGATACATGCGCGTGTGGCAGGTTCTGGCGGATCCAGCGCGTGGCCTCGATGAAATCCACGCCGTAGTTGTTGTGCTCCTCGATCCCCGTCGCCACGGCAAAGATGTTGGGGTCGAAGATGATGTCCTCGGGTGGAAACCCCACTTCGTCCACCAGGATGCGATAGGCGCGCTCGCAGATCTGGATCTTGCGGGCGGCCGTGTCGGCCTGCCCTTGTTCGTCGAAGGCCATGACCACGACCGCCGCACCGTAGGCCAGGCACAGGCGGGCGTGGTGGCGGAACTGGTCCTCTCCCTCCTTCATGGAGATCGAGTTCACCACCGGCTTGCCTTGCACGCATTGCAGCCCGGCCTCGATCACCTCCCATTTGGAGCTGTCGATCATCACCGGCACGCGGGCGATGTCGGGTTCGGCCGCCAGCAGGTTCAGGAACTCGACCATGGCCGCGCGGCTGTCGATCAGCCCCTCGTCCATGTTGATGTCGATGATCTGGGCCCCGTTTTCGACCTGGTCGCGGGCAACCTCCAGGGCGGTCGCATAGTCGCGTTCCTTGATCAGCTTCCGGAAACGCGCGCTGCCGGTGACATTGGTGCGTTCGCCCACGTTCACGAAGGGGATGTCGGGGGTCAGGACAAAGGGTTCAAGCCCGGACAGGCGCAACAGACGGTCAGGCATAAGCAGGCACCTTTCTGGGGGCGAAACCTTTGACGGCCTCGGCGATGGCGCGGATATGGTCGGGCGTGGTGCCGCAGCAGCCGCCGACGACATTGACCAGACCTTCGCGGGCAAATTCGGCCACCTGCACGGCGGTGTCGTCGGGGCCTTCGTCATACTGGCCGAAGGCGTTGGGCAGGCCCGCGTTGGGATAGGCGCAGATCAGCGTTTCCGCCACGCCCGACAGTTCGGCCAGGTGCGGACGCATTGCCGCCGCGCCAAGCGCACAGTTCAGCCCGATGGTCCAAGGGTTCGCATGCCGCACGGAATGCCAGAATGCCGTGGGCGTCTGGCCTGACAGCGTGCGCCCCGAGGCGTCCGTGATCGTGCCCGAGATCATCATCGGCAGCCGCTGGCCATGCGCCTCCATCGCCTCGATGCAGGCAAAGATCGCGGCCTTGGCGTTCAGCGTGTCGAAGATCGTCTCGATCAGCAGGATATCGGCGCCGCCCGCGATCAGCCCGTTGGCCTGCTGCAGATAGGCCTTGCGCAGATCGTCGAAGGTGACCGCGCGAAAGCCCGGATCGTTCACGTCAGGGCTCATTGAGGCAGTGCGGTTCGTGGGCCCGATCGCGCCCGCGACAAAGCGCGGCTTGCCGTCCTTGGCGGTGGCGCGGTCCAGGGCCCGCCGCACGACGCGCGCCCCTTCGACGTTCAGGTCATGGACCGCCTGCTGCATCCCGTAATCGGCCTGCGCGATGGTGGTGGCCGAAAAGGTGTTCGTTTCGACGATGTCGGCACCGGCGATGGCATAACGGTAATGAATTTCCTCGACCGCCTCGGGCTGCGTCAGGATCAGCAGATCGTTGTTTCCGGTCTGCGGGTGGTCCGAATGATGGCGGCAGACATGGCCCGAACCGTGACCGGTATAGTCGTCCTCGCCCAGGCCCAAGGCCTGGATCTGCGTGCCCATCGCGCCGTCCAGGATCAGGATGCGGTCCGCAGCCGCATGGTTCAGCGCCGCGAATGCGGAGGAGGGGGAAAGTCTGCCGGTCATGGTCGCGCCTCTCGTCGGAAGCCTGTCATATAGACCGCCTGGCGCTTGCCAGCAAATTCATAGTTTTCGACAAGATCATGAAAGCCGTGCAAGTCAAGGCAGGGGAACGTCCCGTTCGTCCTTCAGCGTCTTCAGCACGATCTCGGACCGGACCTGCGCCACCTGCGGATGCGGCAGTAAATGAAGGTGGATGAAATCGGCAAAGCTGTCCAAATCGCGGGCCCGGATGTCCAGGATATAATCCGCATCGCCTGATACCGAAAAGGCGGACCGGATCACCGGCTGGCTGGACACGAAGCGGGCGAATTCCTCCTCGCGCCCTTGGCCGTGGCCGCGCAAATTGACGCGGATGATCGCCCGAAAGCCAAAGCCCAGCTTTGTAGCTGAGAGCCTTGCGGCATAACCCTCGATCAGGCCGGCCTCCTCCAGCGCCGCCCGCCGACGAGAAATCTGGGACGCAGACAGTCCCACCGTCTCCGCCAATGCGGCATTGGTCAGCGCACCGTCCCGCTGAAGTGCGGCAAGAATGGCAGAATCCAATCGGTCCATGCGTTTTCCATGCGTTAACGCAGCATATCATGCGTGCCATGTGTGTTATTTCTGCTTGCCGTGCGCGGATTGCAACCGCCGTGCGCCGTTTCGGGTCTATTATTCCTGAAGCAGACAGGAGGAGATTTCATGGGACCCTTTCCGCACGACGCCCCCAAGGCAAGCATCAGCGCCGCCAACCCCGCCGGCACAGACGGATTCGAATTCGTCGAATTCGCCCATCCCGACCCGCAGGTCTTGGATCAGATCTTTCGCCAGATGGGCTTTGCGCCCGTCGCGCGTCACAAGACCCGCGACATCACCCTTTATCGTCAGGGCGACGTCAACTATCTGCTGAACGCCGAGCCGGGCAGTCACGCAGCCGCCTTCGTGGCCGAACACGGCCCCTGCGCGCCCGCGATGGCCTGGCGCGTTGTCGATGCCCAGGCGGCGCTGAAGCGCGCCGTGGATCTGGGTGCAACCGAATATACCGGGGCCGGCAAGTCCATCGACGCGCCGGCGGTGCTGGGGATCGGCGGATCGCTTCTTTACTTCATCGACCGTTATGGCGATGCCGGCAGCGCCTATGAGGCCGATTACGATTGGTTGGGCGAGGCCGATCCCCGCCCCGAAGGGTTCGGCTTCTTCTATCTGGATCACCTGACGCACAACGTCATCCGCGGCAATATGGACACCTGGTACAAGTTCTACCACGACACGTTCAACTTTCGCGAAATCAAGTATTTCGACATCAAGGGCAAGCAGACGGGCTTGGTCAGCCGCGCCCTGACCTCGCCTGACGGCAAGATCCGCATCCCGATCAACGAAAGCACCGACGATCACAGCCAGATCGAGGAATACCTGCGCGAATACAAGGGCGAGGGCATCCAGCACATCGCGATTGCCAGCAACGACATCTATACCGGGACCGATAGGATCGCCGAAGCGGGCATGGAATTCATGCCAGGCCCCCCCGACACCTACTACGAGATGTCGCACCGCCGCGTGAAGGGCCACGAAGAACCCGTCGATCGCATGAAGGCGCGCGGCATCCTGATCGACGGCGAAGGCGTGGTGGGCGGGGGCGAAACGCGGATCCTGCTGCAGATCTTCTCGAAGACAGTGATCGGGCCGATCTTTTTCGAGTTCATCCAGCGCAAGGGCGACGACGGCTTTGGTGAGGGCAACTTCCGCGCCCTTTTTGAATCCATCGAAGAGGATCAGATCCGGCGCGGCGTCCTGACCGCCACCCCGGCCCAATAAGGGAGCGGCGTGGCGGTCAGCCGACCGCTGCGCCGGCATCATGGGCTGGACCGATTACAGCAGCGCCCCCGCGCCCGGCACCCGCATCTGCGCGGTAGCCGACATCACCGCAGTGCATCCGCTGACCGTCACGACGGATCGCGGCAAGTTCCCGATCCTTGTCGTGCGGGATGGCGGCAGCATTCGCGCCTTCGTCAATGCCTGTCCGCACCAGTACCTTCCGCTGGACTATCGCGGCCCGAACCTCTTGTCGGCGGACGGCACGAAGCTTCTCTGCACGGCCCACGGCGCCAGCTTCGACAAATCGACCGGCGCAGTGCTTGCAGGTGCCAATTGCGGTCTTGACCCGGTTCCGGTCATGCAGAGGGGCGACCACATCGTGATCGCCCCCTGAATTCTCTGTTGTGGAAATACCCCGCGGGGGTCCGGGGGCGCGCAGCCCCCGGATTGGCCAGATCAGAAGCCGGCCTTGATCTTCTCGAACTCGGCCAGCTGGCGCTGGCGCTGCTCGGGGTCGTTCGGGGTTTGGGCCAGAACCGGCACGTCGATCTCGGCCAAGCCCTCGGCCACGGCAGGCTCGTCCGCGATGGTCGCCATCGCCTCGGTCGAGGTATGGCCATAGCCGATCGTGTCCAGCAGCGCCTTGCCGGCCGAGGGCTCCAGCCAGGCGTTGATGAAATCATAGGCCTTGTCTTCGCTGCCCGGCCCATCCTTCAGATTGATGAAGCCGCAGAAGAAGGTCGAAGATCCTTCCTTCGCCTCGCGTTGGAACCCGACGGGATAGTTGTCTTCCTGCAGATAGACGACGCCGTCATTCCAGGACCAGGCAATGTCCACCGCGCCCGAGGCCATCAGCTGCGCCTGTTCGGACGGATCGGACCAGTAGGCAGCGACATTCTGGTGCGCCTGGCGCAGCCAGTCGGCGGCGGCATTGAACTGTTCTTCGGTTACATCGGTCCAGTCGGTCACGCCTGTTGCCAAGTAGGCCAGCGCCCAGACATCGTCCGAACTGTCGGGCAGCGAGGTGCGGCCCTGGTATTTCGGATCGGTGAAGACCTGCAGCGAAGCCACATCCTCGGCCGGCACGGCTTCCGAGTTGTAGGCGATGGCAGTCGCACCCCAGTCGGTCGGGATGAACCAGACGCCCTGGTCGTCGCGGAACACCTCGGAATCCAGGAACCGTTCGTCGATCTTGTCAAAGTTGGGAATGCGCGCGGTGTCCCAAGGCTCGATCAGCCCGGCATCGCGGTACTTGCCGACCATCTGGCTGCAAGGGTGAGCCACATCGGCGCGGAAGCCGGAAGCGATCTTCTGGAAAGCCTCGTCGTCATCGCCGTAGAAGGAGAAGGTGGGCGACTGGCCGTGCTTATCCAGATAGCCTTGGAAGATCGACGGTTCCTCGAAGCCCGCCCAATCGAACACGGTCAGCTCCGGATCGGCCGCAAAGGCGGGCAGAGCGGTGGCGGCCAGGATGGTGGTCGTCAGCAAGCGCATGTTTTTGGGCCTCTCCTCTGGTTGAAAGCGAGGATGAGGCTAGCCGCGGCATTCGCGCCGCGCAAGAGCATCGCGCAGCCCTCAGCCGCCTTGCATGGATGCCGGTGTCAGTCGCGCAGCAGGTCGGGGCCGCCGGCGATGCGGGCGTCGGGGACACCGATCACCGCATCGTCGCGGCCGGCGAAATCGACCGCCCTCAGCACGGTCTGGATGACCGCGATCCGCGCACGGCGCTTGTCGTCGGCCCGGATCAGCGTCCAGGGGGCGATGGGCGAATGCGACAGGCTCAGCGTTTCGCGGATCGCATCGCTATAGTCGTCCCACCTTGCCAGGCCGTCCACGTCGATGGGGCTCAATTTCCACTGCTTCAGCGGGTCTTTCTCCCGTTCCAGGAAACGCCTCAGCTGTTCGGTCCGGCCGACATTCAGCCACAGCTTGACCAGGATTACCCCGTCATCGACCAGCATCTGTTCAAAATTCGGCAGCTGGCGGAAGAAGGCGTGGCGCTGTGCCTCGGTGGCAAAGCCGAACACCCATTCGACAACGCCACGGTTGTACCAGCTGCGGTCGAACAGTGCGATTTCTCCGGCGGCGGGCAGCCAATCCACGTAACGCTGGAAATACCATTGCCCGGCCTCGCGCTCGCTGGGCTTTGGCAGGGCCACCACATAGGCCGAACGCGGATTCAGGTTCGTGCGCACGCGGTCAATGGCGCCACCCTTGCCGGCGGCATCGCGTCCCTCGAAGATCACCACGACGCGCTTCCTGGTTTCGATGATGTCATGCATCATGCGCACCAGCTGCAGCTGAAGCTGCTGCATGACAGCTTCGTAGTCGTCCTTGTCCATCATGCAGTCATAGGGGAATGAGGGGTCCAGGATCTCGCGTTTGCTGCCGTCCTTCAGGGCGCGGCGCAGATCTGCGGGGGCCTCCTCCTTCAGAAAACGGCTGATCTGGCCGACCAGCGGCAGCTGAACGTCGGATGCGGTCATGCGGGCCTTTCTCCGATGCGCGACATGTCGTACCATGTCGTCTGATAGATCTCGTTGATCCAGTTACCGTAAAGCAGATGCGCATGGCTGCGCCACCGGTTCGTGGGCGTGCGCGCCGGATCGTCATCCGGATAATAGTTCGACGGCACCGCAATCTGCTTTCCCACCGCGCGGTCGCGGTCATATTCGTCCTTAAGCGTCGTGCTGTCGTATTCGAAGTGGTTGAAGACATAAAGTGCGCGGTGCGCCGGGTCGGACAGCAGGCAGGGCCCCACTTCCGAACTGGCCAGCAGGGTTTTCAGGGCAGGGCGGGCATCCACATCCTCCTGGCGCACCTCGGTCCAGCGGCTGACCGGCACCAGCACCTCGTCCGAAAAACCCCGCAGATAGGGCGATGCGGGGGCCAGGTTCTGGTGGCGGAAGCAACCAAAGGCCTTGGCCGGCAGAATGTGCTTGGGCAAACCGTGGAAATGCCAGGCCATCGCCATGCCGCCCCAGCAGACGCCGAAAGTCGAATGTACATGGGTCTGGGTCCAGGCAAAGACGCGGGTCAGCTCGTCCCAGTAGGTCACCTGGTCGAAGGGCAGATGCTCGACCGGCGCCCCGGTGATGAGCAGACCGTCGAATTTTTCGCCCGTCGCCTCCACGTCCCGGAAGGTGCGGTAAAAGCTTTCCATATGATCAGCGGCCGTGTTGCGGCTTTCGTGGTCGGACATGCGGATCAGCTGAAAGTCGATCTGCAGCGGCGTTGCCCCGATCAGCCGAGCGAACTGGTTCTCGGTCTGGATCTTCTTGGGCATCAGGTTCAAAAGCCCGATCCGCAGCGGCCGGATGTCCTGCATCGCGGCACGGCCGGGCGACATGACCATCACCCCTTCGTCCGAAAGAATGCGATAGGCAGGCAGGTTCTCGTTCAGGGTGATCGGCATGTGTCAGTCATCCTTGCGCGCGATGGCGCGGGCGATCAGGTCGGCAAAGTCGTCGGGGCCGCGGATCTGCGACACTTCCTCGGCGGTGACGGTGACGCCTCGACGGGCCATCGCCTCGTAGCGGGGCTGGCGATGGGCCAGGGCGCGGGCATAGGTCCAGCGGATGAAGTCGTCGGGATTGACCTGCGACGGCTCCAGCCCCTTCTCGACCCGATAGGCGACCCAAGCCTGTTCCAGGAACTGCGGCTGGTAATACATCGGCTTGGGCGCGCGGTCAAAACGGCGCACCAGTTCCGCCGTGTGCGCACCGCTGCCCTTGATCCAGACCAGCAGCAGGTCGCGCTCCAGCGCCGCCAGGACGGGATCTTCGGGGTCCTGGGGATCAACCACCTCGCAGATCGAACCGCCGCTGTCGCAGACGAAGTGCGGCAGGCCATAGATGTCCTGCGCCCGGTCCATGAAGTGACGCGTGTCCAGCAGCGATGCGATTTCAGCTCGTCGGTGCTGGTTCTGGCGCTGGCAGTAATCGTCAAATTCCAGACCGCCCCGGCTGCGGCTGCCGGGCTTGCCCAGATAGGTGGACAGGGGCGCCAGGTTGTCGAATGTGATGTTGCTGGCGATATAGACGCTGTCCGACATCAGCAGGTCGCGCAGAAACGGAACTTTCATCGCTTCACGCTTGAAGTTGTCGGCGATGTATTCGCCCATGTAGCGGGTGCCGATGCGGTAATCGACACTGTAGTGGAACCACGCGCCCGTCTCTCGCAGCATCGTGGCCAGGTAGGTCTTGCCCAGGCCCGACATGCCGAACAGCACGACCCGCCTTGACGGCGCCGCCCGCCATTCCTCCGCGCTGCGATAGATCATCTGGCCGTCCCTTTCCTGCGCCGCGCCCCTAGGTAATGCTGCCGGCTGGTGTTGGAAAGCCCTGCCAACGCGCGGTCATGTCTTTCATCCTGCTGCACATGTTCGCCAAGGGCAGTCGTCGCCACCGGCCTCCGGTGCCTGTGTAAGCGGGTGCAGAATGCCGAACGGCCCCGCAAGGAATGCGGGGCCGTTCGCGTACTGGCAAGCGTGGCTGCCTCAGAAACTGTATCCGACGCGGACGCCGACGCCCAGGGCATCGCCGTCTTCCATCCGGGCGCGGGCGGTGTCGGGGGTTCCCGTCTCGGGGCTGGCGTCGCCCAGCTTGGTGTAGTTGATGCCGGTCGTGATCTTCATCGGCCCTTGTGAATAGATCGCCGCCAGGGTGATGCCCTTGCGGCCGTTCGTGGGCGCCAGCGGAGAGACCAGGTCGTCGCCCTGTTTTTCGAAGGTGAACGATGCCGAGGCCGACCATGCGTCGCTGAACCGGCGGCCGACGCCGAGCGTGTAGGTGGTTGAATCCTCCAGATCGACCAGGCCGCCTCCGGTCACGGTCGTGAACTGCCGCGGGTCCACGCGGAACGCGCTCCACTCCACCCAGCGGATCGAGCCGAAGACCAGCGTGTCGGCGGCGACGCCCGTCTGGAATTCCAGGTTCCAGCTTTCCGGGGTGGAAACTGTTGTGGTCGAGGTGCCGTCCAGCAGCGGCAGGAAGGGCGCCGGGCCAGCCGGTCCGTCGGGATCGATCAGCGGTCCGCGCTCGACCGTGTCGAAGTCGTGATCGACCTCGGAATTGTAGGTCAGCGAGACGCGCGCCGCGATGTCGGGACGTTCCCAGGCCACGCCCCCGACCCAGCCCACGCCGGTGCTGCTGTCCAGATCGACGTCATAACCGCTCACGCCACCCGTACAGGGAACGGGCAGCCGTGGATCAGTGTAAGCGCAGCCGTTCAGGCCAACCGCGGCTTCGGCGCGCGATCCCCTGATCCCGCCATGGACCGAGAAGTTGTTCTGGAACTTGTAGCGCCCGAGGGCGGTGAAGGTGGTCGATTCGACACGGGCGAAGGTGCCGCCCAGCAGCACCGAGCCTTCAGCCGCCGGGTCCGGCAGCAGCCCGGGCTGTCGCGGATAGCGGATGTCGGCGCCAAAGGGCTGTTCGATGATCAGTGCGCCCGAGAAATTCGGGGTGAACTGGTGCTTGTAGGCCAGGCCGGCAAAGCCGTAACCCTGCGCCACGTCGCCGGTCCGGAACCCTAGGGCGTCGGTGCCCTCGACGGTGGGGTCGACGCCACCAAAGCTCAGTTCGACATAATTGCCTTCTTCGAAAAGCGCGGCCAGCGACTGGGGCGCGCGTTCAATGCCGCCGGCGAAAAGGGGGGTGGCCCCCATCATCAACGCCGCGGCACCCGTCAATGTTTTCTTCATTATTATGTCCTCCCTCGGGGGCGCGCATTCCGGCCCGGATCCAGCTTAGCCGACAGTGGTTACCAATCAATGAGCGGCGCAACCTGACGTGGCGTCGGGTGGCGCTGCGTCATTCTGTCCGTGTCCTTCCTGCAACGCGCAGTCTCGGGCTGGACAAAGCGTGCCATGCGTGAAAGGGGAAACTGCCAAACGAAGTTGCCGCAAGGATACCGCCATGCAGATTCGTGAGGCTCTCACTTTTGATGATGTGCTTCTTGTTCCGGCCGCCTCGACGGTGATGCCGTCGACCGCGGATGTGACCACCTATGTCACCCGTGCCATCAGGATGAACATCCCGTTGCTGTCCTCGGCCATGGATACCGTCACCGAAAGCCGGATGGCGATCGCCCTGGCACAGGCGGGCGGGATGGGCGTGATCCATCGCAACCTGACGGCCGACCAGCAGGCCGCCGAGGTGCGCCGCGTCAAGCGGTTCGAGAGCGGGATCGTCTACAGCCCGATCACGCTGACGCCCGACCAGACCCTGGCCGATGCCAAGGCGCTGCAGGAGCGCTACAACGTCACGGGCTTTCCCGTCGTGGACCAGACAGGCCGCGTCGTGGGCATCGTGACGAACCGCGACATGCGCTTTGCCCGCGATGACCGGACCCCCGTGCGGGCCATGATGTCCTCGGACAACCTGGCGATCCTGCAGGAGCCCGCCGACCGGGAAGAGGCGATCAGCCTGATGAAGTCCCGCCGGATAGAAAAGCTGCTGGTGACCGATGCTCAGGGCAAGTTGACCGGGCTTCTGACGCTGAAGGACACCGAACAATCTGTCCTGAACCCGCTGGCCTGTAAGGATGAACTGGGCCGCCTGCGGGTCGCCGCGGCCTCCACCGTCGGCGACGAGGGCTTCGAGCGCAGCCAGGCGCTGATCGAGGCGGGCGTCGACATGGTGGTGATCGATACGGCGCATGGCCATTCGGCCGGTGTCGCCAAAGCGGTCGAGCGGGTCAAGGCGCTGGGCGGCAGCGTGCAGGTCGTCGCGGGCAACGTGGCCACCGCCGAGGCCACACGCGCGCTGATCGATGCGGGCGCGGATGCGGTGAAGGTCGGGATCGGGCCGGGCTCGATCTGCACCACGCGGATCGTGGCGGGCGTCGGCGTGCCGCAGTTGACCGCGATCATGGATGCGGCCTCGGCTGCGGGCGACATTCCGATCATCGCGGATGGCGGCATCAAGTTCTCGGGCGATTTCGCAAAGGCGATCGCCGCGGGTGCCAGTTGCGCCATGGTGGGCAGCGCCATCGCCGGCACGGATGAAAGCCCCGGCGACATGATCCTGTATCAGGGCCGCAGCTTCAAATCCTATCGCGGGATGGGCAGCCTGGGTGCCATGGCCCGTGGGTCGGCCGACCGGTATTTCCAGAAGGATGCCGCGACCGACAAGCTGGTCCCCGAAGGGATCGAAGGCCAGGTTCCCTACAAGGGTCCGGCCGGCACGGTGATCCACCAGCTGGTCGGCGGTCTGCGGGCGGCCATGGGCTATACGGGTTGCGCCACCGTGGCCGAGATGCGCCGCAACTGTCAGTTCGTCCGCATCACTGGCGCTGGCCTGAAGGAAAGCCACGTCCATGACGTGCAGATCACGCGAGAAAGCCCGAACTACCGGCTTGGGTGACCGAAGGTTCCTGGCGGGTCACTGTCATGATCGGCCAGAAACGAACTTAGCGCGACATGGGCCACGGCAGGACACAGGCCTGCTGGGCGCCGTTCAGAAGATGCAGATTTGCGAAAGGCGGACAAACTGCATCTTGTGAAGCCAAAGGCGAACTGCGGGCGGTGCAGGGACTGATCTTTTTTTTGCCGGGTGCCCGCTACCAGCCAAAGCATCCTGTGCTCCAGCAGGGCGCCCGCTACCAGCGAAGCATCCTGTGCCCCAGCAGGGCGCCCACCGTGCTGATGGCCAGGATCGCGATGCCGTACCAGGTGGTGAAGAACAGCGGCGAATCCTCGGTGCAATAGAGCGCGTAACCGGCAGCAGCCCCGCCGGAGGCTGCAAGGCCGACCAGTCCCCCCGTCAGTCCGGGCCGCAGGGCTGCGCCACGACGGAACAGAACCAGTCCCGTGATCGTGGCCGGGGCCGCCAACAGGCTGATCGACAGAAGGCAGGCCAGGGCGCTGCTGCCCATGATGCCGGCGGCGACCTCGCCCATCGGCGTCTGGGTCAGGCGCGACAGGAACAATCCCAAGGCTGCCGCGACGGGAACAGCCAGCGGCCAAAGCGCCACTTTGGCATCGGGCCGCGCAGACCGCAGCGCCAACAGAAGAGCCGAAAGGGCAATGGTCATGGGCAACATGAGCTTCAAAAGAAGCTCGGGTTCGCCAATCGCTTGGCCAAGGTCGGCGCGCGGACCTGCCAGCAACAGGAAAAGACCGACGGCCAAGGCGATCGCGCCGAAAAGCCACGCTGCGGCACCGGGTCCGGAGAGCCGGGGCGGAGGCGGGCAGCTGGCCAATTGCGCAATCAGCGCTTCGGTGGTGGGTCGGGTCGTCATTTCATCCTCTCTGCCAGGGCTGCAAGCCGTTTCAGGGCGCGGTGCAGGGCAATGCGAACCGCGCCGGCGGTCAGGCCCAGGCCGGCGGCAACGTCTTCGGTGGTTTTCCCTTCCAGCTTGACCGCCCGGACAAGTGCGGCGGACCGTTGGTCGATCATGTCCAGCATCCTGTGCGCGTCCCGGACGGCCAAGGGAGCCGGACCCGGTGTGGCAACCAGAAGATGCGCCACATCCTCGATCGGCAATTCGACCGCACGGCCGCGTCGCCGGCAGGCATCGCCGATCTTGTGGCGCGCTACCGCATAAAGCCAAGGCCGAACGGGAGTTTCGGGCTGCCAGCTTTGACGCTTGAGATGAACGGCCAGCAGAACCTCTTGAAGGACATCTTCGTGAAGGTCGGCGGGCAGACCGCCGGCGCGGGCACGGATCAGGCGGCGCAGCATCGGCGTAACCTCGGTCAGAAAACACAGAAATGCCGCGGCGTCGCCATCATTGGCCCGCGCCAGCAGCGCCTCCCAGCTGACATCGGCGTTCAGGGCAGCCTCCTGTCGTCCGTGGACGTTGCGCATTCTAACCCCGCCCACCAAGTTCGGGCAATGCCCTGAACGCGGCAGGCCCATCGCCTGTGTCATGTCATCGCGGCCGCAAGAGCCCGGTCCAGCAGCGCCTTGATCTCGTCCCGGCCGGTGCCTGCGACGATGCGGCCGATTTCCTCGCGCCCGTCCAGCACAACCAGGGTCGAGCGGCGGGGGATGGCCAAGGCCTGCGACAGCTCGCCCCGGCCATGCTGGTCCCAATCCACGGTGATGAAGCGGATCGCCTTGTCATAGGCAGGGTTTTCGGCCCGTAATGCGGTAATGACCCGGTCCTGCGCGGCGCAGGTGCTGCACCAGCTGGCCCAGAAGTCCAGCAGCACGACCTGGCCCGCATCCATGAGGCCTTCGGCCAGACCGGGCGCATAGAAGGTCCGCTCGTTTGCCCGCGCCGCGGGGGCCAGGGCGATGGCGGCGGCAGAGATCAGCAGGGTTCGACGGTTCATGATATCCTCGTGGTTCAGAATGTGACGGAAAGATCGATAAGCCAGGCGGGCAGCCATGCGATCAGCGCGGCCTCGGCCCGGTGATGCAGCCCCAGGAACAGCGCAAGCCCCACGCCGATAAAGGCCACGCCCAAGGCCGGGCGCGCGCGGGCCGCGATTTCGGCCATGCGGGTTGCATTGCGTCGCATGAACCCGCGCAACCCATAGGCGCCCGCCAGGATCAGCGTCGATACGCCAAAGGCGAATGCCGTCATGATGGCACCCGCCCGCCCAAGGTCCTGGCCCGCGCTGGCCAATGCGATGGCGGCACCCAGTGTTGGGCCGATGCAGGGGCTCCAGACCGCGCCCAGAAGCGTCCCGCCGACGAACTCGCGCCCAAGTCCGCGTCCCTGCGGCATCATGGCATCCGCCGAAGCCGACAGGCCGGCAGTGGCAACGGCAAAGCGGCGGTTCAGCACAGGCGTCAGCATCACCGCTCCAAAGGCCACCATCGCCAGCGCAGCCACTTGGCCGACATCCTCGGGGTAAAGGCCCAGGGCCGGCCCAAGTGCCGCAATCCCAAGGCCCAGGGTGACAAAGGACAGGCTCATCCCGGCGGCCAGCGCCAGCGGCCCGCGCGGATCGGCACCCAGGCTGGCTGTCAGGACGATCGGCAGGACCGGCAGGACGCAGGGGTTGATCAGTGTCAGCAGTCCCGCGACATATGCGAAGACCAGCTCCATCTCAGTGCGCCCCTGCGGGGCGGTCCAACCCCAGCAGGTGGTCGACCGAGGCCCGGCCCGGCCCATGCGCCACAACCGCAAGCAGCGCGGCCGCCCACAGCCCATGCGTCACCCAGGCTTCGGGATAGACAAAGATCTGGATCACCGCCGTCATCGCAAGCAGCCCCAAGGCCGACAGCCGCGTCATCAGGCCCAGCACCATCAGCACGGGCAGCGCGTGTTCGGCCAGCGTCGCCATCACCGCGGCCCATGGGGCAGGAATGATCGGCAAGGCGTACTCGTGCTGGAACAGGAACCAGGTGCTGTCCTTGATTGAAAAGCCTTCGACCTTTCTCCGGCCCGACTGCCAGAATATGTTGGCCGGGAAGATCCGCAGCATCAGCGCCACCAGATCGGGGGGGATCCGCGAGAGCAGGTTGTTTGTTTGTTTGATCACGGCGTCACTCCCTGATCCCTGCAAGGGCGCCTGCGCGTATCAGGCTGACAAGGCGCGGCTGCGGATCGTGATGGGGCTGGACCCGCCGTGCCTTATGCGCGGCAGAGGCAAGCGTCCGCCCCTCAGCCAGCCCCTCGATCAATGCCGCGTCGCCCCGGCTTATCGCCTCCACCGGCACGGCCAGGGACGCATCGCGCAGGATCAGCGCGATCTGGGGTCCGCTGGGCAGGGGGAGGTGCTGTGCCTGCGGCTGGTGGCGCGCCCAGATTGCCACCGCAGGATGGGAAAGCCGCAGCACGATGACCGAAGGGTGCAGATGCAGGACCAGCCCTTCGAAATCGGCTGCGGCCAGCGCGGACGGGTTCAGCGGGGGCGCATCCGCCGCATGATAGGCAAGACCACGCGCGAACTCGATCCGGGCGACATCCGCCATGTAGGGCCAATCGCTCAGGGCAGGAAAACCTTCCAGAAAATCCGGAAAGTCATCGCCCCATTCGGCCAGAACCGGCGTCCGCGGCGGCGCCTCGGCGATGTAGGCGCGGGCCATGACGCGAAAGAAGTCGTCGCCGACCAGCTGCCGGATGACCGGGAACCTTCGCGTCAGGGCGTCAGACAGGCTGACGGCGACATTGTTGCGGTAAACCGAGAAGCGTCGCTGGATTTCGGACGGTTCGCGTGCCGTGACGCCCGGCGGCAGACCGGCCCCGGCAAGCGCATCCTGAAAGCGGGACAAAAGGTCAGCATGCATGGGCCGGCACTCCGATCTGCGCCAGCAACCGTGCGGCCCGTGCGGCCTCGGCGGCCAGAACCGGCCATTCCGGCAGGTCGTTGTCCCATTCAACCAGCGTAGGTTTCGGCCCGATTTGGGCTATGACCTCGGCATAAAGGGTCCAGACAGGGTCTGCCACGGCCGCCCCATGACTGTCGATCAGCAGCGGCCCTGTTGGCAGATCCTCGGCCTCGTGGCCGCCCAGGTGGATCTCTCCAACCGCGTCCATCGGGTATCGCGACAGATAGCCGCGCGGATCAACACGGTGATTGGTGCAGGAAACAAAGACGTTGTTGATGTCCAGAAGCAGCCCGCAGCCGGTACGGGCGACCACCTCGGCCAGAAACTCTGTTTCAGGAATGTCGGACTGGGCGAAGATCACATAAGTGGCCGGGTTTTCCAGCAGCATCCTGCGCCCAAGCGCAGCCTGCACCTGATCGACATGATCGCAGACCAGCGCAAGCGTTTCGGCGGTGTAAGGCAGCGGCAGCAGGTCGTTCAAGTAATGGTCGCCGTGGCTGGACCATGCCAGGTGCTCTGAAAAGCTCTCTGGCTGGTAGCGGTCGCACAGCTGGCGCAGCCGGGACAGGTGCCTCTGGTCCAGCCCGCCCGCACCGCCGACGGAAAGTCCGACGCCGTGGATCGAAAGGGCATGATCCGCCCGCAAAGCGGTCAGTTGCACATGGGGCATCCCGCCTGCGCCCAAATAGTTTTCGGCATGAACCTCGAAGAACGAGATTTCCGGTGCACCGCGGCGGATCGCGGCGAAATGTTCAGGCTTGAAGCCGACACCGGCTCCGGGGGGCAGGTCTGTCATGGCGTCCTCCGTGAAGGGCGGGCGCGGCGGCTGGCCGCACCCGGCCGGCTTTACGCCGGGATGTCGCGCTCCAGCGGCTCAAGCGCGCCTTCGCGTGCGCCGCCATCCGCGGCGGCGGGCAGTTCCATCGACAGGCAGGTGCCCGCCGGGACCATCTTCCAAGCGTTGCCCTGGTAATCCATGGTCGAGGTCCCGGCGCAGGTCGTGCCCGGCCCGGCTGCACAATCGTTCTGCCCGGCCAGCGCCACACCGTAGCACTTTTCCATCTCCTGCGCCTGCACGGCGGTGGCGGCCATCGCGCTCAAGGCACAGGCCAGCGAGGCGCCCAAGGCAAGACGTGACGATGTTGTGGTCATGTTGTTCTCCCTGATCTCGGAAAGGCCCAAGCGCCTTTCATGGTGCAAATCGCAGCAGGATCCGGCGGCGTTACGCATGTCCGTGAATATTTTGCCGAACCTGCGTTTCCGTCGGCGACCTGGCAGAGTGCTAGGGTCAGGGCGCATAACCAGTAGATGACGGCTGCGGCGAGGGCGATGGCTGAGAGAAAGACCTTTGGACAGCGATCATACCGTGTTGCCGTGCGCCTCCAGTCCTTGAGCCTGCCGAACATGATCCCGATGCGGTTGCGGCGTTTGTATCGGCGCTTGTCGTATCCGACGGGTACCCTGCGTTGCTTTCCATCAGGGATACAGGCGCGTCTTCTTTTGTTCTGCAACGCTTCCCGGAACCGATCGGCGTCGTAGCCGCTGTCCCCGAGCAGCCATTTGACCTTGGGCAGGCTGCCGAGGAGCGCCCGCGTACCAATGTGGTCGCTGACCTGGGCCTGCGGTGACGAACAGGTCGATCGGCCGCCCTTGGCTGTCGCATATGGCATGCAGTCTGGTGTTCATCCCACCCTTGGTGCGACCGATCAAGCGACCGCGCCCCCTTTTCCCAGGGCCATGCTGGTCGCGATGCGCTATGCTTTAAGATAGGTCGCGTCGATCATCACGGTCTTCCTTTTGCGGTGTTCAGCCGCCAGGCCCATTATTGTCCGTGGGAACACGCCTTTCTCGCTCCACCGCTTACAGCGGCTGTAGAGCGTCTTGTGCGGCCCACAGGCCGCAGGAGCGTCTCGCCAGCGCAAGCCATTGCGGTTGATGAAGATAATCCCGCTCAGCACGCGCTTGTCATCAACCCGGGGCTTTCCGTGCGACTTTGGAAGGAAGGGCTTCAGACGCGCCATCTGCTCCTCCCTCAGCCAGAAAAGATCGCTCATGTCACCGCTCCGTCTTCAAAGCCGTGGAACCACGCAGCACCACGAAAATCGATGCATCCTGAACCTAAGAAAGCGGTGAAAGACCCAAGACGATGTCGGCGTCGAACGGGTGCAGCAGCGGCTTGAGCCGTCTCATCAGGGCGAACTGCATCCCCACAAGCGACAGGACCGCAAACCCCAGCCCGCGCGCCAGGTCGCGAGGGAAACCGCGTGCGGCGGGTGGATTGCCCCACAGGATGACCAAGAAAGGCAGGACCAGCAGCACCCCCCAGCAGCAGCCAGACCAGCGCACGCAGCCAGACGGCTGATCCGCGATCCTGAGGGTGACATGGCGGGCGGGATCGGCGCGGAAGCTCAGCCTGGGGAACGTCGACGGGGCAGGGCGGTTCCACCGGAACGGCCGACAAGGGAACCCACCCGCGAACAGGCGGTTACATCCTGGCCCCCGCTGACTGCCGGAGCGCACAAGAACAGGGACGAACGATACCAACATGAACGACGCGCCGATGCCCTATTGCGGCCCCGCGCCCGAGCCCGGACAGCTGTGGCGAGCCTGGAACTTCGACCCGGTGCTGCTGACCGGGCTGGTGGTCTTTGCGATCTTGTTGTGGTTTCGCATAGAACGTCAGGGCCGGGCGGGGGCGGCGCTTGGCCTGATGGCGCTTGTTGTGGCCTTTGTATCGCCGCTCTGCGCGATGACTGTGGCGCTGTTCTCCGCACGGGCGGCGCATCATTTGTTGCTGACAACGGTTGCGGCGCCTGCTCTGGCCGTCGCCCTGCCGCTTTTGCCGCGGCTGCCGGCCACCCTGTCACTTTCGGCAGTGTCGGCGGCGATCATCGCCTGGCACCTGCCGTCGGTCTATTGGGCCATCTGGTCGTCGGACACGCTGTACTGGGTAATGCAAGCGGCCATGCTGGTTCCGGCATGGATCTTCTGGTCTGCGATTTTGGCGCCCGGTATCACCGCCGATTCCGCGCTGCGCCGGGCCCTGTTCGTGGGCGGACTGGCCGGCATCATGGGTCTTGTCGGTGCCGCGCTGACCTTTGCGCCGGGCGTGCTTTACATCCAGCACATCGACGGCGCCGCGCGGTGGGGCCTGCCTGCTCTGGCAGACCAGCAGTTGGCCGGGCTGATCATGTGGGTGCCGGGGTTCTTGCCGCTGGCGGCGCTGGCGTTCCTGATGCTGCGTCGCGGATGGCAGCAGGGATTCGCGGCATGATCGCTGCTCTCAAGTTCGTGCACCTGGCGGCCATGCTGTGCTGGTGCGCGGGGCTTATCGCCCTGCCGCTGTTGCTGAGCCTTTACGGCGGAGCTTGGCGCCGTGGCCACGGCAAAGGACAGTTGCAGGCGCGCTATGCAGAATTCCGTCTGATCACGCATTACGGATATGTGGCCTTTGTCACGCCGGCGGCGGTCATCGCCATCGCTTCGGGAACAGGGCTGATCTTCGCGGCGGGGATCTTTGACCTGTGGTTCGCGGCCAAGCTGGCCCTAGTGTCGGGGATGGCCTTGGTCCACGCCTGGATCGGCCACTTCATCCTGATGTCTGCCGAACAGCGCGGCACCTCCAAGCTGCCCTCGCCGTTGATCGCACTGGGAATGGCGCTGCCCCTGATCTTCGGGGTGCTGTGGCTGGTCCTGGCCAAGCCCGATCTGTCGGGCCTGACGGACTGGATGCCGGATTTCATGCTGAAGCCCTGGGGCCAGATGCACTGGGGACAGTCATGACCGCTTCGACATCACCCTCCTGTTTCGCGCTGCGTGCCGATCCGGTAATCGAAAACCAGCTTGCCGCCGTGCCAGCCGGTGATCCCTGTCATGACCGCCGCCAAAACGGAGATCAGCGCACCCCAGGGCAGCACCGCACCCACCGGGTCGCCAAGGCGAAAGCCCCAGTTCAGACCCAGAAGCGACAGCAGCATCACAGCCAGCACGAAATGGGTCCAGCTGGCGCTGCGGATGCGGATGCCCGACACCATCAGCAGTTCGAACGTTCCAGTCACGCCGGCCAGAACCCCCATGCCAAAGGCAAATCCGGCAGCCCACAGCGCAACCCGAGGCCAGAATTCGTCCCCTGTCAGCCAATAGAACGCATCGGCGCCAAAGACGGAAAATGCCAGCGCGATGGGAAAGGCGACCATCATCGCGTGCAGCGGATGGCCGGCAAGGGCGATCTTGCTTTCGGTCTGGTCGAAGGCCACATGCTCCTCGATCGGGTCCGTCAGCCGGCGGCGTTGCTTCCACGAATATTTCTGACGCATGCGGCGACCCTTCCGTTTCACATCCGCAGGTACAAGCCCGCGGCTCTGCTGGCGGTTCCGCTGCTGGCGGGTTGCGAAGGGCCGCTGAGCACCTTGGAGCCAGCAGGTCCCATCGCCTTCGAGATCGCCCGGCTGTGGTGGGTCATGCTGATCGGGGCCGGGCTGATCACCACGCTGGTGATGGTCATGCTGGCCATGGCCCTTCTTCGCAATTCGATGGCTGGCGACCCCGCGCGATCGGAACGGCGCTGGATCTATGGCTGGGGCCTGGGCTTCACGTTGACCGGGCTGACCCTGCTGTTGGGCTTTGCCTTGTGGACCGGGGAACGGATGCTGGCGCGCGACGATGGCGCGCTGACGGTGCGGGCCCAGGCTTCGCAATGGGTCTGGAATTTCGTGCAGCCGGGACCGGATGGACAGCCGGTCGCGACCCAGGGCGTGCTTTACGTCCCGGCCGGGCGGCCCTTCGACGTCTACATCACCTCGACCGACGTAATCCACGGCTTTTGGGTCCCGCAGCTGGGCGGCAAGATGGACGCGATCCCGGGTCATCCCAACCTGCACCGGCTGATGGCCGCGACGCCCGGACGGTACGAGGGGCAGTGCGCCGAATTCTGCGGCCGGGGCCATGCCTTTATGCGGTTCGAGGTGGTCGCCTATGATCCCGCGGGTCCCGTGCCCGATTTCATCAGCGACCCGCAGCTGACCCGTGAACCGCCCCTGTCGGATGCACCCGACATCGTCACCGACCTGCCCGCCGAGGAAGCCCGCCCATGACCGATGCCAGCCTGACCTCTGGGCAAGAGGATACCGCCCAAGCCCTGGCCGACATTGCGTCGAACCCGCCGCAGCGCGCGTTGGGGCTGCACCGGCAGCTTGACCGGGTCTGGTCGGATCTGCCGGGCTGGCGCGGCTTCTTCACCTCGGTCAACCACGGCACGATTGGCCTGCGCTTCATGGCAACGGCCTTTGTCTTTTTCGCCATCGGCGGCGTTCTGGCCATGCTGATCCGGGCGCAGCTGGCAACGCGGGACGGCGCCTTCCTGGACAGCGACCTTTATAACCAGATCTTCACGATGCATGGCAGCATCATGATGTTCCTGTTTGCCATCCCCCTGCTGGAGGGACTGGCCCTGTGGCTTCTGCCCAAGATCCTGGGCGCGCGGGACATGGCCTTTCCGCGCCTCAGTGCGCTTGGCTATTTCTGCTACCTGTTCGGCGGCACGGTGATCGTGCTGTCGCTGCTGTTCGGGGTGGCGCCCGACGGCGGCTGGTTCATGTATGTGCCGCTGACCGACAAGACCTATTCACCCGGCATCAACGCCGACGTTTGGCTGTTGGGCATCACCTTTGTCGAAATTTCGGCCATGGCCGCAGCGGTCGAGATCACCGTGACCATTTTGCGCTGTCGTGCCGCCCACATGCCCCTGACGCGCATGCCGTTGATGGGCTGGTACCTGCTGGGAACGTCGGTGATGATGCTGGTGGGCTTTCCGCCGCTGATTCTGGGGTCGATCCTGCTGGAGGTGCAGCGCGCCTTCGACTGGCCGTTCTTCGATGTGGCGCGCGGCGGTTCCCCCATGCTGTGGCAGCACTTGTTCTGGCTGTTCGGTCACCCCGAGGTTTATATCATCTTCCTGCCGGCCGCGGGCGCTCTGTCGACGATCATCCCGGTCCTAAGCCGCACCCCGATCCTGGGATATGGCGCACTGGTCGCGGCCGTGATCGGGCTGGTGTTCCTGTCCTTTGGCCTTTGGGTGCATCACATGTTCACGGTGGGCATCCCGCACATGGCGCTGGCCTTTTTCTCGGCCGCCTCGGCGCTGGTGGCGGTTCCGACGGCGGTGCAGGTTTTTGCCTGGATCGGCACGATGTGGGAAGGCCGCGTCCAGTTCCGCCTGCCCATGCTGTATGTCATCGGCTTTTTCGCGACCTTCGTGATGGGCGGACTGACGGGGGTCATGCTGGCCATGGTTCCCTTCAACTGGCAGGCGCATGACACGCATTTCGTCGTGGCCCACCTGCATTACGTCCTGACCGGCGGCTTCGTCTTTCCGATGCTGGCGGCGGTCAGCTACTGGATGCCGCTGATCTGCGGCCGCTGGCGGATCAGGGGCCTCGGCGAGGCCGCGTTCTGGCTGATCCTGATCGGCTTTCACGGCACCTTCTTCATCATGCACCTGACCGGCCTGCTGGGCATGCCGCGGCGGGTAAGCGTCTATCCCGGAAATCCTGAATGGGAATGGCTGAACCTGGTTTCGTCCATCTTCGGGATGATCCAGTCGGCGGGCTTCGCGCTGTTCGCCTTTGACCTGTTCATGCAGTGGATGTTCGGGCGGCGCAGCTGGCGCAACCCGTGGCAGGCGCCTTCGCTGGAATGGGCGATGCCGATGCCGGCGCCCTCCTACAACTTCGCGTCGCTGCCGGGACCGCGCCAGCCCGATGCCGGCGCCATGCTGCCCCTGGCGCGGGGCGAGGGGCTGCTGCCCGGCGCACCGCGCGGCTGGCGCGAGACGCTGGTGGTCGAGCCGGGCAGCGGTCGCCCGCAGCACGTGGCGGTGCTGGCCAGCAACACCGCGCTGCCGGTGGCCACCTCTGCCGCGATTGGCAGCTTTTTTGCGATGATGCTGGCGGGCTTCTACTGGCTGGCGCCCCTGGGCATCCTCGCCACGCTGGTGGTCGCGTGGAAATGGGGCGCGATCATGGGCACCGACCGGGACCACGCGCCCGTCGAGGTTGCACCGGGGATGCAGCTGCCGCTGCATTGGCAGGTGCGCAACACGCTTGGCTATACCGGGACAGTAGCTCTGCTGGTGGCAGATTCGACGTTGTTCGGGTCGTTGCTGTTCGGGGTGGGCTTTCTGACCGTTGTCGCGCCAAACTGGCCTGCGCCCCCAAGCGGTATCGCCACCTGGCCGATGCTGGTGATGTCGGCGGGCGCGCTGACGCTAATGGCCTTGGGTGCCTTGGCGGCACGGCTGGCCGAGGCGCGGCGGGCCACGGGTGCAGCGTTCTGGACCCGGCTCGGACTGCTGTGCTGTGCGGGGGCATTGGCCCTGCTGGGCGGCATTGCCCTTGGTCTGGATGACCCGACACGGCATGCGCGGGACGCCCTGCGAGGGGCGACTGTTGCCTTTGCCGTTGTTCACGGCGTCATCGCGCTGATGCTGGCGCTGCGGGCCGACGCGGACGCCCGCAGCGGCCGGATCGGCGCGCAGCGGCGCGGGGCGATCCCGCCCTGGCAGCTGTTCCAGCTGTTCTGGCTGGGCACCTCGGCGGCCTCGATGGCGCTGATCCTGACGCAGGAGGTGCTTTGATGGGATGGCTGGCACGGGCGTTGGCCGGACCGATTCTGTGGTCGGGGCTGTTCTCTCTGGTCTATGCGCTGCACGGCGCGGGATGCAATCTTGGCTGGACCGACCAGCCGTTCCTGTTCACCGACCTGCATCACGCGGCGATGTGGGCGGTTTGGCTGGCGGGACTTGCGCTGCACCTCATGCTGGTGGTGATTCTGCCGACGGGAACCGGGCGGGCCCGCAGGGTCATTGTGGCGGGCAGCTGGATCGGTCTTGTGGCCAGTGCCTTCACGCTGTTCCCGGTGATCGCCACCTCGACCTGCATCTGAGATTGAGCGTGCTGCCCGCCCCGTGCTAATCCGGCCCCGGCCAGCCCGGCCAATAGGTTTCCCGTCTTCTTCCAAAGGTTGCCGCATGACCCCCGCCGCCCGCATTTCGGCCGCCATCGGCGTTCTGGACGACATCCTGGCCGGCGCGCCTGCCGAACAGGCCCTGCTGCGCTGGTCGCGGGCCAGCCGCTTTGCCGGCTCGGGCGACCGGGCGGCATTGCGCGATTTGGTCTTCGGGGCGCTTCGGCAGCGCGACAGCTTGGCTGCCTTGGGCGGTGGTTTGTCGGGTCGGGGGCTGATGATAGGCCATGCGCGGGCGCAGGGCCTGCCGCTGACGCAGCTGTTCAGCGGCGAAGGCCACGCACCGTTTCCCCTGACAGCGGCAGAGGAAAACCTTCCGCTTCCGGCGAGGCTGCCCGATGACTTGCCGGACTGGCTGCGCCCGGATTGGCAACAATCGCTTGGCGACAAGGCCGCAGCCGTCGCCCGTACCATGACGACCCGCGCCCCGGTCTGGCTGCGCGTCAACCTGGCCCGCCCCAAGCCAGAGGCTGCGGCAGCTTCACTGGACGCCGATGGGATACAAACGCAGCCTTGGCCCACCCTGCCTTCGGCGCTTTGCGTGACTGGCAACGAGCGCGCCGTGGCCCGGTCCGCCGCCTATCGCGACGGGCTGGTCGAGCTTCAGGACCTGTCACCCCAGCTGGCCTGCGCCCGGCTGCCACTGGCACCGGGCGATCGGGTACTGGATTACTGTGCGGGCGGTGGCGGCAAGGCGCTGGCCCTGGCGGCCCGCCAGCCGCAGGCCCATGTCACGGCGCATGATCGTATGCCGGCGCGAATGGCCGACCTGCCGGCCCGCGCGGCCCGCGCCGGCCAGCGCATCGGCATCGAAGCGCGGCCCGCGGGCAGCTTCGATCTGGTGGTGGCGGATGTGCCTTGTTCGGGTTCAGGCACCTGGCGGCGGACGCCCGATGCCAAGTGGCGGCTGACCCGGGCGCAGCTGGCCGATCTGGTGGCCGTGCAGGGGCAGATCCTGGATCAGGTGGTTCCCTTGCTGCGGCCCGGCGGGCACCTGGCCTATATGACCTGCTCGGTCCTGATGGCCGAGAACGACGACCAGATCGCAGCGTTCCGCCAGCGCCACCCGCGCTTTACCCTTGTGGAAAGGCAGCTGTGGACGCCGCTGGATGCAGGCGACGGCTTTTACATGGCCTTGCTGCGGGCAGATACCAAAGTCGTTTAACGCAATTTTAATCCATCCCGCGCTATCCCAGACCTGTGGAACGGGTAAGGGGACGACTCGCATGGCGCATCTGGATGAACAGGCGGGACTTCCGCGCAGTGCCTTGGCGGCGCTGCCGCTTTTGCTGGCGCCGATGGTGCTGGGCGCGGCGATCCTGATTGTGGCTCCGGGTGCTGCGACCGGATACACGGCTGTGGTTTTCTCGACCATTGCAGTGGCTTGGTATCTGCTGGGCGGCGCGATTTCCCTGTCGCATCTGGCGCGCGGCATTGCCGCCCGTCGCGCGCTCGGCTCGATCAAGGGCGAGGTCGCGGCCGCATCCGACCCCGTGTGGCTCTGCGATGCGGACGGGCAGGTCCTCTACCAGAATTCCGCCGCCCTGCAGATGTTCGAGGATCTGACCGGCCGCTCCATCCTGTCGCTGCTGGCACGGCTTCGGGCCGACGCGCCAAGCGAGGTCGCGGATCTGACGCGGCGGGCGATCCGCCTGGGCAATGCGGAACTGGAGCTTCCCGGCGGCGACATGCTGTCCCTCAGCTGCATGCCGGACGCGCCGCTGCACATTTGGGCGTTCCACCGCGCCGGAGCCGTTCCTGACAGCTTTGAGATTGCGCTGGCCTTGAACGACGACCCCATGGCCGACGATTTCGAGATGATCCCGGTCGCGCTGCTACGCTTGGGGCACGACGGCGCGATCCTGCGCGCGAACGGTCACGCGCGGACCCTGCTGGAGGGGATGTTGGCACCCGATGACACCGGCCAAAGCCTGTCCACGCTGCTGGAGGGGCCTGGGCGTTCCTTGGCCAACTGGCTGGCCGATGTCGCGGCAGGGCGTGCCCAGAACCAGACCGAAGTGCTGCGCCTGCGCCATCCCGACAGCCGCGTGGGCGACCTGCGGGACAGGCACTACCAATTGTCGGTCGCGCGGGACCCGGCCGATCCGGGCCAGCTGGTCGCGGTGCTGTCGGATGCCAGCGCGCTGAAGACCCTCGAGGCTCAGTTCGTTCAAAGCCAGAAGATGCAGGCCATCGGCCAGCTGGCCGGCGGCGTGGCCCATGACTTCAACAACCTCCTGACCGCGATCAGCGGTCACTGCGATCTGCTGATGCTTCGGCGCGACAAGGGCGATCCTGATTACGCCGATCTGGACCAGATCAGCCAGAACGCCAACCGCGCGGCGGCCCTGGTGGGGCAGCTTCTGGCGTTTTCAAGAAAGCAGACGCTGAAGCTGGAGACCCTGGACCTTCGCGACACGCTGGCAGACTTGACCCACCTGCTGAACCGTCTGGTGGGCGAGCGTGTCGGCCTGACCATCACCTATGACCCCGCGCTGAGCGCCATCCGCGCCGACAAGCGCCAGCTGGAGCAGGTCATCATGAACCTTGTCGTAAATGCCCGGGATGCCATGCCCGGCGGAGGCGACATCACCGTCCGCACTGAAAACCTTCATCTGTCGGCGCCGCTGACACGTGACCGCGCGACCCTGCCTGCGGGCAAGTATGTCCGCATCAACGTCAGCGACCAGGGCTGCGGCATCGCGCCCGATCACCTCAACAAGATCTTCGAGCCGTTCTTCACTACTAAGCGCATGGGCGAGGGGACAGGTCTGGGGCTATCGACCGCCTATGGCATCGTCAAACAGACCGGCGGCTATATCTTCTGTGACAGCACACCGGGAAAAGGGACCTGCTTCTCGCTTTACTTTCCGGCCCATTCGGGTCCGATGGCCAGCGTCTCGCCGCTTCCGATGCCTGCCAGCCGTGCCGCGCCGCAGCTGCAGAGCGGGCCGCGCGCGACCGTCCTTCTGGTTGAGGATGAGGCCCCGGTCCGCGCCTTCGCCTCGCGTGCGCTGAAGCTCAAGGGTTACGAGGTGCTGGAGGCCGCATCGGGCGAGGCCGCGCTGGAATTGCTTCAGAATGGCGGTCGTCAGGTGGACATCTTTGTCACTGATGTGGTCATGCCGGGCCTGGACGGGCCGGCTTGGGTCCGCGAGGCGCGAAAGCTGCTGCCGGCGGCACGGGTCATCTTCATGTCCGGCTATACCGAGGACATCTTTGTCGAAGGGCAGGTGCCGGTTCCCGAGGCGGTTTTCCTTGCCAAACCTTTCACGCTGACCGAACTGACCCAGCTGGTCGAAGCGCAGTTGGCCCGTCCCGCCGGCGGCAGGCTGCACTAGCAGGTTTTAGATCGCCTGGTACAGCTCCAGGTCGCGGGCCATGGCGGCCCGCAGCGCCTGTTCGGAGGCCGGGTCCAGATGGACGTCGACACTGGGCGGCACGTTGATGCGGGGCAGCTCGATCGCGCAATCAAGGCGGCTTTCCAGGAAATCCACGAAATCCTGGATGCGCTCATACGGAAAGATCCGGTCGACCGATCCCGCATCATCCGTCAGGAACGCGCTCTGGCTGCCGATCCCCAACTGTGCCGGTCCATCCCGGCGCGCGTATCGGGCGGCGAAATCTGAAAAGCGGATCCCTTCCATGGCATGCTGGGGATCTTCCTGGTCGTCGCGCAGCTTGAAGCGGTACCAGCTGCGCAGCCAGTCCACCGGCTCTCGCATCAGGGCGACAGTGGTGAAATCCTGACCGGTCTGCGCCTTCAGCCAAGGCGCTAGGTGACGGCGGAAGGTGGCGATGTTGGTGTGCTTTGCTTCGGCGGGACGTTGCAGCGACACGGCTGCCAGAGACTCCAGCGCCATCTCGATGGCGCTGGACCCGGCCTTCGGGGTTGCCAGGAAGACCAGCCGTTGTTCCCAGAAAATCAGCATTCCCGCTGCCTCGATCCATATATTTCCGCAGACCTGCGGTGGATAGCCGCCTCACCTGTCGCTGTAAACGCTTTGTTAACGGCTTCCTTGCATGCTGGCTGCGACGGGTTGGCGATTTACCATGATGTTCTTGAAATTCGCATGGCTATGCCACATCTATGCGAACAGGACGTGAACATCCGGTCGGCCGAATTGATTGCCCCGCCCGGAGGGCTGTGAAATAACATGGGGAACCACATGGCACAGGCGAGCATCTTCGACATGACTGACAAACGCAGCGCGGACAAGCAGAAGGCCCTGGATAGTGCCCTGGCCCAGATCGAACGGCAGTTCGGCAAGGGCTCGATCATGAAGCTGGGCAAGGACACTCCGTTCGCAGAGATCGAGGCAACCTCGACAGGCTCGCTTGGCTTGGACATTGCACTGGGTATCGGCGGGTTGCCCAAAGGGCGAATCATTGAAATTTTTGGGCCGGAAAGCTCGGGAAAGACGACGCTGACGCTGCATGTCGTGGCCGAGGAACAAAAGAAGGGCGGCATCTGCGCTTTTGTCGATGCCGAACACGCACTGGACCCGCAATACGCCAAAAAGCTTGGCGTGAATCTGGACGAGTTGCTGATCAGCCAGCCCGATACGGGCGAACAGGCGCTGGAGATCGTGGACACGCTGGTGCGCTCGGGCGCGGTCAGTCTGGTTGTGGTCGACTCGGTCGCGGCGCTGACGCCGAAGTCCGAGATTGAAGGCGACATGGGCGACATGCAGATGGGCAGCCAAGCCCGCCTGATGAGCCAGGCCATGCGCAAGCTGACCGCCAGCATCGGGCGTTCGAACTGCATGGTGATTTTCATCAACCAGATCCGCATGAAGATCGGCGTCATGTTCGGCAGCCCCGAAACAACGACCGGCGGCAACGCGCTGAAGTTCTATGCTTCGGTCCGCCTGGACATCCGCCGCACGGGCTCGGTCAAGGACCGCGACGAGGTGACGGGCAACACCACCCGTGTCAAGGTCGTCAAGAACAAGGTCGCGCCGCCCTTCCGGCAGGTGGAATTCGACATCATGTACGGCGAAGGCATCAGCAAGGTCGGCGAATTGATCGACTTGGGCGTCAAGGCCGGCGTGGTCGAGAAGTCTGGCGCCTGGTATTCCTATGGCGACGAACGCATCGGCCAGGGCCGTGAGAATGCCAAGCAGTTCCTGCGCGACCGCCCCGAAGTGGCTTATGCGATCGAGGACAAGATCCGGGCCAGCCACGGCCTGGAATTCGGTTTCGACGGCAGCAGCGGCGAGGATGCCCTGACTGAAGACTGAAACCGGTTGATCGCCGTTGATTTCGAGGCGCGGGGGCCATGCCCTCGCGCCCTTTTTTTGCTGCTATCTGCGCCACGGGACCGGCTGCTCGGAAGATGCGCCATAACCGGGGCTGTTGCTGGACAGCAGGGGCCAGCAGGGATAGACCATGCACCGAGCCGGCACGGCCGGAGACAGCAGAACCGATTTGCGATGAAGGCCCGCCATGCCCAGTCTGAATGACATCCGCTCGACTTTCCTTGGCTATTTCGAAAAGAACGGGCACCGCGTGGTGGACAGCAGCCCGCTGGTCCCGCGCAACGACCCGACGCTGATGTTCGCGAACTCGGGCATGGTGCAGTTCAAGAACCTGTTCACGGGCGTGGAAACCCGCGATTACACGCGCGCCACCACGGCACAGAAATGCGTGCGCGCCGGCGGCAAGCACAACGACCTGGACAATGTCGGCTATACCGCGCGTCACCACACGTTCTTCGAGATGCTGGGCAACTTCAGCTTTGGTGACTATTTCAAGGAAGGCGCCATTCCCTTTGCCTGGGAACTGCTGACCAAGGAATTTGGCATTCCCAAGGACCGGCTGCTGGTCACCGTCTACCACACTGACGACGAGGCTGCCCAGATCTGGAAAAAGGTTGCGGGACTGACGGATGACCGCATCATCCGCATCCCCACCAGCGACAATTTCTGGCAGATGGGGCCGACCGGTCCCTGCGGCCCCTGCACCGAGATCTTCTTCGACCACGGCGACAAGATCTGGGGCGGCCCTCCGGGCAGCAAGGAGGAGGACGGCGACCGCTTTGTCGAGATCTGGAACCTGGTCTTCATGCAGAACGAGCAGTTCGAGGACGGGTCCATGCGGGCGCTGGACATGCAGTCCATCGATACCGGCATGGGGCTGGAGCGGATCGGCGCACTGCTGCAGGGCAAGCACGACAACTATGACACCGACCTGATGCGCAGCCTGATCGAGGCCAGCGCACATGCGACCAGCGCCGACCCCGACGGGCCGGGCAAGGTGCATCACAGGGTGATCGCGGACCACCTGCGTTCGACCAGCTTCCTGATTGCGGATGGGGTGCTGCCCAGCAACGAAGGCCGCGGCTATGTGTTGCGCCGCATCATGCGCCGCGCGATGCGGCATGCGCATATGCTGGGCGCGCAGGACCCGGTCATGCACAAGCTGGTGCCGGCGCTGGTGCGCCAGATGGGCGCGGCCTATCCCGAACTGAGCCGCGCGCAACCCATGATCGAGGAAACGCTGCGGTCCGAGGAGACGCGCTTTCGCCAGACGCTTGACCGAGGGTTGCGACTGCTGGACGACGAACTATCGCGTCTTCCCGAAGGGGCGGACCTGCCCGGCGAGGCGGCCTTCAAGCTTTATGACACCTATGGCTTCCCCCTGGACCTGACCCAGGACGCGCTGCGCGAGAAGGGCCGCGCCGTAGAGGTCGAGGGTTTCGACGTCGCCATGGCGGAACAGAAGCGCAAGGCCCGCGCGGCTTGGTCCGGGTCGGGCGAGGCTGCGGATGCCACCATCTGGTTTGAACTGGCGGAGCAGCATGGCGCGACCGAGTTCCTAGGCTACGATACCGAGGAGGCCGAGGGTCAAGTGCTGGCGCTGGTCATCGACGGTGCCGGTACGGCCGAAGTGGGCGAGGGTGCCAAGGTCGCCATTGTGGTGAACCAGTCGCCTTTTTATGCCGAAAGCGGGGGCCAAGTCGGCGACACCGGCCTGATCAAGACCGACACGGGCGCCGCCCGCGTCACCGACACCCGCAAGGTTGCCGGCGTCTTCATCCATCAGGCCGAGGTGACGATGGGAACGATCGCGCGCGGGCAGGGGGCCCAGTTGAGCGTGGATCATAACCGCCGCGGCGCGATCCGGGCGAACCACTCGGCCACGCACCTGCTGCACGAGGCGCTGCGGCGCGCGCTTGGCGATCACGTTGCGCAGCGCGGCAGCCTGAACGCGCCCGACCGCCTGCGCTTTGACTTCAGCCACAACCATGCGGTCACGGCCGAGAAACTGGGGCAGATCGAAGCCGAGGTGAACGAGTTTATCCGCCAGAACAGCGCCGTGGACACGCGGATCATGACCCCGGACGAGGCGCGTGGCATGGGGGCGCAGGCCCTGTTCGGTGAGAAGTATGGCGACGAGGTGCGGGTCGTTTCGATGGGCCAGCTGACCGGCAGCGGCAAGGGCAGCGACGGCGGCACCTATTCGCTGGAACTGTGCGGCGGCACCCATGTGGCCCGCACCGGCGATATCGGCGCCTTTGCGTTGTTGGGTGACAGCGCCTCCAGCGCGGGCGTGCGGCGGATCGAGGCACTGACGGGCCAGGCCGCGCTGGATCACCTGCGCGACGCCGACCGCCGCCTGACCGAGATCGCGGGCATCCTGAAGTCGCAATCGGCCGAGGTGGTGAACCGTGTGCGTGCCTTGGCCGACGAGCGCAAGGCGTTGGCCAACGAGGTCGCGCAGCTCAAGCGCCAGTTGGCAATGGGCGGCGGCGGCGCCTCCGAGGCTCAGCAGATTGGCGACCTCAAGTTCATCGGCCGCAAGGTGGAGGGTGTTGGCGGCAAGGAGCTGGGCGCCCTGGTGGACGAGATGAAGGCGCAATTGGGCAGCGGCGTCGTTCTGGTGCTGGCCGAGGCCGAGGGCAAGGCGACGGTCGCCGCCGGCGTGACCCCGGACCTGACCGGCCGCGTCAGCGCCGTTGCGCTGGTTCAGGCGGCGACGGCAGCCCTGGGCGGCAAGGGCGGCGGGGGCCGTCCGGACCGTGCCCAGGGTGGCGCACCCAGTCTGGAGGCTGCGGACGCGGCCTTTGCCGAAGCCCGCAAGCTGATCGAGGAAAGCGCATGACCGCCCTGTGGATCGCCCATGTCACTGTCACCGACCCCGACGCCTATGGCCGCTATGCCAAGGAGGCGGGTCCGGCCATAGCCGCGCATGGTGGCGTCTTCCTGGCCCGTGGCGGGCGTTATCACCAGCTGGAAGGAAATGACCGTGCGCGCAACGTCGTTGCCCGCTTTCCCAGCCTGGAGGCTGCGGTTGCCTGTTATCACAGCAGCGAATATCAGTCCGCCCTTGCCCATGCCAAAGGTGCAAGCGAACGCGATCTCGTGATCGTTGAAGAAACGCCACCGCCTTCCGCATAGGGTGATATTTTCATACCTTCGTGCTAGATCTGTTACAAATCAGGCATGAAGGGGCAGGGCATGTGTCGTTGGGCCGCCTATCTGGGCGCACCGATCTTTCTGGAAGACATCGTCAGCCGGCCGGCCCATTCCCTGATCCGGCAAAGTCAGGGTGCCATGCGCTGCCTGACGCCTGTCAATGCCGACGGTTTCGGTATCGCTTGGTATGGCGAACGGGCCGAGCCTGGGCTTTACCGCGACGTGATGCCAGCCTGGTCCGACCCGAACCTGCGCAGCCTGGTGGCACAGGTCCGGTCCGGGCTGTTCATGGCACATGTCCGCGCCTCGACAGGAACGGCGACCAGCCGAAACAACTGCCACCCTTTCACGGTGGGACGCTGGTCCTTCATGCATAACGGACAGTTCGGCGGCTATGACGGGTTTCGCCGTCACGCCGATGTATTGATCCGCGACGAGTTTTATCCGCATCGCAAGGGCGCCACCGACAGCGAGGCGCTGTTCCTGGTTGCCTTGGGCGAGGGACTGGACCTTGACCCCAAAGCCGCGATGGAACGTGCCTTGGGGCAACTGACCGCGCTGGCCCGGCTGCGGGGCGAGGCGCCGCATGTGCGGGCCGCCTGTGCGCTTTCTGACGGTGAACGGCTTTATGCGCTGCGCTACAGCAGCGACGAACATGCCCCGTCGCTTTACTACCGATGGTCGGACACGCGGCAGGGTTGGGCGGTGGTTTCGGAACCGCTTGAAACGGACGAGGCCGACTGGCAAGAGGTTCCCGCCGGCAGCTTCTGCATCTTTGACGGCGAAAAGGTCCAGATCAGCGATTTCAACCCCGTTGCCCTCAGCGCCGCGGCCTGAAGCCTACCCCCTCGGCGGCTCGGCATTCGCCGGCGCCGTGCCGGCAACGGTCAATGCAGCGGCGGCTTTCACACGACGGAACACCAGCAGGTTGTGATAGACCGTGCTGCGGCCGGTCAGGCCGCTGCGTTCTTCGCTTGGAAGAACATCGGCGCGCAGGTATTCCCACCCTTGGGCCGCCATCCGGTTCAGTTCGGCCGTCAGGGCCGCGGCATACCGTTCGGTCGGCGTCCTGACATCCTTGCTCTTGTCGCCGCGCGTGGGGGCGGCGATCGCGATATAGTCGAAATCCTGATCTGCCATGGCGCTCTGCATCCTGCAGGCGGGCGCAACGCCCGCGATGGAAAGCGGTCCCGGCGGGGCGGGACCGCGGCTGCCTTACTGGCCCAGCTTGCGGGCGACCAGATCGTTCACAGCAGCGGGATTGGCCTTGCCGCCCGTCGCCTTCAGCACCTGGCCGACAAACCAACCGGCCAGCTTGGGGTTGGCCTTGGCCTTTTCGACCTGCGCCGGATTGTCGGCGATGATCTGGTCCACGGCCGCCTCGATGGCACCCAGGTCGGTGACCTGCTTCATGCCGCGCGCTTCCACGATGGTCGCCGGATCGCCGCCCTCGGTCCAGAGGATCTCGAACAGGTCCTTGGCGATCTTGCCCGAGATCGCGCCACCCGCGATCAGGTCGATCACTCCGCCCAGCTGCGCGGCCGAGACAGGAGAGGTCCCCACCGTAAGCCCCTCCTTGTTCAGGCGCCCGAACAGCTCGTTGATGACCCAGTTCGCGGCCATCTTGCCATCGCGGCCGGCGGCCACAGCCTCGAAATAGTCGGCATTCTCGACTTCGGCCGTCAACACGCCCGCGTCGTATTCCGACAGCCCCATGTCCGCCACGAAGCGCGCCTTCTTTTGGTCGGGTAGTTCGGGCATCAGCGTGGCGATGTCGTCGACCCAGGCCTGTTCGATCTCCAGCGGCAGCAGGTCGGGATCGGGAAAGTAGCGATAGTCATGCGCCTCTTCCTTGGACCGCATCGACCGCGTCTCGCCCTTGTCGGGATCGTAAAGCCGCGTTTCCTGCACAATCTGGCCGCCATCCTCCAGAATGGCGATCTGGCGGCGCGCCTCGTATTCAATGGCCGCCTGGATGAAGCGCAGCGAGTTCATGTTCTTGATCTCGCAGCGCGTCCCCAGGTGGCCGAAATCGCCCGTCTCCTGATACCGCTCATAAGCGCCCGGCTTGCAGACGCTGACGTTCACGTCGGCCCGCAGGTTGCCGTTCTGCATGTTGCCGTCGCAGGTTCCCAGATAGCGCATGATCTGGCGCAGCTTGGCGACATAGGCGGCGGCTTCCTCGGGGCCGCGGATGTCGGGGCGGCTGACGATCTCCATCAGGGCAACGCCGGTGCGGTTCAGGTCGACAAAACTCATCGTCGGGTCCATGTCATGGATCGACTTGCCCGCGTCCTGTTCCAGGTGGATGCGCTCGATCCGGACGCGGCGCGCGACGCCGGGGGCCATGTCCACCAGCACCTCGCCCTCGCCCACGATAGGGTGGTAAAGTTGGCTGATCTGGTAGCCCTGCGGCAGGTCGGGATAAAAATAGTTCTTGCGGTCAAAGGCGCTGCGCAGGTTGATCGCGGCCTTCAGTCCCAGGCCCGTCCGCACCGCCTGCGCCACGCAGAATTCGTTGATCACCGGCAGCATGCCGGGCATGGCGGCGTCCACAAAGGCCACGTTGCTGTTCGGCTCGGACCCGAAATTGGTCGAGGCGCCGGAAAACAGCTTGGCCTTGGATGCGACCTGGGCATGAACCTCAAGGCCGATCACCAGCTCCCAATCGCTTTTCGCGCCCTCGATCACCTTGGGCTGTGGGGCGGTATAGGTCAGGTCAAGCATCTGCGGCCTCGTCTGCGGCGAAAATGGTCTGGCGGCGGTTCTAGGACAAGGGCGCGCGAATGTCACGGGTCGCCGGAACGGTTCACCAGGGATTTGCCGCGCGTGGGGCGAATCATCCGGTTGGGGGCGAAAGCTTTAATTTGACGTAAACAGTTCGAAGGTCTGGGGGGCACGGTTCAGCCATCGGCGGATTTCCGATCACCCACAACCCACCTCAAGGCGCGTTCCCGCCGAAGCTGAGGCAAGGTCATTGCCTTGTGGGGAACCTTCTTTAAGCCGGTGGCAGCGAAACAACCCCTTGAGGTTTCAGATGCGCGCTGCGCTCTCCCTAGCTGCCCTGGCCCTGATGGCCGCCTGTTCCACCAGCCCCACGACCACGGCCGATACCGCCGTGCAGGCTCAGGAACTCGCACTGGCCCAGACGCCTCCGATGCGGTGGGGAGAGCGCAAGGGATCGGACGAATGGACCAAGGCTACGCTGGCCGCATTGGACCGCGAAGGCGTGACCATCCTGTCGCGCGTTCCCAACGACATCACTGAGTTCTGCCCCAACTATCGCCAGCTGGCCGAGCCGGGGCGCAAGGCCTTTTGGGCGGGACTGCTGTCGGCGGTGGCCAAGCACGAAAGCACCTACAACCCGCAGGCGGCGGGCGGCGGCGGTCGCTGGATCGGGCTGATGCAGATCGCCCCGGCCACCTGGCGGCATTACGGCTGCGACGGAAACATCCGCGACGGGGCCGACAACATGTCCTGCGCGGTTAAGATCATGTCGCGTCAGGTCGGCCGCGACAACGCCGTGGCGCGCGACGGCAGCGGCTGGCGGGGCGTCGCCCGCGATTGGGCGCCGATGCGCAGCTCCTCCAAGCGCGCCGACATCGCGGCCTGGACCTCCAGCCAAAGCTATTGCAGCGCCTCCAGCTAAGCGCCGGGTATCAGGGTCGACACAAACAAAGGGCGCGCCGAGTGGCGCGCCCTTTGCCGTTCAGCGCAGTGCCGACAGGATGCGCGCCCAGGACCGCGCGCCCTTGGCAAAGCTTTCCACGTCATATTTCTCGTTTGGGGAATGGATGCGGTCGTCGTCGCGGCCAAATCCCACCAGCATCGAATCCATCCCCAGGATCTGCTTGAAGTCCCCGGCGATGGGGATGGAACCTCCGGCGCCAATGAAGGCGGCATCCCGGCCCCATTCCTCGGTCAAGGCATCCTTGGCCAGTCCAAATGCCGGATCGGAGATATCCATGACACTGGCGGGGCTGGTGCCATGATCGTGGAACTCTACCTTGCAGTCCGTGGGAACGAAGCTGCGGACGTGATCTTGAAAGGCCGCCCGGACCTTTTCAGGGTCCTGCTGACCAGTCAGGCGAAAGCTAACCTTGGCCCGAGCCTCGGCCGGCAGCACGGTCTTGAACCCGTCGCCGGCATAGCCGCCGGCAATGCCGTTGATCTCGGCCGTGGGGCGGTTCCAGACCATCTCCAGGGGCGTGCGCCCAACCTCTCCCACCGGCTGCGAAAGGCCGACTCGGTCCAGGAATCCCGCCGCGTCGAAATCCAGCGCCTGCCAGTCGCGCGCCAGTTCCGGCGTCAGGTCCTGCACCCCGTCGTAAAAGCCGGGCAAGGTGACACGGCCCTGGTCGTTCTTCAGTGCTGCCAGTGCCTGCGCCAGCACCATAATCGGGTTCGCGGCCAGCCCGCCAAAGCTGCCCGAATGCAGGTCGCGGTCTGCGCCACGCACCACCACCTCCTGGCCCACCAGCCCGCGCAGCTGGGTGGTGATGGCCGGACGCCCGTCGGCATAAAGCCCGGTGTCGCAGATCATTGCCAGTGAGGCGCGCAGGCTGTCAGCATGCGCCTCCAGAAACGGCCGCAGCGAAGGCGATCCTGATTCCTCCTCGCCCTCGAACAGCAGGATCAGGTCGGATGGCAAGGTGCCATGCACGGCCTTCCAAGCTCGAAAAGCCTCAACAAAGGTCATCAGCTGCCCCTTGTCGTCCGATGCGCCGCGTGCGCGGATCACCCGTCCTGCGGGCGTTTCCTCGATGGCGGATTCGAAGGGCGGGCGGTCCCACAGCTCCAGCGGATCGACCGGCTGCACGTCATAGTGGCCATAGAACAGCAGCGGCCGCGCATCGCCCGGCTGCGACCGTGCCACCACCATCGGATGGCCCGGTGTGTCATGAACCTGCGCCTGAAAGCCCAGCCCCGTCAGTTCGTCCGCCAGCCAGTCCGCCGCACGGCGGACATCGCCGGCATGGGCCGGATCGGTCGAGATCGAGGGGATCGTCAGGAACGCCATCAGCCGGTCCAGCGCCTCCTCCAGCCCCGCGTCAAGCTGCCTCAGGACGTCCTGAACCCTTGCGGAATCCGTCATATTTCCTACCTTTTCGTCACGATACGTTGGGTTGTTTCATGCGCCTTTCGTCGAATAAGACGTTTTGGGCCTGTTTTTTTGGCGGTTTGACCTCTATCAATGTCGGGCCGCGCGTGTTCGGACAATGATCGCACCCAGCCAGCTCTGCAAGGGAACGCCAGCAATGAAATATGATGCCGCCCTCGACCAGGCGATTTCCCGACTGCATGAAGAGGGGCGCTATCGCACCTTCATCGATATCGAACGCGCCAAGGGCCGGTTTCCGCAAGCCGTCTGGAACCGTCCCGACGGCGAGCAGCAGGAGATCACCGTCTGGTGCGGCAACGATTATCTGGGCATGGGCCAGCATCCGGTGGTCCTGGCCGCCATGCACGAGGCGCTGGATGCCACCGGCGCCGGTTCGGGCGGCACGCGCAACATCAGCGGCACCACGATCTATCACAAGCGGCTGGAGGCCGAGCTGGCCGACCTGCATGGCAAGCAGGCCGCGTTGGTTTTTTCCTCGGCCTATACCGCCAATGACGCCACGCTCTCCACGCTGCCCAAGCTGTTCCCCGGCCTGATCATCTATTCAGACGAGCTGAACCACGCCTCGATGATCGAGGGGATCAAGCGCAACGGCGGCGCCAAGCGAATCTTCCGCCACAACGACCTGGCCCATCTGCGCCAGCTGCTGGAGGCCGACGATCCCGACGCACCCAAGCTGATCGCGTTCGAATCGATCTATTCGATGGACGGGGACTTCGGCCCGATCGCGGCATTCTGCGATCTGGCCGACGAATTCGGCGCCCTGACATATCTGGATGAGGTTCATGCGGTGGGCATGTACGGGCCCCGCGGCGGCGGTGTTGCCGAACGCGACCGGTTGTCGGGGCGCGTGGACATCATCAACGGCACACTTGGCAAGGCCTTTGGTGTCTTTGGCGGCTATATCGCGGCCGGCGCCAAGATGTGCGACGCGATCCGGTCATATGCACCGGGCTTCATCTTCACGACCTCGCTGCCGCCGGCGGTGGCGGCCGGGGCCGCGGCCTCGATCGCCTTCCTCAAGACGCCCGACGGCCAGAAGCTGCGCGACGAACAGCAGCTGCACGCCCGTATCCTCAAGATGCGCCTGAAGTCGCTCGGCATGCCGATCATCGACCACGGCAGCCACATCGTGCCGGTTCATGTTGGACACCCGGTGCATTGCAAGGCGCTGTCGGACATGCTGCTGCGCGATTATGGCATCTATGTCCAGCCGATCAACTTCCCCACCGTGCCGCGCGGCACTGAACGGCTGCGGTTTACGCCTTCTCCGGTGCATGATCCCAAGCAGATCGATCACCTTGTGCGTGCAATGGATGCATTGTGGTCGCACTGCGCGTTGAATCGCGCTGAATTGAGCGCCTAGTCGAATGCACCAGTGAACTGCTCTCGCCTGCGTGATAACCTCTGTTTAAAGAAGCGTTGATAGCATCCGATTCGGGTGCTGATAATACAACGGGCACACGAGGCATTGGCGATGAGCAGGCTGCGGGCACAGAACCCGGCAGAGGAGTTCGTACAGGTGGAGGATTCGATACCCTTCCTTGATGACGACACGCGCTTGGGCGACCTGATGCGCGGTGAACGCGCGACCTTGGGCAAATCTCTGTTGGACGTGCAACGCGAATTGCGGATCCGCGCCTCCTACGTCGCCGCGATCGAGAATTGCGACACTTCCGCCTTTGACACGCCCAGCTTCATCGCGGGCTATGTGCGGTCCTATGCGCGCTATCTGGGCATGGACCCGGACTGGACCTTCCGGCGCTTCTGCAAAGAATCGGGCTTCCTGCCCACGCATGGCATGGCGCTTGCGGCGGCCGGACCCAAGCCCGCGCGGCGCCCCTCTGATCCGGCCGAGGCCCTGGCCAATCCCCGCGCGCTGTTCATCCCGCAGGAACAAAGCTTTTGGTCCGAGATCGAACCGCGAGCGATCGGCGCCATCCTTGTGCTGCTCGCCGTGATTGGCGGCTTGGGCTATGGCGGCTGGTCGGTCCTTCAAGAGGTGCAGCGTGTCACCCTGACGCCGGGCGACGACGTTCCTGCCATCGTGGCCGAACTTGACCCAACGCAGGGGGCCGGGCTGGCCGATCCCGCGCTGGACAGCACCGACATCGCCAGCGGTCTGCCGCAGCCCGAGGCGATGGACCGTCTTTACCGCCCGCAAATCCTTGAGGCGCCCGTCCTGACGGCGCGCGACGGGCCCATTGCCGCGATCGATCCGGGCCTGCTGGACAGCGCGACCAGCGTAGACCAGGTCATCGCCATGGCTGGCGACGTGACCGAGGTTCCGCAACCCGGCGCCGCGCAGGACGACCGGGCTCAGGTGGCCTTTGGTCCTCAGCTGCCCGAGGCCGAGCCGGCCGTGCGTACCGTGGCCCCCGATGCGCCGCAGGTCGAGCTGCTGGCGGTGCGCCCGGCCTGGGTACGCGTATCCTCGGCCGATGGCACGGTGCTGCTGGAAAAGATCATGGATGCGGGGGAACGCTTTGTTCTGCCCAAACTGGAGGAAGCGCCGCGTCTGCGCACCGGCAATTCCGGCGCGATCTATTTCGCAGTCAACGGCCAGGCTTATGGTCCGGCCGCGCCCGGCGCGCAGGTCATCAGCGATGTCGAATTGTCCACCAACAGCTTGACCGAACGGTATGCATTGGCGGACCTGTCATCGGACCCCGAACTTGCTGAACTGGTGGCGGTGGCCCAGGCTCAGACCGGCAGCGGGCCCGTCACACAGTAAACGTTGCATCCGGACCGCCTCGGTGCGGCTGCCAGGTCATGTCTTCCAGCTGCGCTCCAGCAAGCTGATCCAGTTGTCAGAGGCGATCTTGCGGATCAGCGTCTGGCCATAGTCATGCGCCTCCATCGCGGCGGTCAGGCGCGGCAGGGCGGCGGCATCGCCCAGGTCGCGCGGCATCAGCGCGCCATCGAAATCCGAACCAAGTGCCACGCCGTCCTCGCCCAGGATGCCCAGAAGGTGATCCAGGTGCCGCAGCATGGTCTCCAGATCCTCCAGCGGCAGCCGCCGCCCGTCTGGCCGAAGAAAGCTGGAGGCGAAGTTCAGCCCAACCAGCCCGCGGCTTTCCGCGATCTGCCGCAGCTGCCGGTCGGTCAGGTTGCGGCTGCTTTCGCAGATCGCGTGCACGCAGCTGTGGCTGGCGACCAAGGGCGCGTCCGAAAGGCGGGCAATGTCGTCGAAGCCCGCCTCGTTCAGGTGGGACAGGTCCAGCATGATGCCAAGCGCGTTGCATTCCCGCACCAGCGCGCGCCCCGCATCCGACAGCCCCCCGCCGGTGTCGGGCGAGGACGGAAAGGCAAAGGGTACTCCTTCCGCAAAACGCGTCGGCCGCGACCAGACCGGCCCGAGTGAGCGAAGCCCCGCCCGGTGCCACAGGTGCAGCGCGTCAGGATTGCGGATCGCCTCGGCTCCTTCCATGTGCATGATCGCCGCAATCCGCCCGGCCGCAATGCAGGCGCGCAGTTGCGCGGCGTCGCGGATCACGTCAAGCGTGCCGGTCCGCTCCAGCGACAGCAGGGCCGCGGCCTGGGCGAAGGCATGGGGCAGCGCCTCGTCATGCGGGATCTGCGGGGGCAGGGGCATGGCAAAAGGCGGATTCTCCATGATCCGCACATGGTCGCCTGCGTTTGGATCGTCGGGCGAAGGCACCCAGATTGCGAAAAAGCCGCCGACCATGCCCCCCGCGCGCATCCGGGGCAGGTCCAGATGCCCGGTCCCGTCGCCCTCCAGCCACAGGCGCGGACCTTCGGGGCCGGCAGCCACCACGCGCTGCAGAAAGTCGTTGTGGCCGTCGAATACCGGGATCATGTCGGCTCCTTTCACCCTGTCGGGCGCAGAATGCACGTCGTGCATGCGGCCCGCAATGGGGCTTGCGCGGCGTTCCGACGCCTTTAGGCTGAAGGGGCAGAGCCACGCCCAAGGGAGGACCGCCGCCATGCCCCGCATCACCCGCGATTTCCACGGCCAGACCGTCATCACCACGTTTGAGGTTACGCCCGGCAGCGCCCATGACGTGCTGGACCTGCTGACCGATGCCTGGGATCAGGTGATCAGCCGCCAGCCCGGCTGCATGGGCGGCGCGATCCACCTCAACGACGCACAGACCCGCATCGCCACCTATTCCCAGTGGCAGGACCGCAAGGATTACCAGGCCATGCTGCGCACCCAGGAAATGCGCCGCCGCAACCGCGAGATCCATGCCATGTGCAAGAGCTTCGAGCCGGTGATGTACGAGGTGCAAGGCGTTTTTCCCTGATGCTGCACCTGCAGAAAGGGGATGCATTCGCCCCCCCGCCTGTTAACCTGAGCGCCACATCACAGGAGGATCAGGATGGCAGGGCGGATCATCACCGTGGCCCAGCAAAAGGGCGGTTCGGGCAAGACGACGCTGGCGGTTAACCTGGCCGTCAGCCTGCACGCCCGGGGCCATTCGGTGGCGCTGGTCGATACCGACCCGCAGGGAAGCCTGGGCCGCTGGTTCATGGAGCGGATGGCCGCGCAGGGCGAGGACGAGGCGATGGATTTTTCGACCTCCTCGGCATGGGGGGCCAGCTACGAATCGGAAAAGCTGAAGAAACGCTTTGACTTTGTCATCATCGACACGCCGCCCAAGATCGACAGCGACCTGCGCCCGGCGCTGCGCGTGGCGGACCTGGTTGTGGTGCCCGTCGCGTCCAGCCATGTCGACCTGTGGGCGACCGAAGGGGTGCTGGACCTGGCCCGCCGGGAAAAGGCTGAGGTGCTGGTGGTGCTGAACCGAACACGCCCCAACACCAAGCTGGGTGTCGAGGTGGCTGAAAAGGCCGGAGAACTGGGTGCCGCGGTGGCCACGACGCAGGTCGCGAACCGTGTGGCCTATGCCGAAACCCTGGGGCTGGGCCTGGGCGCGATCGAGCGGGCGAAATCCGGCCCTGCCGTCGCCGAGATGGCCGCACTGACCGACGAGATCTTGGCCCGGATCGGGTAGACTTCGCGATCAGTCCCTGGCCAGCTGCGCCACCCAGTTCGGGACCGTGCGGCTGGCCGGCCCCAGGATGCGGCAGTCGAAGTCGCGGGCGTTGGTGCTGTTTTCCAGGTTCAGCTCGATGCATTCGACCCCGTGGCGCCCGGCATGCTGGGCAAAGCCCGCCGCGGGATAGACATTGCCCGACGTGCCGATGGCGGCGAACAGGTCGCTGTCTTCCAGCGCCTGCCAGATCCGCTCCATCTGCTGGGGGATCTCTCCGAACCAGACGATGTCAGGGCGGGTTGCGGGGGCGGCGCAGGCCGGGCAGGGATCATCGGGCGACATGACGGCGGGCGCAGGCCAAGTCTGGCCGCAGGCGGCGCAGCGCGCCCGGTCCAGCGCACCGTGCATATGGATCACTTCAGGGCTGCCGGCGCGTTCATGCAGGTCGTCCACGTTCTGCGTCACCAGCACCAGGTCGTGATGGCGGGCCAGCCGGGCCAGTGTGTGATGCGCCGCGTTCGGCTGCGCCGCCGCCGCGCTGGCGCGGCGCATGTTGTAGAACTGGTGCACCAAGGCGGGGTCGCGGGCAAATGCCTCGGGCGTGGCCACATCCTCGATGCGGTGGTTCTCCCACAGTCCGTCGCTGGCGCGAAAGGTCGCCAGCCCGCTTTCGGCCGAGATCCCGGCCCCGGTCAGCACCGTGATGCGCATGCGCCTCAGCGGCAGAGCCGCTCGGACTGGGCGGCAAAGTTGCGATACCGCTTCCAGAAGGCATTGTCCGTGTCGCGTTTGGAGGTCCGAACCTCCTGGGCGCGGTGCGGATCACGGAAGAACTGCGCGGCGCTGGTCGGACCGCGACAGGGTCTGGTTCGCCACCTGCTGGATGCAGCCGCACAAGGGCGCGTTGCCGCGCGCGCGGTCCGACCTGACGCAGGCGGTGTCGATCGGCCCGGCCATGGCCAGCGGCGTCGTCAGGACGATCGCGGCGGCTGCGATCACGAATCGGTTCAGCATGGACTGTCTCCTCGGTTACTGCTCTGCATCGCCGGGCGGCCGGATTGGTCCGGTCTTGCCTGCCCTGGCTGCCGTTCCACCTTTAGCAAGCAATCGCGCCTGGCTCAATCACGCTGGCGTGAGGGAAGGAGTTCAGGCGCCCTCGACGGGGCTAGGGGTGAATCCGGCGTCCTGCAAACGGGACTGGGCGGTTTCGGCGTCCACTCCGGTAACGGTGACACGTTTGGCTGCAAGATCCACTTGCGCCTGCCCCCCGGCACCTGCAATCGCTGTCTCGATGGCGGCCTTGCAATGGCCGCAGGTCATGTCTGGAACGGCAAAGATCATTGGGACCTCCTGATTGTCGCCGGTCCATGATGCGGCCGGGACGACCGCGGCACAAGACGGAAGGACACGGCGATGATCGACGCCATCGGGCTGGATGCCGATGACACCCTGTGGGAGAACGAAACCTTCTTCCGCGTGACCGAGGCCGAGTTCGCATCGCTGCTGGCCGATCACGGCGAGGCCGAAGCCATCGCCGCGCGGCTTTTCGACATCGAGCGCGTGAACCTTGCGCGCTATGGCTATGGCATCAAGGGCTTCATGCTGTCGATGGTCCAGACCGCGATCGAACTGACCGACGGCGCCGTCGACGGCCGAACCATCGGCCGCATCCTGGAACTGGGCCAAGAGATGCTGGCCCATCCCGTCGACCTGCTGCCGGGCGTGGAGGACGCTTTGGACGCGCTGACAGGGCGCCAGCTGATCCTGGTCACCAAGGGCGACCTGATGGACCAGGAGCGCAAGGTCGCGGCCTCGGGCCTGGCCGACCGCTTCAGCGCGGTCGAGATCCTGGCCGAGAAGTCCCCCGAGGCTTATGCCCGCGCCTTGCTGGGGCGGGGGGTTGCGCCCGAGTGTTTCCTGATGGCCGGGAACTCGATGCGCAGCGACGTTATCCCGGTGCTGGAACTGGGAGGATGGGGCGTCTTCATCCCCCATGACCTGACCTGGGCGTTGGAACATGCCAAGGCACCGGACCATCCGCGCCTGCACCAGCTGACGGGAATCGACCAACTGCCCGATTTGGTCGCGCGGATCGAGGCCGGCGCATGAGCCGCGTCGCGGGGATGACCGACAATGGCCGCGCGGCGCTGTTCATGACAGCGTCCATGGCCATGTTCGCGGTCGAGGATGCATTTATCAAGACGCTGACGGACAGCCTGCCGGTCGGGCAGCTGATGGCGATGACCGGGCTGATGGCAATGCTGGTCTTCTGGGCACGGCTGGCGCGTCGGGGCCTTGCCCTGTGGACCCGTGACCTGCTGCATCCGATGGTGGTGCTGCGCAATCTGGGCGAGGTGATCGGGGCGCTGAGCTTTGTCACCGCACTGGCGGTGGGAGAGCTGGCGGTGACTTCGGCAATCCTGCAGGTGCTGCCGCTGACGCTGGTCCTGGGGGCGGCGCTGTTTCTGGGTGAAAAGGTCGGCTGGCGGCGGTGGGCCTCGGTTGCGGTGGGCTTTGCGGGCGTGCTGCTGATTCTGCGGCCGGGCACGGCGGCCTTTCACCCGTCAATGCTCTGGGCATTGTTGGGGGTGGCAGGACTGACGCTGCGCGATCTGGCCACGCGGCGCATCCCACGCGGCGTGCCGTCTGACCAGCTTTCAGCCTCGGCCTACGGCGCGATGGTGCCGGCGGGGCTGCTGCTGGGGGCGGTGGCGGGGCAGGGCGCGGTGGTCCCCGGCGCGCTGGAATGGGCGCTGCTGGCGGCAACGGTGGTCTTTGGCGTGTTGGGATATGCCACGCTGGTCGCGGCCTCGCGCTTGGGCGAGGCGTCGGTCGTGGCGCCTTTCCGCTATACCAGGTTGGGGTTCGCGCTGCTGGTGGCGGCGCTGGTCTTTGGCGAGCGGCCGGACCTGCCGATGCTGCTGGGCGCGGGGATGATCGCGCTTGCAGGCGGCTATGCGATGTGGCGCGAGGCGGGCCTGCGCCGCCCGGCGGCACCCGCCGGCAAGGTCAGCGGCATCATCCGCAGCGGCTCGCGCTGAGAACCATGTTCTCGGCAACGGGCAAGCCGGCTGCGGATCCGCAGCGCCGCGACGTCATGCCGAGGAACTCCGGCATCCCGAAAATCATTGTCTGGCCAGCAGGCGTCGCGCCAGTTCGGCCCGCGCTGTCATGTCCCCAAAGGAGCACCCCATGCCCAAAGCCCTCATCATCCTGACGTCTCATGACAAGCTGGGCGACACCGGCAAGCCTACGGGCTTTTACTGGGAAGAGCTGGCCGCCCCCTATTGGATCCTGTCCGACGCGGGCTATCAGGTCGAACTGGCCAGCATTGCCGGTGGCAAGCCGCCCGCCGACCCGACTTCGGAGGCCGATGACGCCATGAGCGACGAGGTCCGCCGCTTCTGGGCCGATGAGGCCGCCATGAACCGGCTGGCCAACACCGAACGGGTCGAGGATGTCGACGTGACCGCCTGTGACATCGTCTATCTGCCGGGCGGCCACGGCACGATGTGGGACCTGCCGAAGTCCGAGACCTTGGGCCAGCTGCTGGCAAAGGCTTGGGAGAAGGGCGCCGTTGTCGGCGCGGTTTGCCACGGTCCTGCGGGCCTTTTGGCGGCGCGGCTTTCGTCGGGCGATCCGCTGGTCAAGGGGCGCCGCGTAGCGGGCTTCACCAATGCCGAGGAAGAGGCCGTGGGCCTGTCGGATGCCGTGCCGTTCCTGCTGGAGGACCAGCTGAAGGCCCAAGGCGGGCGGCACGAGGGCGGTCCCGACTGGCAGTCCTTCGCCATCGCCGACGGCAAGCTGGTCACCGGCCAGAACCCGGCCTCTTCGGCCGAAGTCGCGCGGCTGATGCTGAAGGCCGCAGACCTTCCCACCGTGCCCTGATCCGCACCTGCCTGCGTCAAAGATCGCGGGGCCGCGAAACCCTCTTTTCGTGGCCCTCGCGCCCCTGTATAGCCCGGCCATGACCGAGCTTTCCCTCATCCGCAACTTTTCGATCGTGGCCCATATCGACCACGGAAAATCCACATTGGCCGACCGGCTGATCCAGCTGACGGGCACTGTCGCCGAACGCGACATGAAGGCCCAGATGCTGGACAGCATGGATATCGAGCGCGAGCGGGGGATCACCATCAAGGCCAACACCGTCCGCATCAGCTATCCGGCCAAGGACGGCAAGACCTATGTGCTGAACCTGATCGACACGCCGGGTCACGTGGACTTTGCCTATGAGGTCAGCCGCTCGATGCGCGCGGTCGAAGGGTCGCTGCTGGTGGTTGATGCCAGCCAGGGGGTTGAGGCGCAGACGCTGGCCAACGTCTATCAGGCGATCGACGCGGGGCATGAAATCGTTCCCGTGCTGAACAAGATCGACCTCCCCGCGGCCGAACCCGATCGCGTCAAGGAAAACATCGAGGAAGTCATCGGCATCGACGCCCAGGACGCGATCCCGATCAGCGCCAAGACCGGCCTCGGCATCCCCGAGGTGCTGGAGGCCATCGTCACGCGCCTGCCCGCGCCCAAGGGCGACCAGAACGCGCCGCTGACCGCCATGCTGGTCGACAGCTGGTACGACGCCTATCTGGGCGTTGTCGTGATGATCCGCGTCATGGACGGGATCATCCGCAAGGGCGACCAGGTCAAGATGATGCAGACCGGGGCCACCTACAAGCTGGACCGCTTGGCGGTCCTGACGCCAGCGATGAAGGACATCCCCGAACTGGGTCCGGGTGAGATCGGCGTCTTCACCGCGTCTATCAAGCAGGTCCGCGACACCCGCGTGGGCGACACCATCACGCATGAAAAGAAGCCCGCCGCCAAGGCGTTGCCGGGCTTCAAGCCGGCGCAGCCGGTGGTCTTCTGCGGCCTGTTCCCGGTGGATGCCAACGATTTCGAACCGCTGCGCGATGCCATCGAAAAGCTGGCCCTGAACGACGCCTCCTTCAGCTATGAGATGGAAACCTCGGCCGCGCTCGGCTTCGGCTTCCGCTGCGGCTTTTTGGGCCTGCTGCACCTGGAGGTGATCCGCGACCGGCTGGAGCGTGAGTACGATCTGGATCTGATCACCACCGCCCCGTCCGTGGTCTTCAAGCTGCACATGCGCGACGGAGAGGTGCGCGACCTGCACAACCCCGCCGACATGCCCGACCTGACGCTGGTCGATCACATCGAGGAGCCGCGCATCAAGGCCACCATCATGGTGCCCGACGAGTATCTGGGCGATGTGCTGAAGCTGTGCCAGGACCGCCGTGGCATCCAGATGGATCTGACCTATGCGGGTAGCCGGGCGATGGCGGTCTATGACCTGCCGCTGGCCGAGGTCGTGTTCGATTTCTACGACCGGCTGAAGTCGGTGACCAAGGGTTATGCCAGCTTCGATTACCAGATCAGCGAATACCGCGAAGATTTCCTGGTCAAGATGTCGATCCTGGTGAACGACGAACCCGTGGACGCGCTGTCGATGATGGTCCATCGCGACCGTGCCGAAAGCCGCGGGCGGCTGATGGTCGAAAAGCTGAAGGAACTGATCCCGCGGCACATGTTCAAGATCCCGATCCAGGCCGCCATTGGCAGTCGCGTGATCGCGCGCGAGACGCTGTCGGCCATGCGCAAGGACGTGACCGCCAAATGCTATGGCGGCGACGCCACGCGAAAAAAGAAGCTGCTGGAAAAGCAGAAGGCCGGCAAAAAGAAGATGCGCCAGTTTGGCAAGGTTGAAATCCCGCAGACCGCCTTCATCCAGGCGCTGAAGATGGACAGCTGATCGCCACGGGCGGCCGCGTCGCGGTCGCCCGATCGATTTTCAGGGCGAATGGCGTATGGGGCGCTGCTTGACCCAGATCAACACCTAACAGAACCATCGCGGCTAGTGTGGCGTCACCTTGAGGATGGAGACGACCATGCAGCGCCTGTTCCTGCTTCTTTTGACGATCATCATGTCAAGCCTTGCCGGGGCAGGGGTGATTCTTGTGCTGGTCCTGGGCTATTACGGGATCCTGCCGATCCTGCTGGCCGCAGCGGCGGGGGCCGTGCTGGCGGTGCCCGCCACCTGGTTCGTCACCCGCCGCATCCTGGCGACCGAGCGGCAGCGCGAAGGTTGAGCCGTCCAACAAGATAGCTAAAACCCGCACGGATTGTTCTTTGTGCGAAAGGCTTTTGCGCGCTAGGTTTCATATGATCCCAAAGTGCGAGAACACCATGCCCGACCAGACCCCAGCCCTTCCCGGCATCGCTGCCCGACCGGCCGAAGCCGCCGCCATCCAGTACTCGCTCGACACCGTCCGCGAACGCCTTGGGATGGAGGTGGCTTACCTTTCGGAATTTGTGGATGAACGCGCGGTCTTCCGCGCCGTCAGCGCGCCCGGACTGGAGGCGTTGATCCAGCCCAGCCAAAGCATGGATCTGCGCGAAGTCTACTGCAAGCACATCCTTGACGGCGGGCTGCCGCGGCTGATGCCCGACACCAGCGCGCACCCCATCGCAACTGACCTGCCGATCACGCAAATGATTCCCATCGGCAGCCATCTTAGCGTGCCCGTCCTTCGCCCCGATGGCAGCGTCTTTGGCATGTTTTGCTTTCTCAGCAGAACGCCCCGCCCGGACCTGAACGACCAGGCGCTGGCGCTGGTTGAGACCCATTCGGCGCTGGTTTCAACCCGTCTGGCCACTGGCCCTGACGCCTGATGTTCCGCATTTTCTTGGGCCGTGGCGCGAACACCTGCCACGCAAAAGCCCCCCGCACTGAGTGCGAGGGACTTTGACTACCTTTATCCTTGGCAGGGATTACATCCCGGCCTGAACCTCGGCACTTTCTTCCTGAACGACAGCTCCGGCCGTCGAGATATCACGGCCAGCACCTTGCACGGTCTCGCAGGCGGCCAGAGTCATCATCGCCAGAATGGCGCTCAGTCCCAGAATCTTCTTCTGCATGGCATTGTTTCCTGTGCATAAATATCTGTTGTCGAACGCACTCAGGGCCGGCTGGTTCCCCTTAAAATGCCACGCCGGACCACAGGCAGATATTGGCATAAGGCGTGAACTCACCAGTCCGCACGATGGCCCGTGCCTCGATCGTGCAGGTTTTGAAGGTGGTGTGCGGAAGCCGCGCAACCGTGCAGATGTTCCGCTGGCAGAACCGCTTTTGCAGCTCGGGTGCGGCCTCCTCGGCCAGCGCCGCCCGTTCCACGACCATCTCTGTTAGAAGCGCGTCAAGAACATCGAAAACGCCCGGAATGCCGCGGCTCAACGCCAGGTCGATGCAACGCACGCCGCGCGGAACTGGCAGTCCGGCATCGCCGACCACCAATAGATCGCCATGGCCAAGTGTGGCCACCAGACCAGAAAGCTCTCCGTGCAGCAGCATTGTCCGTTTCATTGGTGTCCTATTCCGCAGGAAGGATTTCGGCCAGATAGGCCATCATGTTGCCGCCCATGACCTTTGCAATCTGCGCCTCGGTCAGCCCTTGGTCCAGCAGCGCCTGCGTCAGCGCCGGCAGATGCGCGGCGTCGATGGGCGAATCCACCGATCCGTCCCAGTCCGAGCCGAGCGAGACGTGATCCTCTCCAGCCACCTTGATCGCGGCCGCAATGGCTGCGGCAATGTCGGCCGGAGTTTTGCCGCAAACCACATCCGACCAGAAGCCGATCCCGATGATCCCGCCAGCCGCAGCGATGCGCGAAACCAGTTCGTCAGGCAGGTTGCGGGGGCTGGAGCAATGACGGGTGATACCAGTATGGGACAGGACCGGGCGGGTTCCGGGGATTGCCAGCACGTCCTCAACCATTCGGGGTGCGGCATGTGTGACGTCGATTACCATGCCCAACTGCATCATGCGATCGACGACCTGGCGACCAAAGTCCGAAAGACCGGCCCCGCTGCCGCCTTCACCATGCAGGCTGCCGCCCAGTTCGTTGTCGAAGAAATGGGTCAGCCCCATCAGCCGAAAGCCCGCGTCGTAGAGGACTTGCAAATTGGCCAGTTCACCCTCAAGCGGATGCCCACCCTCCGATCCCAGAAGCCCGCCCAGAACAAGCTGCCCGGCGGCGCGATCCGCCAGCAGGGCTTGCAGATCCGCCTTGGTGCGGATCACGCGCAGCCGGTCGGGCGCACGCTCGGCCGCACGATGCAGGGCCTCGGCCTGAACCAGCGCCCGTTCGCGCAGGGAAAACCATGCGCGGGGCGGGCGCAACTGACCGATGAACAGGGGCGTGATGCTGTCGCCTGCTTCGCTGCTGTTGTGCTCATAGTTCTGGCCACTGGGACTTTTCGTCACTGTCGTAAAAACCTGCAGCGCCATGTTGCCCTCCAACAGGCGCGGCACGTCGCTGTGGCCGCGGTCCACGCGTGCCAGCAGGTCCCGGTCCCACAGAAGGGCATCGGAATGCCAGTCGCCGATGACCAGACTGTCATGCAGCGCCTGCGCCTCGGACGTGACCGGCCAACCCTCGGCGGGCATGGTCAGCGGGTTCAGCATTCTTTCAACATAGGCCGGGGCAAAAGCCAGGAAAGCGGCCAAGGCTGCCAGCATCAGCACAGGCACTGCCAGCAGCAGCCGCTTCAGCATGGCAGATCCCGGTCAGGGACCGGGTGTTCCATGCTGCGCGGCCTCATGCTTCCAAAGCCTCCAGCTGATCGATGAAGTCTTCGATCATGGACAGGCCTTTGTCCCAGAAGGCCGGGTCCGAAGCATCAAGCCCGAATGGAGCCAGAAGTTCTTTATGATGCATTGAACCGCCGGCCTTCAGCAGGGCGAAATACTTGTCCTGGAAGTCCGGAAGGCCATCCTCGTAGGCGGCATAAAGCGCGTTCACCAACCCGTCGCCAAAGGCATAGGCATAGACATAGAAGGGCGAATGCACGAAATGCGGCACATAGGTCCAGAAGGTCTCGTAGCCGGGCATGAACTCGAATACCGGTCCCAGGCTTTCATGCTGCACTGACATCCACAGCGCGTTGATGTCGTCGGGGGTCAGCTCGCCCTCGGCGCGCGCGGCATGCAGACGGCATTCAAAGTCATAGAAGGCGATCTGGCGGACCACCGTGTTGATCATGTCCTCGACCTTGCCAGCCAGCAGAGCCTTTTTCTGCGCCGGATTGGTGGTCTTCGCCAGCAGCGCGCGGAAGGTCAGCATCTCGCCAAAGACCGAGGCGGTTTCCGCCAGCGTCAGGGGTGTTGACGCCAGCAATTCGCCCTGACCTGCGGCCAGGCGCTGATGGACGCCATGCCCCAGTTCGTGCGCCAGCGTCATCACGTCGCGCGGCTTGCCCAAGTAGTTCAGCAGGATATATGGATGCGCGGTGGTGACCGTCGGATGGGCAAAAGCGCCGGGAGCCTTGCCTGGCTTCACGCCCGCATCGATCCAGCCCTTGTCGAAAAAGGGTTGCGCCAGATCGGCCAGTTCCGGCGAAAACCCGGCATAGGCGTCAAGCACCGTGGCCTTTGCCTCGGGCCAATCGATGGTGCGGGGCGTTTCCGTTGGCAGCGGCGCGTTGCGGTCCCAAACCTGCAGCTTATCCAGTCCCAGCCAGCGCGCCTTCAGCGCGTAGTAGCGGTGCGACAGGCGCGGATAGGCCGCGGTGACGGCGTTGCGCAGCGCCTCGACCACCTCGGGTTCGACATGGTTCGACAAGTGCCGGCCGTGCTGTGGCGTGGGCATCTTGCGCCACTTGTCCTCGATGGCCTTTTCCTTGGCCAGCGTGTTGTGGATGCGCGAAAACAGACCGACATTTGCGGTGAAAACCTTTGCCAGCGCCCGCGCGCCAGCTTCGCGACGGGCACGATCGTGGTCGGTCAGCAGGTTCAGCGTCGCTTCCAGGCCCAGTGTTTCGCCGTCTACATCAAAAGTCAGCGCGGCGGTGGTTTCGTCAAACAAACGGTTCCAGGCGGCGGCGCCAACGACCGACGTGTCGTGCAGGAACTGCTCCAGCTCGTCAGACAGCTGGTGGGGGCGCATGGCGCGCATCCGGTCGAACACGGGCTTGTAACGCGCGGGGCCATCGGGCGCGGTGAAGACAGCCTGGTAGATGTCGTCCGGGATGCGGTTGAATTCCAAGCTGAAAAATACCAGCGGCGTCGTCAGGTCGGTGATCCGGGCCTGAAGGTCGCCCATCTGCTTGGCGCGCGCAGGGTCGGTGGTATTCTGGTAATAGCGCAGCCCGGCATAGGACATGATCCGCCCGGCGAGGATGTCAATCTGCTGATACGTCTCGATGCAGGCCAGCATCTGGCCCGGGGTCAGCTGCGCCAGCTTGCCCCGATAGTCGGCGGCAAAGGCTTGAACCATGCGGTCCAGGCTGTCGATGTCGGCAGCAAGCTGCGGGCTGTCCGGCGCGGGGTAAAGATCGGTCAAATCCCATTCGGGAAGATTTCCAAAGCTGTCGGAAGCCTGCGCCCGGTCCGTCGCGTCATACGCCATGATGCCTGCCATGATGGGTCCTTTCTGGTGGTTGCCCAAGATGTGGACCCTTCGCCCGCCCGGCGCAAGGTGCGGTCAGAGACGCGCGAAGGCGGGGGCCTGAATGACCGGTCCACCGCCCGGCAGGTCGCCACGGACCATCAGGCGTGTACGCGCCGACAGCGGCCGAAACCCGGCGCGGGCGCAGAAGGCCACGTCGCCGCGCACCACCACGGGCCGATCGCCCGCCTCGGCCAGAACCGCCGCCAGTAACGCCTGCCCCAGGCCGCGACCTTGCAGTGCCGGATGCACCGCAAGCGACGCCAGGGAAAAGCCGGGCCGATCATCCAGCAACGGCGCCAGCGCGGCATGGCCCACCGGCAAGCCGCGCGCATGCGCCACCAGCGACACAGCCAGATCACCGTCCGCGCGCAGGTCGCGTATCAGTTGTGCCTCCTCGGCATGGCCGAAGGCGACAGTCAAAAGACGGTCCAGCCCCTCCTGGTCGGACGGCAGTTCGGCCCGGATCAGCGGGTGCAGGGCATGGCGGTGCAGCGCGCGGGACATGCCTTGGCTGTCGCGGCCCCACTGGCTGTCAGCGCTGCGTGCCTGATGGGCCGTAAAAGCCGCCTCGTCCGCAAAGATCTCATCCAGCTGCCAGACCAGCGGGTTGTCGCTTTGCGCGATGTCGAACCGCAGGCAGCCCGGTTCAGCCCGGCTGAGTTCAACGTGGCGCGGCAGCAGGTCCAGCGCCGTCAGCATCTGGCCCATGTCCGCGCAGGTCAGGCACCCATCGACCGCAACCAGAGGCCGGGACAGCGTGACGGCGGTGCCGCTGCTGTCGGTCGATGTCGGCGCGTGGGTCCCGCAGCAGGCACAGCTCATGGCGCTTCCTCTTGTTTTCGTTGAGGCACCATCCTTTGGCCGAGGCGGCAGGTCAAGCGCCGCGATGCCTCAGGACACGTGCCGGTTCGGACACGGCGCGCATATCGCCGTGACGCGCGGCAGGCGTCCGCCACGTTATTCCCACTCGATCGTGCCCGGCGGCTTCGAGGTGATGTCATAGGTGCAGCGATTTATTCCCTTCACCTCGTTGATGATCCGGGTCGCTGTTTCTCCCAGGAATTCATGGGTGAAGGGATAGAAGTCCGCCGTCATGCCATCGACCGAGGTGACGGCGCGCAGGGCACAGGCAAAGTCATAGGTGCGCCCGTCGCCCATCACGCCCACGGTGCGGACAGGCAGGATAGCGACAAAGGCCTGCCAGATTTCGTCATAAAGCCCGTGCCTGCGGATCTGGTCGATGAAGACCGCATCCGCCTTGCGCAGGATCTCCAGCTTTTCACGGGTGATCTCTCCGGGGCAGCGGATCGCCAGGCCCGGACCGGGGAAGGGGTGGCGGCCGATGAAGCTGGCCGGCAGGCCCAGTTCGCGGCCCAGTTCGCGGACCTCGTCCTTGAACAGCTCGCGCAGCGGCTCGACCAGCTTCAGGCCCATCTTTTCCGGCAGGCCGCCTACGTTGTGATGCGACTTGATCGTGACGGACGGACCGCCACTGAAGCTGACGCTTTCGATAACGTCGGGATAAAGCGTGCCTTGCGCCAGGAATTCGGCGCCCTCGATCTCTCCGGCATAGCGCTGGAAGACGTCGATGAACAGCCGGCCGATGGTCTTGCGTTTGACCTCAGGGTCGCTGACGCCCTCAAGCGAGCCCAGGAACAGTTCGGTCTCATCGGCGTGGATCAGGGGAATGTTGTAGTTGTCGCGGAACATCTTCACGACTTCCTCGGCCTCGTTCAGCCGCAGAAGACCGTGGTCCACGAACACGCAGGTCAGCTGGTCGCCGATCGCCTCGTGGATCAGGACGGCTGCCACGCTGCTGTCCACGCCGCCCGACAGCCCGCAGATGACCTTGCGGTCGCCCACCTGCTCGCGGATCTTGCGGATCGCCTCGTCCTTGTAGGAGGCCATGGTCCAGTCGCCGGTAAAGCCCGCCAGCCGGACGAAGTTGTCCAGCATGATGCGGCCGTTCGGCGTGTGATGCACCTCGGGGTGGAACTGCACGGCATAGAAGTGGCGCGTCTCGTCCGCGATCATCGCCATGGGCGCGTTGGGCGAGGTGCCGATCACCTCGAAGCCAGGGGCCAGGACCGTGACGCGGTCGCCATGGCTCATCCAGACTTCCTCGCGGCCTGTTCCGAACAGGCCAGAAAAGATCCCGTCACCCTTGTGACCCGGCGCGGGAGAGATGAAGGCCCGCCCGTATTCCGCGTGATGGCCGGCCTCCACCTTGCCCCCCAGCTGCTCCATCATGACCTGCTGGCCATAGCAGATGCCAAAGACCGGCACTCCCAGTTCGAACACCGCCTGCGGTGCGCGCGGGCTGCTGTCCTGGGTCACGCTGGCGGGGCTGCCTGACAGGATGATCGCCTGAGGCGCCATCTGGTGCAGGACCTCGTCGGTCACCGTGTTGAACGGGTGGATTTCGCAATAGACGTTCAGCTCTCGCAGGCGACGCGCGATCAGCTGCGTCACCTGGCTGCCGAAGTCGATGATCAAAAGGCGCTGGTGCTGGGTCATGGGTGCGCTTTAAGCGCGGTTTCAGAGCCTTGCAAGGGTTTCGAAAGGTTGGGCGGCGGAACTTGGACAGGCAGTAGGCGTTCGGTAACCGCCGGTTCCACCGGTGAACCTGTTGTCCCTTCAAAGGAGTTCTGATGATGCGAGCGTTTACATCAGCCGTCTGCCTGCTAGCGTTGGCCGCCTGCGAGGATTCACGGCCGGGTGTCTACAGCCCGCAATCCTCGGCCGACGAGGCGCTGGCATTACAGTGTGAAGGCGATGCCGAAGCCGCAGAAACCCTGTCGGCCTCCATCAATCTGGCCCGCGACCTTGAAGGAAAGAACATCCTTGTCCCGGTCGAAAAGCTTGACCTGATCGCCAAGACCCATGCCTGTGACATGGTCCGCATGAACATGGCCATCGTCGCGGGGTCAAACGGGTCCAACGTCGTGGACCGGGCGCGTGCCGTCGATTATCCGACCTGCGGAGTGGTTCAGCTGGTGGGGGTCGGTGGCACTCCGGAAGCGACTGTTGCGACCTGGCTGAATGCCACGCCCCTGCGTGAACAGGTCCTTGGGCAACTCAGCTACGAGATCGGCACCGGCGTCGTACGGGGGCCGGACGGTCGCTTGTGGCACAGCGCCGTGCTGGGCAACGACTGCGCCTGACATGTTGGGGGCGCGATCAGGCGCCCCCCTAGCGCCTACTTTTCCGGCAAAAGCCCACGCGGTGCAAAGCGCAGCACCAGCAGCAGCACAAGACCCATCGCGATGAAGCGCATGTGCGGTGCGCTGTCCAGCAGATGCGCCTTGAAGGCGCTGTCGGGCAGCGGACCGGTCAGCAGGGCGATCAGGGCAGGGCCCCAGACCTCGGCCTTGATCCACAGGAACCAGATCGTGACCGATCCCAGCACCGCGCCCCAGTTGTTGCCGGACCCGCCCACGATCACCATGACCCAGATCAGGAAGGTATAGCGCAGCGGGTTGTAGCTGGTCGGCGCCAAAAGCCCGTCCAGCGTGACCATCATCGCGCCCGCAACGCCGATGACCGCAGACCCCAGGATAAAGATCTGCAGGTGGCGGCGGGTGACGTCCTTGCCCATCGCCTCGGCCGCGGTTTCATTGTCGCGGATGGCGCGCATCATGCGTCCCCAAGGCGATTTAAGTGCCAGTTCAGCCAGCAGGATGATGATCAGCAGCACCACCAGGAATAGCGACATGTAGGAAAGCTTGACCCAGATGCCCGATGCCTCGGCCGCCGGAAAGCCCCAGCCGGTCGCGAAATCGACGAAATCAGGGTTCTGCTGCAAGTCGACCTCCTGCGCGACAGGGCGCGGGATAGATGTGATGTTCTTGACGCCGCGCGCCAGCCAGTCTTCGTTCTTCATGATGGCGACGATGATCTCGCCAATGCCCAGGGTCGCGATGGCCAGATAGTCTGAACGCAGGCCAAGCGCCACCTTGCCGACCGCCCATGCCGCGGCTGCCGCGAAAAGCCCGCCGACCAGCCAGGAGAACAGGACCGGCAGGCCGAGCCCCCCGATATTGCCGTTGCGGGCCGGGTTGTTGGCCTCGATCGCGGTCACGGCCGGATCAAACAGCCAGCGATAGGCCACGAAGCCTGCGATCAGGACGACCGTGACGACGATGCCGCTGCGGGTGCGCGTCCAGGCCAGCTTGGCCATGGCCAGCGTCCCAAGGCCGACCACCAGGGCCAGCAGCAGGCGGGGCACGCCCGCCTGCCACGCGCCCTCGACCGGGGGCAGTGAGATAAGGACCGGAGCCAGCGCGCCCATGGCCAGAAAGCCCACGACGCCCACATTGAAAAGGCCCGCATAGCCCCATTGCATGTTCACCCCAAGCGCGGTGATGGCCGAGATCAGCCCCATGTTCAGGATTGCCAGCGAGGTGTTCCAGCTGCCCGAGAACATGCTGTTGCGGACGGTGCCTTCCAGCACGAACAGCGCGGCCAGCACCGCGAACAGGATCGGTGCGCGCCACGGGCTGGAGGAGGTTGCGGCCTGACGGTTGGTTGCCATGATGGTTCCCCTTACACCGATTTGCCGCGGAACAGGCCAGTCGGCCTGAACAGCAGCACGACGATCAGAATGACGAAGCTGACCGCGAACTTGTATTCCGTGCCCAGAAGCTGCATCAGCCCCCCCGGCTCGTACCAAGGGGCCAGATAACCCACGACCTTGACCCAGGGGTAGGTGACGGCGACCTCCGAAAAGGCCACCAGGAACCCGCCCGCGATGGCGCCGACCGGGTTGCCCAGCCCCCCCACGATGGCGGCCGCAAAGATCGGCAGCAGGATCTGGAAATAGTTAAAGGCCTTGAACGACTTGTCCAATCCGTAAAGCGTCCCCGCGATGGTCGCCAGGCCCGCCGCGATGATCCAGGTCAGGCGCACCACGCGTTCGGGGTCGATCCCCGACAACAGGGCCAGGTCCTCGTTGTCGGAATAGGCGCGCATGGCCTTGCCGGACTTGGTCCGGTTCAGGAACCAGAACAGGACCACCACCACGATCACCGCCACAACCAATGTCAGCGCCTGCGTGGAACGCAGGGCCAGCCCCTCGGGCAGGCCGGTCATTTCGCGGAAGGTGCGCACGTCCATGATGAACCGTGCCCCGTCGTCAAACCGGTATTCGTCCACCCCGATCAGCAGGCGCGTCAGGCCATTCATGACGAACATGACGCCGACCGATGCCATCACCAGGATGATCGGCGCCGCCTTCTGCCTGCGATAGAACTTGTAGACGGCGCGGTCGGTCCCCAGCACCAGCAGCGCGGTCAGCGCGATGCCGAAGGGCAGGGCGATCAGCGCGGTAGGCAGAGGCCCGGCTGTGATGCCGATGGCCTGCAGACCCCAGGTCAGCAGGATCACGGTCGCCGTGCCAAAGGCCATGGTGTCGCCATGCGCGAAGTTCGAGAACCGCAGGATGCCGTAGATCAGCGTGACGCCAAGCGCGCCAAGCGCCAGCTGCGCGCCATAGGCGGCCGCCGGAATGAAGACGAAGTTCAGAAAGACCACGAGGGCATTCAGGAAATCCACGGCTCAGCCCCCCAGGAAGGTGCGGCGCACCTCGTCGTTCTGCATCAGTTCCTTGCCAGTGCCGGTATGAGCATTTGCGCCCTGCACCAGAACATAGGCCTTGTCGGCGATCATCATTGCCTGGCGTGCGTTCTGTTCGACCATCAGGACGGGCAACCCGCTGCGCGCAATGGCGATGATGCGGTCGAACAGCTCGTCCATGACGATGGGGCTGACGCCCGCGGTGGGTTCGTCCAGCATCAGGACCTGTGGCTGCGTCATCAACGCACGGCCGACGGCCACCTGCTGGCGCTGGCCGCCCGACAACTCGCCCGCGGCCTGACGGCGCTTTTCGGCGACGGCCGGGAACAGGTCATAGACCTGCTCCATTGTGGCACGTATGTCATCGCGGCGGATATAGGCGCCCATCTCCAGGTTTTCCTCGACCGTCATTGACGGGAAGATGTTGTTCACCTGCGGCACGAACCCCATGCCCGCCTTGACCCGGTCCTGCGGGTTCAGCGCGGTGATGTCCTGGCCGTTCAGGCGCACGCTGCCCTGGCGCAGGTTCAGCATGCCGAAGATCGCCTTCATGGCGGTCGACTTGCCGGCGCCGTTAGGGCCCACGATCACGGCGATCTGGCCCTGTTCGACCGAGATCGTGCAATCATGCAGGATGTCGGCACCCTTGCCATAGCCGCCGGTCATGCTTTCGCCGATCAGGAACGGATCGCCTGCGCGCCCCGCGCCCACAGGGCCGGACCGGCGGGTGCCGTCGATGGTGCCCATGCCCTTGGTATTGACCACCGACGCGTCGCGGTTGCCGCGGTTGCCGAAGGTCGCGTTCTGATCGGTCATGCGCCCACCATGTCCTTGTTCTTCAGGCCGGTGCCCAGATAGGCCTCGATCACCGCCTCGTTCTTCATGATGTCGGATGCAGAGCCCTTGGCCAGGACCTTGCCCTCGGCCATGACAATCACCGGGTCGCAGAGCTTGCCGATGAAGTCCATGTCATGCTCGATCACGCAGAAGGTATAGCCGCGTTCCTTGTTCAGGCGAATGATCGCATCGGCGATGGTCATCAAAAGGGTGCGGTTCACGCCGGCTCCGACCTCGTCCAGGAAGACAACCTTGGCATCGACCATCATCGTGCGCCCCAGCTCCAGCAGCTTCTTCTGGCCGCCCGACAGGTTGCCGGCCTTTTCGTGGGTCAGGTGGCGAATGGTCAGGAAATCCAGCACCTCGTCGGCCTTGCGGCGCAACTCGGCCTCCTCGCGTTCGATCCGGCCGCGCTGGAACCATGTTTTCCAGATCGTCTCTCCGGCTTGCGCGCCGGGGACCATCATCAGGTTCTCGCGCACGGTCATGCTGGCGAATTCATGCGCCAACTGGAAGGTGCGCAGCAGCCCCTTGTGGAACAGCTTGTGCGGGGGCAAGCCGGTGATATCCTCGCCATCCATCAGCACGCGGCCCGAGGTAGGCGGCAGGACGCCCGCGATGACGTTGAACAACGTCGATTTTCCCGCGCCGTTCGGCCCAATCAGTCCGGTGATCGAGCCGGTCTCGATCGTCAGGCTGGCACCGTCAACGGCGCGAAAGCCGCCGAAATGCCTGTGAAGGTCCTCGACCTTGATCATGCTTTCCACTTCCCTGTCTTCACGTTCGGGGTGAAGATGTGCCGTCAAGCACCTATTATTATTGAAATATGGCCCGGCACCCAAAAGGTGCCGGGCCATATCGCCTTAGCTGCAATCAGCGATAGCCGACGACCTCGATCTTGCCATCGGTGAACTGAATCTCACGATACGAACCCGCGGATTCGCCCGCGCCCACCATTTCAACCGCGGTGGCGCCGACATAGTCGACATCGCCGCCGCCGTTGATGATCTCCAGCGCCTTGGAAAGCTCGCCGGGCAGGATCTTTTCGCCCGGTTCGTTGGCAACATCCATGATGCTGCCCTTGTAGGACGCAGGATCGGTGCTGCCGGCCTTGGCCATGGCCAGCATGATCAGCGCGGCCGCATCATAGGCCTCGGCCGAGAAGGCGCCCGAGCCGTCAAAGCCCGCTTCTTCCGCCATCGACAGGTACTTGTCGCGGCCCTCGCCCTCTGCGGCCGGGTTCTGGCCAAAGCTGCCGTCGATCTCGGTGCCGAAATTGGTCTCCAGCGCGGTGCCGACCATGCCGTCCGGGAAGACGAAGGTGTCGAAGGCGCCGGTGTCCAGCGCCGCGCGCACCACGCCCGAACCGCCCTGGTCCACATAGCCTGCCACGACCAGCGCATCGCCACCAGCGGCCGCAAGGGCCGCAACCTCGGCCGAATAGTCGGCCTTGCCGTCGTCATGGGCGCTGTTGACGGTGACCGTGCCGCCCTTTTCCTCGTAGGCGGCCTCGAAGCTGTCGGCCAGGCCCTTGCCATAGTCGTTGTTGGTATAGGTGACGGCCACGGTCTCAACGCCGCGTTCCATCAGGATGTCGGCCATGACTTCGCCCTGGCGCGCGTCCGAGGGCGAGGTGCGGAAGAACAGCCCGTCATCCTCGATCGTGGACAGCGCCGGCGAGGTGGCCGAGGGCGAAATCATGACGATGCCGTTGGCCTTGGCGACGTTTTCCAGCGAGGCGATCGTCTCGCCCGAGCACATGCCGCCAATGATGCCCTTGACGCCTTCCGAGGCGATCAGGCGTTCCACTGTGGCGGTGGCTGCCGCGGCATCGATGCAGGTGGAGTCGCCCGTCACCGGTGTGACGGTCGTGCCGTCCAGCAGCAGGCCGGATTCGCTGACTTCCTTCATCGCCATTTCGGCACCCTGCTGCATTGCGGGTGCAAGGGATTCCAGCGGACCGGTGAAGCCAAGCGAGATGCCCAGCTTGATGTCTTCAGCGCCTGCGGCACCGGCCATCAATGCGCCGGCGGCGGTCGCAAGAAGAAGCTTTCTCATTCGATGTCTCCCAGTTGGAACATTGTCCTGGAAGGCAGGTTAGAAGCGCGAAAATGAAAAAGAAAGTGTGATATCGTGACGTTTTGCATGGTCTTAAGGATAGGTCGTCCAAGTTGACCTAACGCCACCCAAGCTTTTCGTCGCGGCGGGACAGGCGTCCAGCGAAGCTCATCACCAACCAGCCGATCAGGAAGCCCAAAGCGGCGGCGATCAACCCCGCGCGTGTCAGCGGCATGGCGGGGCGGAAATCGGCCCATGTTGCCCGCAGTGTCTTGGTGTCGCGAAGTCGGTGCGGCAGCAGCATCCGCTCCAGCGGCCCAGCCAGGCGCAGCATCTGCAGGTCGGCCCGCGCCCGGTCCAGCCTGCGGAAGGTATGGCGCATGTCCTGCTGATGCGCTTCGCGAAAGGCGCTGCCGGACAGATCCGCCAGCGCCTCGGCGCGGGTCAATCCGGCACGGGTGGCGCTGGCGTCGAAATCGGCCGCGACCTGCGTCAGCGCATCCACTTGCCCGCCAAGCCGCTGAACATACTGGTCGCTGAAGGCCGGGAACTGCGACAGGACGGCGGCAAGCATCGCCGCCGCCACCAGTCGCAGCAGCCCGGTCATCTGTCCTGGACCGTCAGGCCCAGAACCGGCTGATAGATCTGCTGCAGGCGCGCGATGGCGTCCTTGGGCGAGATCTCCTCGCTGGTGCCGGAGCGGCGGTTGGTCAGCTCGACCTTGTTGTTGGCCAGTCCGCGCGGGCCGACCGTGATCCGCCAGGGCAGGCCAATCAGGTCCATCGAGGCAAACTTGGCACCCGCGCGTTCGTCACGGTCGTCGTAAAGCGGGTCCAGGCCGCGCGCCTGCAGTTCCGCATAGATTGCCTCGCAGGCGCTGTCGGTCGAATTGTCGCCCTGCTTCAGGTTGACGATGCCGACATGGAAGGGTGTCACGCCCTCGGGCCAGATGATGCCGCGGTCGTCGTGGTTGGCCTCGATGATCGCGCCCAACAGGCGGGAAACGCCGATGCCGTGGCTGCCCATGTGAACCGGCACGCGCTGCCCGTCGGGGCCGACAACGGTGGCGCCCATCGGTTCGGAATATTTGGTGCCGAAATAGAAGATCTGGCCCACTTCGATCCCGCGCGCGGTGCGGCGGCGTTCCTCGGGGATCTGGTCGAAGACAGCCTGATCATGCGTTTCGTCGGTGCGGGCATAGCGGCTGGTGAATTCCTGCAACACGCCCTGGCATTCTTCGACGCTGTCATAGTCGATCTGCCTGTCGCCGAAGGTCAGGTCAGTGATCTGGCTGTCATAGAAAACCTCGGACTCGCCCGTTTCCGCCAGCACCAGGAATTCGTGCGTATAATCGCCGCCGATCGGGCCGCCGTCGGCGCGCATCGGGATCGCCTGCAGGCCCATGCGCTCATAGCTGCGCAGATAGCTGACCAGGTGGCGGTTATAGGCGTGCAGCGCATCTTCCTTGGTCAGGTCGAAGGTATAGCCGTCCTTCATCAGGAATTCGCGCCCGCGCATCACGCCGAACCGCGGGCGGATCTCGTCACGGAATTTCCACTGGATGTGGTACAGCGTCAGCGGCAGGTCCTTGTAGCTGTTCACGTGGCTGCGGAAGATGTCGGTGATCATCTCCTCGTTCGTGGGGCCGTACAGCAGGTCGCGCTTGTGGCGGTCCTTCACGCGCAGCATTTCCTCGCCATAATCGTCATAGCGGCCGGATTCGCGCCACAGGTCGGCAGGCTGCAGGGTCGGCATCAGCATCGGGATATGCCCGGCTCGCTGCTGTTCCTCGTGGACGATCTGCTCGATGCGCTTGAGAACCTTGAACCCCAGGGGCAGCCAGGAATAGATGCCCGCCGTCTGCTGCTTGATCATGCCGGCACGCAGCATCAGCCGGTGGCTGACGATCTGCGCCTCCTTGGGGTCTTCCTTGAGAACGGGCAGGAAATAACGCGACAGACGCATGCTCGGGGGTCCTTCAAAGCGGTTCGGGCGCAGGGTTACCGGATCGGCCCCTGCTTGCCAAGCATGGCGCTTGCAACAGCCGCGGCGCGGCGGCACATTCACGCCACATCAGGGGCAAAGGTCGGAACCATGCGCATCACCGTTCGCAAGCAGGTCATGTGGTGGGGCATCGGCGCATTTGCACTGCTGCTGACACTGTGGCTGCTGGGGCAGGCGGTTCTGCCCTTCATTCTGGGCGCGGGTGTGGCCTATCTGCTGGACCCGGTCGCCGACCGGCTGGAGCGTGCGGGCCTGTCGCGGACCATGGCCGTGGTGGCAATCACCTTTGTTGTCGTGCTGGCCTTTGTCGCGCTGGTGCTGCTGGTGCTGCCCGTCCTGATCCGCCAGGCTTACGCCCTGATCGAGACGGCGCCCCAGATGATCGAGCAGGGCCGGGCCTTTGTCACCGCGCGCTTTCCCGACGTGATCCCCCAGGGCGCCGGGCTGGAGCAGACGCTGCGGGACATGCAGGCGACGATCGGGGAACAGGCCGGGCGCGTGGCGGGAACCGTCCTGGGCTCCGTCCGCGGGGTGATCGGTGTGATCGCCCTGCTGGTCATCGTGCCGGTCGTGGCCTTCTACCTGCTGCTGGACTGGGACAACATGGTCGAGGCTGTGGACCGCCACCTGCCGCGCGAACATGCCCCCACTGTCCGCCAGCTGGCGTCGGAGATCGATGACGCGCTGTCGGGTTTCGTGCGCGGGCAGGCGGTGGTGATCCTGATCCTGGGCACCTGGTACGCCTTCGGCCTGATGCTGGTCGGGCTGCCCTTCGGCTTCTTCATCGGGATCATGGCGGCGGTGCTGTCCTTCATCCCCTATGTAGGCGTTCTGATCGGAGGGGCCACGGCAATCGGCGTGTCGCTTTTCAGCTTCTGGGGCGATCCGCTGTGGATCGGCGCGGTTGTGGCGATCTTTGCCATCGGCCAGGTGGTCGAGGGCAACTATCTTCAGCCCAAGATCGTCGGCGGCCATGTGGGGCTGCATCCGGTCTGGCTGCTGCTGGCGCTGTCGGTCTTTGGCGTCTTGTTCGGCTTTGTCGGGCTGGTCATGGCGGTGCCGATGGCGGCGGCGCTCGGGGTGCTGGCGCGCTTCTTGATCGCGCGCTATCGTGACAGCCCCCTTTACACCGGGCAGTCGGTGCCCGAAGAACCCGCGCAGCCGATCCTGGTCGAGATCGTGCCGACCGGCACCGTGGCCGACCGGCTGCGGGCGGCACGGCTGGCGGTCGATCGCGTCCGCAGCCAGCAGGAGATCGATACGATGGAGGAAGACCTGATGCGCCGCAACACGGACTAGAGCGAGGCTGCGTGACCCGTTTCCCCCTCTCGAGACAGCTGACGCTTGACCTGACAACGCCGCCCGCCCATGCGCGGGCGGACTTCCTTCCTGCGCCCGCCAACCATGCGGCCTTGGCGGCGCTGGACCGCCCCCAGGACTGGCCGCAGGGGCGGATGCTGCTCATCGGCCCCGAAGGGTCGGGCAAGACCCACCTGGCGGCCTTCTGGGCAGCCGAAAATGGCGCGCGGCGGATTTCCGCAGCAGCGCTGCGCCCCGATGCCGCCGATCTGCTGGCGACCGAGGGCGGGGCGGTCGTGGTCGAGGACGCCGATCACGCGGGCTTTGCGGCAGGGGCTGAACAGGCGCTGTTCCACCTGTGGAACCTTTGCGCGCCGCGCGACTGCCTGCTGCTGCTGACGGCGCGGACGCCGCCGCGGGACTGGGGCCTGGTGCTGCCGGATCTGCGCAGCCGGATGGATGCCATGCCGCAGGTGCATCTGGGCCCACCGGACGAGGCCCTGCTGGCCGCTGTGATGGTCAAGCTATTCGCGGACCGCCAGTTGTCCGTGCCGGCCGGGCTGATCGACTGGCTGGTGCTGCACACCGATCGCGACCTGGGTCTGGCACGCCGGCTGGTGACGGCCATGGACAATGCCGCGATGGCCCAGAAGGGCCCGGTGACCCGCCGCATTGCGGCAGAGCTTCTGGACAAGCTGACCGAGCGTGACGCATGATCCGGCCATCGCCGCAGACCGGATCACCATGACACAAGCCGATTTTCTCCGTTCACCCTTCCCGGAACCCAAGGACCTGCCGGAGGGTCTGCCCGACGGCGGGGGGCGCTTTTTCAATCGTGAACTCAGCTGGCTGTCCTTCAACTGGCGGGTGCTGGACGAGGCGCGCAATCCCCGCGTGCCGCTGCTGGAACGGCTGCGCTTTGTGTCGATCAGCGCGACCAACCTGGATGAATTCTACACCGTGCGCGTTGCCGGCCTGCGCGAGCTGGTGCGTGAGGGAAACACCACCCCCTCAGATGACGGCCTGACCCCGGCCGAACAGCTGTCCCTGATCAACGCCGACGCCCGCCGGCTGATGGGCGCGCAGCAGGGCGTCTGGAACGGGCTGCGGCGCGAAATGGAACAGGCCGGCATCGTCATCCTGTCCCGCCAGCGCCTCACCCGGGCCGAGGAAGAGTTCCTGCACGATCACTTCGAGAACCGGGTCTTCCCGGTCCTGTCGCCCCTGGCCATCGACCCGGCACATCCCTTTCCGTTTATCCCCAACACGGGATTTTCGCTGGCGCTGGAACTGGCGCGCGAAACGGACGGGCGGCAGATGCAGGCGCTGCTGCCGATCCCCGCACAATTGCCGCGCTTTGTTCCCCTGCCGGGAGGCGAACGGTTCCTGCGGCTGGAAGACCTGCTGCTGATGCATCTTTCCAGCCTGTTTCCCGGCTATCGCGACGTTGGTCACTGCAGCTTTCGCGTGCTGCGCGACAGCGATCTGGAGGTCGAGGAAGAGGCCGAGGATCTGGTCCGAGAATTCGAGACCGCGCTGAAGCGCCGCCGCCGGGGCAGCGTCATTCGCCTGAAGATCACTTCGGGTGCGCCCATGCGCCTGCGCCGCCTGATCATGGAGGAGCTTGAGGTCAGCCCCGACGAGGTTGTCGAGGTCCAAGGCCTTCTGGGCATGGCTGACCTGGCCGAACTGGTGCTGGACAGCCGCCGCGACCTGATGTGGCCCACCTTCATCCCGCGCGTGCCGGAACGGGTTCAGGACCACGATGGCGACATGTTCGCTGCCATCCGGCAAAAGGACATGCTGCTGCACCATCCCTACGAAACCTTTGACATGGTGGTGCGCTTTCTGGCGCAGGCGGCGCGCGACCCTGACGTGCTGGCGATCAAGCAGACGCTTTATCGCACCAGCCGCGACAGCCCCATCGTGGACGCCTTGTGCGAGGCGGCCGAGGCGGGCAAGTCGGTCACCGCGCTGGTGGAGTTGAAGGCCCGCTTTGACGAAGCCGCCAATATCCGCCAGTCCCGCCGGCTGGAGCGGTCAGGTGCTCATGTCGTCTATGGCTTCGTCAACTACAAGACCCATGCCAAGATCAGCACGATCGTCCGGCGCGAAGGCGACGGTCTGGTGACCTATACCCATTATGGGACCGGCAACTATCACCCCATCACGGCGCGCATCTATACCGACCTGTCGCTGTTCACCTGCAATCCGGCATTGGGGCGAGATGCGACCAAGGTCTTCAACTACTTGTCCGGATATGTTCAGCCGGCCGGTCTGGAAAACCTGTCAATTTCACCCATCGACCTCAAGTCTCGGTTGATCGACCTGATCGGGCGCGAGGCGGAATATGCCCGCCAGGGACGCCCTGCGGCGATCTGGGCCAAGATGAACTCACTGATCGAAAAGGACGTGATCGAGGCGCTTTATGCCGCAAGCGCGGCGGGGGTGAAAATCAGCCTGATCGTGCGCGGCATTTGCGGAATACGTCCTGGCGTCAAGGGGTTGTCGGAAAACATTCGTGTAAAATCCATTGTCGGGCGATATCTGGAACATTCCCGCATCGTCTGCTTTGGCAGCGGCCACGGGTTGCCCTCGCCCAAGGGTCGGGTGTTCATCAGCTCTGCTGACTGGATGGACCGCAACCTGAACCGCCGGGTCGAGACGCTGGTCGAATGTGTCAACGAAACGGTCAAGGCGCAGATCGTCAACCAGGTCATGGCAGCCAACATGGCCGACGAGGCGCAAAGCTGGTTGTTGCAACCCGATGGCCGCTTTCTGCGATATCTTCCCGAAGGCCGTGACGACCTGTTCAACTGTCACCGCTTTTTCATGGAAAACCCGTCTTTGTCCGGACGGGGAACGGCCGGGGCTCGCGATGTCCCGGCGCTGACCCATTCGGCGGATTGACGCATTGCCCCCTCCGGGGCAGGAAGCTGGCGACAAGATGGCAAAAGGCGGAAAGATGAACGGTGTGCGGACCACCAGCGGTCAGACGATCGAGCCATTCGGCAACAAGCTTCGCAAGCTGCCCAAGCGCGCCCTGAAGCGCGTCGGGGTCGTGGATGTCGGATCGAACTCGATCCGGCTTGTGGTGTTCGACGGGGCGGCGCGGTCGCCCGCGTATTTCTACAACGAAAAGGTCATGGCGGGGCTGGGGCAGGACATGGCCCGCAATGGCCGGCTGAACCCCAAGGGGATCGAGCGCGGGTTTTCGGCGCTGGCCCGCTTTGCTGCCTTGGCCCGCAGCATGAATATCGAGCCGCTGACCTGCGTGGCGACCGCAGCCGTTCGCGAGGCAGAGGATGGACCCGCCTTCCAAGAGCGCGTCGAGCGTGAGACCGGCATGAAGATGTGGGTCATCGATGGCGAGGAAGAGGCCCGCCTGTCGGCACAAGGCGTGCTGCTGGGATGGCCCGATGCGAAAGGTCTGGTCTGCGACATCGGCGGCAATTCGCTGGAACTGGCCGAGGTCGAGGATGGCAAGGTGGGCCGGCGCGTCACCTCTTCGCTTGGACCATTCCGGCTGCAGCAGGTTCCCCCGGAAAAGCTGCGCGATCATATCGCCGGCATCCTGGCAAAGCTGGCCGGACAGATGGGGACGCATCACGAACGGATCTATCTGGTGGGCGGCTCGTGGCGGGCCATCGCGCGCCTGGACATGGAGCGCAGCGGCTATCCGATGACGGTGCTGCATGAATATCGGATGACGCCCGATGCGGTGGCCAAGACTGTCGACTGGATCGGGCAGCACGACCTGAACACGCTGCGCAGCAGGGTCGGCATTTCGTCATCGCGCATCGAACTGGTGCCGCTGGCCTCGCAGGTTCTGTCCCAACTGATCGAAGTTTTCGGGCCGAACGAACTGGCCGTGTCCAGCTATGGCATCCGCGAGGGGCTTCTTTACGAACACATGTCGGACACGCTGCGCCGCCGCGATCCGCTGATCGAGGCCGCGCGTTTCACTGAAAAGCAGATGGCGCGGCTGCCGGGTTTCGGCAAGAAGCTGTACCAGTTCCTGCTGCCCCTGTTCCCGGACCTGCCGCCTGAACGCGATCGGCTGTATCGCGCGGCCTGTCTTTTGCACGACACCGCATGGCGGGCGCATCCCGATTATCGCGCCGAGGCCTGCTTTGACAATGTGACCCGTGCGAACATGGCCGCGCTTAGTCATCCCGAACGGATATTCCTGGGGTTGGCTTTGCTTCACCGCTACAAGAACAGTCGCGCGCAATCCCAGATGGCGCCGCTGTTCGAGCTGCTGGACCCGGAGCAGATCCAGGAAGCCGAGATCCTGGGCAAGGCCATGCGCTTTGGCGCGATGTTCGCGATTGATGACCCCGCCGACGCCGCAAGCCTGCACATGGATTCAAGTGGTGTTCTGGAGTTGCGCCTGACCGGAACGGGTCGGCAGCTGATGGGCGAGGTCGCCGAGGCGCGTTTCCTATCCTTGTGCAAGTCGATGGGGCTCGACTGCAGGATCAGCTGATCCCGCGGCGCCCTTTCTTTCTGACCCCAGCAAAAAGGGCGCCCCTTGGGGCGCCCTTTCCGTCTGCCGGTTGGCAGGGGGATGGTTACATCATGCCGCCCATGCCGCCCATGTCGGGCATGCCGCCGCCAGCGCCCTGGCCCTTGGGCTCGGGCTTTTCGGCGATCATGGCTTCGGTGGTGATCAACAGGCCAGCCACCGAGGCTGCGTCTTCCAGCGCGGTGCGCACGACCTTGGCCGGGTCGATAACGCCGAACTTGAACATGTCGCCATATTCTTCGGTCTGCGCGTTGAAGCCAAAGGCCTTGTCCGAAGATTCGCGGACTTTGCCGGCAACCACGGCGCCGTCGACGCCCGCGTTTTCAGCGATCTGACGCATCGGAGCTTCCAGTGCGCGACGCACGATGGCGATCCCCGCATCCTGGTCGCTGTTCGCACCGGTCAGACCGTCCAGCGCCTTGCCACCCTGGACCAGGGCAACGCCGCCGCCGACGACCACGCCTTCCTGAACCGCTGCGCGGGTCGCGTTCAGCGCATCGTCGACACGGTCCTTGCGCTCTTTCACTTCGATTTCGCTCATGCCGCCCACGCGGATCACGGCAACACCGCCGGCCAGCTTGGCCACGCGCTCCTGCAGCTTTTCCTTGTCGTAGTCCGAGGTGGTTTCCTCGATCTGCTGACGGATCTGGGCAACGCGGGCCTCGATCTCGGCTTTCTCACCAGCGCCATCAACGATGGTGGTGTTGTCCTTGTTGATCGACACCTTCTTGGCGCGGCCCAGCATGTCCATGCCGACGTTTTCCAGCTTCATGCCCAGGTCTTCGCTGATGACCTGACCGCCGGTCAGGATTGCGATGTCCTGCAGCATGGCCTTGCGGCGATCGCCGAAGCCCGGAGCCTTGACGGCAGCGATCTTCAGGCCGCCGCGCAGCTTGTTGACGACCAGTGTGGCCAGCGCCTCGCCTTCGACGTCCTCGGACACGATGACCAGCGGCTTGCCCGACTGGATCACGGCTTCCAGCAGCGGAACCATCGGCTGCAGCGAAGACAGCTTCTTCTCGTGCAGCAGGATATAGGCGTCTTCCAGCTCGGCGACCATCTTCTCGGGGTTGGTCACGAAGTAGGGCGACAGGTAGCCGCGGTCGAACTGCATGCCTTCGACGACTTCGACCTCGGTCTCCATCCCCTTGTTTTCTTCGACGGTGATGACACCCTCGTTGCCGACCTTCTGCATCGCGTCAGCGATGAAGCGGCCGATCTGCGCTTCGCCGTTGGCCGAGATGGTGCCAACTTGGGCGACTTCGTCGCTGTCGGTCACAGGACGCGAGGCAGCCTTGATGGCTTCCACGACCTTGGTGGTGGCCAGGTCGATGCCGCGCTTTAGATCCATCGGGTTCATGCCGGCGGCGACCGCCTTCATGCCCTCTTTCACGATGGCCTGGGCCAGGACCGTGGCGGTCGTGGTGCCGTCACCAGCCTCATCATTGGTGCGCGAAGCGACTTCGCGGACCATCTGGGCGCCCATGTTCTCGAACTTGTCGGACAGTTCGATTTCCTTGGCGACCGAAACGCCGTCCTTGGTGATGCGCGGCGCACCAAAGGACTTGTCGATCACAACGTTGCGGCCCTTGGGACCAAGCGTCACCTTGACGGCATCCGCCAGGATGTTGACGCCTTTCAGCATACGGTCGCGAGCGTCCGTGCTGAACTTGACTTCTTTCGCAGCCATTTGATTCTCCTGAATTTATCGTTGAGGGAAAGGGTGCGAGATCAGGCGATGACGCCCAGGATGTCGCTTTCCTTCATGATCAGCAGCTCTTCGCCATCGACCGTGACCTCGGTGCCCGACCACTTGCCGAACAGGACGCGGTCGCCCGTAGCAACCGAGGGAGCGATCAGCTCGCCCGAGTCCTTGCGCGCGCCTTCGCCGACCGCGATGATTTCGCCTTCGGCGGGCTTTTCCTTGGCGTTGTCCGGGATGATCAGACCGCCCTTGGTCTTTTCTTCCGACTGGACGCGGCGGACCAGAACGCGGTCGTGCAGCGGTTTGAATGCCATGTGAACACTCCGATGTCTCAGGTTACAGTGTTTCTCTGTTGGCACTCACCGGCGGCGAGTGCCAATGCCGGTGATTTAGCCTTTGCTCACCCATCTGTCAACGGGGGTGCAGCGGATCGATGGCCCTGCGGGTGGTTTGGGATCGGTATCTGTGGCAGGTATCGGCAGCATCCATGAAGGAACCTTGCGCCATGCGTCACGCCCTGCTTGCCATCCTGCTGATCGGGTCTTCCGCAGGTGCCACTCATGCAGCGCTATGCGAGGGCCAGAATCTGTTCCGGACCATGTCGGCCGAACAGGCCGACCAGATCGAGGCCGCGACCCGGAATGTTCCTTTCCGTCGTGGCCTTCTGTTCGAGGCGGTGCGGGGGGATCAGCGGATCATCCTGGTCGGCACCTATCATTTCGGTGATCCGCGCCATCAGCAGACGGTTGAACGGCTGCGCCCGCTGATCGCGGATGCCGCCGCCCTTTATGTCGAGGCGGGGCCTGAGGAGGAGACACGCTTGACCCGCGCGTTGACCGAGGATCCGACCCTGATGGTCGACCCCACCGGCCCGACACTGCCGGAAAGGCTCAGCCCGCCTGAATGGCAGGCGCTGTCGCAGGCCATGGTGGATCGCGGTACCCCTGCCGTTATCGTGTCGCGGATGCGTCCGTGGTATGTCGCCATGATGCTGGGCATTTCGCCCTGCATGATCCGGATGATGGCCGAAGAGGGCGGAGAGACAGGGGGGCTTGACCACCTGCTGGTCAACGAGGCCGAGGCGGCCGGTGTCCCGGTCCGCGCGCTGGAACCTTGGGATACCGTCTTCACGCTGTTCACGGACATGACACCCGCGCAGGAACTGGACATGATCCGCGCGGCGCTGCCCGCCGCAGCCCATGCAGATGACTATGCCGTGACGCTGACAGATGCCTATTTCGAAGAGGATGTCTGGAAGATCTGGGAATTTGGCCGCTTCGACGCATATGCGAATTCGGGCCTGCCGCGGGAGCAGGTGGATCGCCAGATTGCCTTCGCGCAGACCCGGATGATGGACCAGCGCAACCGGGACTGGATCGAGCCACTGACCGATGGTGCAACAGCTGCCGCCCAGGAAGGCAAACCGATCGTGGCGGCTTTCGGTGCCTTGCATTTGCCCGGAGAGCAGGGCGTCCTGAACCTGCTACGTCAGGACGGCTTTGCCATCACGCGCAAGCCGCGCTGAATGCGCCGGCGTGCCGCCGCCCCATGTCACTGGCCATTCAGCACACCAAGCGCATGGGCCTGGTTTCCCTTTTGATAGGTGATGCGGCTGTCGCCGATGGCCGAGATGGTGCCGCCGTTGATCCGGTCCCCGATGCGCAGCGTCAGAACCCGACCGTTCGACAGCCGGACCAGTGCGCGGCTGGCCTGGCCTGCGCCAATGGTGCCGATGATCTGGGTGCTGTTCAGCCGGATGCCGTCCTTGACGGTCGCGCTGGCTGCGGCGTTGCCAATGGCAGTCTTTGGAACTGCGGCCACGACATCGGGCTCCTGGTCGACCTCCGGCGGTTGATAGCGCTGGTTGCGGGCTGCGGCTGCGCGCGCCTCGGCTTCGGCCTGGGCGCGGGCGCGGGCCTCTGCCGCGGCACGGGCCTGCGCCTCGGCACGGGCATCGGCGGCGGCCTGCGAGCGCGCGCGGGCTTCGGCCTGCGCCTGAAGTTCGGCATCCTGGCGCAACTGCTCGGCTTGGGCGGCCTGTGCTGCCTGTGCTTCGGCCGCGGCCCTGAGATCGGCCGAAGAGGGCGCGGCCGCGATGGCAGCAGCCACCGGCGTTGCGCTGGCCACCATGGCATTGGCGGCAAGCCCGCCCGTTGCGGCGGCAACGGCCGCAGCGGTGGAACCGCCGCGCCGGGGCGGCAGGCTGGACGAGGTCAGCGCCGTCAGGGGCACGCTGCCTGGCCGCGCGGCACTGTCTTCGATGGCGGATGCGATTGCGGCGTCCACGGCGCCTGCGGACAGGCTGGCCGAATTTGCGGTGGCGGTGGCGCGCAGCGCGCCTGGTCGGCTGGCGGGACGGGCCGATCGCGACATGCCGGCCGCTGCGGACGGCGTGGCCGGTGCCGCAGCTGTCTGCTTGCTGCGGCCTTCCGGACGCTGTTCCTGCACCGCTTCGGCGACCGCCGACTGAACAGCCTGCTGAGAGGGCGCGCGAACCGCGACAGGCTTGCGGGTCGGGCGGGCATCCGCCAGTTGAAAGACAAGGCCACGTTCTGCCTCTGACAGGCTGGTCGAGCCGGCCTGGGCGGTCCGCAGGTCGCGCAGCTGGCGCTGGATCAACCAACGCTCGGCCGCGGTCAGCCGCCGCGGGTCGGTTGTCTCGGCGGCGCTTCCCTCCTCCAAAAGGGAAAGGTCCTGCGGGCGCTGCGGCGGTCGTCCGGAAAGGGCCGGCGCCACGGCAGGCGCGGGGGCTGGCGTGGCCTCGGCGGGCGCTTCGGCTGGTGGGCGGGCGGGGCGGCTTGGGCTGGGCGGACGTACCGCAGCAGGCGCAGGGGTTTCGTCGGCACGCGCTGCAGGTGCCGGGACGGCTGCGGGACGTTGCGCTGGCCGGGAGGGAGGACGGGACGCGGTCACGGGCGCGGGTGCCGTACCGGCTTCGAAGGGCAGAGGGTTTGACGGAACAACCGGGCGACTGTCCGGTGCCGCGGGTGCGGCGGCGGCCACGGGCGCGGCGCGCGGCGGCCGGGGCGAACGGGCCAACGGGGGCGCGGGCGGCGTTGCGGCGGACGCCGGTTCATTGGCAGCGGGCGTGGCTGTGGATGGTGTGCCATCGGGTGCCGGTTCAGGACGTGCAGGCAGCAGGGCAGAGCTTATCGTGGCGGCTTCCCGGGCAGAGGCGGGCACGGGCGCAGCCGCAACCGCTGTTTCGGCTGGTGCGGGTGCCGCCGCGATTGCCGTCGCGGGTGCAGGTTCCGCGCTGACCGTGGTCGCAGCCTCGGCAGGAAGGGGAGTGGTGCTCGGCTGAGCCGGACTTTCACCCAGCGCCTCGGCCAAGGCGCGGGACAGGGCATCCTGCTCTTCCACCGTTGCCGTGGCAGGCGCCTGCGCGGTTTCCGCGACGGCGTCCTGGTCTGGTGTGGCCGTGGCCTGGGGCTGGACCGGGGCCGGCTGCATGCGCCTGGCTTCGGTCACGGTCAGGGGTTCGGCGGCTGGTTCCTCGGCGGAAACCGACGGCTCAGCCGGAGCGGGTTGAGCTGCCGGTGCGTCGACAACCGCCTGCGTGTCGGACTGCCCCCCCAGAAAGACCAGCGCCAGAACCAGCACCAGGAACAGCCCGCCGACCAGAACGGGAAGGCGGGCCGGGTCCAGGTGCCGCAGCCGATCGGCCAAGGTCGGGCTAGCCGTTGGGGCTGATGCATCGGTCCGCTTCTGCGCGCGGGCGCTGGCCGCGCGGCTGTGGACCGCCTCGGCGCGGGGAGGCAGGCGCTTGGCTGTCAGCGGGCCGGATTGACCATGCCGGATAACCGGGCCTGCCGGGATCTCGGCGGTCGCGCCCGGATCAGGGTTCACCTCGGCCGGCGCCGTGGCCGGGTGGTCGGGCAGGGCGGTTGACCACGCAACATGAGGGGTGACGCGTGAAACGATCACGGCTGGTGCTGTCGGGGCGGCCATGCCGTCACCTTCAATGACCGGTGCGGTAACTTTGGCCTGGCTCAGGTCCGGTTCGCTGAAGGGGCGGCGGTTGAACTGTTCCTGCGCCAGGCGCGAGGGACCGAAATCCGGTTGCCCGTCAAAGCGATCATCGCCCGGCCGCGCCTGGAAGCCTGACGGCCGAAAGCCTTGGGCGCGGGCAAATTCCTCGGCTTCTTCCAGGGTGCGACGCGCGACGGCGGCGACCCGCAGCGTCTCGATGTCGCCATTCGGGGCAGGGCACCAGTCAAAGGCCAGCTCCTCGGCCCGGTAGGGAGTCAGCCCCTCCAGAGCGCGGGCAACGGTGGCCGCCGTGTCCGACCCGAAGGGCACCGTCAACGTGGTATACAGGATCTGGTCGTCCGGGATCACCAGCACCGTGTCCAGCTCGCCCGCCTGGCCGCCCGCCTCGTCGCGCAGCGCGTTCAGCACCGAAGCAAGGTCGCGGCCGGCAAAGCGCGCCTGACCCAGCGGCCGCCAGCTGCGTCCTTCGCGCCGTTCAAGCTGAACGGCTTCCTGGGTGAAGCTCATGGCGAATTCGGGAGGCGCGGCTCGCTGGTTCATGGGTGGTTCGCTGCTCGATTTTTGCACCACGCGATGCTTGCGCATGATGTCGTTGACCTTGACCATCACTACCGCAAATTGTGGAACGTTGAAAGAAGAACTGGCACATCTGTGATCGCTTTCGGCGCTGCCGGGGCTAGGCGATTCCCACACGCCGGGGCATGAAGATGGCACCAGGCGAGCGATCAGAAAGGATCCCCCATGCCATCGATCTTTCGTGTTTCCAAGACCCGCGGCCTTGCCCTGTCAGGCGCGCTTGCGACGCTGCTGACGATGCCGGCGCTGGCCGCGCCCCAGGGCATGTCCTGCGGCCCGATGTCGGGCCCGTCGCGCCTGACGGTCACCGGCGAAGGCCAGTCGCGCATCGCCCCCGATATCGCCACGGTGCAGCTGGGCGTGACCAGCCAAGCCGAGAGCGCGGCCGCGGCGATGGAGCAGACCTCGCAGCAGCAGCAGGCGGTAATCGACGCGCTGACCGGCGCGGGAATCGACGCCGCGCAGATCCAGACTGCGGGTCTGAACCTCAATCCGCTGATGCGCTATGGCGAGGGTCAGGCGCCCGAGGTGACCGGCTATCAGGCCAGCAACCTGGTCAGCGTGCGTGTGTCGGACCTGGCCCGGTTGGGCGAGGTCCTGGACGCCATCGTCACGGCCGGCGCAAACGAGATTAGTGGCATCACCTTCAGCCGCGAAGATGGCGCCGAGGCGCTGGACGAAGCGCGGCGTACGGCGGTTGCCGATGCGCGCCGCAAGGCCGAGGTCCTGGCCGAAGCCGCCGGGCTGACGCTTGGCCCGGTCATGACGCTGCGCGACCAGCAGACCGGCGGCGGCGGGCCGCAGCCCCTGATGCGGATGGAAGCCGCAATGGCCGATTCCGTGCCGGTGCAGGCGGGCGAGATGGAGATGACTGCTCTGGTCGAGATCGAATACGCCCTGAGCGGCGACGCGGCCTGTGCGCCCAGGATGGGTGGGTACCATCATGGCCAGGCGGGTGGGCGCAAAGGCGGCCACGGCATGGGAATGGGCATGAGGCACGGTTCCCCCGATGCCCCGGCGCAGGAAGCCCCGGTGGGCAAGGCCGCGCCCGAGGTGGTGCCGCCGATGCCCGGCGACGGTGCCCCGGCCCCCGACGAACCCATCGTGCCCGGCATCGTGGAGCCGCTGCCCACGGCTCCGTCCAACTGATCGCGTCCGGGGGTCCGTCGCCGGACCCCCGCCACATCTCTGGGCCTCAGGCCGTGGCCTGGGCCAGCGCCTGATCCAGGTCGGCGATCAGGTCCGCGGCATCCTCGATGCCCACGGACAGGCGCACCACCTCGGGTCCGGCGCCGGCGGCGCGCTGCTGGTCCTCGGTCAGTTGGCGGTGCGTGGTCGAGGCCGAATGGATCACCAGCGATCGCGCGTCGCCCAGGTTCGCCACATGGCTGAACAGCTTCAGCGCATCGACCAGCTTGACCGCCGCCTGATACCCGCCCTTGATCGCGAAGGTGAACAGCGCGCCCGCACCCTTGGGGTAAAGCCGCTTGGCCGTGGCGTTCCAAGGAGAGCTGTCCAGCCCGGCATAGGTGACCTTTTCCACGCGCGGGTCCTGTTCCAGCCAGGCCGCGACCCGGGTGGCATTCTCGACATGGCGCTGCATCCGCAGGCCAAGCGTCTCGATCCCCATCAGCGTGTAATGGGCACCCTGCGGGTTCATGGTCATGCCCAGGTCGCGCAGGCCCACCGCGATGCCGTGGAAGGTAAAGGCCATGTTGCCGAAGGTCTGGTGGAAGACCATGCCGTGATAGGCCGGTTCGGGGGCCGACAGGCTGGGGAACTTGTCGCTGGCCGACCAGTCGAACGTACCGCTGTCCACGACGACCCCGCCGGTGACGGTGCCGTTGCCGGTCATGTATTTCGTCAGGCTGTGCACCACCAGCGTCGCGCCCATCTCGATCGGGCGGCACAGGTAGGGGGTGGCCAGCGTGTTGTCGACGATCAGGGGCAGGCCAGCCGCATCGGCGACAGCCGCGACGGCCGGAATGTCCGTCACATGGCCGCCCGGATTGCTGATCGATTCGCAGAAGATCGCGCGGGTGTCGTCGTCGATGGCGGCGCGCAGTGCCTCGGGGTCGTCGAAGTCCACGAACTTGGCCGACCAGCCGAACCGGCGGATCGTGTGGCTGAACTGGGTCACCGTGCCGCCATAAAGGCGGGTGGAGGCCACCACGTTGCGCCCCGGCGCCATCAGCGGGAACAGTGCCAGGATCTGCGCCGCGTGGCCGGATGAACAGCAGACCGCGCCCGCGCCCCCTTCCAGCGCCGCCACCCGCGACTGCAGCGCGGAAACGGTCGGGTTGGTCAGCCGCGAATAGATGTAGCCGACCTCCTGCAGGTTGAAGAGCCGCGCGGCGTGATCGGCGTCGCGGAACGCATAGGCGGTGGTCTGATAGATCGGCACCTGCCGCGCACCCGTTGCCGGATCGGCCGCGGCACCCGCATGGATGGCCTGCGTGTCGAAAGCCCGTTGGTCGCTCATTCAATCCTCCCTTGATTTTGGCGCAGCCTATCCGCCGCGGGGCCGCCCCGGCAACGAGGAATGATCCTGCCGCCGGTTCCTGCTGGCGGCCTTACCGCCCTTGCCGGCGCGCCATGAAGGCCAGCTTTTCGAACAGCGCCACATCCTGTTCGTTCTTCAGCAGGGCGCCGTGCAGGCGGGGCAGCATCGTCGCGGGATCGCGCTTCAGATCCTCGGGTGCCAGGTCCTCGGCCAGGATCAGCTTCAGCCAGTCCAGGAACTCGCTGGTCGAGGGCTTTTTCTTCAGCCCCGGCGCCTCGCGCAGCGACACGAACTGCGACAGCGCCTCATCCAGCAGGCGCGGCTTCAGGCCAGGGTAATGGACCTCCACGATCGCCTTCAGCGTCTCGGGATCGGGAAAACGGATATAGTGGAAGAAGCAGCGGCGCAGGAAGGCGTCCGGCAGTTCCTTTTCGTTGTTTGAGGTGATGATCACGACGGGCCGGTGCGCCGCGCGGATGGTTTTTCCCGTTTCGTAAACATGGAACTCCATCCGGTCCAGTTCCTGCAGCAGGTCGTTGGGAAACTCGATATCCGCCTTGTCGACCTCGTCGATCAGCAGGACGACCTTGCCCGGCGCCTCGAAGGCTTGCCACAGCTTGCCCTTGCGAATGTAGTTGCCGACATCGTGAACCCGCGCATCGCCCAATTGGCTGTCGCGTAGGCGGCTGACGGCATCATATTCGTAAAGCCCCTGCTGCGCCTTGGTTGTCGATTTTACATGCCATTCGATGATGGGCATTCCCAGGCTGGCCGCAACCTGCCGGGCCAGTTCGGTCTTGCCGGTGCCTGGCTCTCCCTTGACCAGCAGCGGGCGTTCCAGCGTGACGGCCGCGTTGACCGCCACGGCAAGGTCAGGGGGCGCGACATAGCGGTCGGTGCCGGTGAACTGCATGGAAACTCTCCTTTTGCGTGAGGCGCTTGGCGCGATCTGCCCTGACGGTGGCAGCATCTTGCAGATAACGCATAATTAGCCCCGTCAACCCTAGTGACAAGCAGCACGTCATACTTTATGCGGGCCGGCAAGGTGCCGGAATTTTTGCTCCGCCCGGCGCCGCCGGAGGACGTATGAAAGCCCAGACCTTCCTTCCCCAGGATTACCGTCCCGCCGAGGACGAACCCTTCATGAACGAGCGTCAGCTCGAATATTTCCGCCGGAAGCTGGAGGCCTGGAAACAGGAACTGCTGGACCAGTCGGCCGAGACGCTGGAGGGGCTGCAGGACAGCGCCCGCAGCGTGCCCGACCTGGCCGATCGCGCCAGCGAGGAAACCGACCGTGCGCTGGAACTGCGCACCCGCGATCGCCAGCGTAAGCTGGTCAGCAAGATCGACGCCGCGCTGCGCCGGATCGAAACCGGCGAATACGGTTATTGCGAGATGACCGGAGAGCCGATCAGCCTGCGCCGTCTGGATGCCCGTCCCATCGCCACGATGACCCTGGAAGCCCAGGAGCGGCACGAGCGCAAGGAACGCGTTCACCGCGACGACTGAGGCCGCGAACATGTGCCGGGCCCTGCCGATGATCCGTCAGCGGGGTTTTTTCATGCCCGCGAAAGGAAGATCATGGCCGCTGCGCTGATGGACCGCCCCGTGGTCGTGGTCGGTGCCGGGATCGGCGGGTTGACGGCGGCGCTGGCGCTGGCGCGGCGGGGTGCCGCTGTGACCGTGCTGGAGCGCGCTGCCGAACTCTCCGAGGTGGGCGCGGGCATCCAGTTGTCCGCCAATTCGGTGCGGGTGCTGGAGGCGCTTGGCTTGTCAGATGCGATGGACCAGTGCAGCCTGCGGAACCGTGCTGTCCATCTGCGCGATGCCTCGGGTGCCTCGGTCCTGCGCATGGACCTGCTGGCGCACCGACCACAGGCCCGATTTCTGCTGATCCACCGCGCGCGTCTGATCGCGGTGCTGGCCCAGGCCGCGACGGCGGCCGGCGTGCGGATCTTGACGGGGCAGGATGTGACCGCGCCCCCCGATGCACCGCTCGTGATCGGCGCGGACGGTCTGAAAAGCCGCATCCGGGCCGCCCTGAACGGGCAGGAGGTTCCCTTTTTCACCGGCCAGACCGCTTGGCGCGCGTTGATCGCCGAAGACGCGGCAGCCCAGCCCGAGGCGCAGGTCTTCATGGGGCGCGACCGGCACCTGGTCAGTTATCCGCTGGCGGTTGGACTTCGCAACATCGTGGCCGTGCAGGAACGGCGCGACTGGCAGGACGAGGGTTGGTCCCATCCTGACGATCCCGCCAACCTGCAAGCCGCCTTTGCCGGTTTCGGAGGGCCGGTGCCCGGCTGGTTGTCGGCCGTGAGGCAGGTCAATGTCTGGGGGCTGTTCCGCCATCAAGTCGCCGCCCGCTGGCATGACAACCGGTGCGCGATTCTGGGGGATGCTGCGCATCCGACGCTGCCCTTTCTGGCGCAGGGTGCGGGCATGGCCGTCGAGGATGCTTGGGTGTTGGCCGCCTGCCTGGATGCCGATGGTGATCAGGCGGCGGCTCTGGCCCGCTATCAGGCCGCGCGCCAGCCGCGCGTGACGCGCATCGTCGAGGCCGCCAATGCCAATGCCCGCAACTATCACTTGGGCGGCCTTAAGCGTGTGGTGGGACACGGGGTGCTGCGGCTGGCGGGGCGCGTGGCGCCGTCGTTCATGCCGGGCCGGTTCGATTGGCTCTATGACCACGATCCGGTGGCGCAGCACCCCTGAGCTGGATCAGCCGGCCGCAGTCACTGCATCGACGATGCCGTCCACCACTTCGCGCAAGACCGTCTCGTCCTCGGCTTCGGCCATGACGCGGATCAGCGGCTCGGTTCCCGATTTGCGGATCAGGACGCGGCCGTTTCCGGCCAGCCTTTGCTCGGCCGCTGCGATGATGCGGCGCACTGGTTCCGCCGCCAGGGGATCTGCGCCGACCGCATAACGGACATTCTTCAACATCTGAGGCACGGGTTCGAACTGGCTGACCAGTTCGCTGGCCGGGGTGCCGGTTTCAGCCATGGCGCCCAGGACCTGCATCGCGGCCACCAGCCCGTCGCCGGTGGTGGCATAGTCGGTCATCACTATGTGGCCGGACTGCTCTCCGCCCAGGTTGAACCCGCCCTCGCGCATCCGCTCGACGACATAGCGATCGCCGACCTGCGTGCGCTCCAGCCGAAGTCCGCGACCGGACAGGAAATGCTCCAGCCCCAGATTCGACATGACGGTCGCCACCAGCGCGCCGCCCGACAAACGGCCCTGTTTGGCCCACCGTCCAGCCAGCAGGGCCATGATCTGGTCGCCATCGGCCACGCGGCCCGTCTGGTCCACAATTACCACGCGGTCGGCATCGCCGTCCAGGCTGATGCCCAGGTGGGCGCCGTGTTCACGTACGGCGGCAACGCAGGCCTGGGGGTGGGTGCTGCCAACGCCGTCGTTGATATTCGATCCGTCCGGCTTGACCCCCAAGGGGATCACGTCCGCGCCCAGTTCCCATAGCACGTCAGGGGCGGCGCGGTATGCCGCGCCATGGGCGCAGTCCAGCACGACCTTAAGCCCGTCCAGCCGCAGCCCGGCGGGCAGGGTGGTCTTTGCATATTCCATGTATCGCCCGCGCCCGTCATCCACGCGACGTGCACGCCCGATGTTCTGGGGCTGCGCAGGCTCGATCTCTGCCGCGACAATGGCCTCGATCTCGGCCTCGGCATCGTCGGACAGCTTGAAGCCGTCGGGACCAAAGAACTTGATGCCGTTGTCCTCGGCCGGGTTATGGCTGGCCGAGATCATGATCCCAAGATCGGCGCGCATGGACCGTGTCAGGAACCCCACCGCCGGCGTAGGCACGGGACCCAGCAGCAGAACGTTCATGCCCGTGCTGGTCAGGCCCGCCGTCAGCGCGTTTTCCAGCATGTAGCCCGACAGGCGGGTGTCCTTGCCGATCACGACGCGATGGCGGTTGCGCCCGTCGCGGCGGAAATAGCGTCCGGCCGCCGCCCCAAGGCGCAGCGCCATCTCGGCGGTCATGGGATGGCTGTTGGCGCGTCCGCGCACGCCGTCGGTGCCGAAAAGCTTCCTGGTCATGTCCCCGTCTTTCCGTCTTTGTTGAGGGCGGCGATCAGGCGCAGTCCCTGTGCGTGTTCCGCGACATCATGGACGCGGTGGATCTGGACCCCCTGACCCACGGCGGCCACCGTCAGCGCCAGCGTTCCTGCGACCCGGTCCGCCGGCAGCGCCGCGCCGCTGATATTGCCGACAAAGCGCTTGCGCGATACGCCCAGAAGGATCGCGCAGCCCAACCCGTGATACAGCGAGATGCGTCGCAGGATTGCCAAGTTATGCGCCTCGGTCTTGCCGAAGCCTATTCCCGGGTCGATCACGATGCGGTCAACGGGAATGCCGGCCGCGACGGCGCGCGCAACCCGAGATTCCAATGCGTCGTAGACATCCAGCAGCACGTCGTCATAACGCGGATCGACCTGCATGGTGTCGGGCAGACCTTGAGCATGCATCAGGCAGACCGGCACCCCCGCCTGCGCCACCGTGCCGGGCAGGTCGGGATCAAAGTCAAAGCCCGACACATCGTTGACCATTCCGGCGCCGGCCTGCAGGGCAGCGCACGCCACCGTTGCCTTGCGCGTATCCACCGAAACAGGCGCGACCGCGGCACCTGCCGTGATGACGGGAAGGATGCGGGCAATTTCCTCTGCAGCGGGAACCTCGGCAGCGCCGGGGCGGGTCGATTCCCCGCCGATGTCCAGAATGTCGGCCCCTGCCGCCACCAGGCGCCGGCTCTGCTCGGCCGGATCATAGCTGCCGCCGTCCGAGAAGCTGTCGGGCGTCGCATTCACGATGCCCATCACGCGCGGCCGGTCCATCGTCAGGCCCAGCAGATCGACACGCGGGCGCGTCAGCGCGGACAGCACATCGTCAGGGGCGGTGTCGACGATGACCGGATCCTGGCCACGCTGCAACCGCTCGAACTGGCTGAAGCCGGTCCAGCCGCCGGCCAGTTGCCAGCGGCCGCCATGGCCCTGCGGAATTGGCCGGAAATAAGGGCGGTCACGCGACATCGGGGCGAGCAGGGTCAGGCCGGCACAAGCCGGCCGACGAGCAGATCCGACCCCGCCGGCGCCACAGGCAGAACCGCATCGGGAGCCAGGACAAAGTCGATCCGGCGCGCGCCAAAGCGGCCCGCCAGCCAGAAGCCAAGGGATTGCGGCGTGTCGCCCGCGTCGGGTGCATCGGCGGCCAGCCGCGCGGGGGCCCATACGACGGGCTGGCGCATCTGGGCGGCGGCTTCCAGTTCGGTACGGGTTTCGGCGATCTCGATTCCAAGACGGCCGGCCAGCGCCCAGGCCGCCTGGTCCAGCGCCAGAAGTTTGATGCGGCGGGCGTCGCCGCCTTGGGGCAGGGGCAGATTAAGGGCCTGTGGTACCAGGATAACGGCGCCCTCCGGTGCAATGGCGCCGGCGGCATCGACCTGAACTGCCACGGGCGCCTGCACGCCGGTTGCCTCGACGCGCCCGCGATGGCGGGTGATGGAAACGCCCAAGGCGCCGGGTCCGCGATCCAGTTTTTCGACCGTGACCTCGACCCGGGCGGCGCGCGGATGCACAAGAACCTCGGCCGCGATCTTTTCGGCCAGCGTCTCGACGAGGTTGTAACGCTGGTCGGCCAGGGCCACGTCCACGGCCTGCGTCAGCACGTCATAGGACAACACCTCGTCCACATGGTCGTCAGCGCCCGAGATGCTGTCGCGCAAGTCGACCACCACGTTGAAGCGAAGGCGCTGCTTGGTGCCCCGCTCGGACTGAAAGGCGCCGATCTCGACCGAAAGGACGTGGTCGCGCAGAAATATACGGTCAGGATGTTCCATACCCGCCATTCACAGGAAAACGGCGTCCTCGGCAAGCCCCCTGCGCAGCGGGCCTAGTTGGAGGCGACGCGCTGGTTGGTGCGGTAAAAGATGTGGCGGCCGATCTGGACCGTGCGCTGAAACCGGTGCGACCAGGCGGGGCGCACGGCCGGGGTGTGGAAATAGGTGGCGCCTCCGGTCAGCTGCCGCGGCGCCCCCGACAGTGCGTCCTGCGCAATGGCCTTGGCGCGCAGATAGGCCGCCTTGTTGCGGATCGGCTTGGCCCCGCCGATCGTGTAGCTGAACTGGCTGGGCTGGTTGATGACGCCGCAGACGGTCTTCGGGAACGCGCGGCTGTCGACGCGATTCAGAATCACTTCGGCAACAGCATGCTGGCCCTGAACACCTTCGCCGCGCGCCTCGTGATAAAGCGCCTCGGACAGGCATTCCAGATCCTGCTGGGAATACCGCGTGTTAGTGCTGGCCAGATGCAGCTGCGCAACCGGCTCATCGGGTGAAAGTTCCACCTTCACAGGTTCGGCATCCGTGTATAGAAGCGGCGTCGGGCGGGGCGCATTCGCCGCCGCCGTCAGGGTGCCGAACATGCCAGCGTTGGACGTAAACAGCGAACCGTTGCCCCCGGCAGCGGCAGTTGAGGTCATCAGGGGCAAGGCAGTGGCAGCACAAAGACAGGCGTGCGCCAGCCGGTAAGGCAGCTTGGGCATGGACAGTCCTATAAATGTCACCCGTTGAAGGGGCGTTAACGCGACGGGCACAGAAGCAGACCGCCCTGCCGCAACTCTGCCGATTGGTTAGATTTGTGCGACCGCCTCACGCCACCCCACTTGCGCGTGAGATCCCTGTGAGGCCCGAAAACCGGCAAAATGCGCAAAAAACCGCTGCCGCGTCATCGGGATTCCGGCATGATTCGGCGCAACGGCCGGTATCCGCCGATGGGTGCAGGTCGCACGAAAGCAACCTGAAATTGAAAGGTCAGTCGTGTGCGTCCGTCAGCCGGGTGCGAATCGCAGACTGCGCGGCCGCAAGGCGCGCCACCGGAACCCGAAAGGGTGAGCACGAGACATAGTCCAGTCCGGCATCATGGCAGAAGGCGATGGATTCGGGATTGCCACCATGTTCGCCGCAGACGCTGAGCGTGATGCCAGGCTTTTGCCGCCGGGCGCGCTGGACACCGGTCAGGATCAGTTCGCCGACCCCGTCCTGGTCCAGGACGTGGAAGGGATCCTCGGCATAAACCGCCTGGCCGACATAGGTTCCCATGAAGCGGCCAGCGTCGTCGCGCGACAGACCATAGGTCATCTGCGTCAGGTCGTTCGTGCCGAAGGACAGAAAGGCCGCATGGGCCGCGATGTCGCCTGCCCGCAGTGCCGCGCGGGGCGTTTCGACCATGACGCCGAGGCGATAGGTGAAATCGCTGCGCCGTTCGTTGCGGACGGCGGCCGCCACGGCATCGATGCGGGTCTTGACCAACTCGACCTCGCGCATGGCGCTGACCAAGGGGATCATAATTTCCGGGACAACAGGATCGCCCTTGCGGCTGGCCTCGACCGTGGCCTCAAAGATGGCGCGGGCCTGCATGTCATAGATCTCGGGGACGGTGATCCCCAGGCGCACGCCCCGCATGCCCAGCATCGGATTGAACTCGGTCAGGGCCTCGACCCGCCGGGTAACGTCCGACAGGGGAAGGTCCAGCGATTCCGCCAGTTCTCGCAGCCCCTCGCGGTCGTGGGGCAGGAATTCGTGCAGGGGGGGGTCGAACAGGCGAATGGTGACGGGAAGGCCGGCCATGATCTCGAACAGGCGGGTAAAGTCCTGTCGCTGCATCGGCAGGATGCGTTCCAGCGACAGGCGCCGGTCCTCGGGGCTGTCGGCAAAGATCATCTCGCGCATCGCGGGCAGGCGCTCGGCGTCGAAGAACATGTGCTCGGTCCGGCAGAGGCCGATCCCCTGGGCCTGGAAGCGACGGGCGGTCAGGGCATCTTCGGGCGTGTCGGCATTGGCGCGCACGGCCAGCCCCCCGGCGGCCGAGGCCCAGTCCATCAGCTGCGTGAAGGCGTCGTCCAGCGCCGGTGGCAGCAGCACGGCCGCCCCCGCCAGAACCTCGCCCGAGCTGCCGTCGATGGTGATCTCGTCGCCCTCGCTCAGGACCCGGTCGCCCACGCGCAGGGTGCGGGCGCGGGCGTCAATGCTGATGCCGCTGGCGCCCACGATGCAGGGCAGGCCCAAGCCTCGGGCGATCACTGCCGCATGGCTTGTCGTTCCACCCCGTTCCGTCAGAACGGCGACCGCAGCATGCATGCCCCGCACATCCTCAGGGACGGTTTCGCGCCGCACCAGCACGCAGGGTTCGTCGCGGGCCTGGGCGGCCTGGGCCGCGGCGGCGGAAAAGACGATGCGGCCGGTGGCGGCGCCGGGGCTGGCATCGATGCCACGCGCAATCACGTCGCGAGGGGCAAGGGGATCAACCTGGTGGTGCAAAAGGTCGGCCAAGGCGCGTGGCTCGACGCGCATCAGCGCCTCGTCGTGCGGGATGATGCCATCGCGGGCCAGACTGACGGCAATGCGCACGCTGGCGCGCGAGCTGCGCGCCACTCGCACGGCATCGATGACCGAGATCTGCCCGCCGGTCACGACGAACTCGATCTGCATCTCTTCGCGCAGCCGCTCGCGCGCGGCGATGCCGAAGCGGACCAGGTCGGCAAAGATCTCGGGCGCGGTATCCTCCAGCGCCGGACCGCGTTCGTCGCGGGTCAGGAACAGCGTCTCGGCGCCCGATCCGACGGCCGCGCCATGATGCTGTCCGCGAAAACGGCCAGTGACGCGGGGCGCACCAGTCAGCGGATCGATGAACTGGATCGTGCCTGATCCGCACAGTCCCGGCCCCAGGGCCAGCGCCATTTCCTGCACGACCAGACCCAAGGGTGCATCCGCCGGGGCGCCCTTGGCCTGGCGCAGCAGCCGGGCGGTCGGTCCATCCCAGGCACGGGCCATCGACCGCAGCACTTCGGACAGTTGAACGGTCGGGTCCTGCGGGAAGGGTTCGTCCATCTCGTCGCAATATCGGCGCAGGGCTTCGCCAAGCGCGCCCACCCCGTCCTGCGTGAACATGTCGGGGTCCAGCCGGGCGATGTGGATGGCATAGCTCTGGACAAAGGCCAGATAGACCGCATCGGCATTGGCCTGCCCGATCTGGCCGACCAGCCGCCGGTGCAGGGCATCGTTGATACCGACGTTCAGCACCGTGCCTGGACCGCCCCACTCCGGCTTCACGGCGGAGGGACGCACGCTGACCAGCCCGCTGCCCGCAAAAACCTCGCGCAGCGCCTCGGGGCGCACGGGGCGGCCTTGGGCGATCATGCGCACCGTATCGGCGGAAATTGCAAAGCTGCGGGGAACGGGCAACGACATGCGCACCAGCCGCTGCAGGCATTTGGCCCGCCATCCGTGGCGCGCGCGGTCGATCCGCCCCGCGGGGGTGATCTCGGCTGCCTCGCTGATGTCCTGCATGTTCATGAGCCGACAGAATGGCCCCGCAGGAGCCGTGCCGCAAGTGCGAAAAAGGGGGCCGAAGCCCCCTTTCCGCCAGTCGTCAGAAAGATGCCTCAGGCATCCTCTTGCTCAGCACCGGCGATCGTGACGTTCAGCATGTAGTCGGGGGCGTCGACGGCGCCATTGGCCGCGGCATCACCCTTCTTGATGTTGTCCAGCACGTCCCAGCCCTCGATCAGCTGGCCCACGACGGTGTATTCGCCGTCGAGGAACGGCGCCGGCGCCAGGTCGATGAAGAACTGGCTGTTGGCGCTGTCCGGGCTCATGGCGCGGGCCATGCCGACGGTGCCGCGATCAAAGGTCGCGTCGCTGAACTCGGCCTCCAGGTCGGGCAGGTCCGAGCCGCCCATGCCGGCCATCGAGGTGTCGCCACCCTGCTTGCCGTTGGCAACATCGCCGGTCTGGGCCATGAAGCCGTCGATCACGCGGTGGAACACGATGCCATCATAGGCACCCTGTTCGGTCAGCTCGACCAGGCGGGCGACGTGGTTGGGAGCCAGGTCCTCGCGCAGGTCCAGCACGATGGTGCCCTTGGAGTTGCCTTCGGCATCGGCAACCTCGATCACCATGTTCGGGCCGTCAGTGTCCTCGACCTGCGGATTGGCGGCCTGTGCAAAAGCCGCGCCGGTGCCAAGAGCGATAAAGGCGGGGATCAGGGCCAGATTACGCATCGGCGGCCACCTTGACGCTGATCATGCGGTCGGGGTTCACCGGCGGCTCGCCGCGCTGGATTTTGTCCACATGCTCCATCCCCTCGATCACGCGGCCATAGACCGTGTACTGACCATTCAGGAAATGGTTGTCCTTGAAATTGATGAAGAACTGGCTGTTGGCGCTGTTGGGGTTCTGCGACCGGGCCGCACCCAGGGTGCCACGGTCATGCGGCAGCTTGGAAAACTCGGCCGGCAGGTCCGGCAGGTCCGACCCGCCCGTGCCGGCGCGGCCCGGGTTGTAGTCCTTTTCCATGTTGGCATGGGCCACGTCGCCCGTTTGCGCCATGAAGCCGTCGATGACGCGGTGGAAGGCCACGTTGTCATAGGCGCCGGCGCGGGCTAGTTCCTTCATCCGCTCGGCGTGCTTGGGGGCAACATCGGTCAGCAGCTCGACGACGACGCGGCCGTCCTTCAGCTCGATGACGATGGTGTTTTCCGGGTCCTTGATATCGGCCATGCGGCCCTCCTTTGCCAGGTTCGACCCCTGATCTAGGTAATCGAAGGGCAAAGGGCAACGCGCGAAACCGTTATGAAGGGGCCTTGGCGGGATCACGCACATGTTGGACCATCACCAGAGTTGACGGGACCTGCGCCATGCGGGACAAGCCTCGGCGACGCCCCACAGCCCGAAAGGACGCGACATGGCCAAGTTCAATACCATCGACGACATGGATCTGCAGGGAAAGGTCGTGCTGACCCGTGTCGACGTGAACGTGCCGGTCGAGAACGGCCAGGTGACTGACGCGACGCGGATCGAGAAGATCGTGCCGACCGTGAAGGACATCCAGGCCAAGGGGGGCATTCCCGTGCTGCTGGCGCATTTCGACCGCCCCAAGGGGCAGCGGGTCGAGGCAATGAGCCTGAAGCAGATCGTCCCGGCCTTGGAGGCGGCCCTGGGCCAGCCCGTGGTCTTTGCCGACGACTGTATCGGCGGCGCGGCCAAGCGCGTGGTGGCGGCACTGCAGCCGGGGCAGGTGGCCCTGATGGAGAACACCCGTTTCCACGCCGGAGAGGAAACCAACGATGCGACCTTTACGGCCTCGCTGGCGGCCCTGGGCGGGGCTTATGTGAACGATGCCTTTTCGGCCGCGCACCGTGCCCATGCCTCGACCGAGGGGCTGGCGCGGCTCTTGAACGCGGGTGCCGGCCGGCTGATGGAGGCCGAGCTGAAGGCGCTGGACGCCGCTCTGGGTGACCCCAAGCGTCCAGTCATGGCAGTCGTAGGCGGCGCCAAGGTGTCCACCAAGCTGGAACTGCTGACCAACCTGATCGACAGGGTGGACCATCTGGTCATCGGTGGCGGCATGGCCAACACCTTCCTGGTGGCCCAAGGGATCGAGGTCGGCAGGTCGCTGGCCGAACGCGACATGGCCGACACGGCGCGCGCGATTCTGGAAAAGGCCCGGCAGACGGGCTGCAAGATCCACCTGCCGGTCGATATCGTCGTGGCGCGTGAATTCAAGGCGGGCGCCCCGTCCGAGGTGCTGTCGGTTGCCGAATGCCCGGCGGATGCCATGATCCTGGATGCAGGTCCTGAAACCGTAGCCGCGCTGCGCGAGGCCATGTCGGCCTGCAAGACGCTGATCTGGAACGGCCCGCTTGGCGCCTTCGAGATCGAGCCCTTCGACGCGGCCACCAACGCCGCCGCAGGTGCCGCCGCGGATCTGACGCGGCAGGGAACGTTGGTTTCGGTGGCTGGTGGCGGCGACACAGTCGCGGCACTAAACAAGGCGGGCGCGGCCCAGGATTTCACCTTCATCTCGACCGCGGGCGGAGCCTTCCTCGAGTGGATGGAGGGCAAGACCCTGCCAGGCGTGGCCGCGCTGGTGGCGTCCAAGCGCTGATCCGCAAAGGTCTGGGGAAAATCTGCACGGCGCCGCGCGGCCAAGCGCCTGGCGCCTTGCAAGCAGGCCCTGTCAACGGGGGGCGCATCTTCGTCTTATTTGCGCGGTCTGTGGCGGAAAAACGAAGCCTTCATCACCGGGGGCAGCGGTCCTGGGCAATGACGCAGGAAGCGCTTCAGAAGCTGGTCGGGCTTGACAGGGACGTCTTGAGTGATCAAGCGGACGCGCCCCCAAGGGGGCGCGACACGATCAGCGCCTTGCGGCGCGGGACAGGAGCCTTGCGGCCCCCCTGTGTCAGACTTCCTCGATGCGCAGCTCGACCGGGTCGCTGACCAGGACGCCGGTCCGGGGCAGGGCCTCGATGGCAAAGTCGATGGCATCGGGGGTGGTCTTGTGCGTCACCACCAAGACGGGAACGCTGGCCGGGCTGTGTTGGCCGTATTGCCGCATCCGGTCGATCGAGATGCCCGCGTCCCCCAGAACGGTGGCCACTTTGGCCAAAGCGCCCGGTTTGTCCTGCAGCTCCAGCCGGATGTAATAGGCTGCGGGTACCGCCGTGCGGGCGGGTTGCGCAGCCATCAGCGTCTCGGCGGGCTGGCCGAAGACCGGAAGGCGCACGTCGCGGGCGATCTCGACGATGTCGGACAGCACGGCGCTGGCGGTCGGACCCTCGCCTGCGCCAGCACCACGCAGGACGATCTGGCCCACGCTGTCCCCTTCGATCACCACCATATTCGTGCCACCCACCAGCTGACCAAGAGGGCTGTCCGCAGGCACCAGGCAGGGCGACATCCGCTGTTCCAGCCCGCGCGCCGTCATCTGCGCCACGCCCAGCAGCTTGATGCGATAGCCCATGTCGGCGGCGCGGCGGATGTCGTCGATGCTGACGCGTTCGATCCCCTCGATCTCGACCGCGTCAAAGGCGACCTGCGTGCCGAAGGCGATCGACGACAGGATCGCCAGCTTGTGGCCGGCGTCGATCCCGCCCACGTCCAACGTCGGGTCGGCCTCCAGATAGCCCAGCTGCCGCGCCTCTTCGAAGACGGCCTCATACGGCAGGCCGGCGCTTTCCATCCGTGTCAGGATATAGTTGCAGGTGCCGTTCATGACCCCCATCACACGGGTGATGCGGTTGCCGGCCATGCTCTCGGTCATCGACTTGATCACCGGGATGCCGCCCGCGACGGCCGCCTCAAAGCGGATCACCCGGCCCAGGCTTTCGGCCAGTTCGGCCAGGTGCTGTCCATGCAACGCCAGCAGGGCCTTGTTGGCGGTCACCACATCCTTGCCCGAACGCAGCGCGGCCTCGATGCTGTCGCGGGCTATGCCCGTGTCGCCGCCGACAAGCTCGACAAAGACATCGACGTCATCGGCGGTCGCCACGGCCATCGGGTCGGTTTCCCATCGATAAGCGGACAGGTCAGCGTCGCGGTTCTTCATGCGGTCGCGGGCGCTGACGGCGCTGATCGTGACGGCGCGCCCGGAACGGCGTGACAGCAGGTCCGCATGTTTCTGGACAATCTTGACGACACCGATCCCGACGGTGCCAAGCCCGGCGATGCCGAGGCGGAGGGGGGACGACATGGGTTCCTCTCATCCTTGATTTCGCGGGTGTTAGCGCGGCAGAGGGCGGCTTGCAACGCGCGAAAGGGCGCGGGCGGCGAACAGTCAAGGGCCCGTGTCATCCTGGCCAGCCCACCAACGACGCGGCAGACGGCCTGCGAGGTGCGAGCCCGCAGGGCCAGCACCTCTGCCGGCCTCAGATTGTCGGGACAAAACCCTCGCCCCGTGTGTTGATGCAGGTTGGGTGCCACATGTTGTCGCGGGTGCCGGGCCGCCACGAGGCGTGGCACAGCATGTTGCGCCCCAGGCGCAGGGCTGGCAGTTCCTGCGCCAGCGCGGCTTTCGCCGGACCCGGCGGGGCCGCCTCAAGAAAGCCAGCGATCAGCGTCCCAAGGGTGTCGTCGACGATGTCGTCCACCCGCCGCAGCCATGCCTGCTGCGCGGTATCGTGCACCTCTTTGCCCAGATCCTGGCGGGTCAGGAAAAAGATCGCCCGCTTTGGCAGGCTGCTTTGAAGTCTGTGAGCAGAAGCGGTTTCCGATCGGGGTAACCTTTGGCGTTCAGCTTCGTGTCCTCAGTCTCCCGGCTACTGCCTGCGGGACGGCGGTTCTCCCCGTCACGCAGCCAGCAGCCGGGGTGGCTGGGCAAGGTTGTTGGCGCCATTGTCATGATGAAGCGGGGGCGCACGGGCTCGACGCCGCAATGGACAGTCTGCGCCATGCGCCCCGCGCTCCTGGCCCAGCCAAAGGCCTCTTCGATCCGTTCGCGGTGCTTGATCGACAGGGCATAGCCTTTGTGCCGGGTGGTGCGGCCGTCGATCGCCGAGCAACGAGACTGCTGGGAAACGTAGGGCGTGCCGCAAGCGTGGCGCAGGTCAGCAACGAACCCGGCAGCGTCGAACCCTTGTCCGCACCGCGCGTCCGTTGCCGGGCCGATCCGGGGGAATGGCGGTGGATCATGTCGAGCGCCGCCTGTCGTTCGGCATGGCCCTCGGCCTTGGGTCGGTTCGCCCTGCACGATCGGGTCCCAGCGGCTCTCCACCAGCGCGTGGCCGGTGAAGCACAGCATTGCCCCGGTGCCGAGGGATTTCCTGTAGAGCCCTGCGTCCGGCTCGGTGGTCGAGGCACGGGCGGCATTGGACCGCTTCTTGCCCCGGAAATCGACTTCGGCGTTACGGTTCTGGCGGGTGGGGCGGGGCATAGGGTCCGTCTGGGACCGGGTCCGGGTCGGTTCAGGGCGGCCATTGGCGGACCTGTCAGGTCCGATCGGGCTGCCGGGGTCGTTGTTGGGATGCGTGTTCGCGGCCTTTGGCGGGACGCACTTCATCGAGGCATAGGCCTTGACCAGTCTGCCGTCGACCAAGACGTGGTTGTCCAACAGCAGCGGCGCGACGTCGCGATGCGCCAGGATCGCCGCCCTCACCTGTGCCGCGACATATCGGGGGTCAGCAACCGGTCGCGGTTCTTGGTGAAGACCGGCGGCACCCAGACCGGGTCGTCGATCCCCGAGGCCGGGGAACCAGGGGAACAAGATTTTCTACTGCATCTGCTCCATCAACCGCTATTCCGATCGGATCAAGAACAAGACCTGAACCAAGCTGGCCCGGATCAACCGCTCCGGCGCGATCGATGGACGACCGAGATCGGCGGAAAGCCCCCCAAACTCAGCGTCCAAGCTTCATCACATGCCGGATCGTGCGCGAGCCGGATGCCGCGTCGGGATGCGTGCCTCCAATCGACATGGCTGAACAGCGACATGCTTGCATCGTCCGTCCCGCGCATCCTCACCCCCGCCCTTGTTGTGCAAAAGGTGAAGCATGTTCCGAAAACCACGTCGAGGGCGGACTTCTTCTTCAGCATGTGAGGGCCTCTTCCAGAAAACCGAAGGCCGCCACGGCATGGCCGATGGCCGCAGCCATGTATTCGGGCAGGCGATCGGGTGCACGGGGCAGGGGCACCGGGCTATTCGCGCCACAGTTTTTCGACCCAGGGCGTGGGCCGGACGTAATGGCGCAGATGCTTCCATACGCTCTCGCGCCGGTCGCCTGTCCAAATGGCGCGAAGATGTTCCAGCGGCGGCCGCGCATGGTCGGCCTCATCCCACCGTCCCAGGATCGCGTCGGGCGGGTTCAGGCTGCCGGGGAACATGACGATGCGGGTGCCCTCGGGGATGCGCGGGGCCATGAGATAGTTCAGCGGAAAGACGGGTACGCAGTGAAAGCGAAAATGCGCCAGCCAGCCCTTAGGCCAGAACTTGACTCCGCCGGGCGCATTGCGGGTGACGAAGCGTTGTTCATAGCGGTACTTGTCCGCTGCGCCCTGTGGGTCGGCTGCGAAAATGCCCTGCAACGGTGCCAGCTTGCCGACCCGCATCCGATAGACCGAGGTCTGGCCCATCTTCTCGAAGGGCGTATTGGGGTTGAGTCCCAGGATTGTGTCGTCGGGATTTCCATGCGCGAAAAACGCATCCAAATCGCCCGTCACGATGACATCCAGATCCAGGAACAGCACCACGCCGGTGACATCCCCCAGATCGCCCCACAGCCGCGACTTGGGCCACTTGCCGCGCGTGTTCACCGGCGCCTGGTAGGCAAAATCGGGCAAAGGTCGCACGGCCACATCCGGGTGCAGCCCGCTGCCATCGTCGGTAAAGCAGAACAGCCGGAAGGGCGGCGTGATGTTGCGCGCGATCATGGCGTGCAGGCGGTTTACATATTCCGGCCCGAACTTGGTGCCCCACTTGATGCAGATGATCTGCTTGACCGATCCGTTGCGCCCGTCGCTCATGCCTGCCTCGCGCTGTTTGGTGGACAGGGTTTCACAGCGGGAACGCCAAGACAACGCCTCTTCTTTGTTGCCCAAGTACCCTGCGGGGGTCCGGGGGCGCAAAGCCCCCGGCGGTCGCGGGACGCAATCAGGTGCGCGTTTCGCGGATCAGCCGCAGGATGTCGGCTGCGGCCGAGGGAATGTTTGTTCCCGGGCCGAAGATGGCCTTGACGCCCGCGTCCCGCAGAAAGTCGTAGTCCTGCTGGGGGATGACGCCTCCGCAGATCACCAGGATCTCGCCCGCGCCTTGGGCCTGCAGCGCCTCGATCAGCTTGGGCGCCAGGGTCTTGTGGCCTGCCGCCTGTGAACTGATGCCCACCACATGGACGTCATTGTCAATGGCGTCCTGGGCAGCTTCCTCAGGGGTCTGGAACAGCGGTCCCACATCGACATCGAAACCGATATCGGCAAAGGCCGTGGCGATGACCTTGGCGCCCCGGTCATGGCCGTCCTGGCCCATCTTGACGACCAGCATGCGCGGGCGGCGGCCCTCTTCCTCGGCAAAGGCCTCGACGTCGCGCTGAATCTGGGCAAAGCCCTCGTCGCCTTCATAGGCGGCGCCATAGACGCCTGCCAAGGTGCGCACCTCGGCGCGGTGGCGGCCGAACTCGTCTTCCATGGCCATGCTGATCTCTCCGACGGTTGCGCGGGCGCGCGCGGCCTCGACCGCCGCCTCCAGCAGGTTGCCGCCCATCCGGGCGCGACGGCCAAGCTCGGCCAGGGCCGCATCGACAGCCCCCTGATCGCGGCTGGCACGAATGCGTTCCAATCGCGCGATCTGGCTGTCGCGGACCTTCACGTTGTCGATGTCCAGAATGTCGATCGGGTCCTCGCGTTCCTTGCGGTACTTGTTCACGCCAACGATCACGTCCTCGCCCCGGTCGATCAGGGCCTGCCGGCGGGCGGCCGTTTCCTCGATGCGCAGCTTGGGCATGCCGCTGGCGACTGCCTTGGTCATGCCGCCCATCTCCTCTACTTCCTGGATCAGTTCCCAGGCTTTATCGGCCAGTTTCGCCGTCAGGCTCTCGACGTAGTAGGACCCGGCCAGCGGGTCGACGACATGGGTGATGCCCGTCTCCTCCTGCAGGATCAACTGGGTGTTCCTGGCGATGCGGGCGCTGAAGTCGGTGGGCAGGGCGATTGCCTCGTCCAGCGCGTTCGTGTGCAGCGACTGCGTGCCGCCAAGTGCCGCCGACATCGCCTCATAGGCGGTGCGGATGACGTTGTTGTAGGGGTCCTGCTCCTGCAACGACACGCCCGAGGTCTGGCAATGCGTCCGCAGCATCAGGCTGGCCTCCTTCTTCGGCGCGAACTCGGACATGATGCGATGCCACAACAGGCGCGCGGCCCGCAGCTTGGCAATTTCCATGAAGAAGTTCATGCCGATCGCGAAGAAGAACGACAGCCGGCCGGCGAAGGCATCGACATCCATGCCGGCAGCGATCGCCGCGCGCACGTACTCGCGCCCGTCGGCCAAAGTATACGCCAGCTCCTGCACCAGGTTCGCGCCGGCCTCCTGCATGTGATAGCCCGAGATCGAGATCGAATTGAAGCGCGGCATCTGCCCCGACGTGTATTCGATGATGTCGCTGATGATCCGCATGCTGGGTTCGGGCGGATAGATATAGGTGTTGCGGACCATGAACTCCTTCAGGATGTCGTTCTGGATGGTGCCCGACAGCACCGCGCGGTCATGGCCCTGCTCCTCGCCGGTGACGATGAAGTTGGCCAGGATCGGGATCACCGCGCCGTTCATGGTCATGCTGACGCTGACCTGGTCCAGCGGGATGCCGTCAAACAGGATCTTCATGTCCTCGACGCTGTCGATGGCGACCCCGGCCTTGCCGACATCGCCCACCACCCGCGGATGGTCGCTGTCATAGCCGCGATGAGTGGCCAGGTCGAAGGCGACAGACACGCCCTGCTGCCCCGCCGCCAAGGCCCTGCGATAGAAGGCGTTCGATTCTTCGGCGGTGGAAAAGCCCGCATATTGCCGGATCGTCCAGGGGCGGCCCGCATACATCGTCGCGCGCGGGCCCCGGGTATAGGGGGCGATGCCCGGCAGGCTGCCCAGGTGATCCAGCCCCTGCGTGTCCGCCTCGGTATAGAGCGGCTTGACGGGAATTCCCTCCAGCGTCTGCCAGGTCAGGCTGTCGGGTTCCCGGCCCTTCAGTTCGGTCCGGGCCAGCTTGCGCCATTCCTCAAGCGTCGGTTTTGTCATGATCCATCCTTTCCCGCGGCCCGTTCTGCCCTATATTCAGGACATGACGAGGTGCCGATGAAGTTGAAATTCCTGATTTTTGCAGTGGCACTGGCCGGAATGGGTCCGGGGCGCGACGCGCCTGCGCCCGATCCCGAAACCATCCGCGACAGCACGCCGCAGCGCAATCCCGCCCGTCTGCCGCCGGTCAGCCAACTGCCCGAGGCCCCGCAGGAGGTGGTATCTCCGCTGGCCGCAGGCGACCCGGTGCTGCTGAACGCGGCCGAAGTCGAGCCGCAGCAGTTCCTGTGGACGGCGCGGCCAGTGGTGGTCTTTGCCGATACGCCCGGCGATCCCGCCTTTGTCGAGCAGGTCGAGGCCCTGCGGCTGGACGGGCGTGCGCTGGCGGCCCGCGACGTGGTAATCGTGATCGACAGCGATCCTTCCGCCAACACGATCTGGCGCCAGCAGCTGCGCCCGCGCGGCTTTTCGCTGGTGCTGATCGACAAGGACGGGCAGGTCAAGATCCGCCGCCCCACGCCTTGGGACGCCCGCGAGGTCGGCCGCGCGATCGACCGGCTGCCGCTGCGCCGGCAGGAGATCGGCCGGGGCAGCCTCCTGCGATAGGGCCTGCAGGGCGGAAACTTGTGGATTTGCGGCGCGTTCCCTATATCATGAACAGTGTCGGACAGCGTGTCTGACCAGACGGAGGAGAGGATCATGGCAATTTCGCACGCAGATCGCGGTGCCAAGCCGCAGGCCGTTCCCGCCCGGGTGGTCAAACCCCTGCGCAATGATACGGCCCCACGTTCCGAAGCCAAGCCCAAGCCGGCGGCCATCAGCCGCGCCAATGAAATCGTGAGGGCCATCGGTCTGCGCCCCATCACCGGCCTCTCGGGTCCGAAGATCGGCTACTGATCGCGTCCAGCCGGCCGCGCATTTCCGCAATCTCGCCCGGCAGGCGCTGTGCCAGTTGCGCCAATGCCGCAGCCTCGTCTTCATCCAGCATCCGCTCCACCGCATCCGCCCCGCCGCGCAGGCTTTCGGTCAGGACCCGAATGGCCTGAATGCCGCTGTCGCGGGTTTCCTCCATCAGCGACAGGTAATCGGCCATCATCTGGGCCGCGCGCCGCCCATCGTTTCGGGCGATGCGCCGCAGATCGGTGGCCAGCGCCCCCATGACCGACAGAAGGCGATAATACAGCACGATAGGGTCTATGACCGGCGCAGGCAGGATATGGATATCCGCGATCACCGCCGTGAAGATGCGGTCGTTGCCGTGCTGGGGCAGGGTGGGCACAAAATCTCCCGTCCTGATGCGCGCGATCAACGCCGCCGCATCTTCGGGGTCCGGGCTTTGCTGTTCCAGCGCGAACACATGGGCACGAATTTCGGCCAAGAGGGCGCGCTGGATATCCGCCTCGCGCGCCCGGCGAAGGGCGGCGTCGCGACGGCGCGTCTGCGAGGCGACGACAACCCAGCCTACCGCCACAAACAGGCCGGTGATGACCGCCTGTTGCAGCTGGGGACTGAGATAATTGTCAAGCGGCGGCACGGCGGGCATCCATGACCAGCGGTTGCAGTTCCGGGTCCCAGCCCCGGGACGAAAGGGACAAGCGACCCTTCATGTCCCCTCCGTCAGGCGCAGCGCTAACAGGCCGGCGACAAGATGAACCGCAGCCTCGGCCCACAGCACGGTGCGCGGCGTCAGCCAGGCCTCCAGTACCAGATAAAGTCCGCCACCCCACAGCAGCGCCGACAGCGGCAGCGCCACCATCCAGAAACGCGACCCGCGCCACCTGCGCGTGGTCAGGCCGAAGACCAGCTGGAACAGGGCCAGCGCCACCAAGGGCGTCAGCACATAAACCAGCGGAACCCGCGCCATCCCGACGCTGAAGGTCGTCCCGCCCGCCAGCAGCACAAAGCCAGCCGCCCCCGTCAGGGCAACCAGCGCGGCGGCTGCGAAAGCAGGCAGGCTGCGGGTCATTCGAACTCCATGATGATGTCATCCACCTTCAGGCTTTCCCCCGGCGCCGCATTCACGGCCTTGACGGTGCCGCGACGTTCGGCCCGCAGGATGTTTTCCATCTTCATCGCCTCGACCGTCGCCAGGGCCTGACCTTCCTGCACCTCGTCGCCGGCGGCCACATTCACCTTGACCACCAGTCCCGGCATCGGACACAGCAGGAACTTGGACGTGTCGGGGGGCAACTTCTCGGGCATCAGCCGCGCCAGTTCCGCCGCGCGGGGACGGCGGACATGCACGCGCAGATCCGCGCCGCGGCTGCGCAGCCGAAAGCCTGCAGGGATCTTGTCCACCTTCAGCACCAGCGGTCGGCCTCCTACCTCCATCCGGGCCAGCGACTGCCCCGGAAGCCATTCGCCCTCGACCCGCAGCCTTTCGCTGTCGATCTGGACGGTGGCGCCGTCCCGGTCCGCCTCGATCCGCGCTGGAAACTCTCGATTGGCGACAAAGACCACCCAATCCTCCCCGACATGGCGTTCGTGATTGCTCAGTCGGCCGCTGATGCGGGCGCGCCGGATCTCGGCCACGCGGTGCATGGCAGCGGCGGCGGCGGCCACGCGACGCAGTTCATCCTCGCCGCAGGGGGCGCCGTGAAATCCCTCGGGATATTCCTCGGCAATGAAGGCGGTGGTGATGTCGCCCGATACGAACTTGGGATGGTCCATCACCGCCGCCAGGAAGGGCAGGTTGTGGCCGATCCCCTCGACCTCGAACTCGTCCAAAGCCAGGCGCATCGCCTCGATCGCCTCGCCGCGCGAAGGCGCCCAAGTGCACAGCTTGGCGATCATCGGGTCATAGAACATGCTGATCTCGCCGCCCTCGAAAACGCCGGTGTCGTTGCGAACGGCGGCCGCACCCGTGGGCGTTCCCAAGGCCAGCCATTTGCCCTCGGCCACCATGGGACCGGCCGCGACCTCTGCGGGCGGGCGATAGCGGGTCAGCCGCCCGATCGACGGCAGGAAGTTGCGATAAGGATCCTCGGCGTAAAGCCGGCTTTCCATGGCCCATCCGTTGATTTTCAGGTCCGATTGGGCAAAGGGCAGCGGCTCGCCTGCGGCGACGCGGATCATCTGTTCAACCAGGTCCACCCCGGTGATCAGTTCGGTCACCGGATGCTCCACCTGAAGGCGGGTGTTCATTTCCAGAAAATAGAAGTTGCGGTTCCCGTCCACGATGAATTCGACGGTGCCGGCGCTGGTATAGTTCACCGCCTTGGCCAGGGCCACGGCCTGTTCGCCCATGGCGCGGCGGGTTTCGGGGTCGAGGAAGGGGGACGGGGCCTCTTCGATGACCTTCTGGTTGCGTCGCTGGATCGAGCATTCGCGCTCGTGCAGATAGACGGCATTGCCGTGCTTGTCAGCCAGGACCTGGATCTCGATGTGGCGCGGCTGCGTCACGAATTTCTCGATGAAGATGCGATCGTCACCAAAGCTGTTGGCAGCCTCGTTCTTGGAGCTTTCAAAGCCCTCGCGCGCCTCATCAGCGTTCCACGCAATGCGCATCCCCTTGCCGCCGCCGCCCGCGCTGGCCTTGATCATCACCGGATAGCCGATCTGGTCGCTGATGCGGGCGGCCTCCTCGGCATCGGCGATCAGGCCCATGTAGCCCGGAACGGTGCTGACGCCGGCTTCCTGCGCCAGCTTCTTCGAGGTGATCTTGTCGCCCATCGCCTCGATCGCGCCCGAGGGCGGGCCGATGAAGACGACGTCCTCGGCCTCCAGCGCCTCGGCGAACTTGCGGTTTTCGGACAGGAACCCATAGCCGGGATGGACCGCCTCGGCCCCCGTTTGTCGGACCGCCTCCATGATCTTGTCGATCACGATATAGGATTGGTTGGCCGGGGGCGGACCGATATGCACCGCCTCGTCGGCCATCCGCACATGCAGCGCGTTGCGGTCGGCATCCGAATAGACCGCCACGGTGGCGATGCCCATCTTGCGCGCCGTCTTGATGACGCGGCAGGCGATTTCGCCCCGGTTGGCGATCAGGATCTTCTTGAACATGGGCTCCCCCCAGGACGGAACGTGAAAAAGCCGCCCTGGGCGCAGGGCCCGGGGCGGCTTGAAGAACCGGGCGCGCAGGTCGCGCGCCGCAGGTCAGGCAGTTACTGGCAAAGACGCACGTCGTTGCACAGCGCGCCGGCTGCACCGCCGATGGCCGCGCCTTTGATGGCGTTTTCACCGCTGACGCTGGCGATGGTCGCGCCGACGCCCGCACCGATAAGCGCGCGGTCGGTGTCGGTCGGGTTGATCCCCTGGGTGCAACCCGCAACAGCGGTTGCGCCAACCAGAGCGGCGATGGCAAGAAGCTTGGACATGATATGAATCCCGTGACGTGAGTGGCAGGAGCGCAGGACGCTCCTTGCTGAGGTGTTTGGATAAAGCCGCAGTGATCAGTAGCGACGTTGGCAGACGCCCGCGTCATCGCACAGCGCGCCGCCGACGGCACCGATGGCCGCGCCGGTCGCCAGGTCTTCGTCAAGTGCCTTGGCAATGACGGCACCGGCCACGGCGCCACCAGCAGCGCGCTGCGCGTCCGGAGAGATGCCGCCGCCCTGATAGCCGGGCTCGCAGGCTGCCAGGCCTGCCGTGGCCAAGGCCAGAGCGGCGATGCGAAGAGCAAAGGTTTTCTGCATGATGGTGTGCCTGTCTTGATGGGCCCCTTGGAGGCCGGTTGTAGGTCGTGACGGGTTATCGCACAGCCGCACCCCGCGTCAAACTGACATGCGTGTGACTTCAAGGAGTTCGGCGCGCACTTGCCCATCAGTCGTCGTCCGCCTCCAGGTCGTCGTCCCAGCCATCCTCGTCGTCCCAGTCAAAGGCAGGCGGGGCGTCCTGGACGAAAAGTTCCGGAAAGGCTGCCTCTGCGGCGGCCATGTCGACCTGCAACAGCTGCTCGTAATCGGCGGGATCGAAGTCGCCCACCGGCTTGACCTCGCGCCCGATCAGCCAGGACAGGCGACCGGCGTCCAGGTTGCCGCGGACAAAGGGCTCGTCACCGAACTTGGCGATCAGCGCGGACAGAAACCCGGCGTCGGCGCGTTTGTCGGCGGGCTTGCGGTCGCGGAAACGTTCCCGCCGCGTGATGGGCGTTGCGCCCTTCTTGCGGTTTTCACGCCGGATAACGAATTGAAAGTCGGTACCGGGCAGTCGCCCTGGAAAACCCCGATGCTTCAGCATGGCAATGCCCCTGTGCTGGGGCGCGCGGGGCCTGCTGCTGCGCACGGGCAGGCTGGCCGCCCGCGCGCGATGGTCGGACGGAAGGTCTTAGCCGAACTTGCCCTGATAAACGGGTTCGGTCGTGACGGGATTGACCATCGGCGCTGCCGGTGCGGTCGGCACGAAGACGTCGGGCTGCTGACGCTGGCAGGCGGCGAAGGCAGACACCAGCACGAGGCCGAGGATGATTCTTTTCGACATGGAATTTCGCTCCTGTGAAGCGGGCGGGATAACGCCCTGCTGCTCTGATTGCGGCCGGCTTGTTTGGTGACCGGTCCGCGCGGGATGATAGCGCCCCCCCGGCAGGGCAGACAGGCACAGGCGTCGGCCGGGGACAAAGTGCCGCCGCCCTGTGGCGCCGCTGCATCAATCACGATCTTGTGCATCCCCATCCCCCGGCCCCGCGACTCACAGCGGAATGTTGTCGTGCTTTTTCCACGGGTTCGTCAGCCGCTTGCCGCGCAGGCTGGCGAGTGCGCGGGCGACGCGCTTGCGCGTGCTGCGGGGCTGGATCACCTCGTCGATGAAGCCCTTTTCGGCGGCGACGAAAGGGTTGGCAAAGCGGTCCTCATAATCCTTGGTGCGGCTGGCGATCTTGTCGGGCTGGTCCAGTTCGCTGCGATAAAGGATCTCGACCGCGCCCTTGGCGCCCATGACGGCGATCTCGGCGGTAGGCCAGGCATAGTTGAAATCGCCGCGCAGGTGCTTCGATGCCATGACGTCATAGGCCCCGCCATAGGCCTTGCGCGTAATGACCGTGACCTTGGGCACGGTCGCCTCGCCATAGGCGAACAGCAGCTTGGCCCCGTGCTTGATCACGCCGCCATATTCCTGCCCCGTGCCGGGCAGGAAGCCCGGAACGTCCACCAGCGTCAGGATCGGGATCTCGAACGCATCGCAGAACCGCACAAAGCGCGCGGCCTTGCGCGAGCTGTCGATGTCCAGGCACCCGGCCAGCACCATCGGCTGGTTGGCGACCACGCCCACGGTTTGCCCTTCGATGCGGATGAACCCGATGATGATGTTGCCCGCGAAATCCTTCTGGACCTCGTAGAAATCACCCTCGTCCGCGACCTTGGCGATCAGTTCCTTCATGTCATAGGGCTGGTTCGGGTTGTCGGGGATCAGCGTGTCCAGGCTGGGCTCGATCCGTGCCGGGTCATCAAAGAAGGGGCGCGTGGGTGCCTTTTCGCGGTTGTTCAGCGGCAGGAAGTCGAACAGACGGCGGATTTCCGACAGCGCCTCAACATCATCCTCGAAGGCGCCGTCGGCGACCGAGGATTTCCTGGTATGCGTGCTGGCCCCACCCAGTTGTTCGGCCGTCACGACCTCGTTGGTGACGGTCTTCACGACGTCGGGGCCGGTGACGAACATGTAGGACGTGTCCTTCACCATGAAGATGAAGTCCGTCATCGCCGGCGAATAGACCGCGCCGCCCGCGCAGGGGCCCATGATGACGCTGATCTGCGGGATGACGCCGGATGCCATGATGTTGCGCTGGAACACGTCGGCATAGCCCGCAAGGCTGGCCACGCCCTCCTGGATGCGCGCGCCGCCCGAATCGTTCAAGCCTATGACGGGCGCGCCGTTCTGCATCGCCATGTCCATGATCTTGCAGATTTTCTGGGCATGGGTTTCGGACAGCGATCCGCCGAAGACGGTGAAGTCCTGGCTGAAGACATAGACCATCCGCCCGTTGATCGTGCCCCAGCCCGTCACAACGCCGTCGCCATAGGGGCGGTCCTCCTCCATGCCGAAATCGGTGCTGCGATGGGCGACGAACATGTCGAATTCCTCGAAGCTGTCCTCGTCCAGCAGCAGGTCGATCCGTTCGCGGGCGGTCAGCTTGCCACGGGCGTGCTGGGCATCGATCCGCCGCTGGCCGCCGCCAAGCCGGGCCTCGCTGCGCCGCCGCTCAAGCTCTTGCAGAATGTCCTTCATGGCCAACCCCTTTTCGTCCGTTGCCGGCAAGTTAGACCGGGACAGGGGTGCAGCAAAGGAAAATTGGGAAAATTTGCAAATCATGTTGAAGAAACGACAAGCAAACTGAAAAATTGCAAAGCGGCCGCAAATCTTGCGCCTCTTGACGCGGGGCGCGACCGAAGGCACTGCAGCGACATGGGTTTGCAGATCGACATTCCGGCCATACTGGCCAATCACGCGGCACTTGCGGCGAAAGCCTCTGGGGCCAGGACCGCGGCCGTGGTCAAGGCCGATGCCTATGGCTTGGGCGCAGTCCGTGTCGCTCCGGCGCTTTATGCTGCGGGCGTGCGCGATTTCTTTGTGGCGCTGGCGCACGAGGGCAGGACCATCCGGCCGCATCTGCCCGAAGATGCGCAAATCAACGTGCTGTCGGGGCATATGGAAGGCGAGGACCTGACGGGCCTTACGCCCGTGCTGAACAGCCCCGCCCAGTTCTTCCGCGACCGCGCGATGCGGCCCGGGGCACCTTTTGCGATCCAGTTGGACACGGGCATGAACCGCCTTGGGATGGAGGCCGCCGAGTGGGCTGCCATTCGCGACGAGGCGCTTGCCGCGCGCCCGACGTTCATAATGTCCCACCTGGCCTGCGCGGATGAGCCTGATCATCCGGCCAATGCCGCCCAGCTGGCGGCGTTCCGCGCGATGACCGATGGATGTGGCGTGCCGCGGTCCTTGGCCGCGACGGGTGGAATCCTGCTGGGTGCGGATTATCACTTTGATCTGGTCCGGCCGGGCGTGGGTCTTTACGGCGGTCTGCCTTTTGCCGACGCGCGGCCGGTCTTGCGCCTGTCGCTGCGCGTGATCCAGACGCGCGAGGTAAGGGCCGGTGAGATGGTCGGCTATGGCGCCAGCTGGCGTGCCGACCGCGACAGCCGGATCGCGACCGTTGATGCGGGCTATGCCGACGGCATCCTGCGGGCGTTATCCTCCAGTGGTGTGTCGTTGTTCGCAGGCGATACGGCTTGCCCGGTTGTTGGGCGGGTTTCGATGGACCTGATCACGGTGGATGTCACCGACCTGCCGGACGTGCCGGACGCGCTGGACCTGATCTGCCCGCAGCAGCCGATCGACCGCCTGGCCGACCTGGCCGGCACCATCGGCTATGAGATCCTGACCTCTCTCCGCCAGCGTTACCAGCGGACTTATCTGTGACCCCCATCCGTGCGATCGGACGCCCGGCGCTGCACCTGACGCGCGGCACGGGCGCGGTTGTGATCTTTGCCGTCCGTGGCCTTGGCGGCCTGAAGCCGTTCCCCGGCAGCGCCATCCTGCGCCAGCTGGTCCAGATCGGCTGGCTGTCGCTGCCGGTCGTGGGGCTGACGGCGCTGTTCACCGGCGCGGCTCTGGCCCTGCAGATCCATTCGGGCGGGCAGCGGTTTCAGGCGGGCGACGTGGTGCCCGCGATCGTCGCCATTGGCATGGTGCGTGAACTGGGGCCGGTTCTGGGCGGTCTGATGGTGGCCGCGCGTGTGGCCAGCAGCATCGCGGCTGAAATCGGCACGATGCGCGTGACCGAGCAGATCGACGCACTTGTTACCCTGTCCACCGATCCGGTGCGGTGGCTGGTCACCCCGCGCCTGTGGGCGGCCATCCTGTCGCTGCCGGTTCTGGTGGCGGTCGGGGACATCATCGGCATCATGGGCGGCTGGATGGTGGGCACGATGTCCCTTGGCTTCAACTCGGCCACCTATATCGCCAACAGCTGGGCCTATCTCGAAGTCTGGGACGTAACGTCGGGCCTGATCAAGGGCGCCGTGTTCGGCCTGATCGTGGCCCTGTCCGGCTGCTGGTTCGGGATGCGGTCCGGTCGCGGTGCGGCAGGCGTAGGGCGCGCCACCACCAGCGCGGTCGTGGCGGCGGCAGTCGGCATCCTGGCCGCCAACTTCGCGCTGACGGGACTTTTCTTCGAATGATCCAGGTTCGTGGCCTGTCCAAATCTTTTGGCACGCAGCAGGTTCTGGAGGCACTGGACCTAGACGTGCCGCAGGGCGAGAGCCTTTGCGTGATCGGCCAATCGGGCACGGGCAAGTCGATCCTGCTGAAATGCATTCTGGGGCTTGAGACACCCAATGCAGGGCAGGTCCTCTGGCAGGGCCGTCCGCTGCGGGGCGCGGAACGCGCACGGTTCTTGGCGCGGTTCGGGATGTTGTTCCAGGGGGCTGCGCTTTTCGACAGCCTCTCGGTCTGGCAGAACGTGGCCTTCCGCCTGCGCCAGCGGATGGGCGACCGTCCGGCGCGCGCCATCGCGATCGAAAAGCTGTCCCGCGTGGGCCTGTCCCCCGAAACCGCAGACCTGATGCCGGCCCAGTTGTCAGGGGGCATGGCCAAGCGCGTCGGGTTGGCGCGGGCGATTGCCGACGATCCGCAGGTCATCTTCTTTGACGAACCCACGACCGGCCTTGACCCGATCCGGGCGCGTGCCATCAACGCCCTGATCCGCGGCATCGTCACGGAAACCGGGGCGACTGCCATCACCATCACCCATGACATGGATTCGGTTCGCGCCATCGGGGACCGGGTCGCGCTGCTGCAGGGCGGCCGGATCCTGCATGACGGGCCGGTCGCCGCCATGGACCATGCGCCGGCACTGGCCCAGTTTCTGGGCAGGGACCCGGACGGTCCGGTTCAATTTGTCTGAACTTCATGCAACTTTTACCACCACCGCAGGGTTTTGCCGGAAACGGGGGCACAGTTGCCCGCGCCCTTCGCAACATCGCCTTGTGCGAATCCCTACGGCTTGCCACCATAGAAACCGACGCCTGAGCAGGAGAAAGATTTGGGCCTAACCCCGACGCCCCCCGTTGCGACCCCTTCGGCTGAAACCCTGCTGGAATTTCCCGACAACCGGCTGCTGATCGACCTGTGCGGTGCGAATGACCGGCACCTGGCACGGATCGAAGAGGCGCTAGCGGTGCATATCCTGCGCCGCGGAAACCAGCTTGCCATCGTGGGCGACCCCGAGGCGCAGGCCGAGGCGGCGCAGATCCTCGGCGCCCTTTATGCGCGGCTGGAACAGCAGCGTCCTGTCAGCCTGCCCGAAATCGAGGCAGCCCTGCGCATGGGCGTGGACCCGGTCGCCGAGATCACTCCGACCGAACAGCTGGAGATGTTCGCGCAGGGCAATTATGAGCTGCGCACCCGCAAGAAGTCGGTCGAGCCGCGCACGGATGCGCAAAAGGCCTATGTCCGCGCCCTGTTCCAAAACGAACTGGCCTTTGGCATCGGTCCGGCAGGCACGGGCAAGACCTATCTGGCGGTCGCTGTGGGCGTCACGATGCTGATCGGCGGGCAGGTTGACAAGATCATCCTGTCGCGTCCGGCCGTCGAGGCAGGCGAGCGTTTGGGCTTTCTTCCCGGCGACATGAAGGAAAAGGTCGATCCCTACATGCAGCCGCTCTACGATGCGCTGAACGACTTCCTGCCGGCCAAGCAGATGCAGAAGCTGGTTGAGGAAAAGCGGATCGAGATCGCGCCCCTGGCCTTCATGCGCGGTCGCACCCTGTCGCGCGCCTTTGTGGTGCTGGACGAGGCGCAGAACGCCAGCTCCATGCAGATGAAGATGTTCCTGACGCGGCTTGGAGAAGGGTCGCGCATGGTCATCACCGGCGACCGGACGCAGATCGACCTGCCGCGTGGCATGCAGTCGGGCTTGGTCGACGCCGAAAAGATCCTGGCCGGGGTCAAGGGCATCAGCTTCAGCTATTTCACTGCCGATGACGTTGTGCGCCATCCGCTTGTTGCGCGGATCATCAAGGCCTATGACGCCGAGGAAGTCGCGGCAGTTGCCCGCGGGGAAACAGAAGGGCTGCGGGGGCAATATGCACCCCGCCGGCAGATGCGGAACGATGCCTGACCAGATAACCGCTGATTGCGTCATCGAGGACGAGCGATGGGAGGCCGCTGGCCTTGAACAGCTGGCGGCCCGTGCGGTCGAGGCGACGCTGCGCTGGCACCGGATCGGCGGCGAGGTGGTCGTCATGGGCTGCGACGATGTCCGGATCTCGGCGCTGAACGCCGATTTCCGAGGCAAGCCCCGCGCGACGAACGTTTTGTCCTGGCCCTCGGTCGAGCATCTGCCGCACCCGCCGGGGGCGTCGCCGGTCCTGCCCGACGAGGAGGAACTGGGCGACATCGCCATTGCCTATGAAACCTGCGTGGCGGAGGCTGCGGCTCAGGGCAAGCCGGTCGCGGATCACGTAACCCACCTGCTGGTCCACGCGACGCTGCACCTGCTGGGCTATGACCACGACAACGATCCCGATGCCGAGTTCATGGAGGCGACCGAGCGCGCCATCCTGCGGGATCTGGGCATCGCCGACCCCTACAGGGAGACAAACTGATGAGTTCCGAGGCCCGATTACCCGACTATTCCCCTGATCAGGAAGCGCAATCCCACGCCGATAGATTGTCGGAGGGGGATCATGACGCCCCCCTTTCAAAAGGCTTCTTCGGGCGTGTGCTTCACGCGCTGACCGGGTCTGAGAACGGCCCCCCGGCCGAGGTTCAGCGCCACGGCCCCGGCAAGCCCGGCCTTCTGAACCTGCGGCGGATGCGCGTCGATGACGTGGCCATCCCCAAGGTCGAGATCATCGCCGCGCCGCTGAACATCACCTTGGAAGATCTGGTGACCATGTTCCGCGAACACGGATTTTCGCGTATTCCGGTCTTTCGGGGTACCCTGGACAGCCCCTTGGGAATGATCCACCTGAAGGACCTGTCGCTGAAGCACGGTTTTGGCGCAGGCGGCAAGTTCACCCTGCGACCGATGCTGCGCCCGCTGCTTTATGTACCGCCCTCGATGCCTATCGGCGTCCTGCTGCAACAGATGCAGACCAAGCGCATCCACATGGCGCTGGTCATCGACGAATACGGCGGCGTCGATGGACTGGTCACGATCGAGGACCTGATCGAGCAGGTGATCGGCGAGATCGAGGACGAGCATGACGAGGATGAAGGTGGCCTCTGGGTGCGGGAAAAGCCGGGCCAGTGGCTGATCCAGGCGCGCGCGGGTTTGGCGGATGTCGAGCAGGAAACCGGGCTGCGCCTGATGGATGCGGATGAAACCGAGGAGGTTGACACCTTGGGCGGCGTGATTTTCATGCTGGCAGGCCGGGTTCCGCTGCGGGGCGAGGTCATTGCACACCCGTCCGGCGCCGAGTTCGAGGTCGTGGATGCCGACCCGCGCCGGCTCAAGCGCATCCGGCTGCGCCTGCCAAGCGTCGCGACCCTGACCGGCAGCCGCGCAACCAGGACGGATGTGAAAGCCGGCGGCTGAAGTTCAACTGTTCTCGAACCGGGCCAGCATCGCGTTGAAGAACCGGGCACGCGTTTCTGGCGTCTCCATCATCACCTCGTGACGCGCCCCGTCAATCTCCAGCAGCTGGCCCCCGGGCCAGCGGGCGGCGCGATCGCGGATGGCGCCCGGCGAGACAACCTTTTCGTCGGATCCGAGCGACACCAGCATCGGGTGGGGGGGCGAGGGAATGCGCGACAGCCGGGTGCATTCGTTCAGCGCCTTGGCCACCCAGTCAAAGCTGGCGCCCCCGATGGTCAGGTCCGGCCAATGTGCGGCCTCTCGCACAAGCCGCGCCCATTCGTCGGGGTCCTGTGTCAGCAGGTTCGCTGTAAAGCTTTCATCCAGCACATAGGTGTTCGCGGCCCCGCCGCTGCCCGGTGCCGGAAATCCACCTCGTCCAACGCGACCGGCCAGATAAGCGATCCCAAGCGCCACGCCATGCTGCATACGGCGCAGGTTGATGCCCCACATGGGCGCTGAAAACACGGCGGTCTGAACAGGCAAACCAGCCTCCAGCGCGGCAAGTCCGATACAGCCGCCCATCGAATGCGCCACCAGGTGCCAGGGGCGCGGCAGGCGCAGTTCCCCGGCCAGTACGATCATCTCGATCACGTCGTGCTGGTAATCCGAGAATTCGCCAATATGACCCGGACGCGGATTGTGCTGCAGGCGGTCGGACAGCCCCTGTCCGCGCCAGTCAACGGCAAGCACATGATAGCCTTCTGCAACCAGAAGGTCCGCCACGGGGGCATATTTCTCGGCATATTCCGTCCGGCCCGGAAACAGCAGCACGCTGCCCCGGACCGCACCGTCATCAGGTTGCCAACAGGCAAACCGAAGGCGGATTCCATCCTCTGCCCGGACGAAAAAGGCGCGCGCGGGGGCACGCGGATCGTCGGGCAGCTGGTGGAATGGCGCCTGCTCCATCAGGTCAGGACAGCTTTTGCCCCAGTTGCATGGCCACGCCCATCGAGCCGTCGATGGCCAGCTTGCCGGTCATGAAGGCGGTGGCGGGATTCACGTCGCCGTTCAGGATGCCCTCAAAGGTCTCACGCGATGCGGTCAGCGTCACCTCGGCCTCTTCGTCGCCTGCGCGCACGCCGGATTCGTCGATCATGATCGCGCCCTCGTCCTCGATCACGAACTTGGCGGTGGATTCGAAGCTGTCGATCTTCTGGCTCAGTTTCTCGACAGCTGCATTCACGACTTTGCTCATTTTGATCCTCTTGGTGCGCTTGGGCTGGCGCCCGACCTGCGGGCTGGGTTACACCCATACTATGAGCCTGGACCGCCCCGTTTTCCAGAATGCCGTCGCGGCACTGCGTCACAGAGTTCTGACGATTTTCCTTGTTTTGGCAAGCGTCTTGCCGGTCGCGGGATGGGCTGCGCCGCTGGACGACGCCTTCGCCCGTCTGGCCGCCCCCGAGGGCGAGGGATGGCGGATTGCGGAAAGCGACATCCTGCGGGAATGGTCGCGATCCGGTTCACCCGCGATGGACCTGCTGCTGCGGCGGGGAGAAGAGGCGCTGGATGCGGGCGACATCCCGACAGCAATCGGCCATCTGACGGCGCTGACCGACCATGCCCCCGACTTCGCGGCCGGCTTTCAGGCGCGCGCCGCGGCCTTTGCCGCCGCAGGGCAGTTCGGGCCCGCGCTGGCCGATCTGGCACGCGCGCTGGAACTGGAACCGCGGCACTTTGCGGCCCTGACCCAGCTGGGGGCCATGCTGGAGGAAATGGGCGAGGATGACCGCGCCCTGACCGCCTATCGCGAGAGCCTGAAGATCCATCCCCACCAGCAGGAAGCAATTGATGGCGTCGCACGTCTGGAACGCAAGCGCATCGGCACCGATATCTAGGCCATGAACATGTCGTCGCGCGGCCGGGTCACCGCCATTCTGGGCCCCACCAACACCGGCAAGACCCATCATGCGATCGAGCGCATGCTGGGCCACCGGACCGGGGTCATCGGCCTGCCGCTGCGCCTGCTGGCGCGCGAGGTTTATGACCGGATCGTCAAGGCGCGCGGCCCCTCGGTCGTGGCGCTGGTCACCGGAGAGGAGCGGATCGTCCCCGACCGGGTCCAATACTGGGTGGCCACCACCGAGGCCATGCCCGAGATCGGTGCCGATTTCGTCGCCATAGACGAGATCCAGCTGTGTGCCGACCCGCAACGCGGTCATGTCTTCACCGACCGCCTGCTGAACATGCGCGGGCTGCACGAGACGTTGTTCCTGGGCAGCGACACGATGCGCCCGGCCATCGCCGCCCTGGTGCCTGAAGCCCAGTTCATCCGGCGCGAACGGTTTTCCAACCTGTCCTGGGCGGGTTCGAAAAAGCTGTCGCGGATGCCCGCGCGCAGCGCCATCGTGGGCTTCAGCGTCGATGACGTTTATGCCATGGCCGAACTGCTGCGCCGCCAGAAAGGCGGCTGTGCGGTGGTGATGGGTGCGCTGTCGCCCCGCACCCGGAACGCGCAGGTCGAGATGTATCAGAACGGCGAGGTAGATTACCTGGTTGCCACGGACGCCATCGGCATGGGCCTGAACCTGGACATCCGCCACGTCGCCTTCAGCGCCACGCATAAGTTCGACGGGCGCCGCGTCCGCCCGCTGTTCCCGCACGAGATGGGCCAGATTGCCGGCCGGGCAGGGCGGCACACCGAATCCGGCACCTTTGGCGTCACCGGCGAGGCGCAGATCCTGGACGAGGGGCTGGTCGACGCGCTGGAGAACCACCGCTTTGCCCCGATCCAGCGGCTGACCTGGCGCAACACGCGGCTGGAATTCGGCACGATGGACCGGCTGGTAGAAAGCCTTGAGGCCGGTTCGGGCCAGGATCTTCTGGGCCGGGGACGCGAGGCGGACGACCTTGGCGCGCTGAAGCTGCTGCGCGAGATGCCCGAAATTCGTGACCGCGTGCAGGGTGGCAAGGATGTCCGCCTGCTGTGGGACATCTGCCGGGTGCCTGATTTCAGGGGCATTTCCCACATGGAACATGCCACGCTGCTGGCCCGGCTGTTCGGTTTCCTGCAGGAGGGGCACATCCCTGCGGACTGGCTGGACCGCGCGATCAAGCGCATTGACAAGACGCAGGGCGACATCGACGCCATCTCTAAAAGGCTGGCCTTTATCCGCACCTGGACCTATGTCGCGCAAAGAACGGGCTGGGTTGCGGACGAAAAGCATTGGCGCGGGGAAACGCGCGCTGTAGAAGACCGCCTGTCAGACGCGTTGCACGCGGCCCTGACCCAACGATTTGTGGACCGGCGCACATCCGTGCTGTTGCGCCGGCTCAAGCAGAAGGAGAGCCTCGTGGCCGAAGTGAACGACAAGGGCGAAGTGACCGTCGAGGGCGAATTCGCCGGCCGTCTGGAGGGTTTCCGCTTTCGCCCCGACCAGACCGCGACCGCGGACGAGGCAAGGATGCTGAACCGTGCCAGCTATGAGGCGCTGAAGCCCGAATTCCACCTGCGCGCGGACCGCTTCTACAACGCGCCCGATACCGAGATGGACTATACCGAGCAGGGCGGCCTCATGTGGGGCAGCCATGCGGTCGGCAAGCTGGTCAAGGGCTCGGATCCGCTGCACCCCGGCGTCGACGTCTTTGTGGACGAGGAAGCCGGCACTGAAATCGCCGACAAGGTGCGCCGTCGCCTGCAGCATTTCATCGACCGCAAGGTGGCCGCCTTGTTCGAGCCGCTGCTGACCCTGCAGAAGGATGAGGCGCTGACGGGTCTGGCCCGCGGCTTCGCCTTTCGCCTGGTCGAGGCGCTTGGCGTTCTGCCGCGCGACGGCGTGGCGAACGAGGTCAAGGAATTGGACCAGGATTCTCGCGGTGCGCTGCGCAAGCATGGCGTTCGGTTCGGCCAGTTCACCATCTTCATGCCGGCGCTGCTGAAGCCTGCGCCGACGCGACTGCGGCTGGTGCTGTGGTCGCTGGCGCAGGGTCTGGACGAATTTCCGGAAAGCCCTCCGCCGGGTCTTGTGACGATCCCCCACCTGACCGAGGTTCCCGATCAGGTCTATACCCTGTCGGGTTATCGTCCAGCCGGCGAGCGCGCGATCCGCATCGACATGCTGGAGCGTCTGGCCGATCTGCTGCGCGCTCAGGACACGCGCGGCGGCTTTGAGGCCAATCCGGACATGCTTTCGATCACCGGCATGACGCTTGAGCAGTTCGCGGGCTTGATGCAGGGCTTGGGCTATGCCGCTGAAAAATCCGAGCGCACCAAGGTAAAGGCCGCGGAGGCGCCCGAAGTCGCCCCCGCGCCCGAAGGCGAAGCATCCGTGGCCCCGATGACCGAGGAAGAATCGGTTCTTGCCGCCGAAACCCGGGCGAAATGGGAGGCCGAGCAGGCGCAGAAGCGCGCGGCGGAGGCCGAGGCGGCAATGGAAGAGCCGACCCCCGAGACTGATGCCGCCGAGCCTGCCGCGCCCGAAATGGAGGTGTTCTATACCTTCAAGTGGGCTCCGCGGCCCCGTGGCAACCGCAATCAGCGCAGTGATCGGCCCCAGGGTGACCGTAGCCAGGCGGATCGGCCTCAAGGCGAGCGCCCGCAGGGCGAGCGTCGCGGCCCGCGCCGCGAGGGTCCTGCCAAGGACGCAGCGACGGGCGAGCGTCCGCGTGGTGACGCACCCCAAGGGGAGCGTCGTCGCGGGCAGGGCAAACCAGGTGGCAACAAGTTCGAAGGCGGCAAGAAGGGGGGCGGCAAGCCATCCCACAACGCGCCCAAGACCTTTACCTCGCGCTCAGAAAAGAAGGCAGATCCTGACAGCCCCTTCGCGATCCTTGCCGCGCTAAAGGACAAGACCTGACGTGACGGGTGCAGCCGACGGGCTGCGGCTGGATAAATGGCTGTTCTATGCCCGGATCTTCAAGACCCGTGGCCTTGCTGCCGACCGCATCGAGGGCGGAGGCATCCGGGTGAATGGCCAGCCCTGCCGCAAGCCGGGACGGGCCGTGCGGCCGGGCGACCTGCTGACGGTTTCAGCCCACGGCCGGGTCCGCAGCCTGACGGTGACTGGCCTGGCTGACCGGCGCGGTCCCGCGCCAGACGCACAGCAGCTGTATCTGGAAGACCGGGACGGGTTGATTGATCCGCCCGAAGCGACTAGTTGACACCGCGAACACCAGGACAAGAGTGCCAAGATGACCTATGTCGTGACCGACAACTGCATCATGTGCAAATATACAGACTGCGTCGAGGTCTGCCCCGTGGACTGCTTCTACGAGGGTGAGAACACCTTGGTCATCCATCCCGACGAATGCATTGATTGCGGGGTCTGCGAACCGGAATGCCCGGCCGACGCCATCCGCCCGGACACGGAGCCGGATATGGAGCAGTGGGTCGAGTTCAACCGTAAGTACTCCGAGCAGTGGCCGGTGATCACGCGCAAGAAGGATCCCTTGCCCACGGCCACCGAAATGGACGGGCAGGCTGGGAAGCTGGAGAAATACTTTTCGGAAGCGCCGGGCGAAGGCGACTGATTCGGTCAGGAGGCCAGTCGACCTCCCGCTGTTCCCCGCCTCAACTTGCTGCCTTTAAAGAAAAAACTGGCGGTCGTTCGGCTGAAATCGGCACAAGTGCTGACGCTTTTTTTCATGGCATTTTTGTGTTATGTTGGCCGCAGACGCGCCTTTGACGCAAGTCAGGGGCACTGGGGTGATGCCCAAAGCTGCCGTCCCCCGCCCTCTGCCGGGTAGGGGCCACATACACAGTTCAAAACGGACCGAAGGGGGCCGACGCCTCCTCCGGCCCTTTGTGCCCTTGAAAGGGCGCTGTCCAAAGGAAGCCAGATGTCGAAATCCAAGAAGAACGAATTCCGCCCTGACGAGTTCGTCGTTTATCCCGCGCATGGCGTGGGCCGGATCGTGTCCATTGAAGAACAGGAGGTCGCGGGCCTGCGGCTGGAAATGTTCGTTATTTCCTTTGACAAGGACAAGATGACCCTGCGCGTGCCGACCGCGCGCGCGTCTGAGATCGGGATGCGCAGCCTGTCGACCCCAGACCTGATCGATCGCGCGCTTGAGACGCTGAAGGGCAAGGCCCGCGTCAAGCGCGCGATGTGGTCGCGTCGCGCCCAGGAATACGAGCAGAAGATCAATTCCGGCGACTTGATGTCCATTGCCGAAGTGGTGCGCGATCTTCACCGCAGCGATGATCAGCGCGAGCAGTCCTATTCTGAACGCCAGCTTTACGAAGCGGCACTTGACCGGCTGACCCGCGAAGTGGCGGCCGTTGCCGGGCTGGACGAGGGCGGCGCACAGAAGCGCGTCGAAGAGGTGCTGACATCTCGCGCTGCCTGACTTTAATGAGGCATCGAGGCATGACAAGGGGCGTCCTGAGGGGCGCCCCTTGCCGCATCTGTGCCTTCGAACCCGTTGTTCCCGCCGTGGACAACGCTTGGGCAGCCGCCTATAACCCGCGCAAAGTTCCACTGTGAAACGCTCGAGGCACACCATGATCAAGGTTTTCGGCCATACTTCCCCAGACACGGATTCGACCGGCTCGCCCATCATCTGGGCCTGGTACCTGAACGAGGTCCGCAAGACCCCCGCCGAACCCGTATTGCAGGGCGAGCCGAACACCGAGGCGCTGTGGATGCTGAACCGCTGGAACCTGGCCATGCCGCAGATCATCACGGACGTGGCTGCGGGCGATCAGTGCGTCATCGTTGACACCAATAACCCGGCCGAGCTGCCCGCATCGCTGGATCAGGCCGACGTGATCGAGATCATCGACCACCACCTGCTGGCCGGCGGCATCAAGACCCGCTCGCCCATCAACATCACGATCCGGCCGCTGGCCTGCACCGCCACCATCATGCATGACCTGATCGGCGAGGACATGGCGCGTACCCCGGAAGCCATCAAGGGTGCGATGCTGACCTGCATCCTGTCCGACACGCTGGAGTTCCGCAGCCCGACGACGACCGAGCATGACCGCGCAGTGGCCGAGAAGCTGGCCGCCGACTTGGGCGTCAACATCACCGATTTCGCGGCCGAGATGTTCGCCGCCAAGTCCGACGTCAGCGCCTTCAGCGACGAGGCGCTGCTGCGCATGGACAGCAAGGAATACGAACTGGGCGGCAAGCAACTGCGCGTTTCGGTGCTGGAAACCACGGCCCCGCAGGTCCTGTTGGACCGCAAGATGTCGTTGATGGCCGCGATGCCGAAGGTGGCGGCCGATGATGGCGCGGACGAGGTGCTGCTGTTCATCGTGGACATCCTGCGCGAACAGGCGACGCTGCTGGTCCCCAACGCCTTCGTCAAGCAGGTGGCCGAGCGCAGCTTTGCCGCGACCGTTGACGGCGACACGGTGGTGCTGCCGGGCGTGATGAGCCGCAAGAAGCAGATCATCCCGGTTCTGGCCCTCTGATGCCGCGCATCATCGCTTCGCTGGCCGAGATCTCGGCCGGCTACGACGCGCTGTTCTGCGACCTCTGGGGCTGTCTGCACAACGGCAAGCAGCCCTATCCGGCGGCCGTCGCGGCGCTGCAGGCGTATCGGGCGCAGGGCGGCAAGGTCTGCCTGATGACCAATGCCCCTCGCCCCAGCCAATATGTCATCGCGCAGCTGGATCGGATGGGCGTGCCGCGCGATGCCTGGGACCTGGTTGTCAGTTCCGGCGACGCGGCGCAGGACGCGATGTTCGCGGGCGCGGTCGGTCTGAAGGTCTGGCATATCGGGACTGAAAAGGACCTGGTCTTCTTCGACGATGTGCCAGAGGCGCATGCGGCCGCAGCGCCGATCCGCCGGGTGGAACTGGCCGAGGCTGAAGGTATCGTCGCTTCAGGTCCCTTCGACGAGATCAAGGAGACGCCGGAGGATTATCGCGCGCGTTTCCTGGACGCGCGGGACCGCGGGTTGCCGATGCTGTGCGCCAACCCGGATATCGTGGTCGATCTGGGTGAGACGCGCATCTATTGCGCAGGCGCATTGGCCGAGTTCTACGAAAGCTTGGGCGGGCAGGCACTGTATTTCGGCAAACCTCATGCCCCGATCTATCAGCGCGCGCGCCAATTGATGGCCCTGGGCGAGGGCGCTCGATATCTGGCGGTTGGTGACGGCATCGGCACCGACATTCTGGGAGCCGAACAACAAGGGATCGATTCGATCTTTGTGACAGGCGGCCTTGCGGCCGAGGCTTTTGGCAAAGATGTGGAAAATCCCGATCTGGGTCTTCTGGAAGACTGGCTGGCTGTCCAGCAACGTTGCCCGACCTATGCAATGGGGCGCCTGCGCTGAATTGACCACCGTGCGCCCGCGCCGCGCGCGCGGGCGTTCTGCTTTCCACGCCCGCGGCTTGCGGCGCAACATATAGTCCCGAAGTATCATTGTTGTGATACTTTGTTGCGCCGAGGTCCAGGTGCTGCTATGCAGCATTATCACTGGGTTGGTCAGGGCAATGGATCCCAAGATGCTGGATAATCTTCCGCGCGGCACGATCGTCATCGAGGATCTTGAGGTGGGCATGATGCGCCACCTGCAAAAGCTGGTGACGGACCGGGATATCGAACTGTTTGCAGAGGTTTCGACGGACCGGAACCCTGTGCATCTGGACGATGCCTATGCGCAGGACACGATCTTCGAAGGTCGCATCGCACATGGGATGCTGACGGCGGGGCTGATCTCGGCTGTTATCGGCGAACAGTTGCCGGGGCACGGGACCGTCTATCTGGGACAGACGCTGAAGTTCATGGCACCCGTGCGTCCCGGCGACATGGTGCGCGCCGAGGTTACCGTCGAAACCATCGATCATGCGAAACGGCGGGTCACGCTTGCAACCCGCTGCCTCGTGGGCGATACGGTCGTGCTGAAAGGCGAGGCGGTCGTGCTGGCCCCAAGCCGCAAGTTCGACTGACGGGGCGCGCGGGCGTCCCATTGGGGGCGCATTGCAGATCCATCGCGACTGGACTGGACTTCCGACCGAGGGGCGCGGCGCCTCGATCGCCATGGGGAATTTCGATGGCGTCCACAAGGGCCATCGCGCGGTCATCGACGCTGCGCGGGCTGCTTCTGACGCGCCCTTGGGCATCCTGACCTTCGAGCCGCATCCGCGTCAGTATTTTTTGCCCGACGCTCCGCCGTTTCGCCTGATGAATGCCGAGGCGCGGGCCAATCGGCTGTGCCGCCTTGGGGTTCAGCAGCTTTACGAGCTGCCCTTCGGTCCAGTTCTGGCGGGCCTGACGCCCGAATGTTTTGCCCGCGAGGTGCTGGCCGAGGGGCTGGGTGTTGCCCATGTCACGGTCGGTGCGGATTTCTGCTTTGGCAAGGATCGTGCGGGCACCGCCGCCACGCTGCAGGACCTGGGCGCGCAGCTTGGATTCGGGGTGACGATCGTGCCGTTGGTGGGCAACGGGGACGCCGAATTCAGCTCCACCGCGATCCGCCAGGCACTGACCGAAGGTCGGACCCACGATGCCGAGCGGATGCTGGGTCACTGGCACCGGATCGAGGGCGAAGTTGTGCATGGTGACAAACGCGGCCGCGATTTCGGCTGGCCCACGGCAAACATGCGAATGGACGATCTGCATCTGCCGCGGCTTGGGGTCTATGCGGTTCTGGTCGATGTTCTGACGGGGCCTGACAGGCTTTCCTGCCAGGGTGTGGCCTCGATTGGCGTGCGCCCGATGTTCGGACGCAACGCCCCAAATCTGGAAGTGAACCTGTTCGATTTTTCGGGCGACCTTTACGGACAGCACCTGTCGGTCGCGCTGGTCGATTTCCTGCGAGACGAGGTGAAGTTCGAGAGTATCGACACTCTTGTTGCGCAAATCGCGCAAGATGCCGAAGACGCCCGACGCCTGCTGGCGGGCCGCTGATGCGGGATCGGTTCTGGGAGCTGCCGCTGCCCAAGCTGGCCTCCGATGAGTGGGAGGCCCTTTGCGACGGCTGCGGCAAGTGCTGCCTGAACAAGATCGAGTTCGAGGACACGAACGAGCTGGCCTTCACGCGGGTCGCCTGCAAGCTGCTGGACGGCGAAGCCTGCCGCTGCAGCAGCTATACCAATCGCCACGATTTCGTCCCGGACTGCGTGGTCCTGACCCCTGCCAAGATCAAGGAGATCGCCTGGTGGCTGCCTGCCACCTGTGCCTATCGCCTGCGCCACGAGGGGCGGCCGCTTTATCCGTGGCACCATCTGATTTCGGGCGACCCCGAGACGGTGCACAGTGCCGGGGCCAGCGTGCGGGGCTGGACCGTCAGCGAACTGACGGTGAGCGAGGATGACTGGGAAGACCATATCATCGAGGATCTGTCGTGAACTTTGCGTCCGATAATTCCTATGCGGCTCATCCCGCCGTTCTGGCCGCGCTGTCGGATGCGAATTCGGGGGCTGTCATGGGATATGGCGCGGACCCCGTGACCGCGCGCGCCGAGGATGCGATCCGCGCGTTGCTGGAGGCTCCGGACGCGGTGGTCCGCTTTGTTGCGACCGGAACGGCAGCCAATGCGCTGGTCTGCGCGCAGCTGTCGCCGCCCTATGGCCGGATCTATTGCCACGAGGATGCGCATATTGAGACCAGCGAATGCGCAGCGCCCGAGTTCTTTGCCCACGGCGCGAAACTGGTCACCTTGCCCGGGATGGGCGGCAAGCTGGTCCCGCACACCCTGTCCCAGGCCCTTCAAGTGGGGGCGCATGGCGGGCTGAACGGCGGGCGGAACGCCCTTGTGTCGATCACCAACACGACCGAATGGGGCACCGTCTATACGCCCGTCGAAGTGGCTGCGCTTTCGGCGGTCGTCCAGCAGGCGGCGGTGCCCCTGCACATGGATGGCGCGCGGTTTGCAAATGCCGTGGCTTCGCTTGGCTGTTCGGCCGCCGACCTGACATGGCGCGCGGGCATCGACGCGTTGTGCCTGGGCGGCACCAAGAATGGTGCCATGGCGGCCGAGGCCGTGGTCTTCTTCGACCCCGCGCAGGCCGAAGGGTTCGATTACCGTCGCAAGCAGGCGGGGCATGTCTTTTCCAAGAACCGTTTCCTGGCGGCTCAGATGCTGGCGCTGTCCGTTGACGGTCTGTGGCTGGACCTGGCCAGGCAGGCGAATGCCAAGGCCGCGCACCTGGCCGAGGCCGTGACGCAGGGCGGCGGACAGCTGCTGCAGCCGGTCCAGTCGAACGCGGTCTTTGCCACCATTCCGGCCAGGACCCATGCGCGTGCCCGGGCGGCCGGGGCGATCTATCACCTTTGGCCCGACAAATCGGCCGAAGGGCTGGACCCGGTGCCGCTGCGCCTGGTCTGCGCGTGGGACACGCCCGATGGAGATGTCGAAGCGCTGGCAGCGATCCTGCGCGGTTAGTCCCGCAGGGCGTGCAGCAGCATCTGCAGCGCGTGTTCGACCGTGGCCGCCCTGACGCGGTGGCGCCCGATGGCGCCGAACTCCACCGTCTCCGTGTGCGTGCCGAAGGGCTGGGCAATGCCAAAACAGACGCGACCCTCGGGCTTGTGTTCCGACCCGCCGGGTCCCGCGATGCCGGTCACCGAAATCGCGATCCCCGCCTGCGAAAGGCGCAGCGCCCCGCCAGCCATCTGGGCCGCAACCTGTTCGCTGACCGCGCCTTGCGCCTCCAGCGTGTCGTTCCGCACGCCCAGCATCTGCATCTTGGCGGCGTTCGAATAGGTGATAAAGCCCCGATCAACGGCATCTGATGACCCCGGCACTTCGGTCAAGGCTCCGGCAATCAGCCCGCCTGTGCAGCTTTCAGCAGTGGCGATCATCACGCCGCGTGCACGGGCGGCGTCCAGAACATCGGCGGCCAGGGTCATAGCATCATCGGGATGTGAAAGGCCGCCGCCGCGACCATGGTGGCAACCCCCGCAAAAAGGCCCGCCCACAGGTCATCCAGCATCACGCCCGCCGGGTCGCGGCGCCGGTCGGCGCGTCCGATGATCCAAGGCTTCCAGATGTCGAACAGCCGGAAAAACACGAAGGCCGCGACCCAGCCCGGCCAGGGAAAACGGCCAGGGTCCAGATCCATCATCCAGAAACCGAAGGAGGGAAACAGAAGCGCGATCCACTGACCAGCAACTTCGTCGATGACGATTTCGCTGCGATCGGGATCTTCCATGCCGGCTGTAAAGCGCGGGATGGCCCAGAATCCCAAAAGGATCACCAGCCCGGTGGCCAGTGCCAGCAGCGGGAAATGCCCAAGCCGGTGGATCAGCAGCCCAAGCGTCACTGCAATGGCCGAACCCCAAGTACCGGGGGCGGGGCGCAGCAGCCCCGCGCCGAACCAGATGCAAAGCAGGCGTTCCATGCGTCAGTCCTTGATCAGGGTGGCGGTGGCGATGGCCGCAATACCTTCGCGCCGCCCGGTAAAGCCCAAGCGCTCCGAAGTGGTCGCCTTGACGCTGATCCGCCCCGCATCAAGGTCCATGATCTGTGCCAGACGTTCCTGCATCCGGGAGGCATGGGGGCCGATCTTGGGTGCCTCGCAGATCAGCGTCACGTCGGCATTGCCGAAGCGGAAGCCGTGGCTGCGTGCCAGATCGGCCGCATGTGCCAAAAAGATGGCGCTGTCTGCGCCTTTCCACTGCGGATCGGAAGGCGGGAAATGCCGACCGATATCCCCTTGGGCCAGGGCGCCATAGATCGCATCAGTCAGGGCATGCATGCCGACATCGGCATCGGAATGTCCCACCAGCCCCGCGTCATGCGGGACCTTGATGCCGCACAGCCAGACATGGTCGCCCGGACCAAAGGCATGCACATCGTAGCCATTGCCAAGGCGGATATCCATCATGCCCCCCAGGATGCGTTCGGCCCGCGCGAAGTCGGCGGGAAAGGTGATTTTCAGATTGTCTTCCGAGCCGGGCGTGATGACAACCTGGATCCCGGCCTTGCGGGCCAGTTCCACGTCATCCGCCGCGTCCTCGGGATGGGCCAGGTGCGCCTGCGCGATCTGCGACAGCACGAAGCCCTGCGGGGTCTGCGCGCGGAAAAGGCCGTTGCGATCGGTCGTGCCGGTGACGGCACCCTGGTGGCCCTGCCAAAGCGCGTCGGACACGGGCAGGGCGGGCGCTGCGGCCTGTGCCCCGGATCGCAGCGCGTCAATCACGCCCTGGATGACACTGTCGCCGACCAAGGGGCGCGCGCCGTCATGGATCAGCACATGGCTGGCCTGCCCCTCCAGCACCGCCAGGCCGGCGCGCACGCTGTCGGCGCGCGTCTCTCCACCGGCAACGATGGTGACAAGCCCCGCATAGCGTGCCGTGGCCTGATCCATCTCGTCGGGATGGACGACCAGAACGACCCGCTGAAAGCCCCGGAAGGCAGCCAGGGTGCGGTCCAGCACGGGCCGCCCGGCCAGTGCCTGCCATTGCTTGGGCTGGCCGCCCCCCGCGCGGGAGCCGCGTCCGGCCGCGGTGATCAGCGCGGCAAAGCCGGCAGGGGCCCGGACAGTCATGCGTGGTCCGGCAGGTCGCCCCTGATGGCACGCGCAAAGGCGCTGCGATAGAGGTCCGACAGTTCGGCCAAGGGGGCGGCGTCGCCGCCCAAGGTGACGCTGTCGCCGCCAAACCGGCCGACCGTGGTGACGGTGACGCCTGCGGCGCTGGCAGCAGCCGCCAGTCTTTCCGCCGCCGAAGGGCCGCATGCCACCAGATAGCGGGCCTGATCCTCGCCAAACAGCTGGCCTATGTCGCCGGTATCCAAGGTGACGCCAAGACCGGCTGCCTCGGCCATCTCGAAGGCCGCCAACGCCAGCCCGCCCTCGGACAGGTCGGTGGCCGAGGTAACCTGCTTGCGGTTCTGGCGGAGGAATTCGCCGTTCTTCCGTTCAGCGCCCAGGTCCACGGAAGGGGCGTCGCCTGCCTCGATCCCGAAGGCCTCGAAGGCCAAGGCCGACTGTTCCAGATGGCCGCGTGTCTCACCAATAACCAAGGCCAGGTCGCCCTCGGCCGGAAGTCCTGCGATCAGGTCGTCCAGGTCGTCAATCAAACCGACGCCGCCGATAGTGGGCGTGGGCAGAATGCCCTTGCCATCGGTTTCATTGTAAAGGGACACGTTTCCCGACACGATGGGAAAGTCGAGTGCGCGGCAGGCATCGCCGATGCCTTTGATGGCCCCGACCAACTGGCCCATGATCTCAGGCTTCTCCGGGTTGCCAAAGTTCAGGTTGTCGGTCGCGGCCAAGGGCAGGGCACCCACGGCGGTCAGGTTGCGATATGCCTCGGCCACGGCCTGCTTGCCGCCCTCGAAGGGGTTGGCCTTGACGTAACGGGGCGTCACGTCGCTGGTGAAGGCCAGCGCCTTGCGGGTGCCGTGGACGCGCACCACGCCCGCGCCCATGCCGGGACGGCGGATGGTGTCAGCGCCAACCTGGGTGTCGTACTGTTCCCAGACCCAGCCCTTGTGGGCATGGTTCGGGCTGCCGATTAGGGCGCGCAGCCCGTCCATGGGGGTGATGACAGGCAAAGCGGGGGCAGGGGCGGCGGCGGGAGTTTCCACCCAAGGACGGTCGTATTCGGGCGCCGAGGAACTGAGCTTGGACAGCGGCACGTCGGCCATGACCTCGTTGCCATGCAGGATCAGGAAGCGGTCTTCCGGGATGGTCTCGCCCACGATGGCGAAATCCAGGTCCCATTTTTCAAAGATGGCGCGTGCCTCAGCCTCTTTTTCGGGCTTCAGGACCATCAGCATCCGTTCTTGGGATTCCGACAGCATCATCTCGTACGCGGTCATGGCGGTTTCGCGCTGCGGGACGTGGTCCAGCACCAGCTTGATGCCCAGGCCCCCCTTGTCGCCCATCTCGACGGCCGAACAGGTCAGGCCCGCCGCGCCCATGTCCTGGATCGAGATCACGCTGCCCGAGGCCATCAGTTCCAAGCAGGCTTCCAGCAGGCATTTCTCGGTAAAGGGGTCGCCGACCTGCACGGTGGGGCGCTTGTCCTCGATCGTGTCGTCGAACTCGGCGCTGGCCATGGTGGCCCCGCCGACGCCGTCGCGACCGGTCTTGGCGCCCAGATAGACCACCGGCATGCCCACGCCCGAAGCGGCGGAATAGAAGATCTGGTCGGCATCCGCGAGACCCGCCGCAAAGGCATTGACCAAACAGTTGCCGTTATAGCTGGGATGAAAGCGGGCCTCTCCGCCCACGTTGGGGACGCCGAAGGCATTGCCATAGGCACCGATGCCTTCGACCACGCCCTTGACCAGATGCGCGGTCTTGGGATGATCCGGCATGCCGAAGGACAGCGCATCCATGGCGGCGATGGGACGCGCGCCCATGGTGAACACATCGCGCAGGATCCCGCCTACCCCGGTCGCAGCACCCTGATGCGGCTCGATATAGCTGGGGTGATTGTGGCTTTCCATTTTGAAGACCACGGCTTGGCCGTCGCCGATGTCGACCACGCCCGCGTTCTCGCCAGGACCGCAGATGACCTGCGGGCCTTCGGTCGGCAGGGTGCGCAGCCACTTTTTTGACGACTTGTAGGAACAATGCTCGTTCCACATGGCGCTGAAGATGCCCAGTTCGGTAAAGCTGGGTTCGCGTCCGATGATCTGCAGGATGCGGTCATATTCGTCGGGCTTCAGCCCGTGCGCGGCGATCAAGTCCGGGGTGATCGTCGGTTCCTGCATGGTTTCGGGCCCTTCCTGCGCGTGAAATCACGCGCCTTTTACGGCTTGCCTGCGGGCATGGAAAGGACAGGCGGACCGTCGAAAACAAAAAAAAGCCGGGCACAAGGCCCGGCCTAAGTCCAACAGGGAGGTAGAAGGTGATGAGCGGTTACGCGAACCATCGCCTTCGAAGCTCGATTTATGTGCAGGTTGTGAACTCTGCAAGAGAAACGCCACTGCATGTGCAGCATAGCCGCCATGCAGTGACGTAATGGCTACACGCTTAAGTAGCATCGACGTCGCTGACGACATGGGCATGGCGGCGAATCGTGCGCAATCACGCGATCCCGGCTTCGCTTTGATGACGGCGATAGGCCTGAATTTCTTCCAGCACAAAGTCGCGAAAGACGGCCACGCGTCGCGTTTGCCGCAGTTCTTCGGGATAAGCCAGGAAGACGGGTACTTCGCCCGATTCCACGTCCGGAAAAACCCGAACCAAGTTCGGATGATCGGCGGTCAAATAGTCGGGAAGCACGCCGATGCCCAAGTTGGCCAGCACCGCCTGCAACACGCCGAAATAGTTGTTGACGGTCAGGGTCGAGCCGACGCTTTGCGACATCAGTTCCTGCACCAGACGGGCGCCCGCCGCCACCTGCGGCAGATCAGGCTTTTGACAGATCAGCCGGTGCTTGCTCAGATCGGTCAAGGCACCGGGTTCGCCGCGCGCCGCAAGATAGCCGGGGCTGGCATAAAGACGCATTCTGATGTTCAGCAGCCGGCGGCGGATCAAGTCGGACTGGCTCGGCTCTTTCATGCGGATGGCCACATCGGCCTCGCGCATCGGCAGGTCCAGAACGCGCTCCTCCAGCAACAGGTCGATGCGCAGGTCGGGGAATTTCTCGTAGAGCTTTACCAGGCGGGGGGCCAGCCACAGCGTGCCAAAGCCAACGGTTGTCGTGACCTTCAATTCGCCAAAGACGTTCTGCTCGCTGTCGCGGATGCGGGCCGAGGCGCTGTCCAGCTTGCGGGCCATGGCCGAGGTCGCGTCGAACAGCAACTCGCCCTGCTCTGTCAGAATCAGTCCGCGCGCGTGACGGTGGAACAGCGTGGTTCCAAGCGACTCTTCCAGTGCCCGGATCTGCCGGCTGACCGCCGATTGCGACAGGTGCAGCGTATCACCGGCATGGGTGAGGCTGCCGGCATCGGCGACCGCGTGAAAGATTCTAAGCTTGTCCCAATCCATCCTTTACAATCCTGTCATAACAGCCATGCGCTTTTTGCAGACCTGACCCTCACCTGCGGTGCCGGACCGTCCACGTCAAGAACCGATTTTTTCTGTTCTTCGGTCAGTCATTCTGACCTATACTGTCGGAGGGGAGCCGCAAGGCATTGGGGAGAGCAACATGAGCAAGCAGGAATTCACGCTAGCCGACCGGTTCGATCTGTCGAAGTCGCATGTCTTGTTGAACGGGACGCAGGCATTGGTGCGGCTGATGCTGATGCAGGCGGCACGCGACAAAGCGGCAGGTCTGGACACGGCAGGCCTTGTGACGGGGTATCGCGGCTCGCCCCTGGGCGGGGTCGATCTGGCAATGATGCGCGAAGCCAGGCGGCTGGAGGCGGCGCAGGTGCGGTTTCAGCCCGGCCTGAACGAGGATCTGGCCGCGACGGCCATCTGGGGCAGCCAGCAGGCCGAACTGCGCGGAGAGGGGCGGCACGACGGCGTCTTTGCCCTGTGGTACGGCAAGGGTCCCGGCGTCGACCGGACGGGCGATGTCATGCGCCACGCCAACATGGCCGGATCATCGCGCCATGGTGGTGTCGTGATGGCCATGGGCGATGACCATACCGGCGAAAGCTCTACCGTGCTGCACCAGTCTGACTGGGCGATGATCGACGCCTATATCCCTGTCCTGTCGCCGGCCGGCGTGCAGGAGATCCTGGACTATGGCCTCTACGGATTCGCACTGTCCCGCTTTGCCGGCGTCTGGACCGGCCTCAAGACGATGAAGGATACGGTTGAGGCAACGGCCGTGGTAAACGGCGATCCGCACCGGTTGAACTTCGTCCCGCCTGCGACCTTCGCCTTGCCGGAAGGTGGGTTGAACATTCGTCTTGGCGACACGCCTGTTGCCCAAGAAGCACGGATGATCGACCACAAGCGATGGGCTGCCGAAGCCTTCAGCCGCGCCAACCGCATAGATCATCGGGTCTGGGGCAAGCCGGGCGCCAAGATCGGATTCGTGGCTGCAGGCAAGAACTGGCTGGACCTGGTTCACGCGCTGTCGTTGCTGGGCATCGACGAGGCCGAGGCCGCGCGTCTTGGCCTGACCACCTACAAGGTAGGCCAGACCTGGCCCATGGACATGAAGTCCATCCAGGAATGGTCTGAAAATCTGGAACTTATCATCTGCGTCGAGGAAAAGCGTAAGCTGATCGAGGTGCAGCTGAAGGAGGCCATCTTTGACAACCGCCGCGGCCGCCGCGTTCATGGCTGGAAGCATGATCGCACCGGCGAGGAGTTGTTTCCGACCCGCTATGCGTTGGACCCGGTGATGATCGCCCAGAAGATCGGCGGCATCCTGATCGAGGAGGGGCGCGGCACCGACCATGTCCGCGCCGGGCTGGATCGCCTGAACGAGGTGCGCCGCAACGACAACGCCCCCGAGATTGTGACGCGCACGCCGTGGTTCTGTTCGGGCTGCCCGCACAACAGCTCGACCCGCCTGCCCGAAGGCAGCCGTGCCTATGCGGGGATTGGCTGCCACTACATGGTGCAGTGGATGGGCCGGGACACGGAAGGCTTCACCCATATGGGCGGAGAGGGCGCGAACTGGATCGGTGAAGCTCCCTTCAGCACAAGAAATCATGTATTCCAGAATCTTGGGGACGGAACCTATAATCATTCAGGGATTCTTGCCATACGGGCCGCGCTGGCGGCGGGCACGAATATCACCTACAAGATCCTTTACAATGATGCCGTGGCCATGACTGGTGGTCAGCCGAACGAGGGCGGTCTTACCGCCCCGCAAATCGCGCGCGAACTGGCAGCCATGGGTGTGAATCCGTTGGTGGTGGTGCATGACGAAAAGGAAGACGTAGACCGCGGCCAGTTTCCCGCAGGTCTGCGTTTTGAGGAGCGCGCGCAGATGATGAACGTCCAGCGCGACTTGGAAAATGCGTCGGGGGTCAGCGCGATCCTGTATGTCCAGACCTGCGCCGCCGAAAAACGCCGGCGCCGGAAAAAGGGCCAGTTTCCCGACCCAGACCGGCGCGTATGGATCAACCCTGACGTCTGCGAAGGCTGCGGCGACTGTTCGGTCCAGTCGAACTGCGTTTCGGTCGTGCCGCTGGATACGGAACTGGGGCGCAAGCGCCAGATCGACCAGTCCAGCTGCAACAAGGACTTCAGCTGCGTGAACGGCTTCTGCCCCAGCTTTGTATCGGTCAAGGGTGGCAAGTTGCGCCGCCCAAAAGCCGAGTCCTTTGATCTGCCGACCCTGCCCGCGCCGGAACTGCCAGTGATCCAGGGCACGCACAACCTGGTGATTACTGGGGTGGGCGGAACCGGTGTCGTCACCATCGGCGCCGTCTTGGCCCAGGCCGCCCATATGGATGGCAAGGGCGCCGGAATGATGGAGATGGCGGGTCTGGCGCAGAAGGGCGGCGCGGTCCATATCCACCTGCGCCTGGCCAACCGCCCCGAGGATATCAGCGCGATCCGCGTCGCCGTGGGCGAGGCCGATTGCGTCATCGGTGGCGATCTGGTGGTGACTGCGGGCGCAAAGACCATTGGCCTGATGACTCAAGGCCGAACCGGGGCCGTGGTGAACGACCACGAGATCATCACCGGCGATTTTACCCGCTTCCGGGATTTTCAGGTGCCCTCTGACCGGTTGAAGCTGTCGCTGCAGGCCCGATTGCAGGATCGTGTGTCGTTTTTGGATGCCAATGAACTGGCGCTGCGAATGCTGGGGGATTCGATCTATTCCAACATGCTGGTCCTGGGTGCCTGCTGGCAGCGCGGTCTGATCCCGTTGACCGAAGCTGCGATCATGGAGGCAATCCGTCTGAATGGCGCCAAGGTCGAAGAAAACCAGCGCGCCTTCCAGATTGGTCGGTGGTCCATGGTCTTTCCGGACCAGGCCCGCACGCCGGCCGAGGTGACCCAGCTGCCGCCGGACCCGGTGGAGTATCGTGCGGCGCGGCTTGTGGATTATCAGAACAGGCGCTTGGCCAAGCGGTTCCGCAATCTGGTCGATGCAGCCCCTGCTCCTATGCGTGAAAGTGTCGCGAGAAGCTATTACAAGCTTCTGGCGTATAAGGATGAATACGAGGTGGCCCGGCTTCATCTGACAACGGCGCAACAGGTTGCGCGGCAGTGGGAAGGCGATGTGACGCTGTCCCTGCACCTTGCGCCGCCGATGCTGTCGGGAACCGACGCCAATGGCCGCCCGCGCAAGCGCGAGTTCGGCCCGTGGATGCTGTCGGCCTTTCGCGTGCTGGCCCGGATGAAGGTGTTGCGGGGCACGCCCTTGGATCCCTTCGGCTACAGCGCCGAGCGGCGGCGCGAACGCGCTATGATCCGGGACTACGAAACCGATATGGCCGAAGTCTTCGCCGGTGTCACCGAAGACACCATGCCCATCGCGATCGAACTGGCCGAACTGCCCTTGTCGGTACGGGGCTTTGGTCCGGTCAAGGAAGCTGCCGCGGACCGGGCTGCCCAACGTCGCACCGAGCTGCTTGCGCAGTTCCGCGCCGGACATGCACCCATCCGTGAAGCCGCTGAATGATCTGAATCATTTCCAAACGCTGCGTGTCGCCCTATGAAGGGCGCCACGCGACGCGGGAGGGCGATCCATGGCGGTTGGGGTTTTTGATTCTGGACTGGGCGGACTGACGGTGCATCAGGCCATCGCCACGCGCCTGCCCGACCTGCCCCTGGTCTATCTGGGCGACAATGCCCATGCTCCCTACGGCGTCCGCACCGCCGACGACATCTTTGACCTGACCTGCCGCGGCGTGGCGCGGCTGTGGGACGAGGGATGCGATCTGGTGATCTTGGCTTGCAACACCGCCAGCGCCGCGGCCCTGCGCCGCATGCAGGAAACCTGGCTGCCTGAGGGCAAACGCGTCCTGGGCGTCTTTGTCCCGATGATCGAGGCGCTGACGGAACGGGCCTGGGGCGACAATTCGCCGCCCCGCCGCGTGGCCGTCAGCAATGTCGCGCTGTTCGCCACCCCCGCCACCGTCGCCAGCCGGGCCTTCCAGCGCGAACTGGCTTTCCGCGCCGTGGGTGTGGACGTCGAAGCGCAGCCATGTGGCGGCGTTGTCGATGCCATTGAAATGGGGGATGAAATCCTGGCCGAGGCGCTGGTGACCAGCCATGTCGAGGCGCTCAAGCGGCGGATGCCCTTTCCAGAGGCGGCGATCTTGGGCTGCACCCATTATCCGTTGATGGAGGAGGCGTTCCAGCGCGCCCTGGGTCCGGATGTGACTGTCTACAGCCAGGCGGGTCTGGTGGCCGAGAGCCTGGCCGACTATCTGCAACGCAGGCCGGAATTCGTCGGTCCGGGAACGGTGTCCAAGTTCCTGACGACAGGCGATCCGGTGCGCGTGTCGGGCAAGGCCACGCAATTCATGCGGCGCTCGATCCCCTTCGAGGCGGCCTGAACCACATCTGTACCATGGAGGGCCACATGGCTGGTATGAAATCCCTCAAGAAACAGCGCCGCATCCAGGTTCTGGCGGCAGCTTCGGTTGCCATGGTGATGGCAGTGGGACTGATCGGCTATGGGTTCAGCGACGGCATCAACCTCTATCGCTCGCCCAGCCAGGTTGGTGAGGCCGCGCCGGACCCGGAAGAGTTCTTTCAACTGGGCGGCTTGGTGAAGGACGGCTCGATCGTGAATGGGCAGGGCGTTGCCTTCGATTTTGTGATCACGGATGGCGTGGCCGAAATTCCGGTGACCTATGTCGGCCGCGATCCGCGACCTGACCTGTTCAGCGAAGGTCAGGGTACCATTGCCAAGGGCTGGTATCGCGACGGCCGCTTTGAGGCGCGTGACCTGCTGGCCAAGCATGACGAAACCTACATGCCACGCGAAGTGGTCGAGACATTGAAGGCCAGCGGCGTTTACCAGGAACCCAACAGCTGACGCAACGCACGGACCCTTAACCGTCTCTTAACTGCAAATCTTCAGCATTTCCGACGCGGCCGACATCAACGGCCAGATTGGGGGATGCATGCAGAGCGTTGAAGAGATTGCGCGGCAGATCGTCGGGCGCGAGGGGGGCTATGTCAACGACCCGGACGACCCGGGCGGGGCGACCAATCACGGCGTGACCATCGGGACGATGCGCGGCCTGGGGATGGATTTGAACAAGGACGGGCGGATCGATGCGACGGATGTGCGTGCCTTGACCCGCGCCCAGGCCGAGCGGGTGTTTGTCGAACATTATTTCCGCAAGCCAGGCTTGGCGGAGCTGCCCGTGCCTTTGCAGGCCAGCGTCTTTGACATGTATGTCAACGCAGGTGCGAATGCCGTTAAAATCCTGCAGCGGCTGATCACACGGATGGGCTTTCCCGCCGCGGCAGACGGGATCGTGGGACCCCGGACCATCGCTGCGGCACATGATGCGGCAGAGGCCGCCCCGCACCATCTGGCCGATGCCTACGGGATCGCGCGGCGCAGTTATTACTATGCAGTTGCGGATCAGCGTCCTGCCAGCCGCAAGTTCGCGCGCACGAAAACCGGGGGCAAAGGCGGCTGGATAACGCGCGCCGAAGAATTCATCGCTCCGCGCTATCGCCTGACCGAAGCAGAGCACCGCCAGAGGATTGTCGCATGGGCCTGATCGACCGCTTCATCGGGGTTGCCCCGACCGTCACCGCCCTGGGCAGCGCCGCGACCGGAATGGCCGAGGTATTCACCCAGAATGCCACACGCCGGATGGAGTTGGACGAAGAGGCCTATGCGCGCGCCATGGCCCAGCACGGCCAGGAATTCGCCCAACCCGCCAACGGATGGTTTGACGGGCTGGTGAACGGCCTCAACCGCCTGCCCCGACCGCTGCTGGCCTTGGGGACAATGGCGCTGTTCATCTATGCGATGATCGAACCCGCGGGCTTCAGCCTGCGGATGGAAGGGTTGCAGGCTGTTCCCGAGCCGCTCTGGTGGCTGATGGGGGCCATCGTTGGGTTCTATTTCGGCGCGCGCGAGGCACATTACTTCCGCCACCGCGTCTGGCCGGAGCGCAAGGTGGCAAGTGAGACGCCGTCAGCTTCGGATGCTGGGGCAGCCGCACGCGGCGTCATGCTGCATGACGACGACTACGCGGACAACGCCGCGCTGCGGGAATGGAGAGCCGGTCTGCGCGATTAGGCCGCATCACGTTTTGCCCAAACCGCCCCGCCGCCACGAAGGGAGGACTTTCCCCCCCTTCGTCTGGACCCTATGCTGCGGGGCAACGGAGGATTGCCCCAGATGATCGCAGAATTCGGCCACTTTGCCCTGATCCTGGCCTTCATGGTCTCGATTTACCAGATGACGGTGCCGATGGTCGGCGCCGCCAAGGGCTGGCACGGCTGGATGGACAGCGCGCGTCCCGCCGCCCTGGCGCAGCTGGTTCTGATGGCGATCAGCTTTGGAGCGCTGACGATTGCCTTTGTGACCTCGGACTTTTCGGTTTTGCTGGTCTACGAAAATTCCCACACATCGAAGCCGCTGATCTACAAGATCAGCGGTGTCTGGGGCAACCACGAGGGCTCGATGCTTCTGTGGGTGCTGATTCTGGCCCTGTTCGGGGCGGCTGCGGCACTGTTCGGGGGCAACCTGCCGCCCAGCCTGCGGGCAAGGGTCCTGGGGGTGCAGTCGTCGATCAGCGCGGCGTTCTACGCCTTCATCATCTTCACCTCGAACCCATTCTGGCGGGTGGGAAATCCTGCCTTCGACGGCCGCGACCTGAACCCGCTTCTGCAGGACCCGGGCCTGGCATTCCATCCGCCGTTTCTCTACCTGGGATATGTTGGCCTTTCGATGGCGTTCAGCTTTGCTGTGGCTGCCCTGATCGAAGGGCGGGTCGATGCGGCCTGGGCCCGGTGGGTGCGGCCCTGGACATTGGCGGCCTGGGTGTTCCTGACCGTCGGCATCGCGCTTGGATCTTGGTGGGCCTATTACGAACTTGGCTGGGGCGGTTTCTGGTTCTGGGATCCGGTCGAGAATGCCAGCTTCATGCCGTGGCTGCTGGCCGCCGCCCTGCTGCATTCCGCGATTGTCGTGGAAAAGCGCGAGGCGCTGAAAAGCTGGACGATCCTTTTGGCAATCATGGCCTTCGGCTTTTCGCTGATCGGCACCTTCATTGTGCGTTCGGGGGTCATCACCTCGGTCCACAGCTTTGCCAACGATCCCGAGCGGGGGGTCTTCATCCTGGCGATCCTTGCTGTCTTCGTCGGCGGTGCCCTGACCCTCTATGCCTTTCGCGCGGCCGATATGACGGCCAAGGGCGTTTTCGCGCCCCTGTCACGGGAAGGGGCCCTGGTCCTCAACAATGTGCTTCTGGCTGTCGCGGCCTTCGTCGTCTTCATTGGGACCATCTGGCCCCTGGTGGCGGAAATGGTCTGGGGACGTGTTCTGTCGGTGGGGCCGCCCTTCTTCAACCAAGCCTTTACCCCCTTCATGATCGTCTTGGCGCTGGCGCTGCCGCTCGGCTCGATCATGCCCTGGAAACGGGCCAGCCTGTCCCGTTCGTGGAAGCCGCTGCGCGGGGCGCTGACCCTGACGGCAGCGGTGATGGTGCTAGTCTATGCGGTCTCCACCGGGCGTTCGGGCCTTGCCGTTATCGGTGCGGGTCTGGGGTCGTGGCTGGTCTTTGGTGCGATCGCTGACCTGTGGTTGCGGACGGGTTCTTCGGGCATCGGCCGCCTGCTGCGACTGCCGCGGGCCGATTGGGGCAAGGCCGTGGCACATTCCGGGCTCGGGATCACCTTCATTGCCGTGTCTCTGATCCAGGCCTGGCAGGTGGAGGATGTTCGCGTGGCGCAGATCGACGAGCCGTTCCGCGTCGGCGCCTATGACCTTGTGCTGCGCTCGGTAGAACGTGTTGACGGGCCCAACTACCTGTCGCAGATGGGGGTGATCGAGGCCAGCCGCGACGGGCGCGCGGTCGCCACGCTGACGCCGGAAAAGCGTGTCTATCCGGTGCAGGCAATGCCCACAACCGAGGCTTCGATCGACTACGGCTTCTGGCGCGACCTTTATGTCGTTCTGGGGGACGAGCAGCCTGGCGGGGGATGGGCGGTGCGCACCTATGTGAAGCCCTTTGCGAACTGGATCTGGGGCGGCTCCATCATCATGGCCTTGGGCGGCCTGATCAGCCTGACCGACCGCCGCTATCGCGTGGCGGCAGGTGCCGCGCGCAGTTCGGGCGCCGACACGGTGCCCGCGGAATGAGGCGCGCCTTGCACCTGATCGTGTTGATCCTGAGTTTGGCGATGGTGCCAGCCTTGCCTGCATTTGCCGTGCAGCCGGACGAGGTTCTGGACGATGCGGGACTGGAGTCGCGCGCGCGGCTGATCTCTCAGCGGCTGCGCTGCCCCGTCTGCCAGGGTGAGAACATCGACGAATCCAACGCTCCGATCAGCCGCGACCTGCGGCTTTTTGTGCGCGAGCGCCTTGTTGCCGGGGACAGCGACAGCGAGGTGGTGGATAATGTGGTCGATCGCTTTGGCGAGTTCGTCCTGTTCGATCCCCGCCCGACCGGCAGCAATCTGATCCTGTGGCTGGCGGGGCCGCTGATGGCGCTGATCGCTGCGGCTTTGGCCTTTCGGTTTCTGCGCGGCCGTAATCAAGTCGGCCCCGAGGTGGCTTCCCTGGACGCAGACGAGCAGCATCGCCTGGACGAGATCATGCGCGGCAAGTGAGCCTTGGCGCAGGGTCACGCTTTTGGGGGTCTGATTTCCCTGCATGATCCACCCAACATGTGGGCGAGCATGCACTATGACAGCATTTTGTTTTATCGAAAGCGGCGTCGCGACGCTGACCCTGAACCGTCCTGCGGTCATGAACGCGCTGAACCGCCAGATGTGGCAGGTGATCACCTAGGCGCTGACCTCACCGCCGTCCGAGGTTCGTTGCGTGGTAATGATCGCCGCAGGCCGCGGTTTCTGTTTGGGCAGGATCTGACCGATGCCTCGGCCGCTGCGGATCTGGAAGGCACGCTGCGTGACGAATACAAGCCGATGCTGCAGGCCATGAGGCAGTGCCGGTCGCCGGTGTCGCTGCGGTAGCCAGCGTCGCGACAGGGTCCGTCGTGAGTTTGGCGCTGGCTGCGGATGTGGACATCGCGGCCGATAGCGCCCGCTTAAAGCGTGCCGCGTTCAGTCGGTTTCATACCCTCCGGCCTTGAAAAAGCTGAAGCACTCTTCGTCTTTGAAGAGATCGCAGACATGGCCAACGGTATGCCAGAGGTCATCGTAGATTCGCGCAGCGGCTCTTCGGATCATGGCCTTGAGCTTGGCAAAGGCCATTTCGATCGAGTTCAGGTCGAGACTGTATGGCGGCAGGAACAGGAACCAGGCTCCTATGGCTTTCATGACTGCTGTGGCCTGCGGACTTCGGGGGGCAGCCAGGTTGTCGAGAATGATGACGGCACTTGGTTGCAGTGCCGGATCCAACTGGGTTTCAGTGTAGCGGTCGAACAGGTCCCTATTCGTCGCGCCGTCGATGACCCAGGGCGCATCCAGTCGTTCGTGGCGCAAGGCGGCGATGAACGTCCGCGTTTTCCGATGCCCGAAGGGCGCGTGGTCGATCAGGCAGGTGCCTTTGGGTGACCAACCTGTTGTCTTGGCCATGTTCGTCTTCAAAGATGTTTCGCCGATGAAGCCTATCCGTGGCATCAGGCTGCGCATAAAGGACTGTCGCCGCGTGATCAGATGTGGCGCGCATGCCGGACATCCGGCCGCTTTTGCTTCATGACGGCAGTGTCCCGGTGTTGTTCTCTAATCGC
>KZ836024.1 GCA_003255745.1 Paracoccus saliphilus
TCACGAATACACAGAAGGCCGGACACTCTCTGGCAACCTTATGGAGCCTGGAGCAACCCGCCCATAGGAGCACCTGACACTCTCATCTCTGCTCCAGGCGTGACTGTTCACGTTCCGACTGAGCGAGGTCAGGAACTCTCAATCGAAGACGCAATAGAACCGATGCGTCGGCTGATACGCACATCAAACAAAGCAATCCGCATCACGGGGCTTTCAGGTGTTGGAAAGACACGGATTGTCCAAGCACTGTTTGATAAAACGGTAGGAGATGACCCGCTCGATAGGACTATCGCAGTCTACGTCGATACCGGCCAAGACCCCAATCCGTCTGCATCTGCTATGCTAGATCGTCTGATTGCCGAAGGTCGTCGCGCCGCTATGGTCCTCGACAACTGCCTCTCCGATCTGCATTCGGCACTAGCAGCCAAGGTGTTTGCTGGAAGTGGTGATGTCAGTCTGATCACAGTTGAATACGATATCAGAGACGACAAGCCGCAAACTACCGAAGTGATCCACATCGAGGCGAACGGACCGGAAGTCGCCGAAGAACTTCTGGTGCGCCGTTTTCCCGAAATTGGACAGGGTAACGCAAGACGAGTCGCCGAGTTTGCCGATGGCAATTCCAGGGTTGCCTTGGCTATCGCTGAAAGAGTTTAGCAGGGTGAGAGCCTAGCTCAATTGTCAGACGCTGAATTGTTTGACCGTCTTTTTCAACAGCGGAAAGAAGCAGACGGTGACCTGCGCGAACAGGCCGAGACCTTGTCATTGGTATACTCTTTCTCGGTTTCTGACCCAGAGGTCGCCCAAAACGAATTGGAAGTCCTGGGTTCGATTTCGGAGCACTCAAAGGCTCAATTGTTCAAAGCCACCAGGAAACTTACAGACCGACATGTCGTGCAAAAGAGAGCCCATTGGAGGGCGATATTGCCTCATGCAGTCGCAAACAGGTTAGCAGGCTCTGCTTTAGAGAGCATCCCCGTTGAGACCTTGAGATCGACGTTCGAAGCCCCAGGGAATAATCGACTTCTGACGTCGTTCGCTCACAGGCTTGGTTTGATGCATGATCACCCTGTTGCAAAAGAGATTGTTGAGGCATGGCTGCAACGGGATGGCCTGCTTGGCCGCATTTCGGACCTCGATGAGAATGGATCGAGGATACTGGACTACATTGGACCCGTTGCACCAAATGCACTGCTTGATCGGATCGAAGCCGAACTCACCTCGCCAGACTTTCAGGAAATGGAGCCGAAGCACAATCCCCGACGGACCACGATCCTCAAGCTACTGCAATCCTTGGCTTACGAGGCCCATGCCTTTGACCGCTGCATGGCACTGCTGATCCGCGTTGCGGACCATGAAGACGAAGACAAGAATTATGATGCGGTAAGGGACAAGATTTTTGGCTTCTTTAAGCCCTATTTTGTTGATTTCCGTTTAGAAGTGACCCAGGCAGGCTCATAATTTCCATTGAGATTTGACCCATGTGACCCTTCCCCGACGCGGTGTGCGGAGGGGGTTTACGGAGTGATCCACATGGGACTTTTGAATGTCATCCGGAAGCTGCGACTGCGGGAGAAGCTGCCGATCCGCGAGATCGCGCGGCGCACCGGCCTGTCGCGCAACACGATCAAGAAGTATCTGAACTCAGGAGCGATCGAGCCGTCCTTTGCCACGCCAGATCGGCCAAGCAAGCTTGATCCTTTTGCCGAGAAGCTGGCCGGCTGGTTGAAGACGGAGGCTGGCAAGTCGCGCAAGCAGCGGCGGACACTGAAGCAGATGCATGCCGATCTTGTGGCGCTTGGCTTCACCGGCTCTTACGGCCGGGTTGCGGCCTTTGCTCGGGACTGGCGGATAAATCGACAACGTGAGCAACAGACCACGGGCCGCGGCACCTTCGTTCCGCTGGCCTTCCAGCCCGGCGAAGCATTCCAGTTCGACTGGAGCGAAGACTACGGATTTCTAGGTGGCGCATATCAAGCTGTCGCACAGCCGGGCCTTCCTGTTGCGCGCCTACCTGTTGCAAACCCATGAGATGCTGTTTGATGCCCACTGGCACGGGTTCCGGGTCTTTGGCGGCGTGCCCGCACGTGGCATCTACGACAACATGAAGACGGCCGTGGACCGCGTTGGCCGCGGCAAGGAGCGGCAGGTCAACATCCGCTTTCTCGCCATGGCCAACCACTACGTCTTCGAGCCTGAGTTCTGCAATCCGGCGGCGGGTTGGGAGAAGGGACAGGTCGAGAAGAACGTTCAGGACTCCCGTCATCAGGTCTTGCAGGGGATGCCGGGCTTTTCCGACCTTGCCACGATGAACGCCTGGCTGGAGCAGCGTTGCCTGGAGGTGTGGCAGGAGACCCCGCATGGCACGCTGCCCGGCACGATCCAGGACGTTTGGGCTGAAGAGCGGGCCGTGCTGATGCCTTTGCCTCCTGCCTTTGACGGCTTGGGAGTGTCTGAAATTTTGTGTATCTGAGCGGGCCCATGCGGTTTTCAGATACGGTCAGGCGTCAAAGCGCCCGGCGAACATTATGGCCAGCTGATTACGGGCCGCAACCCATTCGCGCACCGCGCGGCCACCCTTTTCGAAGTTGCGGATCNTGAACATCCTCGTGTAATCCAGCGTAGCCACCAACTGCCGCCGCGGACGATCTATGACTGGCGGCATTACCTGGCCGTTCTCCAGCGCAAGCCGGGGGCATTGCGCAATGGCGCGCCCTTTGCCGAGTTCCCGCCTGCCTTCCGGCAACTGCAGGAGCAGATGCTGCGCAAGCCCGGCGGTGACCGCGAGATGGTCGATATCCTCGCCCTGTTCTTCAGCACGAAGAACAGGCCGTGCTGACTGCGGTGGAGTTGGCTCTGGCCGAGGGCGTTGCGACCAAGACCCATGTGTTGAACCTCCTGCACCGGCTGGTCGATGGCAAGGTCATCGGCGGGCCGCCTCTCGATACCCCGCAGGCCCTGGCCCTGCGCCGTGAGCCCAAGGCCAATGTCGAACGCTACGACGGTCTGCGGGCTCACATCACCGGAGGCCGCCATGCGTCATGATCCTGCCAGCGGCGCCATC
>QKYL01000004.1 GCA_003255745.1 Paracoccus saliphilus
CTACCCGAACATGTGATGAAAGGGAAAAGCCACAGGCGTTGCAGGTGTTTCTGCTTCCCTGATGCCTGCAACTGTCCCACGAAAGCGCGCGCCCAGCTGGGCGCGCGCTTTCTTTTTGACATGTGAGAAAGGACGAGGCAGCCGGGCACGGGATCTTCCGGCATGCCGGGCCGCCAGATCCTAGACCTATATGCCCGGGCCGGCGGATGGGGCAGACCAGGGTCTGCCGCAGCAGGGGTCGGCGCGCCGGATGAACCCGGCGCGCCGCGGATATCAGGCGGCCAATATGCCGTGCGGGTCCAGCACGAACTTCTTGGCGACGCCCTGGTCGAAGCTTTCATAGCCCTGCGCCGCGTCTTCCAGAGAGATGACGGTTGCGTTGACGATGTCGGCGATCGGCAACCGGTCGTGCAGGATCGCCTGCATCAGCTGGCGGTTGTACTGCAGAACAGGGGTCTGACCGGTGTGGAAGGACTGTGCCTTGGCCCAGCCCAGACCGAAGCGCATCGACAGGCTGCCCTGCTTGGCGGCTTCGTCGACGGCACCCGGATCCTCGGTCACGTAAAGGCCCGGGATACCGATCTGGCCGGCAGCGCGGGTGATCTCCATCATCTGGTTCAGCACGATGGCCGGCTGTTCGCCGCCGGAATGGCCGCGTGCCTCAAAGCCCACGGCGTCGATGGCGGCATCAACTTCGGGGCTGCCGGTGATCTGGGCGATCATCTCGGGCAGGTTGTCACCTTGGGACAGGTCCACGGGCTCGAAGCCGACCTTGCGGGCGTGCTCCAGCCGCTCCTTGTTGAAGTCGCCGATCATCACGACCGCCGCGCCCAGGATGCGTGCGGAAGCCGCTGCGGCCAAGCCCACCGGACCCGCGCCCGCGACATAGACGACCGAGCCGACGCCCACGCCGGCTTTCCAGGCACCGTGGAAGCCGGTCGGAAGGATGTCCGACAGCATGGTCAGGTCGCGGATCTTGGACATTGCGCGATCGCGATCGGGGAACTTCAGCAGGTTGAAGTCGGCATAGGGAACCATGACATAGCGGGCCTGCCCGCCGATCCAGCCGCCCATGTCGACATAGCCATAAGCGCCGCCCGCACGCGCAGGGTTCACCGTCAGGCAGACGCCCGTGTCGCCCGACCGGCAGCAGCGGCAGCGGCCGCAGGCGACGTTGAAGGGAACCGAGACGATGTCGCCAATGTCCAGCATCTCGACGTCGCTGCCCTTCTCGATCACCTCGCCGGTGATCTCGTGGCCCAGGATCAGCCCGGGTTCGGCGGTGGTCCGGCCACGCACCATGTGCTGGTCCGAGCCGCAGATGTTGGTCGATACGACCTTCAGGATGACCCCGTGGCCGATCTTGCGGCCATCAGGTGCCTGCAGCTTGGCGTCGGGAATGTTGTCGACCTTGACCTGGCCGGGCCCGGTATAAACAACGCCTCTGTTGGTGCTCATACGTTCCTCCTCCTGGGGATGATGATTCCAGCGACCGGCAGCCGGTCGCTTTGGACCTGGCCGAAACCGCTCCTAACGGTTTCGCGCGGCAGGACGGGACACGGCCATTCTCAGCGGTTTTTGCCTGCTTCGGCCCCCGCCAAGACCATATCCGCAAGCCCTTCGCGCTTCAAGGGCGAAGGGCTCAAAAAAGCCTGTAAACCAAGGGGCAAACGGCTAATTCGTGCGCAGATTTTCATGATGAATCAGGACCGCTTGACCAGCTCTGGACAGTGCTTCGCAGCAGGAGCTGAAATGGCAGAAATGTATGCCGAATTGCTCCTGAAAAAGGAGCTGTGATCGGTTCCTCAGATATGTCGGAAGATACTTGGCGCGGAACGTTCGCACCGTCACTTCGAACCTGCTTCTGCCCGACGAAAATGATTGTGGCGCGCGTTTTTCGGGCTGGTCACGTTAAAGGGCGGTGCATGGCTGTAATGCCCCGAAGAAGCACTGCACGACGACAGCATGTCGGCTTGTGATCAACATGTTTTGTACAGCCTTCGGTTCAGGCCAAGCTAGCTGATTGCGCTTCGCCCGCCAATGCCTTGCTAAGCGATGTGCCGCTTTGCCCTGTCGATCTTCAAAGCATTTAGATTCCAGACTTATTGAGATTCACAGCCAGAACGCGACAGTCGCGGCCAATGCGATGGCGGGAAGATATGTCTCCGGGCATCGTCGCAGCGGGTTGCGAGGTAACCTCCCCGTGTCGTTCTCTAATCGCCTTTATCAAGAGCTTATCTTCTTCGGTTCATCCTGCGCGCCGGCCTGCTAAGGCTCTCTCCGCGGTCGCTGCTTGGTGTGAGCTGCTGCTGGTTTCGTGGACACGAAGATAAGATCGTGACCAAGGAACTGGAGAGTGGATATGACGAGACGGAAGTTCAGCCGTGAGTTCACGACGGAGGCTGTCAGGCTGGTGACGGATCGAGGAGTGGCGGTGGCACAGGCCGCCCGTGACCTGGATCTGTCCGAAGGCGTGCTGCGCCGCTGGATGAGGGAGTTGACCGCAACCCCTGCTGCGGCCTTTCCCGGGAATGGGCAGATGCGTGCCGATCCGGCCGAGATTGCAGCCCTGA
>QKYL01000005.1 GCA_003255745.1 Paracoccus saliphilus
CCATGATCCGGGTCAAGACGCCGTTATCGCTCCAACGTTTCGCGGGATCCTGGCATTTGAGGCGCCATTGGCGTGCGCCGCCCGGGCCGGCTTGATGATCAGCGGGGGCTGTGACGGAACCTCTCGAAAAGCAAAGACTTAGCGACCCGCAAGGGATGATTGAGAAAGGGAACAAGATCGTCAGTCACAAGCGTGTCAAGAGGGTCCAAGAAAATGACCCGCTGCAGATCGAATGGAAGATGAAGATGCGCAACAAACCACAGGAATCGCGCACCGAAAGGCCGCCCAGCCAATTTGCTGGACAAAAACAGAGTTCTCATGATCGGGCACCTGTACAAGATGCAGGCAGAGGTTGGATAGGCTGTCGCAGAATGCCTTTGGTTTGGTCAGTTTTTCCGGTGCAAGGCCCAAATGCAGCAGCCAGAATTCGACCCGGTCGTGAGGATTACTCTCCGCAAGCGACAGCAGCATCACCTGAAGGACATTCACCTCCGCGCCGCCCAAGCAGGTCATCACATCAAGGCGCGAGGGTGTTCGCCTGCCACCATGCCTTCGCCTGAGATAAAAATCCACCCCCACGGTCCACGTTTCGGGAAGGCGACTATAAACATGCTTCAAAACCGTTCTGGGCCGCTGTCCCGCCTGTGCGCTGAATGCGGCACGGACCTGCGCGCCTGGAAGAGCGCAAAGCACTTCACGTCTTGGCTTTGTTTAGCCCCGGGGAACAAGTTCTCCGGAGCAAGCTGCTGTCCTCGCGGACACGCCGATCCTCCAGTCGTGCGGCGGATCTCCTATGCCTGGCTGCTGTCACGATTGGCAAGAGCGACACGGCCTTGAGCGCGTTTTACCGGCGACTGGCATTGCGTTTAAGCAAGCAAAAGGCGGTAACTGCCACGGCGCGCAAGGTCGCAGTCTTGTTCTACAATGCAATCCGCTATGGCATGACCTATCAGGATCAGGACGCCGCGGCCTAAGATGAAAGGCACCGACAGCGTGTTCTAGCCAACCTTCAGCGACGAGCCAGATCTATGGGCTACGCCTTGGCTCCCGTTTCCCCTGAACTGGCTGTTTCTCAGGAAGCACATGGGAAGGTGGAACCGGGATGCATGACCGCGCAGGCAGAAGCTGTCCCTGCGCCCTGTCATGGCCGCGTCCCGGCGGCAAGCTGCGCACCCTGCCACGATGGGGCAAGATCATGCATCCGGCGGTCCCGCCGCCGGGTGCATGATCACCAGTAGCCTTACTGCGGGATCTGGGCGGTGATGCCTTCGACGAAGAAGTTCATCGATTGCAGGTCGGCGTCCGAGGCGGTCTCGCCCTCGGCCAGCCATTCGGTGCCGTCCGCCTTGTTGAGCGGCCCGGTGAAGGGGTGGTATTCGCCAGCGGCGATGGCGTCGCGCAGCGCCTCGGCCTCGGCCTTGACTTCGGCGGGAACGGCTTCCGTGATCTCGCCGATCACCACTTCGCCTTCACCGATGCCGGCCCAGCTGGAGCCGCTTTCCCAGGTGTCGTCCATAGCCTGGCCCACGCGCTTGATGTAGTAGGGCGACCATTCATCGATGATTGAGGCCACGCGGGGGGCGGGTTTGAAGGCCGCCATGTCGCTGGCCTGGCCAAAGCCGATGGCGCCGGCTTCCTGAGCTTTCGCCAGCGGCGCAGTCGAATCGGTGTGCTGCAGGATCACGTCCACGCCTTCGGCCAGCAGGGCCGACGCGGCCTCGGCCTCTTTCGCGGGGTCGAACCAGCTATAGGCCCAGACCACCTTCATCTCGACCTCGGGGTTCACCTTGCGGGCGTGGATGAAGCTGGAATTGATGCCCTGGATCACCTCGGGGATGGGAAAGGACCCGATATAGCCGATCTTGTTCGATTCCGTCATGTGACCTGCGATGGTGCCGATGACCGCCCGCCCTTCGTAGAAGCGGGCGTCATAGGTCGCGACGTTCTCGGCCGTCTTGTAGCCGGTGGCATGTTCGAACTTCACGTCGGGGAACTTGGCGGCGACGTTCATCACAGGGTCCATGAAGCCGAAGCTGGTCGCGAAGATCAGCTGGTTGCCGGCCAGCGCCAGCTGCGTCAGGGCGCGTTCGGCATCCGCACCTTCGGGAACGCTTTCAATGAAGGTGGTTTCCACACGGTCGCCGTATTCCGCCTCGATTGCCTGGCGTGCCAAGTCGTGCTGATAGGTCCATCCGCCATCGCCCACAGGGCCCACATAGATGAAGCCGACCTTCAGCGGCTCGTCCTGCGCAAATGCGGGCGCGGCAAGCGCCATGACAATGGCCGAGGCCGAGGCAAGAAGGGTTCTGCGATGCATGAGTGTTATTCCTTTGTTGGACGTGGGGATGGCCGCGTCTCAGCGCAGCGCGTGGAAATTCGTGCCGAGCGATCCGGGCGCCGCGCCCCCCGCGCGGCGGCTGAATTTCTGCCGTGCTGATATCAGCACCAGCACGATGATCGTGGCAAGATAGGGCGCCATTGACAAAAGTTGCACCGGCACCGCAACCCCGGCCGCCTGGAGGCGCAGTTGCAACACCGTGACCCCGCCGAACAGCCAGGCCCCGGCCAGCACGCCCGCCGCCGTCCACTTGGAAAAGACGACGATGGCCAGCGCGATCCAGCCTGCGCCCGCAGTCATCCCTTCCGTCCATTGAAGGACCGTCGCGATCGAGATGAAGGCGCCGCCCAGGCCCGCCATCGCGCCGCCAAAGGCGATCGCAGCCAGACGGGTCAGCCGGACGTTGTAGCCAAGAGCATGGGCGGCCTCGTGGTTTTCGCCCACGCCGCGCAGGATCAGCCCGGCGCGTGAACGGTTCAGGAACCACCAGACCAGCGGCACCATGACAAGGCCCAGCCAGACGATCCAGTTGATCCCCAGCGGGCCTGCCGGCATAGGCGGCGCCTTGACCCCTTCGAACGGCTTGCCGAACATTGCGGCCAGCCCCAGCCCGAACAGCGTCAGCGCCAGCCCCGAAGCCACCTGGTTGGCCAGAAACACCTGCGTCAGGGCCGCGAACAGCAACGATATGGCAGCCCCGCCCAACGCCGCGACCAGAAAGCCCAGAAAGGGGTTGCCGCTGGCATAGGCGGCGGCAAAGCCTGCCAGCGCGCCGGTGATCATCATCCCCTCGACGCCCAGGTTCAGGACGCCGGCACGTTCCACGACCAGCTCGCCCAAGGCTGCGAACAGGATCGGCGTCGCGGCTGCCACCAGCAGCAGGAAGACCGAAAGCGGGTCGATCATCATGCGGTCACCCTCCGGCGGATCTGGAAGCGGGTCAGCAGGTCGAAGCCCAGCAGGAAGAACAGCAGCATCCCTTGGAACACCTGCACGCTGGCAGCGGGCAGCTGCATGGTCAGTTGCGCCAGCTCTCCGCCGATATAGGTCAGGGCCAGCAACAGGCCGGCCAGCAGGATGCCCACCGGATGCAGCCGCCCCAGAAAGGCCACGATAATGGCGGTGAAACCATAGCCCACGCCCAGCTTGTCGGTGATCTGGCCCGCGGGACCCGCGACCTCGAACAGGCCCGCCATGCCGGCCAGAGCACCCGACAGGCCAAGGCAGAAGGCCACCAATGCCTGCGGGCGGACGCCGGCAAAGCGCGCGGCGCGCGGCGCGGTGCCAGCCGCACGGATGTGAAAGCCGCGGATGTGGCGGCTCATCAGGAACCAAGTGGCCAGTACGGCGACCGCTGCCGCGACCACGCCCCAATGCGCGCCGGTCCCGGCGATCAGTTCGGGATTGGCGGCGGCGGGGTATTGTTGCAGGTTGCGCGAGCCCGGAAAGCCGAAGCCTTCGGGGTTCTTCATCGGCCCGAAGGCCATCCAGGCCGCCACACGCTGCGCGACATAGACCAGCATCAGCGAGACCAGGATTTCGGAGGCGCCGAACCAGTTGCGCAGCAGGGCGGGGATCATGCCCCAGGCCCAGCCCCCGGCCGCGCCCGCCACGACCATCGCGGGAAAGATCCACATCCCCTCGGCCGGGTAGGCGGCCAGCGCCACGGCGGCGCCGGTGATGCCGCCGATGATGTACTGCCCCTCGGCCCCGATGTTCCAGATGCCGGCGCGGAAGCCTATGGCCAAGCCGCTGGCGATCAGGATCAGCGGCGCGGCCTTCACCAGCAGCTGCGGTCGGGAATAGGATGCGGCCGGACCGAACAGCGGGTCCCAGAAGATGGTGCGGATTGCCGCCAGCGGATCATGGCCCAAGGCCGCGAACAGCAGCCCGCCCGCCACCATCGTGGCCAGAACCGCCATCAGCGGCGTCGCGATCTGCCAGAAGCTTGATGCCGACTGGCGGGGAACGAGCTGGATCATGGCCGGACCTCCTCCATCCCGTGTGCGCCGCCCAGCATCAGCCCGATCCGGTCCAGCGTCAGGCCCTCGGTCGGGACGGGTTCAGACAGGCGGCCCTCGTTCAGCGCGCAGAAGCGGTCGGACAGTTCCAAAAGCTCATCCAGATCCTGAGAGATGACGATGACACCGGCGCCCTGCCGCGCCAGGTCCAGCAGCGATTGGCGCACGGCGGCTGCGGCCCCCGCATCCACGCCCCAGGTGGGCTGGTTCACGACCAGCACCCGGGGCGACTGCATGACCTCGCGCCCGATCACGAATTTCTGCAGGTTGCCGCCCGACAGGGCACGGGCGGGCGTGCCGGGGCCGGGGGTGCGTACGTCGAACCCCGCGATCACGTCCTCCGCATAGCGGCGCGCGGCGCGGTGGTCGATCAGGCCGCCGCGCACCAGTCCCTTGCGCGCCCCGGCGGTCAGCAGGGTGTTTTCGGTCAGGCTGAAGTCCGGCACGGCGGCATGGCCCAGACGATCCTCGGGGGCGGACAGAAGGCCTGCGGTGCGACGCGGTTCGGGCGGTTCGGTCGACAGGTCGCGCCCCTCCAGCGTGATGCTGCCCGGCACGCTGCGCAATTCGCCCGACAGGGCGGCCAGCAGCTCATCCTGGCCATTGCCGGCGACCCCGCCGATGCCCAGAATCTCTCCGGCGCGCAGGGTCAGGTTCACGGATTTCAGCGCCGTGCCCTCGGCCGTTGGGGCCGGCAGGGACAGGTCGCGGACCTGCAACAGCACCTCGCCCGCCTGCCGGCCGCTGCGGTCGATCAGGCGCATCTCGCCACCGACCATCATCGCGGCCAGCTCGCGCGCGGAATGGGCGCGGGGATCGCAGCTGTCCACGACCCGGCCGTGGCGCAGGATCGTCGCCCTGTCGCAATGAGCGCGGATTTCGTCCAGCTTGTGGCTGATGTAAAGAATCGAGGTTCCTTGGCCTGCCAGCCTTCGCAAGGTCGCGAACAGCAGCTCGGCTTCCTGCGGGGTCAGCACGCTGGTCGGCTCGTCCATGATCAGCAGGCGCGGCTCCTGCAGCAGGCAGCGGATGATCTCGACCCGCTGTCGTTCGCCGGCCGACAAGGTGACGATGCGGCGCGCGGGGTTCAGGGGCAGGCCGAAGTCATGGCTGACTTGGGTGATCCGCGCGGCCAGTTCGCGCCGCGGGGGCGGGTTTTCCATGCCCAAGGCGATGTTCTCGGCCACGGTCAGTGCGTCGAACAGGCTGAAATGCTGAAACACCATCGCCACGCCGGCAACGCGCGCGGCGCGGGGGTCGTGAGGCGCATGGGGCGCGTCCTCCAGGAACATCCTGCCGTTATCGGGACGCACCAGGCCATAGATCATCTTGACCAGTGTCGACTTGCCCGCGCCGTTTTCGCCCAGCAGGGCGTGGATCTCGCCCGGTTGGACCGCAAAGGACACGTCGTCATTGGCGCGCACGCCGGGATAGGTTTTCCCCAGGCCCTCGGCCCGGAACACAGCTGCCATCAACTCGGTCCCCTTGATTTTGTCCGGCCGGTCAAATCAAGCCATACCGTTCTTTCACCATCAGGGGCAATTGCGCTGTTCGGCCATGCTGCGATACTGACGGTGCCATGGCCCCAAAATCCCCCCGATTCATCCACCTCCGCACGCATTCCGAGCATTCGCTGCTAGAAGGCGCCATTCCCGTAGGCAAACTGCCCGGGCTTGCCGCCGATGCGGGCATGCCGGCGGTGGCACTGACCGATACGAACGCAATGTTCGCCGCGCTGGAGTTCAGCGTGAAGGCGCGTGACAAGGGCGTGCAGCCGATCGTGGGCTGCCAGATGACGCTGGCGGCTGATGCGACCGGGCCGGTCGTCCTGCTGGCGCAGAACCAGGCGGGCTGGCTGAACCTGATGTCACTGTCGACCTGCCTTTATCTCCGCGAGGGGGGCGCGCTGCCGCATGTGACGGTCGATGAGTTGTGCGAGCGGTCCGAGGGGCTGATCTGCCTGACCGGCGGCGCCACCGGCCCTCTGGGCCTGCTGATCGCGCAGGGGCAAACCGACAAGGCGGCCGCGCTGGCCGCCCGTCTGACCCAGGCTTTTCCGACCCGCCTTTACGTCGAATTGCAGCGCCATCCCGGTGAAAACGGCCAACTGATGGCAGCCGAAGCCGCATCGGAATCCGGACTGATCGACCTGGCCTATGGGATGGACCTGCCGCTGGTTGCCACCAACGACGTCTATTTCCCCAAGACCACCATGTATGAGGCGCATGATGCGCTGATCTGCATCGCCGAAAAGGCCTATGTCGACCAGTCCCAGCCCCGCCGCCGCCTGACGCCGCAGCATTATTTCAAGTCGCCCGAAGAGATGGCGGTCCTGTTCGCGGACCTGCCCGAGGCGATCGAGAACACCGTGGAAATCGCCCGCCGCTGCGCCTTTGCCGTGGCCAAGCATGCGCCGATCCTGCCCAAATTCGCCGATGACGAGGTGGCCGAACTGCGCCGCCAGGCCCGCGCGGGATTGGAGGACCGGCTGAAGGTCATCCCGCACGCCGTCAGCGTCGAGGAATACCACGCCCGCCTGGATTTTGAACTGGGCATCATCGAGCAGATGGGCTTTCCGGGCTATTTCCTGATTGTTGCCGACTTCATCCGGTGGGCCAAGGACCATCACATCCCCGTCGGTCCCGGTCGCGGGTCGGGGGCCGGGTCGCTGGTCGCCTATGCGCTGACCATCACCGACCTGGACCCGCTGCGCTATTCGCTGCTGTTCGAACGCTTTCTGAACCCGGAACGGGTCAGCATGCCGGACTTTGACATCGACTTCTGCATGGATCGCCGCGAAGAGGTGATCCGCTATGTGCAGGGCCGATACGGCGCCGACAAGGTGGGCCAGATCATCACCTTCGGTGCGCTGCTGTCCAAGGCAGCCGTTCGCGACGTCGGCCGGGTGCTGCAGCTGCCCTTCGGCCAGGTGGACCGCCTGTCAAAGATGATCCCGGTCGAGGGCGTCAAGCCCGTCAGCATTACCAAGGCCCGCGCCGATGAACCCCGCCTGCGCGAGGCCGCGCGCGAGGAGGTGGTGAAACGCCTGCTGGACTATGCCGAACAGCTGGAGGGGCTTTATCGCAACGCCTCGACCCATGCGGCGGGGGTGGTGATCGGCGACAGGCCGCTGGACCGGCTGGTGCCGCTTTACCGCGATCCGGCCTCCGACATGCCAGCCACGCAGTTCAACATGAAGTGGGTGGAACAGGCCGGGCTGGTCAAGTTCGACTTCCTGGGCCTGAAGACCCTGACGGTGATCCAGAACGCGGTGGACCTGATCAACGGGGGCGGGCGCCCGCTGCATGTCGCGGCCGACGGGCGGCAGCTTTATGATCCCGCGCCGGGAACGGAGAACCAGATCAACCTGATCCCGCTGGACGACACGGTCAGCTATGACCTGTTTGCCAGCGCGCGCACAGTTGCGGTGTTCCAGGTGGAATCGTCGGGGATGATGGACGCGCTGCGTCGGATGAAGCCCACCTGCATCGAAGATATCGTGGCGCTGGTCGCGCTTTATCGTCCCGGCCCGATGGAGAACATCCCGGTCTATTGCGACGTGAAGAACGGCGTCCGCGCGCTGGAATCGATCCATCCGACCATCGACCACATCCTGGCAGAGACGCAGGGCATCATCGTCTATCAGGAACAGGTGATGCAGATCGCGCAGGTCATGGCGGGATACTCGCTGGGCGGCGCCGACCTGTTGCGCCGGGCCATGGGCAAGAAGATCGCCGCCGAGATGGCCAAGGAACGCCCCAAATTCGTCAAGGGCGCAGTGGCCAACGGCGTGCCGGAAAAGAAGGCCGGCGAGGTCTTTGACCTGCTGGAAAAATTCGCCAACTATGGCTTCAACAAGTCGCACGCCGCCGCCTATGCGGTCGTCAGCTATCAGACCGCCTGGCTGAAGGCCAACCATCCGGTCGAGTTCATGGCCGCGGTGATGAACTGCGATATCCACCTGACCGACAAGCTGGCGATCTACAAGCGCGAGTGCGACCGCATGGGGATCGAGATCGTGCCCCCCTGCGTCAACCGCTCGGCGCCCACCTTCACCGTGCAGCAGGGGCGCATCCACTATGCGTTGGGTGCGCTGAAGGGCGTGGGCCTGGACGCGATGCGGCTGATCCACGAGGCGCGGGGCGACACGCCCTTCCGCGACATCCATGACCTGGCCCGCCGCGTCGACATGAAGCGCGTGGGCAAGCGCCCGCTGGAGATGCTGGCCCGCGCCGGCGCATTCGATGTGCTGGACGACAACCGCGCGCGGGTGATGAAATCGCTGGACGCACTTTGCGCCTGGTCGGCGGCGGTGCAGGAACAGGCGGCCTCCAGCCAGACCTCGCTGTTCGGCGGAGGCGAGGATCTGCCGCCGCCACGTCCGCCCCTGACCGGGATCTGGCTGCCCGCTGAAAAACTGGGCGAGGAACACAAGGCCGTAGGTTTCTATCTGTCGGGCCACCCGCTGGATGACTATCTGCCGGCGCTGCGCCGCAAGAAGGTCCAGACCTTGGCCGAGATCAGCCAGGAGGCCCTGCGCGGTCCGCTGGTCGCGCAGATCGCTGGAACCGTCGCCGCACGGATGGAGCGCAAGTCGGCCAAGGGTACGCAATATGCCTTTGTCAGCCTGTCCGACCCGACCGGCCTCTACGAAGTCACAGTCTTTTCGGACCTGCTGAATGCCTCGCGCGACAAGCTGGAGCCTGGCCAGAACGTGGTCCTGCAGGTCAAGGTCGAGCCTTCGGGCGATCAGGTCAAGATGCTGGCCAACTCGGTTGCGGGACTGGAAGATGCCGTGGCCGACGCGGGCGCGGGCTGTCTGGCGGTGGAGGTGCAGGGCGCCGACACGATTCCCCGGCTGGCCGAGGTACTGTCCCGCATCCGCACGCAGATCGTCGTCCCGCCCCGGTCCCGCGGCCCCATCCGCCTGCGCCTGCGCGTGGGCGACGAGGTGATCGAGATCGAGGTGGCGAATGACGCGCCGCTGACCACCCCCGCCCGCCAGGCGCTGCGTGCGGTTCCAGGCGTTCTTGACGTCATCGAGGAATGATCCAAGCTTCTTCGTTGCTTAAATACCCATGCCCGGTCCCGGCATGGCCCTAGCCAGATGTTCGCGCTTCGTGCTAACACTCGGAAAAAAGAGGGCAGCATGAAGGTCTTGGGCATCGACCCCGGCTTGCGGAACATGGGATGGGGCGTGATCGAGGTCGACGGCCCCCGCATCCGTCACGTGGCCAATGGCGTGATCCACTCGGATGGGGCGCAGGATCTGGGCGCGCGCCTCTCGGTCCTGTTCCGTGGCCTCTGCGCGGTGATCATCACCCATTCGCCCGACGAGGCAGCGGTCGAGCAGACCTTTGTCAACAAGGATGCGACCGGCACGTTGAAGCTGGGGCAGGCGCGGGGCGTGGCCCTGCTGGCGCCGGCCGAGGCGGGGATCGCGGTGGGGGAATATGCGCCCAACGCGGTCAAGAAAACCGTCGTAGGCGTCGGTCATGCCGGCAAGGAGCAGGTCCAGCATATGGTCCGGGTGCAACTGCCGGGCGTCCGGTTCGAAAGCCCCGATGCCGCGGATGCCCTGGCGATCGCGATCTGCCATGCCCGCCACCTGCAATCGCGGACCCTGCGCGTGGCCCAGCCCAAGCGGGGCGTGGCATGATCGGCCGCATTGCGGGCGTGATCCTGCACCGGGCCCGCGACCAGGTGCTGATCGACGTGCGGGGCGTGGGCTACATCATCCACGTCAGCGAACGCACGGCGGCAGGTCTGCCGCCGGTGGGGCAGGCAGCAGCACTTTATACGGAACTGCTGGTCCGCGAGGATCTGCTGCAGCTATTCGGCTTTCCAACCATGTTGGAGAAGGAATGGCACCGGTTGTTGACATCCGTGCAGGGCGTTGGCGCCAAGGTGTCTCTGGCCATTCTTGGGACGCTCGGTCCCGAAGGGCTGGGACGGGCGATCGCTCTTGGAGACTGGGCGTCGGTGCGTAAGGCGAATGGGGTGGGCCCCAAGCTGGCCCAGCGCGTGGTGCTGGAGTTGAAGGACAAGGCGCCGTCGGTGATGGCCTTGGGCGGCGCGTTGACAGTTGATGCGGGTGACGTGGCCGCGGGCGGGGGAGCGGACGCACCGGGCATTGAGCCCGGCGCGTCCGCCGCCGCCTCTGCGGGGGGCTCAATGCCCCCCGCAGAGGCGCGCCCTGCCTCGGATGGGGCGCAGGCAGGGCAGGCGATGGCCGATGCGCTGTCGGCGCTGACCAATCTGGGTTATGGTCCGTCCGAGGCGGCGGGTGCCGTCGCCGAGGCGCAGGCGCGGGAACCGGGCGCCGCCATGGCGACGTTGATCCGCGCGGCGCTGCGCTTGCTCGCGCCCAAGGACTGAACAGGGGGATCGCCATGCAGGGCAACATCAAGGTCTTCATGCTGATGGCGGCGCTGACCGCGCTGGTCATGGCCCTGGGCTGGATGCTGGGCGGATCGGGTGGCGCATTGATCGCACTGCTGATCGCAGGGGGCATGAACTTCTTCAGCTACTGGAACAGCGACAAGATGGTTTTGCGCCAGCAGGGTGCCGTTGAACTTTCCCCGACACAGGGAGGTGATCTTTACGCGCTGACCGCCGACCTTGCGCGCCGGGCAGAATTGCCGATGCCCAAGCTTTACCTTCTGCCGACGGAACAGCCCAATGCCTTTGCCACGGGCCGCAACCCGGAAAATGCGGCCGTTGCGGTCACGCAAGGGCTGATGCGCGCCCTGAGCCGCGACGAACTGGCTGGCGTCATTGCCCATGAACTGGCCCATATCAAGCACCGGGACACGCTGACCATGACCGTTACTGCCACAATGGCGGGGGCCATTGCCATGATGGGCAACATGATGCTGTTCACGGGCGGGCGCGAAGGGCGCGGCGGCGCGCTGGGCGGCATCTTGGCCATGATCCTGGCGCCGGTGGCGGCCATGATGGTGCAGATGGCAATTTCCCGTGCGCGGGAATACGAGGCTGACGCCACAGGCGCCGCCATCTGTGGCAAGCCACGGGCGCTGGCTTCAGCCCTGCAGCGGATTGCGGTGGCGGCGGGGCGAACCGTCAACTTGCCGGCCGAAAAGAACCCCGCTGCGGCCTCGATGTTCATCATCAATCCCCTGCACGCGCTGCGGGCCGACAAGCTGTTTTCCACCCATCCCCCCACCGAGGAACGCATTGCCCGGCTGATGGCGCTGGAGGAACGAACCGCGGCCCCCACCGCCCCGTCGCGCATCCCCCGCAGTGGCGGGGCTCGCACCCCTTGGGGCCGCGGATGACACAATCGGACCCAGTCCTGCGCCCCGAAAGGATGGACGGCGACGGCGAGGACCGCGCGCTGCGCCCGCAGAACCTGTCGGAATTCGTGGGCCAGGCCGAGGCACGCGCCAACCTGAAAGTCTTCATCGAAAGCGCCAAGATGCGCGGCAAGGCGATGGACCACACGCTGTTCTTTGGCCCGCCGGGTTTGGGCAAGACCACGCTGGCGCAGATCATGGCGCGCGAACTTGGCGTGAACTTCCGCATGACCTCCGGACCCGTAATTGCGCGGGCCGGGGATCTGGCCGCGATCTTGACCAATCTCGAGGCGCGGGACGTGCTGTTCATCGACGAGATCCACCGGATGAACCCTGCGGTCGAGGAAGTCCTTTACCCCGCGATGGAGGATTTCGAGCTGGACCTGGTGATCGGCGAGGGCCCCGCCGCGCGCACCGTGCGGATCGAGCTGCAGCCCTTTACCCTGGTCGGCGCCACCACCCGCCTCGGCCTGCTGACCACGCCGTTGCGCGACCGCTTCGGCATCCCGACGCGCCTGCAGTTCTACGAGATCGCAGAGCTTGACCTGATCGTGCAGCGCGGGGCGCGGCTGATGGGGATCAGCGCCGACCCGGAGGGCACGCTGGAGATTGCCCGTCGTGCGCGGGGTACCCCCCGCATCGCGGGTCGCCTGCTGCGCCGCGTTGTGGATTTTGCGCTGGTCGAAGGCAACGGCCGCCTGACCCGGGAGATTGCCGACCTGGCGCTGACGCGGCTTGGGGTTGACGATCTGGGACTGGACGGCGCCGACCGTCGCTATCTCATGCTGATGGCCGAGCATTATGGTGGCGGCCCGGTGGGGGTCGAGACGCTGTCGGCGGCCCTGTCGGAAAGCCGCGACGCGATCGAAGAGGTGATTGAACCCTATCTGCTTCAGCAGGGACTGATCGCGCGTACCCCGCGGGGACGGATGCTGGCTGCCCGCGCCTGGCGGCATCTGGGGCTGGATGCCCCGGTGCAGCCTGGTCAAGCCTCGCTGTTTGACGGCTGATTGCGCCGGCCCGCGACTTTGCCTAGCGTGGCGCGCATGAGCCACGACCTGACCTTGCGCGTCTATTACGAAGACACCGATCTTGCCGGGATCGTCTATTATGCCAACTACCTGAAATTCATCGAGCGCGGCCGGTCCGAATGGCTGCGCGCGCTTGGCATCGATCAGCTGGCGATGCAGCAGGCAACCGGCCATGTCTTTGCCGTTCGGCGTATCGAAGCCGATTACCTGCGCCCCGCCCGCTTTGACGACCTGCTGACCGTGACGACGGATCTGGCGCAGGCCAGCCCGGCTCGCATCGTTGTGGACCAGCAGGTGCGGCGGGGGGACCAGCTGCTGTTCGCCGCCAGCGTTACCATCGCCTGTCTGGACGGCCGGGGCCGCCCCGTTCGGCTGCCGCCCGCGCTGAAGGATGCCCTGCATGACTGAGCGGCGGATTGCGATGTGGTCGGGGCCGCGCAACCTGTCCACTGCCATGATGCGCAGCTTTGGTGCGCGCGGGGACTGCGCCTGCGTGGATGAGCCCTTTTACGCCCATTACCTGCTGCAGACCGGCCTGCCGCATCCGATGCGCGACGAGGTGATCGCCAGCCAGCCCGGCGACTGGCGCGATGTCCTGCCGGACCTGACCACCCGCCCCGTGGGGCAACCGCTGCAATACCAGAAGCACATGGTCCAGCACATGCTGCCCGAAATGGATCTGGACTGGACCGCCCCCCTGACCAATGTCTTCCTGATTCGCGCGCCCGAGCGGGTGGCGGCGTCCTTTGCCGTCAAACGGGGTCTGCCCGATCCGGCCGAGCTGGGTTTTGAGCGCCAGTGGCAGATGTTCCAGCAGATGTCTGCCCGTGGCGACAGGCCCGTTGTGATCGACAGCGCCGACATCCGCCGCGATCCGGCCCGCGCGCTGCAGGCACTTTGTGCGGCCATCGACATTTCTTGGACGCCCGCGATGCTGTCATGGAAACCTGGGCCACACGAACATGACGGGGTCTGGGGCGCGGTCTGGTATGATGCGGTGAACCGCTCGACCGGCTTTGGGGAACCCGAGGGGCCGCTGCCGCAACTTGGGGCGCCGCTGAACGCCCTTGCGGCGGCTCTGCGCCCCTCATACGAGGCGATTGCGGCATATCGGCTGCGCTTTCCGTGAAAGTGACGCCATTGTGTTACGCGGGGGGATGAAACCCCTGCCAGGAACGCGATAAAAGGCGCGCAACGCCGGCTGTCCCGGACAGCCAATGGCCATGATGATGAGGCAGTGAAGATGGAACCCATGCAGGCCGGCCAGGCCATCGATTTTTCGGCCGTGGCGCTGTTCTTGCGCTCGTCCCTGACGGTTCAGGTGGTGATGGTCATGCTGATCGCCGCCTCGTTCTGGTCATGGGCGATCATCGTGCAGAAGTTCATGGTCTTTGCGCAGGCCCGCAAGGAGGCCGCACGGTTCGACCGGGCCTTCTGGTCCGGCGAGCCGCTGGACGACCTTTACGACCGGCTTGGCGACCGTCCCAAGGGCGCCTCCGAACGCATCTTTGCCGCCGGCATGACCGAATGGCGCCGCAGCCACCGCGATGACGGGCGGCTGATCCCGGGCGGCATCAGCCGCATCGACCGCGCGATGAATGTCGCGATCCAGCGCGAGGAGGGGCGCCTGTTCCGGGGCCTGTCCTTCCTGGCAACCGTAGGGTCCACCGCGCCCTTCATCGGCCTCTTTGGCACCGTCTGGGGCATCAAGACCGCGTTCGAAGGCATCGCGCTGAGCCAGGACACCAGCCTGGCGGTCGTGGCCCCCGGCATCGCCGAGGCGCTGCTGGCCACCGCCCTGGGCCTGGTCGCCGCCATTCCCGCGGTCGTCTTCTACAACAAGCTGTCGGGCGATGCGGAACGCGTGGTCAGCGGGTGGGAGGCGTTTTCCGACGAGTTCTCGACCCTGCTGTCGCGCCAGATGGATGAGGCCTGAGCCATGGCATCCTCGGTCGTCAAGCGGGTCAGGACCAAGGGGCGCAGGCGCAACCTGCCCATGTCCGAGATCAACGTCACGCCCTTCGTGGACGTGATGCTGGTGCTGCTGATCATCTTCATGGTCGCGGCCCCGTTGATGACGGCGGGGGTGCCGCTGAACCTGCCGCAGACCGCCGCCAATGCCGTCCCGACGGAGCAGGAGGAGCCGCTGGTCATCTCGATCCCGGCCGAAGGGTCGATGCTGGTCATGGACCAGCCGGTCGATGACGGCCAGGTGGTCCCGACGCTGCGTGCGGTGCTGGCCGAACGGCAGTCGGCACGCGTCTTCCTGCGCGCGGACGGTGCCATCCCCTATTCCCGCGTGGTGCAGATCATGGGCGCGCTGAACGCTGCCGGCATCACCGACATCGTGCTGGTCACCGAAACCGGCGGCCCCCGCATGGACGGCTAGGCCATGGATGATCGCGAAGGTCGCATCGGATACTGGATTTCAGGGGTCGCGCATGGGACGCTGATCCTCTGGGCGGTGCTGGGCGGAGCGCTGTTCCGCCCGCAGCCCGGCCCGCCGGTGCGGACGACGCAGGTCTCAACCATCAGCGGTGCCGAGTTTGAGACACTGGCCGCGGCCGCGCGCGGGGCGGGGCCGGTCGGTGCCGAGGCCACGGCCGTGGCCAGCCTGGCCAATCCGATGCCCGTGCCCGACGATGCGGCCACCCCCCCGGCTGATGCTGCGCCTCCGGCCACGGCCGATGCGGAGGAAATGGCGCAGCCGGACACGGCCGAGGCAGTGCCGGACCTCAGCGACTTTGCCCCGGTGGCGCCGGTGGAGGTTGCGACCGACCTTCCCGACGTGCCCCGGAACCAGACCGAGGCCACTGATGCCGCGCCCCCTCGCGCCGCGCAAGCCGATGCGCCTGTGGCTGAGGCGCAGCCCGCACAGCCGCAGGCACCTTTGGCGGATGCCGCGGCCGTGGCCGTCGCGCCCCGATCGGCGCTGGCCTTGGACACGTCGCCCCGCCCGCAGGACCGCCCAACAGGATTGGTCGAAAACCGCAACCGCCGCTTGGCCGAAGCTGCCGCCGCCGAAGCCGCGCGCGCGGCCGCAGCGCAGGCCGCCGCAGAGCAGGCCGCCGCAGAGCAGGCCGCGGCCGAGGGCGCGGCTCGGCTGGCGGCCGAGGAGGCCGCCCGCGAACAGGCGGCCCGTCAGGCGGCAGCCGATGCCCAGGCCCGAGAGGCTGCGGCCGCCGAAGCCGCGCAGGCCGCCGAGCGAGCCGCGTCCGAACGTGCTGAGGAGCGTCGTGCGGCGGAAGCCGAAGCTGCGGAGCGTGAGGCAGAGGAACGTCGCGCCGCCGAGGCGCAGGCCGAGGAAGAGCGTCGCGCCGCCGAGGCACGCGCGGCCGAGCGTGAGGCCGAGGAACGCCGCGCTGCGGAGGCCCGCGCCGAAGAGGAACGTCGTGCCGCCGAGGCGCAGGCCGAGGAAGAGCGTCGCGCCGCCGAGGCACGCGCGGCCGAGCGTGAGGCCGAGGAACGCCGCGCTGCGGAGGCCCGCGCCGAAGAGGAACGTCGTGCCGCCGAGGCGCAGGCCGAGGAAGAGCGTCGCGCCGCCGAGGCACGCGCGGCCGAGCGTGAGGCCGAGGAACGCCGCGCTGCGGAGGCCCGCGCCGAAGAGGAACGTCGTGCCGCCGAGGCGCAGGCCGAGGAAGAGCGTCGCGCCGCCGAGGCACGCGCGGCCGAGCGTGAGGCCGAGGAACGCCGCGCTGCGGAGGCCCGCGCCGAAGAGGAACGTCGTGCCGCCGAGGCGCAGGCCGAGGAAGAGCGTCGCGCCGCCGAGGCACGCGCGGCCGAGCGTGAGGCCGAGGAACGCCGCGCTGCGGAGGCCCGCGCCGAAGAGGAACGTCGTGCCGCCGAGGCGCAGGCCGAGGAAGAGCGTCGCGCCGCCGAGGCACGCGCGGCCGAGCGTGAGGCCGAGGAACGCCGCGCTGCGGAGGCCCGCGCCGAAGAGGAACGTCGTGCCGCCGAAGCGCAGGCCGAGGAAGAGCGTCGTGCCGCCGAAGCACGCGAGGAGGCAGATCGGAGAGCCGCCGCCGAGCAGGCCGCGCAGGATGCCGCCGACCGGCAGGCGCTGGAGGATGCGCTGCGCGAGGCCCAGCAGAGTCAGGCGGGTGCCGAGGGCACGGATACCGCATCGACTGGCGATACGACGGGTGGCCAGCGCCAGATGATCGAGGGCGGCAGCGGCGCCTCGGCGGGGCTGGACCCGCTGGCGGCGGCCTTGGCCGGGGCAATGGCAGGCACCGGGGCCGGAGAGGCCGAAAATAACTTTTCGGGTCCGCCTGCCGACATGATGCGCCTGACGCCGGGAACCGATCCGCTGGAGGCCCCGCAGCAGGGCGCAGACCTGCCGATGGGCGAGCCGCTGTCGCTGGCGGAACGCGAGGGGTTGCGCTTTGCCATCCAGAACTGCTGGAACGTGGGGGCGCTGTCGGTCGAGGCGTCGCGGATGACCGTCTCGGTCGGCTTTTCGCTGTCGCCGGACGGGGTGCCCGATCAGAACAGCCTGCGCATCGCCGGCTATCAGGGCGGATCCGAGGCCGGAGCCCAGCAGGCCTTCGAGGTTGCCCGCCGCGCGATCCTGATGTGCGGGCGCGCGGGCTTTGACATGCCTGCGTCAAAATACGGGCGGTGGCGCGATGTCGTGGTCGATTTCCGGCCCGACGGGCTGCAACTGCAATGACGACTTTCCGGGAAGCCCGCCTTTTGCTTTCCCACGACCCGAGGTAATGAGGACGCCATGTTCCGCAGACTGATCCTTGCCCCCGCCATCCTCATCGCCGCTTCGGCGGTGCTGCTGCCTGCGGGCCCCCTTCAGGCGCAGGACGCCCCTTTGCGGATCGAGATCACCGACGGCGTGATCGAACCGATGACGATCGCCATTCCCGCCTTTCACGGCGATGCCGAGATTGCCGCCCGCGTCCGCCAGGTGGTGGCCGACGACCTGACGGGCACCGGCCTTTTCCGCGAGATCCCGGCCGAGGCGCATCTGGCGCAGCCTGCCAGCTTTTCCGAGGCCGTCAGCTATGAGGATTGGCGCGCGGTCAATGCCCAAGGGCTGGTCGCAGCCGAGGTCACGCAGGCGGGTGACAATATCAGCGTCCGGTTTCGCCTGTTCGATGTCGTGTCCGGCCAGCCGCAGGGCGACGGGATGCAGTTCGACGCCCGCGCCAGCGACTGGCGCCGCGCGGCCCACAAGATTGCCGACCAGATCTATGCCCGGCTGACCGGGGAAAAACCCTATTTCGACAGCCGCGTCGCCTTTGTGCAGGAAACGGGTCCCAAGAACGCCCGCATCAAGCGGATCGGGGTCATGGATTATGACGGCGCGAACATCCTTTGGATGACCGACAGTTCGTCCCTGGTGCTGGCGCCCAAATTCTCGCCCGACGGGCAGCGGCTGCTTTATACCAGCTATGACAGCGGGTTTCCGCAAATCCGGATCATGGACGTGTCCACCGTCAGTTCGCGGCCGCTGACGCAGGACGATGGCGCGATGGCCTTTGCCCCCACCTTCAGCCCCGATGGCCGGTGGGTGGCCTATTCGCGCGAACAGGGAGGCAACAGCGACATCTGGCTGATGGACGGGGCCACCGGCGCGCAGCGTGCGTTGACCAGCGCGCCTTCGATCGAAACCTCACCCAGCTTCAGCCCGGATGGCCAGCGGATCGTATTCGAAAGCGATCGTTCGGGCGCGCCGCAGCTTTACATCATGGGATTGGACGGCGGAGAGCCGACGCGGATCAGCTTTGGCGACGGCCGCTATGGGACGCCCGTCTGGTCCCCGAAGGGCGACATGATCGCCTTTACCAAGCAGATCGGAGAGCGGTTCCACATCGGCGTAATGCGGACAGACGGCTCGGGTGAAAAAATGCTGACGGAGTCGTTTCTTGACGAGGGGCCGACCTGGGCGCCGAATGGCCGGGTCGTCATGTTCACCCGCGTCACGCCCGGCGGAACCGGACAGCCGCGCCTCCATTCCGTCGATGTCACAGGTCGCAACATGCGGCCGCTGGATCTGGACTTTGCCGCCTCGGACCCGTCCTGGGGTCCTTTGCTGCCATAAGGATATGATGATGAACGCCGCGACAAAGCCTGCCCTTCTGGCCTGCCTTCTGGTGATGGCCGCCTGTGTCCGACCGGTGCCGCAACCTGCGCCTCCAGTGGTCGATCCTTATGCCAGCGTGGGGGGCGGCGCGGTGTTCCAAGGCGATCTGGCAGGCGGGGTCCTGGCTGCCGAGGCCACTGCCCAATATTTCCAGACCGCCATCGGTGATACGGTCCTGTTCCCGGCCAACCAGACGACGCTGACGCCCGAGGCGCGGGCGGTTCTGGCCAACCAGGCCGCCTGGCTTGGTCGGCACGGGACATTCACGGCGGTGGTCCAGGGGCATGCCGAGGAAACCGGCACCCGCGAATACAACCTGGCGCTTGGCGCCCGGCGGGCCAGCGCGGTGCAGGAATACCTGGTGGCGCAGGGCGTGGCGCCCGGCCGCATCCGCACCCTGTCCTTTGGCAAGGAACGCCCGGCCGAGACCTGCTCGGACGAGGCATGCTATGCCAAGAACCGCCGCGCCGTGACGGTGGTCACCCAAAGCGGGCCGGGCGCATGATCCGGCGGGCGGCTTTCGCGGGTATCGCTGCGGTGATGCTGGCAGTTCCGACAGCGGGCGTCGCACAGGACGAGCCTGATCCGGCAACCCTTGCCGATCTGCGGACAGAACTCGCGGGTCTTCGCAGCCAGTTGCAACAGCTGCGGGGGGAACTGGTTGCCTCGGGTGCCGCCGGTTTTCAGGCCGCGGGCGGGGCGGGGGCAATCGACCGCATGAACGCGATGGAAGCTCAACTGATGGGCCTGACAAATCAGGCCGAGCAGTTGCAGAACCGCGTGAACCGCATCACCGGCGACAGTGACCGGCGGCTGTCTGACCTGGAGTTCCGTATCTGCGAGATGGACCCGGCTTGCGATCTCAGCGCGCTGACGGTGCCATCGGCGCCGGTTGGGGTGTCGCCGGAACTGGCGCCGTCGGCGCCCGCGTCCGAGGTCGGGGAAGACGATGCGCCCGCCTCGACGGCGGCCGAGAAGGCAGATTTCGACGCCGCCCGTGCGGTCATGGACAGCGGTGACCACAACCGCGCGGCAGAGATGTTCGCGGCGGTCGCGGAAACCCACGCGGGTGGTCCACTGACCGCCGAGGCGCTGTTCCTGCGTGGTCAGGCCCTGGATCTTGCGGGTCGTCCGCGCGATGCCGCCGCCGCCTGGTTGGAGGGCTTCGCCGCCGACCCCGATGGCACCCATGCCGGTGAAAGCCTGCTGGGCATCGCCCGCGTAATCGAGGAACAGGGCGACACGACGGCCGCCTGCCTGTACCTGACCGAGATCCCGGCTCGGTTTCCCGGCAGCGCCCAGGCCGTCGAGGCCGAGGAGCGGGTGACGCGGCTTGGCTGCGGCGTCAGCGATCTGGGGGCGCTGGATCCGCTGCTGGACCCCGCGCTTGACCTTGAGGCGGCGGCCGACCTGGCAGAGCATCAGTGATCCTGCCATGAGCGGGCGCGCCGGCGATCCCGCGGCCCGTGTCCATGCCGCGCTGGACCGGCTGGCAGGCGACCTGCCGGCCGTCGGTCTGGCAGTATCGGGCGGGGGCGATTCGGCGGCCCTGATGCACATGGCGGCATCCTGGGCACGGGGCAGGCGGCTGATGGTTGCCACCGTCGATCACGGCTTGCGCGCGGAAAGTGCTGCCGAGGCGACCGCCGTATCCCGTGCCGCCCGCGCCCTTGGCCTGCCCCATGCGACCCTGCTGTGGCGCCGTGACACCGCCACCGGCAATCTGATGGCGCAGGCGCGTGACGCGCGGCTGCGGCTGCTGTCGGGATGGGCGCGGCGCAACAATCTGTCGGCCGTTGCCTTGGGCCATACCGCCGACGACTTGGCCGAGACGCTGATCATGCGGCTGTCGCGCGGATCGGGAATCGACGGGCTGGCCGCGATGGCCGAATGGCGCGACGCCTTTGACATGCGCTGGCTGCGGCCGATGCTGGGGACCGGGCGGGCCGAGCTGCGGGACTGGCTGCGGGACCGTGACATAAGCTGGATCGACGATCCGTCCAACGACGACACGAATTACGAACGCGTCCGGGTGCGTCAGGCCATTGCCGATCTTGGGCTGGAGGTGGGAGCACTGGCGCGTTCGGCCGGTCACATCGCCGAGGCGCGCGAGGCGCTGTCAGCTTATGCCGCGCTGCTGGCGGCCGATGCGGCTGCGGACCGGGGCAGCCTGGTTTTGCCGCGCGCCACTTTGCGCGACGCCCCGCCCGAAATCCGCCGCCGCCTGCTGGTTGCCGCTTGCCGCTGGGTGACGGGGGGCGACTATCCGCCCCGGCGCGCCACGCTGCTGCATGCGCTGGAGGCGGTCATGGTGCATGGGCGGGTGACGCTGGACGGCGCCATGATCTCGGCCACGGGCGACCAGGTCAGGATCACGCGCGAAGCTGCGGCTGCCGGTCGCAGCCCAATCGTGACGGCAGGTGTCTGGGACCGGCGATGGCAGGTGCAAGGCGTGCGGCCCGGCCAGCGCGTGGCCGCGCTTGGGATGGATGCGCTGAACCAGGTGAACTGGCGGGATTCGGGGATGCTGCGTGACGAAGCCGCGGCAAGCCCCGCCCTGTGGCACGATGACCATCTGATCGCTGCTCCGCTGCTGCGCCCGCATCCCGGTTTCGGCGTTCATCCGCTGCGAGGCGCGTCAGATTTCCGCAGGCTGGTAAAGGCACATTGAACCTGCGCCGATAATCCCTATTTTCGTTGCAACCGCATTCCGCCGGAGGACCCGATTTGGGCAACGCACGCAACTTCGCCTTCTGGGTGGTTCTGTTCCTGATGGTTCTGGCCCTGTTCAACCTGTTCAGCGACGGTTCAGGGGCGATGAACAGCCGCCAGATCAGCTATTCCGAATTCATGCAGCGCGTGCAGGAAGATCAGGTCAGCTCTGTCACGATCGACGGGGAAGACATTGTGATCACCGGCAGCGATGGCCAGCAATACGCGACAGTGCGCCCCTTGGGCGAGGATATCGCTGACCGGCTGATCCAGAGCGGCGTCGATGTCAGGGTCGTCAAGCAGCAAAGCTCGGGCTTCATGTCGCTTTTGGGGGTCTGGCTGCCCTTCATCCTGCTGATCGGCGTGTGGATTTTCTTCATGAACCGCATGCAGGGCGGCGGGAAAGGTGGCGCGATGGGCTTTGGCAAGTCGCGCGCCAAGCTGCTGACCGAAAAGCACGGCCGGGTGACCTTTGATGATGTCGCGGGCATCGACGAGGCCAAGGAGGAGCTGGAGGAGATCGTCGAGTTCCTGCGCAACCCGCAGAAGTTCAGCCGCCTTGGCGGCAAGATCCCGAAAGGCGCGCTGCTTGTCGGCCCTCCGGGCACCGGTAAGACCCTTCTGGCACGCGCCATCGCGGGCGAGGCGGGCGTTCCGTTCTTCACCATCTCGGGTTCGGACTTTGTCGAGATGTTCGTGGGAGTCGGCGCCAGCCGCGTGCGCGACATGTTCGAGCAGGCCAAGAAATCCGCCCCCTGTATCCTGTTCATCGACGAAATCGATGCGGTGGGCCGTGCCCGCGGCGTGGGCATCGGCGGCGGCAATGACGAACGCGAGCAGACCCTGAACCAGCTGCTGGTCGAGATGGACGGCTTTGAGGCCAATGAGGGCATCATCATCGTGGCGGCAACCAACCGCAAGGACGTGCTGGACCCCGCTCTGCTGCGTCCAGGCCGCTTCGACCGCCAGATCCACGTGCCGAACCCGGACATCAAGGGTCGTGAGAAAATCCTGTCCGTTCACGCCCGCAAGGTGCCGGTCGGTCCCGATGTCGACCTGCGCCTGATCGCGCGCGGCACGCCCGGATTTTCGGGCGCCGACCTGATGAACCTGGTGAACGAGGCCGCTCTGACCGCAGCCCGGATCGGCCGCCGCTTTGTCAGCATGGACGATTTCGAGAGCGCCAAGGACAAGGTGATGCTGGGCGTCGAACGCCGCAGCATGGTTCTGACGCCCGAGCAGAAGGAAAAGACCGCTTATCACGAGGCTGGTCACGCCATCGTCGGTCTGTCGCTGCCGAAATGCGACCCGGTCTACAAGGCGACGATCATTCCGCGCGGTGGCGCCCTGGGCATGGTCGTCAGCCTGCCCGAAATGGACCGGCTGAACTTCCACAAGGACGAGGCCAAGCAGAAGATCACGATGACGATGGCTGGCAAGGCCGCCGAGATCATCAAGTACGGTGAGGAGGGCGTCTCGAACGGACCTGCCGGTGACATCATGCAGGCCAGCCAGCTGGCCCGCGCCATGGTGATGCGGTGGGGCATGTCGGACAGGGTCGGTGCCGTGGATTATGCCGAGGCGCACGAGGGGTATTCGGGCAGCACCGGCGGCTTCTCGGTATCCGCCGCGACCAAGGAGTTGATCGAGCAGGAGGTCCGCGAACTGATCGAGGACGGCTATCGCGAAGCCTATCGCATCCTGACCGAAAAATCCGAGGAGTTCGAGCGTCTGGCCAAGGGACTTCTGGAATATGAAACCCTGACCGGAGAGGAGATCGGCCGGATCGTGCGGGGTGAACCCTTGGGCGGAAACGACGACGACGCCCCAACCAGCCTTATCCCCTCGGTCACGGCGATCCCGAAGGCGGGAAAGCCTGCTCCGGGCGGCGACCCTGCTCCCGCCTGATTGGAAAGCCCCGGTGAAAAGCCGGGGCTTTTTTGTGCAGCCGCCGGAAAGGCGGTTAATTTCGGACGTGTTTCTTTGGCGCTCCATCGAAAAGACTTTCATTAATTGCAGTTCCGCAGTGTTATGACCGGATGCTGCGGCCATCCTGGTCTGTCCGGCTTGTCCCGAAATGGTGAGGGAAAGGTCAGGCGGGGTCGTCTAGGAACTTCTTCGACGCCGTTGCAAAAAAACAAATATGAACCCTTTGGTTCGGCAATTGGCTTGTGAACCCGAGGCACTCAAATTATGTATGGTCTTATGGAAAAGCCGACCGCTTCGCCCTTGGGGGCCATGCTCTGTTTCGACGTCTATGCGACGAATTTGGCGTTCGGGCGGGTCTATAAGCCGCTTCTTGACCCTTTAGGTCTGACCTATCCGCAATACCTGGTCCTGATGACGCTGTGGCCGGCCGACAATCAGAGCATCGGCCAGATCGGCGGCTCGCTTGGCCTGGACAGCAGCACCCTGACCCCGCTGATCAAGCGGCTGGAGGCGGCGGGGCTGGTGACGCGCCGCAGGGACCCGCGGGACGAACGCCGCGTGATCGTGTCCCTGACCCGCGACGGGCGCGACCTGGAGGCACAGTCCGATCACCTTCACGACTGCATTTTGCGCGCCACCGGGCTGGACATGGAAGGCGCGACGCGGCTTCAGCAGATGCTGTCGCGGCTTCGCTGTTCCCTGACAGGGACGCTGCCGGAGTAGCCGTCATCCTCTTGCGGATTTTCAGCGCGCGGTGCAATGGTCAAGGCGATGAGCAAGACCGAAGACATCCCCGACATGCCCGCCCTGCGCGCCGAAATCGACGCGTTGGACGCGCGGCTGATGGCGCTGCTGGCACAGCGTCACGCCCTGATCGACCGCGCGGCCCAGATCAAGGCTGGCAATGGAATGCCAGCCCGCATCGACGAGCGGGTCGAGGAGGTGGTGGCAAATGTCCGTGGTCATGCGCAGGAACACGGGTTGGACCCGGATCTTTATGACCGCCTCTGGCGGCAGCTGATCGACGCGGCCATTGCCCAGGAAGAGCGTCAGTTGAACAAGGATCGCCCATGACCGCCCAGATCATCGATGGCAAAGCCTTTGCCGCCCGTCTTCGCACCCGCATCGCCACCCAGGTTCAGGCACTGGCAGGGCAGGGCATCACGCCCGGTCTTGCGGTTGTCCTGCTGGGCGAAGATCCAGCCAGCCAGGTGTATGTCCGCTCCAAGGGGCGCATGACGCGCGAGGTGGGCATGGCCTCGTTTGAACACCGCCTGCCTCAGCAGACCAGCCAGCAGGAGCTTCTGGACCTGATCCAGAAGCTGAACGACGACCCCGCGGTCCACGGCATCCTGGTCCAGCTGCCTTTGCCGTCGCATATGGACGAGGGGGCCGTTATCAACGCGATCACGCCGGAGAAGGATGTAGATGGTTTCCATATTCTGAACGTCGGGCGGCTGGCGACGGGGCAGCGGGCGATGGTGCCCTGTACTCCCTTGGGATGCCTGATGCTGCTGCGCGACCATCTGGGGTCGCTGGCGGGCCGGAACGCCGTGGTGATCGGGCGCAGCAATATCGTCGGCAAGCCGATGGCGCAGCTGCTGCTGCGCGACAGCGCCACAGTCACCATCGCCCATTCCCGGACCGAAGACCTGCCGGCCCTGTGCCGCCGCGCGGATATCCTGGTCGCCGCTGTCGGCCGGCCGGCCTTCGTCAAGGGGGACTGGATCAAGCCCGGAGCCACTGTGATCGACGTGGGCATCAACCGGACCGAAGACGGGCTTGTGGGCGATGTCGATCATGAGGGCGCCAGCCAGGTCGCCGGGGCCTTCACGCCGGTTCCCGGAGGCGTCGGCCCGATGACCATCGCCTGTCTGTTGGCCAATACGCTGACCGCGACGGCGCGCATCCACGGCCTGCCGGATCCCGACGGGCTGACCCCTTAAAAGGGCAGGCGGGCTGCCAATCGCAGCGCATGTGTGGGTTCGGTCGCGGCCACGGGCAGGATCGGATCATAGGCTGCCCGGATCAGCGCCGCCAGCGAAGCCGACGGGCTGATGTCGCGGGCAAATGTCAGCGCCGACTGCATCATCACCTTCTCGGCCAGACGGCCGGGATGCGCCTCGCCCAAGGCGCCGCCCATGTTCAGGAAAGTCAGGCAGGCCCGGATGCCGCCCCGGTCATCAAAACGAAACAACCGGTACTGGTCCGCGTTCTGCCCGGACAGCCGCTGCGGCAGATCGTCCAGCCCCGTCAGGCGGTTCAGGTCCGGGACGGCCGACAGTTCGTTCCAATCACGCACGAAAAACAGCATCAGGTTCGCCCCTGTTTCGGGGTCAGTGTCTGCCATGGGATGGCCGGCATGGCCAAAGCCCGCGCGAATTGCGGCCCGAAAGATGTCCAAGCTGGCATCGGCCAGTCCAAAGACCACGGGTGCGACCGGGCGGCCCCACCGGGCGCAGAGGAACGTGCCACCCGCGTCGGTAAAGAGTGGCCCGATCGTTTCGGCGTTCCACGCAGCGTCGCGCGGCTCTTGCTCCGTTGCTTTCATCTTGGTCCGGATATCCTTGGGGCAGAATGACGACGGAACCTTGGTCCCGCCGTCAACGTGTGGCGCTTGGGTCAGACCAGGGTTGCCTGCGTGGCGGCCCGGATCTCCTCCTCGGTGACGCCCTCGGCGGTCTCGACGATCTTCAGCCCGCCCGGCACCACGTCAAGAACGCCCAGGTTGGTGATGATGCGGTCCACGACGGCCTTGCCGGTCAGGGGCAGGGTGCAGGACTTCAGGACCTTGCTTTCACCGGCCTTGTTGGTGTGGTCCATGACCACAATCACGCGGCCCACGCCCGCGACCAGGTCCATCGCGCCGCCCATGCCCTTGACCAGCTTGCCGGGGATCATCCAGTTGGCCAGGTCGCCTTCCTCGGAGACCTCCATCGCGCCCAGAATTGCGGCGGCGATCTTGCCGCCGCGGATCATGCCGAAGCTGGTCGCGCTGTCGAAATACGCCGTGCGGGGCAGTTCCGTGATGGTCTGCTTGCCTGCGTTGATCAGGTCAGGGTCCTCCTCACCCTCAAAGGGGAAGGGGCCCATGCCCAGCATGCCGTTTTCCGACTGCAGGGTGATGTCCTTGTCGCCCACATAGTTCGCGACCAGCGTCGGGATGCCGATCCCCAGGTTCACGTACCAGCCGTCCTGCAGCTCCTGCGCGGCGCGGGCGGCCATCTGGTTGCGGTCCCAGCCTTTCGGTGCGTCGGGCATCAGACGGCCTCCTTCTTGCGGGTGGTGCGCTGCTCGACGCGCTTTTCATGCGTGCCTTGGATGATCCGGTGCACATAGATGCCTGGCAGATGGATCATGTCAGGGTCCAGGCTGCCGCGCGGGACGATTTCCTCGACCTCGGCCACGCAAACGCGGCCGCACATGGCGGCGGGCGGGTTGAAGTTCCGCGCCGTCTTGCGGAAGACCAGGTTGCCGGTGTCGTCAGCCTTCCAGGCCTTGACGATGGACAGGTCGGCCACGATCCCGCGCTCCAGGATGTAATCCTGGCCGTCGAAATTCTTGACCTCCTTGCCCTCGGCGATGACGGTGCCGACGCCGGTCTTGGTGTAGAAGCCGGGGATGCCGCTGCCGCCAGCGCGCATGCGTTCGGCCAGGGTGCCTTGAGGGTTGAACTCCAGCTCCAGCTCACCGGACAGATACTGGCGCATGAACTCGGCGTTCTCGCCGACATAGCTGCTGATCATCTTGCGGATCTGGCGCGTGTCCAGCAGCTTGCCCAGGCCGAACCCGTCCACGCCGCAATTGTTGCTGGCGATGGTCAGGTCGCTGACCTTGGCTTTGACCAGCGCGTCGATCAGAAGCTCGGGGATCCCGCAAAGGCCAAAGCCGCCCGCCGCGATGAACATCCCGTCATGAAGCAATCCCTCCAGCGCCTCGTCTGCGCTGCCATAGACCTTTTTCATCGGCCTCCCCCTCTGCGTGTTTCTGCGCCTGCACAGTAGGTGGCCTGCGCCGCCTGTCAATCGGCGCTGGCGATGTTACGCCGCCGCGCCCTATTCCTTTGGCGCGGCCTTGGGTTTGGCGGCTTTCGCGGCGGGCTTGGCCTTGGCCTTGGCGGTCTTTGCAGCTGCAGGTTTGGCAGCCGCCTTTTTGGCCGCGGGCTTTTTCGCGGCCTTTTTGGGTGATTTCGCCGCCTTGGCCGCGATCAATTCCAGCGCCTGATCCAGTGTCAGGTCCTCGGGCGTGACGTCGCGGGGCAGGGTGGCGTTCACCTTTTCCCATTTGACATAGGGACCATAGCGCCCGTTCATCACCTGGATCGCGCCGCCGTCGGGATGGTCGCCCATCTCGCGCAGGGGGGCCGCCGCTGCGGCCCGGCCACGGGTCTGCTTGGAAGCCAGCACCTCGACAGCGCGATTCATGCCGATGGTAAAGACCTCGTCCACATCCGCAATGTTGGCGTATTTCGATCCGTGTTTGACATAGGGACCAAAGCGTCCAATCCCGGCCTCGACCAGCACGCCATCCTCGGGGTGGGGGCCGACGGGCCGGGGCAGGGCCAGAAGCTGAACCGCCTTTTCAAGGTCCAGGCTGCCGGCGTCCCAACCCTTGGGGATCGAAGAACGGGGCGGTTTGGGATTTTCTTCTGTCGCCTCGCCGCGCTGGACATAGGGGCCAAACCGCCCGGTCTTCAGGCTGATTGGATCGCCCGCATCCTCGCCCAGAACCCGGTCGCCCACGGGCTGTTCGCCATCGGGCGCCGACAGGGGGCGGGTATAGCGGCATTCGGGATAGTTGGTGCAGCCGATGAAGGCCCCGCCGGACCGTGCGGTCTTCAGGTTCAGCCGGCCCTGTCCGCACAGCGGGCATTCGCGCGGATCCCCGCCATCGGCGCGCGGCGGGTAAAGGTGCGGCGCCAGTGCCTCGTCGATCGCATCCAGAACCTCGGTGATGCGCAGCTCGGACGTGCCCTCCAGCGCCTTCGAGAAATCCTTCCAGAAGCGGCCCAGAACTTCGCGCCACAGGCGGTCGCCGGCGCTGATCTCGTCCAGCTCGTTCTCCAGGTCGGCCGTGAAGTCGTAGCTGACATAGCGGGGGAAGTATTTCAGCAGAAAGATCGTGACCAGCCGCCCCTTGTCTTCGGGGATCAGCCGGTTCTTGTCCTTCAGGACATATTCCCGGTCCTGGATGGTCGTCACGATGCTGGCATAGGTCGAGGGGCGGCCGATGCCCAGCTCTTCCATCCGCTTGACCAGCGTCGCTTCGGTATAGCGGGGCGGAGCCTGCGTGAAGTGCTGGCGGGCGGCGACACGGCCTCCGTCATCGGCCAGCATGCCGGGCGCGCCGCGCTGTCCGGCAGGGGCGGTGATCGCGTCTCCGCCCTTTTCGCGGGCCTTTGTCATTTCGGCGTCGAACGACTTGGCGACCAGCCGCGCAGCCTCGCCCTCGGCGATCACCGGCAGGCGGGCGCTGTCCTCGCCTTCGTCATCATCGCGGCCTTGGTCATAGACGCGCAGGAAGCCGTCGAACAGCATCACTTGGCCGGTCGCGCGCAGGCCCACCTGGTTGTCAGAGCTGGCGATTTCGACCGTGGTGCGTTCCATCCGGGCGGCTTCCATCTGGCTGGCGATCGTGCGCTTCCAGATCAGGTCATAGAGCTTGCGCTGGTCATCGGCACTGACCTTCAGGCGGTCGGTCGACATCATCATGTCGGTGGGCCGGATGCATTCATGCGCCTCTTGCGCGTTCTTGGCCTTGTTCTTGTACATGCGCGGGCTTTTCGGCAGGTAGTTCTCGCCGAACTTGGCCTTGATTGCATCGCGGGCAGCCATCACCGCCTCGGGTGCCATGTCGATGCCGTCGGTTCGCATATAGGTGATCAGCCCCGCCTCATAGAGGCGCTGCGCCGCCGACATGCAGGCCTTGGCGCCCATGCCCAGCTTTCGGCTGGCCTCCTGCTGGAGGGTCGAGGTCATGAAGGGCGGCCAGGGATTGCGGCTGGCGGGTTTCGCAGCGACCGAGGCCACCTTCAACTCGCGGCTGGCCACGGCGCTGACGGCCATGGCGGCCTGTTCGGCGGTTGCCAGGTCGAATCGCTCCAACCGCTTTCCAGCCAGCGAAACCAGGGCGGCGTCGTATTCATCGCCGCCAGGCGTGGCCAGCCGGGCATGGACGGACCAGTATTCGCGGGGCTTGAACGCCTCGATCTCCATTTCGCGGTCGACGATCAAGCGCAGGCAGACCGACTGCACGCGCCCTGCCGACTTGGCCCCCGGCAGCTTGCGCCACAGAACAGGCGACAGCTTAAACCCTACCAGGTAGTCCAGCGCCCGGCGCGCCAAATACGCATCGACCAGGGGCTGGTCAATCTGGCGGGGTTTGGCCATCGCCTCGGTCACTGCGGCCTTGGTGATGGCGTTGAATGTGACGCGGTTCACCGCAGCGCCCTTCTTCAGCGCGGGCGCCAGTGCCTCCAGCAGGTGCCAGCTGATCGCCTCGCCCTCGCGGTCAGGGTCAGTGGCCAGGATCAGGTTCTGGTCATCCTTCAGCGCGTCCTTGATCGCCTTCAGATGTTTCCTGCTGTCGGCCGCAACCTCCCATTTCATGTCGAAATCATGATCCGGATCAACGCTTCCGTCCTTGGGCGGCAGGTCCCGCACATGGCCGAAGCTGGCCAGAACGCGATAGTCGCCGCCGAGATATTTCTCGATGGTCTTGGCCTTGGCCGGGGATTCGACGACGACGACGGGCATGGGGACCTCGGACAGCTGCAATGGGGCGGCAACATGGGTGCCGGGCGGCGCACTGTCAACGGGGGGTGACAGGCGCGGCTTGCGGTGACGTTGCAGGTGGCCGTGTCGCATCCCGTTCATTGGCGACGCGGCGCGGGATCAGGACAATGCCAGCCGCCCCCCGGCCAGCCGGGTGACACGGCCCTGCAGTTCCAGTGACAGGATCGCGGAACTGGCGACCGAGGCCGAAACACCCAGGTCGCGGATCAAGTCGTTCTCCTCTGTCGGAGAGGGTCCAAGGCGCGACAGGATGCGCCCTTCCAGCTGGACCGGGCCGCTGGCGTCGGGCCGATCGACGGCGGCCACAGTGCCGCCCGTGATGGCTTGTGGGCGGGGCAAGGGGACCGCAAAGGCGGAGAGGCGAGGCGCGTCGGCAGCAGTGACCGCGCGAAGGGCATCGGCGACATCCGCGGCACTGCGCACCAGCGTGGCGCCGTCGCGGATCAGGGCGTTGCAGCCCGACGCCCGCGCATCCATCGGATGTCCCGGCACCGCCATCACCTCGCGCCCCTGATCCAGCGCATTCCTGGCGGTGATCAGCGTGCCGGAACGGTGGGCGGCCTCGATCACCACCACGGCGCGTGACAGGCCCGACACGATCCGGTTGCGGGTCGGAAAATGCCGCGCGGCGGGCTCGGTGCCGGGTGGTTGTTCCGAGATCAGCACCCCCGTTTGCGCAATTTGTGCGGCCAGCACTGCATTCTCCAGCGGATAGATGACGTCGATGCCGCCGGCCATCACGGCAATTGTTCCTGTTGGCAGGGACGCTTGATGGGCCGCAGTGTCGACGCCGCGCGCAAGGCCCGCCACGACCGTGAAACCGGCCTCTCCCAGGCCCGCCGCCATCCCCCGCGCCATCCGCAGCCCCAGGGACGATGCGTTGCGCGCGCCGATCACTGCGATCACGTCCCGCGACAGCCAGGCCGGATCGCCCTGCACCCACAGAACCGGCGGCGCATTGCCGATCTGGCGCAGGATGTCAGGATAAACCGGGTCGTCGATGCGCAAAAGCCGGGCACCAGCCCGTCGGCCTGCGGCCAGTTCGGCTGCGGCGACGCCTTCGGGACAGGGTTGATATTCGCTGATCCCGGCTGCGTCGGCGATCCGGGGCAGCATCTCCAGTGCCGCCCGGGCGGAGCCATGTTCGGCCATCAGTCGATGGAAGGTGGCAGGTCCCACCCGGCGCGACCGGATCAGGCGCAGGATGCTGAGGTCGTCATCCGCGTCGCGATCGGGCGCGGCGCGACGGGCCGGTGCGGTATCCATGTTGCCTCCGTGTCATCCGTTTCCGCGGATAACACGGACGGGGTTAACAACTGGTTACCACCCGAATGGCTGTCGCGGCCCCGTCACGCGGCCGAGCCGCCCACTGTCAGTCCGCCGATCAGCAGCGTGGGCTGGCCCACGCCCACGGGCACCCACTGTCCCTGCTTGCCGCAATTGCCGATGCCCGGGTCCAGCGACATGTCGTTGCCGACGGCGCGCACCTGCTGAAGGGCCGTGGCGCCGTCCCCGATCAGCGTGGCGCCACGAATCGGATCGCCCAGAACGCCGTTCCGGACCCGATAGGCTTCGGTGCAGGAAAAGACGAACTTGCCGTTGGTGATGTCCACCTGGCCGCCGCCGAAGCCCACCGCATAGATCCCGTCCGCCAGATCGGCCAAGATTGCGGCGGGGTCCGCATTGCCGGACGGCATGTAGGTGTTGGTCATGCGCGGCATGGGAACATGGGCAAAGCTTTCGCGCCGCCCGTTTCCGGTGGGGGCCACGTCCATCAGGCGCGCGTTCTGGCGGTCCTGCATGTAGCCGACAAGGATGCCGTCCTCGATCAGCACGGTGCGCGCCGGTGGCGTGCCTTCGTCGTCGATGTTGATGCTGCCACGGCGGTCTGGGATCGTGCCGTCGTCGACCACGGTGACACCGGGGGCGGCGACGCGCTGGCCCATCAGCCCGGCAAAGGCACTGGCCTTCTTGCGGTTGAAGTCGCCTTCCAGGCCGTGACCCACCGCTTCGTGCAGCAGGATGCCGGGCCAGCCCGGACCCAGCACCACATCCATCACCCCGGCCGGGGCAGGGACCGACCGCAGGTTCACCAGCGCGATGCGCAGCGCCTCGTGCACCAGGCCCCTCCAGTGGTCAGGCTGCAGCAGCAGCTCCAGCGCGTGCCGGCCGCCGCCGCCCGCGCTGCCGCTTTCGCGGCGGTCGTTGTTTTCCACGATGACCGCGACATTCAGCCGCGTCATCGGCCGGACATCACTGGCCAGGCTGCCTTCGGGGCGCAGGATGGCGACCTCCTGCAGGCTGCTGCCCATCGACACGGTGACCTGCACCACCCGCGGGTCGAGGCTGCGGGCAAAGTCGTCGATCTCTCGCAGCAGGGCGATGCGGCGGGCGATCGGGATGCCCTCGGCGGGATCGATCGCGGGATAAAGGGTCAGGGGCTGCATCGCCGACGGCTGTGCCATCACTCCCCCGCCTCGACCCACCGCCAGCCGCGCCGTTTCAGCCGCGCGACGCAGCGCAGCCTCGGTCATTTCGGTGGAATGGGCATAGCCCGTCACCTCGCCGCGCACCGCGCGCAGACCAAAACCCTGGCTGGCCATGAAGCTGGAATTGCGCAGCCGGCCGTCGTCGAAGACCAGCGACTCGGACTGGCTGCGCTCCAGAAACAGTTCTCCGTCGTCGGCGCCGTGGACGGCGTCGCGCAGGATCGACAGGGCCCGGTCGCGGTCCAGATGCTGGTCGAAGGGATCGAAGGGCTGGCGGCTCATGCAGGGCTCCTGACGGGTTTGGGCTGCGACGGGGCCGCCACGCCGGGCGCGGCAGCGGGTCGCGTTCCTTCTTTGACCGGAAATGCGGTAGGTATGGCTTGCCCGGAGGGGCAAGATATGGTCATAGAACGGTCACTGTGAAAGGAAAAGGGGCAGCCTCCCGGCCGCCCCTGCGGCCATTCAGGCCGGGCCAACGCAACGGGATGGAATGATGGCAAGAGCGATGATTCGCCGTGGAGTCGCGGCAGCTACGGGGTTCGCGATCGCGGGCATGTTGGCCGGAACTGCCATGGCACAAGAGGTGCTGGGCGATCTGCCCACAATCGGCAAGCCGGTTCCGGCCGGAACGGGCTTCCAGCCCGCGGCGACCGAACTGGCGCGGGACCAGCAATGGCTGGACCATTTCGTGTTGATCATCATCACGGCCGTCACCATCCTGGTCTGCGCGCTGCTGCTGATCGTGATCTTCCGCTTCAACCAGCGTGCAAATCCGGTCCCGGCCAAGTTCACCCACAACACCGCGCTGGAGATCGGCTGGACCCTTGGCCCCGTCCTGATCCTTGTCGCCATCGGGGCCTTTTCGCTGCCGATCCTGTTCCGCAGCCAGGAAATGCCCGAGGACCCGGACGTTGTCGTGAAGGTGACTGGCCACCAGTGGTACTGGTCCTATGAATACCCTGAAAACGGCATTGCCTTCGACTCGCTGATGCTGCCCAAGGATGAGTTGGCCGATTATGGCTATTCCGAGGATGAATACCTGCTGGCCACCGACACGGCCGTCGTCGTCCCAGTGGGCCAGACCGTGCTGCTGCAGGTGACTGCCAGCGACGTGATCCACTCGTGGACCATACCGGCCTTTGCCGTGAAACAGGACGCCGTTCCGGGCCGCATCGCCCAAGCCTGGTTTGCTGTCGAACAGGAAGGCACCTATTTCGGCCAGTGCAGCGAGCTGTGCGGCATCAACCACGCCTACATGCCGATCGTCGTGAAGGCGGTCAGCCCCGAAGTCTATGCGGCCTGGGTTGCCGAGCAGGGCGGAACCCTGGGCGAGGCCGAGCCGCAGACCGCCAGTCTGGACCCGGCGGCCGAGGTCACCCTGGCCCGCGCCGACTGAACCGAAGCCCTGGGTCGGGCCGGCAATCCTGCTGGCCTGCCCAGGAAAACCGATTGAAGGTGCGATGACCGATATCAACGCATACGATGGTGCACCCGAGGCCGAGTTCCGCGACTATGTCGCCCTTCTCAAGCCGCGGGTCATGTCGCTTGTCGTATTCACGGCCTTCGTGGGTCTGTGGGTCGCGCCGGTCGACGTGCATCCGTTCATCGCATTCTGCTCGATCCTGTTCATCGCGCTTGGAGGCGGGGCCTCAGGCGCGCTGAACATGTGGTATGACCGCGACATCGATGCCGTGATGAACCGCACCCAGAGCCGTCCCATCCCTGCCGGTCGCGTCGAAGGCGGAGAAGCCCTGGGCCTGGGCATTGTCCTGGCGCTGATCTCTGTCATGATGCTGGGGCTGGTGGCCAACTGGTTCGCCGCCGGGTTCCTGGCCTTTACCGTCTTCTTTTATGCGGTGGTCTACACGATCTGGCTGAAGCGATGGACGCCGCAGAACATCGTGATCGGCGGTGCCGCCGGCGCTTTCCCCCCGATGATCGGATGGGCCTGCGCCACGGGCGGCATCACCATCGAGTCGCTCTTGATGTTCGCGTTGATCTTCTTCTGGACGCCGCCGCATTTCTGGGCGCTGGCGCTGTTCATGAAGGAAGATTACCACAAGGCTGGCGTGCCGATGCTGACCGTGACTCACGGCCGCCCCACCACCCGCCGCCACATCTTTGCCTATACGCTTGTCCTGGCACCCTTCGCGATCTGGCTGGGGCTGACCTCGATCGGCGGACCGCTCTACATGGCGGTGGCGGTCGTGCTGAACGCCGCCTTTATCCGCGGCGGCTGGCAGATCCTGCGCCGGTCCGAGGATCAGGCGATCGCTGACGGCTATGCGGTGGAAAAGCGCGTCTTCAAGCTGTCGCTCTATTATCTTTTCCTGCATTTCCTGGCGCTGCTGCTGCAGGGCTGGATGGGAGGTTGGTGATGGCACTTCGCCCCGAACATGAAATTCACACACGTCGCCGCTCACGCAATGTCGGACTGGGTATCGTGCTGCTGAGCTTTGTGGCGCTGGTCTTTGCACTGACCGTCGTCAAGGTCCAGCAGGGCGACATGATGGAGGCGTTCGACCACCAGCCGCGCGTCTCGCTGACCCCGGTGCCAGATGCGGCCCCGGCTCTGGCGGAGGGCGGGCAATGAAGCGTCTCAGCCCCGAGGGCCGGACCGTGGCCATGTTGGTGGGGGTTGTCCTGACGATGGGCGCGCTGTCTTGGGCGGCAGTGCCATTTTATGACTGGTTCTGCCGCGTAACCGGCTTTGGCGGCACCACCCAGGTATCGGCCTCAGCCTCGGACGAGGTGCTGGACGAGGTCGTGCGCGTGCGCTTTGACGCGAACACTGACCCGAACCTGGAATGGACCTTCCGCCCGATGCAGACGCGCATGGACCTGCGCATCGGCGAAAGCGGCCTGGCCTTCTACGAAGCCGTCAACACGTCCGATGTGCCGCTGACCGGCACGGCCAGCTACAACGTCGCGCCCGAAATCTCGGGCTACTACTTCATCAAGGTCGAGTGCTTCTGCTTCACCGAACAGACGCTGCAGCCCGGCGAGCGGATCGAGATGCCGGTCAGCTTCTATGTGGATCCCGAACTGGTGCGCGACAGCGATGCCGGACATGTTCGCGACATCACGCTGTCCTATACCTTCCACCGGACCGAGCCGCGCAGCGCTGCGCTTGACACGGCTCCGGCCAAGACCATCAACTAAGACGAATTCGAGGGAGCCGACGGGGATCCGACATGGCGCACGCTAAGAACCACGATTACCATATTCTTCCGGCCTCTGTCTGGCCTTTCCTCGCGGCGGTGGCGGTCTTCGTCATGCTGTATGGCGCAGTCGCCTGGATGACCGGAGAGGTCACGCTGATGGGTGCGGCCATCACCGGTCCCTGGATGTTTGCCATCGGCCTTGTCGCGACCTGCTATGTCAGCTTTGCCTGGTGGGCCGACATGGTCCGCGAGGCGGAGTCGGGCGATCACACGCCAGTCGTGCGGATCGGCCTGCAATACGGCTTCATCCTGTTCGTGATGTCCGAGGCGATGCTGTTCGTCACGCTGTTCTGGAACTTCATCAAGCACGCACTCTATCCGATGAGCGAGGAAAGCCCGATCGTGGACGGCGTCTGGCCGCCGGTTGGGATCGAAACCTTCGACCCGTGGCACCTGCCTTTCATCAACACGCTGATCCTGTTGCTGTCGGGCGTCGCCGTCACTTGGGCCCACCATGCCTGGGCGCATGAAGGCGACCGCAAGGTCGCGATCAACGGCCTGGCCGTCGCGGTGGCCCTCGGCCTCGTCTTTACCGGCCTGCAGGCTTACGAATACAGCCACGCGGCCTTCGGCCTGGCCGACACTGCCTATGCCTCGGCCTTCTACATCGCCACTGGCTTCCACGGCCTGCACGTGATCATCGGGACGATCTTCCTGGCGGTCTGCCTGGTGCGCTTCATGCGCGGGCAGATGACCCAGAACCAGCACGTGGGCTTTGAGGCTGCTGCATGGTACTGGCACTTTGTCGACGTCATCTGGCTGGTGCTGTTTGCGGTCATCTACGTCTGGGGCAGCTGACCCCGCTTTCAGGTCCTAAGCGCGCGGGGGTCAACCTCCGCGCGTTTTTCGTTGCCCTTCCAGCAACCCGGAGCGTTTGATGCGCCGTTACCTGTTCCCGCTGATCCTCGGCATCGTCGGTTGCGCCATTCTGGTGCAGCTGGGCCTGTGGCAGCTGGATCGCCGTGACTGGAAGGAAGCCATGCTGGAGGAGATCCGGGCCGGCATCCTGGCCGATCCGGTGCCGCTGCCGGCGGAGGTCGATCCCTTGATGAAATACCTGCCCGTCACCGTCAGCGGCACCACGACCGGGGCCGAGATCGACGTGCTGTCGCATACCCGCGAACAGGGTGCCGGATATCAGATCATTTCGCGCTTCGTCACCGATGACGGGCGCGCAATTCTGCTGGACCGTGGCTTTGTGCCGCAAGAGGCGCGTCGGATCGCGCGCCCTCCGGTTCGCCTGGAGGTGCGGGGCAACCTACACTGGCCGCAGGATGCCGGCAGCTCGACGCCCGCGCCAAACCTCGACGAGAACATCTGGTTCGCCCGCGATGTCGATGCAATGGCCGCGGAACTGGACACCCAACCGATCCTGGTCGTCGCCAGCTTCATCCAGGGTGACAATCAAGGCGCCGAACCTATTCCGGTCGCGGTCGAGGGCATCCCCAACAATCACCTGTCCTATGCCGTGCAATGGTTCCTGATTGCGGCAACCTGGGCGGTAATGACACTGGCGCTGATCTGGCGTATCAGGCAGCGCAGCTACTGAAGGAATTCCGATGCGTTATGTCTCGACGCGGGGCCAGGCCCCGGTTCTGAACTTTGAACAGGCCATGCTGTCGGGGCTGGCGCGCGACGGGGGCCTGTATCTGCCGGAAACGATCCCGACCCTGTCGGACCTGGACCAACTGGACGGCCTTTCCTACGAAGAGGTCGCCTTCCGCGTGGTGCGTCCCTTCACCGGCGACAGCTTTACCGATGAGGAACTGCGCGGCGCAATCGACCGGGCTTATGCGCGCATCAGCCATGATGCCCGCGCGCCGCTGGTGCAGTTGGCCCCCGGCCATCACCTGCTGGAGTTGTTCCACGGTCCTACGCTGGCCTTCAAGGACTTCGCGATGCAGCTGATCGCGCAGCTGTTCCAGATCGCCCTGACGCGGTCCGGTCAGCGGATCACCATCGTGGGCGCCACATCCGGCGATACCGGATCGGCGGCGATCGAGGCGTTCCGCGGCATCGACAACGTCGATGTCTTTATCATGTATCCCCATGGCCGCGTGTCCGAGGTGCAGCGTCGCCAGATGACCACGCCCCCCGCCGCCAATGTTCATGCGCTGGCGGTGACCGGACATTTCGACGATTGTCAGGCGCGGCTCAAGGACCTGTTCAACGATCACGCCTTCCGCGACCATGTGGGCTTGGCCGGGGTGAACAGCATCAACTGGGCCCGGGTCGTGGCCCAGATCGTCTATTACTTTACCGCTTGCGCCTCACTTGGCATGCGGTCTACGGATTTCTGCGTGCCGACTGGCAATTTCGGCGACATCTTTGCAGGGTCTATTGCGCGCCAGATGGGCCTGCCGATCCGCCGATTGATCGTCGCCACGAACCAGAACGACATCCTGCATCGCGCATTGAGCCAAGGGGAATACCGCGTCGGCACGGTCGAACCGTCGATCAGCCCCTCGATGGACATCCAGGTCAGCTCGAACTTCGAGCGTGCGCTGTACCTGGCCTATGGCGGCGACGCGGGTGCGGTGGCGCAGCTGATGGACGAGCTGAAGGCCGGCGGCTTCACGATCAGCCAAGGCGCGCTTCAGGCGCTGCGCGAGCAGTACCGGTCGGATCGTGTGTCCGAGGAGGAGACGCTGGAGACGATCCGCGACATGCGCGAGCGGACCGGAGAGGTCATGTGCCCCCACACCGCCGTGGGCGTGGCCGTGGCACAGCGCCACTTGGAACCCGGCGTGCCGATGGTGACCCTGGCTACCGCCCATCCGGCGAAATTCCCCGATGCGGTTGAACGTGCCATCGGCATCCGCCCCGGCCTGCCGCCGCATCTGGCGGAACTGTTCGACCTTCCCGAGCGCGTGACCCGGGTTGAAAATGACGTCGAGGCGCTTAAGTCGCTGATCCTCGACCGGAGGACCCAGTGAACCAAGACCCCACCCCGCGCCTGACAACCCTGCCGAACGGCCTGTCCATCGTCACCCGTCAGATGCCGGGCCTGCATTCCACTGCCCTTGGCATCTGGATCAGCGCCGGCGGCCGGAACGAGCGTGCCGAACAGAACGGCATTGCCCATTTCCTGGAGCATATGGCCTTCAAGGGGACCGCGACCCGCAGCGCCTTGCAGATCGCGGAAGCGATCGAGGATGTTGGCGGCTATATCAACGCCTATACCTCGCGCGATGCGACGGCCTATTACGTCCGCGTGCTGGAGGATGACGTCGATCTGGCCTTTGACGTGATCAGCGACATCGTCCTGAACCCCGTCTTCGACCCGCGCGAGATCGAGGTCGAGCGCGGCGTGATCCTGCAGGAAATTGGCCAGACGCTGGACACCCCCGACGACATCATCTTCGACTGGCTGCAAGAGGCTGCGTATCCCGACCAGCCGATGGGCCGCACGATCCTGGGCCCGGCAGAGCGCGTCAGCAGCTTTGGCCGCGCTGACCTGGCGGGTTTCGTGGCGGAAAACTATGGGCCCGGGCAGATGGTCGTAGCCGCGGCGGGCGCCATCGACCACGACCGCATCGTGCGGCTGGCCGAAAAGGTGCTGGGCCACATGAAGCCCGTCACCCAGTCTCCGCGCGAAAACGCACGCTGGCAGGGGCTTGAGACGCGGCATGTCAAGCCGCTGGAACAGGCGCATTTCGCGCTGGCGCTGGAAGGGCCGGGCTATCTGGCGCCTGATTTCTATGCGGCGCAGATCTTTTCGTCCGCGCTTGGGGGGGGCATGTCCTCGCGCCTGTTCCAGAAGATCCGCGAGGAGCGCGGTCTCTGTTACACGATCTTTGCACAGTCGGGTTTCCATGACGATACCGGCATGCTGACCATCTATGCCGGCACCGGCGCGGAGGATCTGGGCGACCTGGCCACCCTGACCATCGACGAGATCAAGCGCGCCGCCGAGGACATGTCCGAAGCCGAGATTGCGCGCGCCAAGGCACAACTGCGCGCGGGCCTGCTGATGGGCCTTGAAAGCCCCTCGGCCCAGGCCGAACGCATGGCGCGCACCTTGGCCATCTGGGGACGGGTGCCCGATGCCGCCGAAGTGGCCGAACGCATCGCGGCGGTGACCCCCGCCGATGTGCGGACCCACGCGGAGACCCTGCTGGCCGGGGCTCGCCCTGCGCTGGCGCTTTATGGTCCCGTTGACCGCGCCCCGTCGCGCGACGCACTGGCCGAAAGGCTTGCTGCATGATTCTGACGCGGCGCCGTCCCTTTCGGCTTGATGCTGATCGGATCGTGCTGCGTCTGCCCATGCATTCGGACTTTGCCGCGTGGACCTCGCTGCGCGCTGAAAGCCGCGCCTTTCTGGCACCGTGGGAGCCAGCCTGGTCGCCAGACCACCTGTCGCGCAAAAGCTTTACCAATCGCGTCTACTGGGCCGCACGTTCCAGCAAGGCGGGAACGGGGCTGCCGCTGTTCCTTGTTCGGCGTGACGGGGTGCTGCTGGGGGCGATCACGCTGGACAACATTCGCCGCGGGCCCGCACAGTCCGCCACCATCGGCTACTGGATCGGCCAAGCTCATGCGCGACAGGGTTTCATGCGGGAAGCAATCGGGGCGCTGGTGCATCATGCTTTCACCAGCCTTGACCTGTCGCGGATCGAAGCGGCGTGCCTTCCCGAAAACAACGCCTCGCGCGGTGTCCTGGAGAAGTGCGGCTTCAAGTACGAGGGTGTCGCGCAGAGCTATCTGGAAATCGACGGTCGCTGGCGCAACCACGTGCTGTTTTCGAACCTGCGCAGCGACCGGCGCGGCAAGACCGAGATCCGCTGACGGAAGGGGTCATGATGCTGAACGCTGCCGACGAGGCCCTGTCCCGCCGCCTGCCGCAGGGCGTTCTTCGAGACATCGCACCGGATTACCTGCAGGAGCCGCGCGGCGGGTTTCAAGGTCAGGCGGGGCTGGTGGCCGCGCCGCGCGATGCCGGTGAATGCGCGGCCGTTATCCGCGCCTGCGCCGAAGCGCGGGTGGCGGTCGTTCCGCGCGGCGGCGGCACCGGGCTTGTGGGCGGCCAGGTCATGGGGCAGGGGCCCGCGCCGCTGATCCTGTCGCTGGAGCGGATGACCGCCATCCGCGACATTTTCCCCGACGAGGGCGTCATGGTTGCGGAATCGGGCGTGACGCTGCAACAGGCGCGCCAGGGGGCGGCAGATGTCGGGCGGCAGTTCCCGCTGTCGCTGGCCTCGCAGGGCAGCGCCCAGATCGGTGGCGTGCTGTCGACGAACGCAGGCGGCGTGAACGTGCTGCGGTATGGCAATGCACGCGCGCTGTGCCTGGGGGTCGAGGCGGTTCTGCCGTCGGGGCAGGTGATGCATGACCTCAAGCGGCTGCGCAAGGACAACACCGGCTATGACCTGCGCGACCTGCTGATCGGGGCCGAGGGGACGTTGGGGATCATCACCGCCGCTTCGCTGGTGCTGGCGCCAGTGCCGGCCGAATCGGGTGTCGCGATGCTGGTCGTGAACAGTCCCGCCGCCGCCCTGTCGTTGTTGTCGCTGGCGCAGGCGCGCATGGCAGGCGGTGTTACGGCGTTCGAATTGATCTCGGGGCAGGGGCTGCGCTTCTTGGACAGCGCCTTTCCAGACCTGCGGCAGCCTTTTTCCAGCCGCCCCGACTGGCTGGTGCTGATCGAGGTCGGCCTGCCTGCGGGCCTGTCTGCGGACGGGGCGCTTGAGGGGCTCTTCATTGCCGCAAGCAAAGCCGGAGTGGTCCAGGACGGCGTTATCGCGCAAACAGGGCGGCAGGGGGCCGATCTGTGGGCCTTGCGCGAACATGTTCCCTTGGCGAACCGCCATGTCGGCGCGATCGCCAGCCACGACATCAGCCTGCCGCTGTCCGAAGTCCCCGGCTTTATCCGCGATGCGGGCGCTATGGTCGCGGCGCAGGGCGACATGCGGATCAACTGTTTTGGCCATGTCGGCGACGGCAACCTGCATTACAACCTGTTCCCTGCCGAAGGCCGTGCGCGCGAAGAATACGAACCGCTGCGGCGCGACCTGTCGCGGATGATCCACGAGATGGTGGTGGCGCGCGGCGGGTCCTTTTCGGCCGAACATGGGGTGGGGCGGCTGAAGGCTGCCGATCTGGAACGGTGGGGCGACCCGGTGCGCCTGTCGGCCATGCGGGCCATCAAGGGGGCGCTGGACCCATTGGGCATCATGAACCCCGGCGCAGTGCTGGCCTAGGCGCCCGTGAACTCGCACAGGGCATGCACGGGCATGTCCAGTGCCTCCAGCAGCCGGCGCCCGCCCAGTTCGGGCAGGTCGATCACGAAGGCACATCCGACCACTGTCGCCTCAAGCCGCTGGCACAGCCGGATTGCCGCCGCCGCGGTTCCGCCCGTGGCCAGCAGGTCATCGACGATCAGCACCCGTTCCCCGGACCGCAGGGCGTCGTCATGGATTTCCATGATCGCTTCGCCATATTCCAGCTGGTAGGCTTCCGATATGACCGTGCCGGGCAGCTTGCCCTTTTTCCGGATAGGAACGAAGCCGGTGGACAACTGATGCGCCACCGCGCCGCCCAGGATGAAGCCGCGCGCCTCCAGCCCCACGACCTTGTCGATGCGCGTGCCGGCATAGGCATGCAGCAGCTGGTCCACCGCCATTCGGAAACCACGCGCATCCGCGAACAGGGTGGTCACGTCGCGAAAGATGATTCCCTCATGCGGAAAGTCATGGATGGACCGGACATAGTCCTTGACGCTGCGGCTCATGCCGGACGTTCCATTTCGAAAAGGTCCTGCACCACGCAGTAATCCTTGTATCCAAGCCGGGCCAGCCATCCGCCCGCCGCGCGGGGGTCGAACCGGCCCTCGACCAGGCAGTCGTCACGCAGATGCACCCCCGTCACCACGCCAAAGACCGCGAAATTCGCCTCGCCTGCCAAGGGCACGATCTGGGTCATCCGGCATTCCAACGCCGCCGCAGCCGTGGCCACGCGCGGGCAGTCGATGGTGGTGCAGGACAGGGACTCAAGCCCCGCCGCCTGGAATTCGCTTTGCCCGGCGGGCAGGGGCGCAGAGGTCGCGTTCACCGCATCGCGCAGGTCGCCGCAGGCAATGTTGACACAGAAAACGCCCGTCTCGATGATCTGGGCAACGCTGTCCTTGGTGCCCTGGCGGTCCTTTTTCGCCCCGGTCGAGGCGAACATCACCTGCGGCGGCACATAGGCGACCGCGTTGAAGAAGGAATAGGGCGCCAGGTTGTCCCCCTGCGCGCCGCGGGTGGATATCCACCCGATCGGCCGGGGGGCCACGATCGCGTTGAAAGGGTTGTGGGGCAGGCCGTGTCCGGCTTCGGGGCGATAGAACATGGGCGGCCTCCTGTGAATTCGCGTGCTCAACCTGCCACCGCTTTTCCGGCGGTGCAATGTTCCGCCTGTCGCAAACCCATGTTAAGGGGCCGCCGGACCCATAGGAGGCGCGATGTTCGAGATCTGCCCCGAGATGCCTGCCGACGAGGCCGAGGTCGAGGCGCTGTACGACCTGTGCTTTGCCCCGGGTCGCACCGCCCTGTCATCCTATCGCCTGCGTGACGGCGTGCCGCGCGTCGCGGACCTGTGCCTGGTGCTGCGCGACCAGACCGGCAACCTGATGGCCGCGATCCGGTTCTGGCCCGCCCGGGTCAAAGGCCAGCCGGTGCTGCTGCTGGGGCCGATCGCGGTCCATCCGACGGCGCAGGGCGAAGGCTTGGGCGGCCTGTTGATGCATGACAGCCTGGGGCGGGCGCGCCGCATGGGCTTTGCCCGCGTCCTGCTGGTCGGGGATGCGCCCTATTATTCGCGTTTCGGCTTCCAGCGCCTTGACGGGGTCGAGATGCCGCCCCCCACCAACCCTGACCGGGTTCTTGGCCTGGAACTGAAGCCCGGCGCATGGGTTGACCTGACGGGTCCGGTCCAGCGCGAAAGCCAAGGGCCAACCGAGGCCCCCGATTCGACAGGCTGCATTGCAGTCGAGCACCCGAAAGAGGTTGCCCATGCCCCCGACACTGCCGCCCGCCCGCATTCTTCCGCCAATCAAGGACGCCGCCACTCTTGAGCAGGTCGACCGGCTTGCCCGGCGCTATCTGGACGCCTCGGGCGCGGGAATGGCGCTCATGGCGCGGATCGGCAACAGCGCCGAAGGGCTGATCGCGCGGTTGCCGGGCTTTGTGCGCAGCCGTCTGGACAGTGTCACCCGCGCGGCACTGACCCGCGCCTTCGGCGCGGCCTCGGGCAGTCGCCGCGTGCTGCGCGACCGGGGCGACTGGTTCAACCGGCTGGCATCGACCGTCAGCGGGGCGGCCGGCGGGGTGGGCGGATTTGCCGGTGCGCTTGTTGAACTGCCCTTTACCGTCACCCTGCTGCTGCGGGCGATGCTGGACATCGCTGCCGAACATGGCCTTGATCCCGACAGCGAGGAGGTGCGGCTGGAATGCCTGCGCATCTTTGCCGCCGCGGGACCAATGGCCGATGACGACAGCACCGATCTGGGCCTGCTGGCGGCCCGTCTTTCGGTTACCGGGCAGACGGTCCAGGGCCTGGTCAGCAAGGTCGCGCCGCGTCTGTCGGTGTCCCTTGGCCAGAAGATGGCCGCGCAGGCGGCGCCCGTTTTTGGCGCGGTGGTGGGGGCTACGATCAACTACACTTTTGCGCGCTATTATCAGGAACTGGCGCGGGTGCATTTCGGGATGATGCGGCTGAGCCGTGAAACCGGATTGCCGCGCGAGGCCCTGACCGAGGCGCTGCGGCTGTCGATCCAGCGCCAGCAGCCCCAGTAAGGCTGCCTCATTCCTCCTGACCGTCCAGCGCCAGGGGAGCAACCGGGGCCGCCAGGTCCTCGGTTGTCAGGGGGCCAGCCGGGCGGGCCAGCCGCGCCTTGGTGACCCACATCAGCCGTTCCTGCGCGCGGGTGATTGCAACGTATGCCAGCCGTTTCCACAGCGCGATCCCAGCCTCGTTGCGGTTGGACCACGCGGCTGCGGCGATGTCGGGTCCAAAGACCTGCACCTCGGGCCACTGGCTGCCCTGCGCCTTGTGGATCGTCACCGCCGCCCCGTGCAGAAAGGCCGCGCCCATGCGGGCCGCATAGGGGATAAAGGGCTCTGCCTCGTCCGGCATCTCGATCTTGACGATCGAGGCGGCCGACAGGCGCGGGTCCTCGGCCCCGATGACGTGCAGCCGCGAAAAGCCCGGCTTGCGGCCCGGCCCCAGATAGACGACCTGCGCGCCCTTGATCAGGCCCCGCGCCTCCAGGTCAATGCGCTTCTTGCGATGCTTCAGCGGCAGCTCCAGCCCGTCGCAGATCAGCGGCTCTCCGGGCAGCAGCGCGTCGCCGGGCGCACCAAAGGCGGTGCGGAAGGCGTGGATCAGCCGGATCCGCGTCGCATTGCGCCAGACCAGCACCGGGCTGCGCGCCATCAGGTCGCTTTCCACGCGTTCGGCCCAGACCACCCGGTCGTCCTTGCGCGCAGCCGCCCGGATCATGCTTTCGAAATCTTCAAAGGTCAGGCGGTCGTCCGCCAGCGCATGGGCCAGGTCCAGGATGGGGCTGTCGTCGGCCTGGCGGTGGATGCGGCTTAGCATCAGCCGCTGCGCCGGGGCCAGCCGGTCAAAAACCATTTCGCCCGACTGGCCCACGGGGGCCAGCTGCGCAGGATCGCCGAACAGGACCAGCACGGGAAAAATCTCGCGAAGGTCCTCGAACTGCTTTTCGTCCAGCATCGACGCCTCGTCGATCAGACCGACATCCAGCCCATCCTCGCGGCGCTTCCAGCCGCGGATGAAATCCGAGCCGCGCAAGCCCGCTGTTGCCAGCGCGCCGGGGATCGAGGCGTGCTGGTCGAAGAAGGCCTTGGCCTTGTCCATGGCCAGGTCGGTCAGGCCCTCGATCACCGGGCGGTCGCCCTGGCCCGTCAGCCATTCGGCGATCTTCTCGTATTCCGGGTCATAGACGGGGGTATAGAGGATGCGGTGGATGGTCGTCGCCGGCACGCCGCGCATGCGCAGCACGAAGGCCGCCTTGTTGGTGGGCGCCAGGATCGCGACGCTGCGCCGGTCCTTGCGTTTCTTGCCCTCATAGTCGGGGCTGATCAGCTCGACTCCCGCGTCAAGCAGCGCCTTTGTGATCTGCGACAGCATCAGGGTCTTGCCCGAACCGGCCTTGCCGATGACCGCCATCACCCGACCTTTGCCCGACTCGGGCGGATGCAGTTCCTCTGCAATGATGTCTATACCTGCCGCGCCGAAAGTCTCGGCCAGCGCATCCCATGCGTCGGCCTGGTCGGGGGACAGAGTCGGGGCAGGGGCGGGGGCACTCATGCCGATCCCTTAGCCTGCCTTGGCGGGAAAGCGAAGCACCCTGCAACCTTTTGGCCCGCCCATGCGTGTATGGGTAACAATTCAGGATGGAGCGTTGCGATGATCGAGTTGTTTTTCGTTACCTGCCTGCTGAGCGATCCCGAGCGGTGCAACGACCACAGCCTGTTGTTCGAGGAACAGAACGGGTTGTTCAGCTGCATGCTGCAAAGCCAGAACGAACTGGCCCGCTGGCTGGAAACCCACCCGACCGAGCAGGTGCGAGAGTGGAAATGCCGTTATGCCGGCGAGGGCGATCGCAAGGCCTGATGTCTTGTCAGACAGGAGCGCCCGCCGGGACGCCCCTGTCTTGGCATTCAGCGGCGGCCGGCTTCCAGCGCATCCTCGAAGGTTCGCAGGCCCGCGACCGGGGACTGGACCAGGACTGACATGTTGCCCGGCTTGTGCTGGTTGCGGTACATCTTCATGTGCGCCTGCGGGATTTCGGCCCAGGGGAAAACCTCGGACATGCAGGGGTCCAGTCGACGCTCCAGCATCAGCTTGTTTGCGGCGCTGGCCTGTTTCAGATGCGCAAAGTGACTGCCCTGGATGCGCTTCTGGTGCATCCAAAGGTAACGGACGTCAAAGGTGCAGTTGAAGCCCGTGGTGCCGGCACAGATGACAACCATGCCGCCCTTTTTACAGACCAGGGTGGACACGGGAAAGGTCGCCTCGCCCGGATGTTCGAATACGATGTCGACGTTGTTGCCCTTGCCGGTGATGTCCCAGATCGCGGCGCCGAACTTGCGCGCCTCGGTGAACCATTCCTTGTATTCGGGGGTGTTGACGGTGGGCAGCTGGCCCCAACAGCGGAATTCCTTGCGGTTGATGACGCCTTTGGCGCCCAGGCCCATGACGAAGTCGCGCTTGTCCTCTTCGCTGATGACGCCGATGGCATTGCCGCCCGCCGCGTTGATCAGCTGGATCGCATAGGAGCCAAGCCCCCCCGAGGCGCCCCAGACCAGCACGTTCATACCCGGCTTCAGCTCGTGCGGCTCGTGCCCGAACAGCATCCGATAGGCCGTGGCCAGCGTCAGCGTATAGCAGGCCGCTTCCTCCCAGGTCAGGTGGCGCGGCCGGGGCATCAGCTGCTGGGCTTGGACGCGGGTGAACTGGGCAAAGCTGCCGTCCGGGGTTTCATATCCCCAGATGCGCTGCGTGGGCGAATACATTGGGTCGCCGCCGTTGCAATGTTCGTCATCACCATCGTCCTGATTGCAATGGATCACGACCTCGTCGCCGACCTTCCAGCGCTTGACCTTGTCGCCAACCGCCCAAACGATCCCCGAAGCATCCGATCCCGCGATGTGATAGGGTTGCTTGTGAACGTCGAACATGCTGATCGGCTTGCCTAGGCCCGCCCAGATCCCGTTGTAGTTGACACCGGCGGCCATCACCAAAACCAGAACCTCGTTGCTGTCAATGCTGGGCGTGTCAACGACCTCCAGCTGCATCGCCTGGTCGGGCTCGCCCTGGCGTTCGCGTCGGATGGCCCAGGCATGCATCTGCGCGGGCACATGCCCCAGGGGGGGCATCTCACCAATGGCATAAAGGTCTTTGACGGGTGCTTCGTAGGGCGCGATCTGGGTCGGGGCGTCGAGGGCCATCTGGGTCTCCTAAATACTGCAGTGCAGAAACTCGTCTTTTGTGAATTACGATTGGATGCGCAAGAATGCAATACAAACCGCATCCAAAAAGTAACAAAATGACCCTTCGGCAAATGCGCGCTCGTTGATCAGTGGTGCCCCAATCATTCTTGGCTGCGGAATGGTGTGCTGGCGCTCGTGCCTTTATACGCCTTGTCAAGACAAGCTGTGCCGGTTTTACGATCAAGGATGTTCCATGTCTTCGAATTCCGCCAGGATGCCGGCATTGCCGGTGGAAACCCTGCGTGCGATCGCGATCCTGCTTTTGGTCAGCTTTCATGTGATCGGCGGTGCACGGACGGATGGTCTTGGCCTTGCCCATCCGCATCCGTTGCGAATCTATGGCGACCTGTTCGTAGACATCCGGATGCCCCTGTTCGCCTTCGTCGCAGGGGTGGTCTATGCCCTGAAGCCGCCGCGACGCGGCACGCTGCTGCCGTTCCTGCTGGGCAAGTTCCGCAGGCTGGCCATTCCCGGCATCACGGCGATCACGGTCTTCATGGCCTTCGGCTATGCAATCGACGGCCGCCTGCCGTTCCAAGGCCAGTTCTGGCAGGCATATTACCGTCACTACGAAATTTTCTGGTTCCTGCAGGTCATGCTGATCATCTTTCCGGTGCTGGGCCTTCTGGACGCCCTGACCGATGGCGCGGTCCTGTGGCCGGCGCTGATCCTGTCGCTGCTTGCGATCGCGATGGGCTGGTCCTTTGACAGCGAGGTCATGGCCGCCAACCGGATCACGCATCTGCTGGGCTACCTGCTGCTGGGCGTGGCCTTCATCCGTCATATCGAGGTGCTGAAAACCCATCACAGGCTGGCAACGGCTGTTGGCGTGTCGGTCTTCCTGGCGGGTCTGGCCATGAACCTGTGGATCATGCAGCAGACCGGACGTCCGTCGGCCGAGCGTCTGGACCTGCAAAGCCTGCTGTTCGCCGGCGGGGCCTGCATGACCGCGATGCTGGTCCTGCCGCGGCTGCACTGGCTGTCTTGGCTGGGGGCATTCTCCCTGACCATCTATTTGTACCATATCATAGTCACGTCGGGTGTCCGTCGGGCACTGCAGGCCATCGATGTCGAATCACTGGCGGTTCATCTGCTGCTGGGCACTGCGTTTGGCATCCTGCTGCCGGTGCTGGTGCAGGTTGTGGCGGCAAGATGGCAGGTCACGCGCCTGCTGGTGTTGGGCCTAAGGGCCCATCGCCCAACGCTCGAACTTGTGCCACGCCGCGCTGCAGCGAATTGACGGCGCAGTTTTGTGTCTGTATTAATCCGAGCAAGGACATAATCTTGCGAGGACGCTGACATGGCCGAAAAGGATAAGCCTTGGCTGTTCCGCACCTATGCGGGCCATTCCACGGCGGCGAAATCGAACGCTCTCTATCGCACCAACCTGTCGAAGGGGCAGACAGGTCTGTCGGTGGCCTTCGACCTGCCCACGCAAACCGGGTATGACAGTGACCATGTGCTGGCGCAGGGCGAGGTCGGGAAGGTGGGTGTGCCCGTCTGCCACCTGGGCGATATGCGCACGCTGTTCGACCAGATCCCGCTGGAGCAGATGAACACCTCGATGACGATCAACGCGACAGCGCCTTGGCTTCTGTCGCTGTACATCGCAGTGGCTGAGGAACAGGGGGCCGATGTCAGCCGCCTGCAGGGGACGGTGCAGAACGACCTGATCAAGGAATACCTGTCGCGCGGCACCTATATCTGCCCGCCCAAGCCGTCGTTGGCGATGATCACCGATATTGCCGCCTATACGCGCCAGCATCTGCCGAAGTGGAACCCGATGAACGTCTGCAGCTATCATCTGCAGGAGGCGGGCGCGACGCCGGAGCAGGAGCTGGCCTATGCGCTGGCAACCGCCGTGGCGGTGCTGGACGACCTGAAGGACAAGGTGCCCGCCGACAGCTTTCCCGAGATGGTCGGACGCATCAGCTTTTTCGTGAACGCAGGCATCCGGTTTGTCACCGAGCTGTGCAAGATGCGCGCCTTCACTGAATTGTGGGACGAGATCACCCGCGACCGCTATGGCATCACCGAGGAGAAATACCGCCGCTTCCGCTATGGCGTGCAGGTCAACAGCCTGGGCCTGACTGAGCAGCAGCCCGAAAACAACGTTTATCGCATCCTGCTGGAAATGCTGGCGGTCACGCTGTCGAAAAACGCCCGTGCGCGCGCGGTGCAATTGCCCGCCTGGAACGAAGCCTTGGGCCTGCCGCGCCCCTGGGATCAGCAATGGTCGCTGCGCATGCAGCAGATCCTGGCCTATGAAACGGACCTGCTGGAGTTCGGCGACCTGTTCGATGGCAATCCGGTCATCGCGGCGAAGGTCGAGGAACTGAAGCAGGGCGCCCGGGACGAGTTGGCAGCTTTGGACCAGATGGGCGGCGCAATCGCAGCGATCGACTACATGAAGGCCCGGCTGGTCGAGTCGAACGCCGCGCGGCTTGGCCGGATCGAGGCCAACGAGACGGTCGTGGTGGGCGTAAACCGCTGGCAGCAGGCCGAGCCGTCGCCGCTGACGGCGGGGGATGGCGGCATCATGGTGGTCGATCCAGCGGTCGAGGCAGACCAGGTCGGCCGCCTGAACGCCTGGCGCGCCGACCGCGATGCCGGTGCCGTGGCCGCTGCGCTGGAGGCGCTGCGCGAGGCGGCGCGGACCGGGCGCAACGTGATGCCTGCTTCTATCGCGGCGGCGCGGGCCGGGGTGACGACGGGCGAATGGGCGGGGGTGATGCGCGCGGTGCATGGCGAGTACCGTGGCCCCACCGGGGTGTCGTCCAGCCCGTCGAACCGGACCGAGGGACTGGAGGAAATCCGCGAGGCGGTGGACGCCGTCAGCACACGTCTGGGGCGCCGGCTGAAGTTCCTGGTGGGCAAACCCGGCCTTGATGGGCATTCGAACGGAGCCGAACAGATCGCCGTCCGCGCCCGCGATTGCGGGATGGACATCACCTATGAAGGCATCCGGCTGACGCCCGAGGAGATCGTGGCCCGCGCGCAGGAACAGGAGGCCCATGTCGTGGGACTGTCGATCCTGTCCGGCAGCCATGTCCCGCTGATCGAGGACCTGATGGGCCGCATGCGGGCTGCGGGATTAACGCATGTTCCGGTCATCGTCGGCGGCATCATCCCCGACGACGACGCCCGCAAGCTGGCCGCGATGGGCGTGGCGCGGGTCTATACGCCCAAGGATTTTCAGCTGAACACGATCATGATGGACATCGTGGCGCTGGTGGAACCGGGCGCAGTCGCCGCCTGACAAGGGGCACGCGTTCCCAAATGAAAAGCGCCGCCCCCGTGGGGCGGCGCTTTCTTGTCGTTGAAGGTGGGCTGATCAGAAGCCCAAACCTGCGTATTTCGACTTGAACTTGGTCACGCGGCCGCCGGCGTCCATCAGCTTGGCCGAGCCGCCGGTCCAGGCGGGATGCGAGGTCGGATCGATGTCCAGCGACATGGTGTCGCCTTCGCCGCCCCAGGTCGACCGCGTCTGGTAGGTCGTCCCGTCGGTCATCTTGACCTCGATCATGTGGTAGTCGGGATGGATCTCGTTTTTCATCTGGTGACCTCTGCTCAGGCTTTCGCGTCCGACAGCGGACGGTAGTTGGTCTTTTCGGCGATACGAGCCGATTTGCCGCGACGGTCGCGCAGATAGTACAGCTTGGCGCGACGCACCTTGCCGCGACGCACGACCTCGATCGAATCGATGTTGGTCGAATAGAGCGGGAACACGCGTTCCACGCCTTCGCCGAAGCTGATCTTGCGCACGGTGAAGCTGGCCGCGATGCCGCTGCCGCCCTTGCGCGAGATACACACGCCTTCGTAGTTCTGCACGCGCGAACGCGTGCCTTCGGTCACTTTGTAGCCGACGCGGATGGTGTCGCCGGCCTTAAAGTCAGGAATGGTCTTGCCAAGCTGGGCGATCTGCTCGGCTTCGAGTTCTGCGATCAGGTTCATCGCTGTGGGTCCTTGTCATGCTCGCGGTGGTTCCGCGATTGGTCTGATGCGCCCGAGCGCTGTCGGTCCTTTGCCGGGTCCACAAGCGTTTCCGCATGTGCCCGCCACAGATCGGGGCGGCGTTCTTTTGTCAGCCTTTCGGCCTCGCTTGCGCGCCAGTCGGCAATGGCCGCGTGATTGCCCCCCAGCAGAACCGGCGGGATCTCTCGGCCGTCCCAAAGGGCGGGCTTCGTGAACTGGGGGGCTTCCAGAAGGCCCCTGTTGCCGATGGAAAAGGATTCCTCGGCCAGAGAATCCTGATTCCCCAGCACGCGCGGTATAAGCCGGACCGTCGCGTCAATCAAGACCTGTGCGGCGATCTCTCCTCCGGTCAGGACATAGTCGCCGATGCTGATCTCTTCGACCCCGTGGGCGTCCAGGACGCGCTGGTCCACGCCCTCGAACCGGCCACAGATCAGGACCACGCCCGGACCCTGCGCCAGCTGGCGGGCGCGTTCCTGCGTCAGGGGCTTGCCGCGCGGTGACATGTAGATCACCGGCAGCGGCTGGCCGTGTCTCGCTTCGCGCAGAGCCGCGTCCATCACGTCGGCGCGGATGACCATGCCGGCCCCGCCGCCCGCGGGCGTGTCGTCCACGTTGCGGTGACGGCCGGTGCCGAAGTCGCGCAAGGGGATCGTCTGAAGGTTCCACAGGCCCTGCGCCAGCGCCTTGCCGGTCAGGGACAGGCCCAAAATGCCGGGAAATGCCTCGGGGAACAGGGTGACGATGCGGGCGGTCCAGGCCCCCTGGACCTGCGGTTCGGCCATCAACTCGCGCGGGCGCAGGCTGGCACTGATGGCCAGCCGGCCGTGGGACTTGGGCGTGTCGGTCATTCGTCGTCGCCGGGCGGGTCGGCGACGATGCGGCCGGCGGTCAGGTCCACCGTCGGCACGATGGCGCGGGTAAAGGGCAGCATCAGCACGTCCTTGCCCCCCACGATTTCCAGGATGTCGCCGGCGCCGTGGTCATAGATCGCGCGCACCCGCCCAAGCGGCTGACCACCGGTGTCCACGACCTGCAGGCCGATCAGGTCGGCATGGTAGAATTCGTCGTCGGGCAGCGAAGGCAGCGCGCTGCGCGGAGCCCAGAGGGTGACACCGCGCAGGGCCTCGGCGTCCTCGCGGGTGCCGACGCCCGACAGGCGGGCACCCAGGCCGCCGGTCACGGCGCGGGTCAGGCTGAGGGTGAAGACGCGCTTGCCGTCCTCGGATGTCAGGGGGGCATAGGTGGCGATGTCGGCGGGTTCAGCGCAGAAGCTTTTCAGCCGCACCTCTCCGTGGACCCCGAAGGCCCCCGCGATCGCGCCGACGCAGATGCGGTCTTCCGTCATTGGCACACCTTTGAAAAGGGTCTGGCGGGGTTGCCCCCGCCAGCGTGAATCACTCGGCTTCGGCCGGGGCGGCGGCCTTCTTGGCGCGCTCTTCGGCGCGGGCCTTGGCTTTCTTGCCCGGCTCGGCCTTCTTCATGTTCTTGCGCTCGGTCTTTTCGGTCACGCCGGCGGCTTCCAGGAAGCGCGCGACGCGGTCGGTCGGCTGCGCGCCATGGCCCAGCCAGTACTGGATGCGCTCAATGTCCATCTTGACGCGGTCTTCGCTGTCTTTTGCCAGCAGCGGGTTGTAGATGCCCAGCTTTTCGATGAAGCGGCCGTCGCGCGGCATGCGCGAATCAGAGGCAACGATTGCGTAGTGCGGGCGCTTCTTGCTGCCACCACGGGCGAGGCGGATCTTCATGGCCATTTGGTTTTTCTCCTTTGAAATGGCGGGATCAGGACGTGCCGGGGGCGCGGCCTAGGATTGGTATTGCTCGTGGTGCCGAATAACTTCGGCGATCACGAAATTAAGGAATTTGCGCGCGAATTCCGGGTCCAGATCGGCCTCGCGCGCGAGGCGTTCCAGCCGTTCGATCTGCTGCGCCTCGCGCGAGGGATCGGATGGCGGAAGGTCGTGATCGGCCTTGAGGCGGCCGACGGATTGGGTGTGCTTGAAGCGTTCGGCCAAGGTATAGACCAGAATCGCGTCCAGCCGGTCAATGCTGGCGCGATGCTCGCGCAAAAGCGCGGCGGCACGGGTGGCAGTGTCCGTCACGCAAGCTCTCCAAGCCACTGATTTCGTTTGCAGTGCCCATGCACCGAATGTGCACCGGATGTGCACAGGGCGTCCACCGAACAGCGTGCGGGCGTCCGGGTCATGCCGTGACCTTGGCCGGGTGGCGACAAACCGGGCAGGCGATGCCGGTGAATGCGCCGAGGTTGGACAGACGCGGGCCGCGCAGGATCAGGCGCCCGGTCGTGATGACCGGCACCAAAGCCGACATATCGTCCACCCCGGCCGTCATGTCATTTCTTTCCGAACATTCCGCCAAGCCCGCCCGGAAGGCCGGCCTTGCCCAGCTGGCCGCCCAGACCGCGGGGGTCCTGCAGCAGCTTTTGCGCCTCGGCCATCTTGGCGGGGTCGAGGGTTTCCATGTCGGGCAGGCCGCCGCCCTTGCCGGTCATCGCGCGCATGGCCTGCTTCATCAGCCCGCCCTTGCCCATCTTGCCCAGCTTTTTCATCGTGTCGGCCATCTGCTTTTGCATCTTCAGCAGCTTGTTCAGGTCCGACACGTCAAGGCCCGCGCCGGCCGCGATCCGTTTTTTCCGGCTGGCCTGCAGCAGGTCCGGGTTCGCCCGTTCCTTTTTCGTCATCGAGTTGATCAGCGCGATCTGGTGGCGCACGACGCGGTCGTCATAGCCGGCGGTTTCCGCCTGCTTGGCCATCTTGGCCATGCCGGGCATCATCGACATGACCGACTGCATGCCGCCCATCTTCTGCATCTGCTCCAGCTGGCCGCGCAGGTCGTTCATGTTGAACAGACCCTTCTGGAAGCGCTTCATCATGCGCTCGGCCTGCTCGACCTCCAGAACCTGCTGGGCCTTTTCGACCAGGGCCACAATGTCGCCCATGCCCAGGATGCGGCCCGCGACGCGCTGCGCGTCAAAGGCCTCCAGCGCGTCCATCTTTTCGCCCAGACCCACAAAGCGGATCGGCTTGCCGGTGATGGCGCGCATCGACAGGGCCGCACCGCCGCGCCCGTCGCCGTCCATGCGGGTCAGCACGACGCCGCTGACGCCGACCTTGGCGTCAAAGTCGGTCGCGACGTTCACCGCGTCCTGGCCGGTCAGGCCGTCGACGACCAGCAGCGTTTCCCGCGGGTTCGCAATGTCACGGACCTGTTGGACCTGGGTCATCAGCGCTTCGTCGATATGCAGCCGGCCGGCAGTGTCCAGCATGACGACGTCATAGCCGCCAAGCGACGCCTGCGTCTTGGCGCGCTGCGCGATCTGCACGGCGGTCTGGCCCATCACGATGGGCAGCGTGTCGACGCCGATCTGCTGGCCCAAGATCGCCAGCTGCTCCATCGCGGCCGGACGGTTCGTGTCCAAGGACGCCATCAGGACGCGCTTTTTCTCGCGGTCCTTGAGGCGCAGGGCCAGTTTCGCGGTGGTGGTGGTCTTGCCCGAACCCTGCAGGCCGACCATCAGGATGGCGGCGGGCGGGTTGTCGATGCGCAGCGCCTCGGGCGCGTCATCGCCCTGCAGCACCTTGATCAGTTCGTCATGGACGATCTTGACGACCTGCTGGCCGGGACTGACCGATTTCGTCACCGCCGCGCCCGTAGCCTTCTGCGTGACCGACTTGACGAAGTTGCGTGCCACCTGCAGCGAGACGTCGGCCTCCAGCAGGGCGACACGCACCTCGCGCATGGCGGCGGCGACGTCATCCTCGGTCAGCGCACCCTGCTTGGTCAGCCGGTCGAAGACGCCGCCCAAGCGGTCGGAAAGGTTCTCGAACATGGCCGGGCCTCCTATGGCTCCAAATCGGTTTTGCCCCCGTGGGCGCAACGCGCTGACGGGGGGCGATCCCCGCGCATGGCAGGGACCGGAAGACGGGGCTTCCGGGAATTGGAACCGTCCTTACGCAAAAACCGGACCCGAGTCAACGCGGCCGGATCACGACACCTGCGCGCCGATCGGCAGCTGCATCTGGATGTTCTGGGGCGGCATGTCCGGGCTGAAGGGCGGCACCTGGCGGACCTGCGACAAGGCGCGAAGCGCGGCCGCATCCAGCGAGGGCCGGCCCGAGGTTTCCCTGACGCTGAGATCCTCAACGAACCCGTCGGGGGCGATCTCGACCATGATCTCCATGGCGACAGCGCCCGGAATGCTGAACAGCTGGATCAGAGGATCGTCCGACTCCAGCGCCTGAAGGAAGGTGTGTGCACAGGCGGCCAGCCAAGCCTCGCGGTTCGGGATCTGCAGGGCGGCGACAACCGGGTGCGGCCCGGGCTGGGCCTGCGGGGCCGAGGCGGGGAAAAATGCCGCCATCCCGGTCAGGACGGCGGCGGCAATCGTTAAGCACTTGCACATGATCACAATGTCCTGATGTCCATTGCGCCATTATGACAGGCGCGCCTTTGGATCTGCCGTTGGCGCGCAGGCATAGGATCAGGCAGCTATCTTGTCCAGCGCCTCGTGGGCGCGGGCCATTCCGGCATCGCGGTCAAAGGCCAGGCCATCCGCAGGAATAAAGGTCACATCGGTGATCCCCAGGAAGCCCAGCATGTGGCGCAGGTAGCCCGACGCGTGGTCCAGATCCGACCCGAAGGGCGTGCCCGCAGCAGTATAGGCGACAAAGGCACGCTTGTTCTTCAGCAGGCCCTCGGGACCAGCTTCGGTATAGCGGAAGCTGACGCCGGCGCGGGCGATCTGGTCCAGCCAGTTCTTGAGTTGCGCGGGAATGGCAAAGTTGTAGACCGGCAGGCCGATCACCAGCACATCGGCCGCCTGAACCTGCGCCAGCAGTGCATCCGAGGTATCGATGCGGGATTGCTGTTCGGCAGTGGGATCATCGGTGCCAACGCGGACCGCCTGGAACCAGGTCGTGTCGATGGCAGGCACGCCGGCGTTCAGGTCGCGATAGGTAACCTGGGCCTGAGGGTCTGCCTGCTGCAGCCGGGCCACGATATCGGCGGTCAGCCGGCGCGATACCGAGGCATCGCCGGTGATGGCACTGTCAAGATGGAGGATGTTCATGCGGGACTCCGGTCGGACAATTCTGCGTTGCAGCATAAGTAGGGCTATGCACAGCCGAACGAAACGCCGATAATCGCGCAGGGTTTGTGCGGGGATGCACACATGCAGGTCGAAAGTTGGGATGATATCCGCGTGGCCATGACGGTTGCGCGGACAGGAACCGTCAGCGGGGCGGCGGCAACCCTGGGGGTGCACCACGCCACGGTGATCCGGCGCATCGACGCGTTGGAAACCAGCTTGAAGGCCCGGCTGTTCCAGCGCCACACCCGCGGCTATGCCCTGACCGAGGCGGGGCGCGCGCTGCTGAATGCGGCGACGGCGGCGGACGAACGCTTTTCGCAGATGGCCGCGCAGATCGCCGGGGCGGGCGACCGGATCGAGGGCGACCTGATCATCACCTCGCTGCCAGAGTTAAGCGACCTTGTGATGCCGCGGCTGGTCCGGTTGATGAAACGCCATCCGGGGCTGCGCCTGACCTATCTGACCGACGTGCGCCTGTTCCGTCTGGACGCGGGAGAGGCCCATGTCGCGATCCGCGCCGGCGCGCAGCCGACCGAGGCGGATTACGTGGTCCGTGAGATGGGCTGCGCGCAGCATGTGCTTTACGCTGCGCCCGGCTATGTCGAACGCCACGGGCCGGTCGACGACCCGCGCGGGCACCGGTTTGCGCTGCCTGGCCCGGAGGGGCGGGGGGCGCCCTTTATGCAATGGTTGCAGGATCGGATCACGCCCGAGAACATCGCCCTGATCTCGAACGAACCGATCGCGCGCGAGGCTGTGATCCGGGCGGGCCTGGCTGTGGGTCCGCTGCCCATCGGGCGGGCGGAGGGGCTGGTTTCGGCGCTGAGCATGCCGGAATGGGATTCGCAGCTGTGGCTGGTAACCCATGTGGACCTGCACCGCACCCCCAAGGTCCAGGCGGCCCTGTCGGCCCTGCGCGCCGAAGGCTGATCCGCACGCGGCCCCTTTCGTCGGCGAGCGTTCCGGTGCAGGTTGGGGCCAGAGGAGACCTGCATGGCGTGCAAACTCTTTTTCCAGCCTTTTTCGGCGCCCGTGCCGCCTGTCGCCCCCTGCACGGCGGCGGCATGATGCGCCCGGTCGCAATGCCCGGCCCCCTGATCCGCACGCGGATGACCGCGGGCGATTGGGCGCAGCTGGGGCTGCTGTCGCTGATCTGGGGCGGGTCGTTCTTCCTCATCGGCGTCAGCGTCGGACATCTGCCGGTCCTGTGGATCGTGGCCATCCGGGTGGCGGTGGCGGCCGTGGTGCTGTGGGCTATCGTGGCGGCGGCCGGGCGCGCGGCGCCGCGCGAGCCCGGCCTGTGGGGCGCCTTTCTGGTGATGGGGGTGCTGAACAACGTTATTCCTTTCGGGTTGATCGTCTGGGCTCAGACCTCGATCCCATCAGGGCTGGCCTCGATCCTGAATGCCACCACGCCGCTGTTCACCGTCCTGGTCTCGACCCTGGTGCTGGCGGATGAGCGCGCGGGGCTTGGGCGGCTGCTGGGCGTTGCGGTGGGCTTGGGCGGGGTGGCGGTGATGATCGGCGTGGACGAGCTGGCGGGCCAGGGCCACGGGGTGGCGCCGCAGCTGGCGATGCTGGGCGCGGCGGTCAGCTATGCCTGCGCCGCGGCCTATGGCCGTCGCTTTCGCGCGCGGGGCGTCGATCCGGTGGTCACGGCCGCGGGCATGGTCACCGGTTCCAGCCTGGTGCTGCTGCCGCTGGCGCTGGCGGTCCACGGGCTGCCGCCTGCGGATGTGCCGGGGCATGTCTGGGCCGCCGTGGGCGTGCTGGGGTTTCTCTGCACCGGGATCGCCTATGTGCTGTTTTTCCGTATTCTGGCACGGGCGGGGGCGACGAACATTTCGCTGGTGACTTTCCTGGTTCCCGTTTCGGCCATCCTTCTGGGCTGGCTGTTTCTGGACGAAAGCCTGGGCCCGATGCAGGTCTTGGGCATGGCGGTGATCGGTTTGGGACTAGCGATGATCGACGGCCGCCTGGTCGGGCGGCAGGCCCCGCCCGGATAACGGCGTGGTGCGGGGGCGACACCCGCCGGGGCGAAGTGCCCGCCCGACTTTCTTTCGTGGCAGGCGCTGGTTAGGGTCGCGCAAGGGACAGGAAAAAGAGGCGGCCCGTGGCGCATATCATCGTGGTGGGGAACGAAAAGGGCGGGTCTGGAAAATCCACCACCTCGATGCATGTGACGACGGCGCTGGCCCGGATGGGGCACCGCGTCGGGGGCCTGGACCTGGATGTGCGGCAGCGCAGCTTTGGCCGCTATCTGGAGAACCGCGCTGCCTTTTGCGCGCGCGAAGGGATCGACCTGCCCATGCCGGTGATGGGGCAGCTGGGCGAGGGGGGCGACCCGCTGACGCCCGCGCTGGAGGACCTGGAGCGGCGCTGCGACTTCATCCTGCTGGATTGTCCAGGATCCCATACGCGGCTGAGCCAGATGGCCCATGCGCTGGCCGACACGCTGATCACGCCCTTGAACGACAGCTTCGTCGATTTCGACCTGCTGGCGCGCATGTCGCCCGAGGGCGAGGTGCTGGGCCCGTCGATCTATGCCGAGATGGTCTGGAGCGCGCGGCAGATGCGGGCGCAGGCAGGGGCCGGGCCGATCGACTGGCTGGTGCTGCGCAACCGCCTGGGCACCCAGCAGATGCACAACAAACGCAAGGTCGGCGGGGCGCTGGCCGCGCTGTCCAAACGCATCGGGTTCCGCGTGGCGCCCGGCTTTTCGGAACGGGTCATCTTTCGCGAGCTGTTTCCGCGCGGCTTGACCCTGCTGGACCTGAAGGACGTGGGGACCGAGGCGCTGAGCATGTCCCATATCGCCGCGCGTCAAGAGCTGCGCGAGCTGATCACCGAGCTGAACCTGCCGGGGGTTGCCGTCACGTTCTGATCGGAACCGCAGGGCGGTGGCCTGCATTGCCTGCGGGACGATCGCAATGCGAAAGGAGATCAACATGGCCAAGATCCTGATCATGGCAAGCGACGGGTTCGAGCAGTCCGAACTGTTCACCCCGCTGGAGAAACTGAAGGCGTCGAGTCACGATGTGCATATCGCGGCCCCGAAGGCCGGGACCATCAAGGCCTGGGACAAGGACGACTGGGGCAAGACGGTCGAGGCCGACCTGGCCATCGCCGACCAGTCGCCCGAGGGTTTCGACGCGCTGGTCCTGCCGGGCGGCGTCATCAACCCTGACAACCTGCGGGTGGACGACAAGGCGGTGGCCCTGATCAAGGCCTTTGCCGATGCCGGAAAGCCCATCGCCGCGATCTGCCACGCCCCTTGGCTGCTGGTCGAGGCGGGCTTGGTGGCAGGCCGCAGGATGACCAGCTTCAAATCGATCCGCAGCGACATCCGCAATGCGGGGGCCGAGGTGGTCGATCAGGCCGTGGTCGAGGACCGGGGCGTGATCACCAGCCGCAATCCCGACGACCTGGATGATTTCGTGGCGGCGATCGAGAAGGCCGTCGCCTGAACCGGCGGCGGATGCCGGACATGAAAGGGGCGGCGGAACCTTGGTGGTTCCGCCGCCCCATGTCGTTTCGCGGGCCTTGTCAGGCCAGCATGCCCATCGGGTTTTCCAGATGGGCGACGATCGCCTCCAGGAGTTGCGCGCCAAGCGCCCCATCAATGACGCGGTGATCGACCGAGAGGGTCATCGACATCACGTTGCGCACCACGACCTCGCCCTTTTCGACAACCGGGGTGGGGATGCCCGCGCCCACGGCCAGGATCGCGCCATGCGGCGGGTTGATAACGGCGTCGAAGTTCTCGATCCCGAACATGCCCAGGTTGCTGATCGCGAAGCTGCCGCCCTGATATTCATGCGGGGCCAGCTTTTTCGATTTCGCGCGCGCAGCCAAATCCTTCATCTGCGCCGACAGCGCCGACAGGGTCTTCTGGTGGGCGTCTTTAAGCACCGGCGTGAACAGCCCGCCCTCAATCGCGACGGCCACGGCCACGTCGGACGGCTTGAGCTTCAGGATTCGGTCCCCGGCCCAGACCGCGTTCGCGTCCGGCACCTGCTGGAGCGCCAGCGCGCTGGCCTTGATGATGAAGTCGTTGACCGACAGCTTGACGCCCCGGCCTTCCAGCTGCTTGTTCAGCGTCCCGCGGAACTCCATCAGCGCGTCCAGCTTGGCCGAGCGGCGCAGGTAGAAATGCGGGATGGTCTGCTTGGCTTCCGACAGGCGCGCGGCGATGGTGCGGCGCATGCCGTCCAGCTGCACCTCCTCGGTTTCGCGGTCGGCGAACATCTTGAGGACGGCCTCGGTCGACAGGCCCTTGGGCGCCTGCGGTGCCGCGGGTTCCTTGGCGGCGACGGCATGGGTGACGGGCGCCTTGTCCGTGCCCGTGTCGGCGGCCTTGGCCGGGGCGGCGCCGGGCTGGGCGTTCTCGACATCCGCCTTGACGATCCGGCCGCGCGGGCCAGAACCCTTCAACTGCGACAGGTCCAGGCCCTTGTCGGCGGCGATGCGCCGGGCCAGCGGCGAGGCGAAGACGCGCCCGCCCTTGTCGCCCGCCGGACTAGCGGAGGCCGGGGCCTCGTCGCCCGCGACGGGGGCGCCGATGGGGCCGCCATAGCCCTTTTCGGCCGGCTCGGGTTCCTGGCTGGCCTTGGCATCGGTCTGGGGTGCGGGCGCGGGCGCGGCCTCGGCGGCCGAAGCATCCTCGCCCTCTTCCAGCAGCACGGCGATGGGGGTGTTGACCTTGACCCCCGCGCTGCCCTCGCTGACCAGGATCTTGCCGATCCGCCCTTCGTCCACGGCCTCGAATTCCATCGTGGCCTTGTCGGTCTCGATCTCGGCGATCACGTCGCCGGATTTCACCTCGTCACCCTCTTTCACCAGCCACTTGGCCAGCGTGCCTTCCTCCATCGTGGGGGACAGCGCGGGCATCAGGATTTCCGTGGGCATCGCGGTGCCTCCCTTACTTGTAGGTGACTTTTTTGACCGCCTCGACGACCTCGGCGGGCGTGATCAGCGCGTGCTTTTCAAGATTGGCGGCATAGGGCATGGGCACGTCCTTGCCGGTGCAGTTGATGACCGGTGCGTCCAGATAGTCGAACGCGTTCTCCATCACATAGGCCGAGATGTGGTTGCCGATCGCGCCGACCGGGAAGCCCTCCTCAACCGTGACAAGGCGGTTGGTTTTTTTCACCGATTCGATGATCGTGCCATAGTCCAGCGGGCGCAGGGTGCGCAGGTCGATCACCTCGGCCTCGATGCCTTCGGCGGCCAGCTTGTCGGCCGCCTCCAGCGCATGGGCCATACCAATCCCAAAGCTGACAATGGTCACGTCGCCGCCCTGGCGCGCGATGCGGGCCTTGCCAAAGGGAACAGTGAAGTCGGGCAGGTCCGGCACCTCGAAGCTGCGACCGTAAAGGATCTCGTTTTCCAGGAAGATCACCGGGTTCGGGTCGCGGATCGCCTGCTTGAGGAGGCCCTTGGCGTCGGCCGCGCTGTAGGGGATCACGACTTTCAGGCCGGGAATGGCCGCATACCAGGCGGAATAATCCTGGCTGTGCTGCGCGCCCACGCGGGCGGCGGCGCCATTCGGACCGCGGAAAACGATCGGACAGCCCATCTGGCCCCCCGACATGTAAAGCGTCTTGGCGGCCGAGTTTATGATGTGGTCGATCGCCTGCATGGCAAAGTTGAAGGTCATGAACTCGACGATCGGGCGCAGGCCGGCCAGCGCCGCGCCGGTGCCGATGCCGGCAAAGCCGATTTCGCTGATGGGCGTGTCCACGACGCGGCGGGGGCCGAACTTGTCCAGCAGGCCCTGGCTGATCTTGTAGGCGCCCTGATATTCGCCGACCTCTTCGCCCATCAGGAAGACGGTCGGGTCACGCTCCATCTCCTCGGCCATGGCCTCGCGCAGGGCTTCCCGCACGGTCATGGTCTTCATCTTGGTGCCTTCGGGATAGTCGGGGCTGCGGTCAGGCTCGGGCGTCTTGACCTGCTCCACGGCGGATTCGCCCGGCTGGCCCTTGTCGTCGGGACCTTCCTTGGTCGAAGGCGCGGCGACCTGCGCCGGAACCTTCTCGGCCTGCACGTCGTCGGCGGATTCACCCTCTTCGACCAGCACGGCGATGGGGGTGTTCACGGCGACGCCCTGGGTGCCTTCGGCCACCAGGATCTTGCCCATGATCCCCTCGTCGACCGCCTCGAATTCCATCGTGGCCTTGTCGGTCTCGATCTCGGCGATGATGTCGCCCGATTTGACCTCGTCGCCCTCTTTCTTGAGCCACTTGGCCAAAGTGCCTTCCTCCATCGTGGGGGACAGGGCGGGCATCAGGATTTCGGTTGCCATGTTACGTCACCCCCTCAGGCGTTCTCTTCCGCGCTGCCCTGGGGCAGTTCAGCGGCGTAAATATCAGTCCACAGCTCGTCCAGCGCGGGCTCGGGGCTTTCCTTGGCGAATTCGGCCGAGTCGTTGACGATCTCCTTGATTTCCCTGTCGATCGCCTTCAGCTCGTCTTCCGTCGCGTGGCTGCCGGTGACCAGCAGGTCACGGATGTTCTCGATCGGGTCACGCTCGTCTCGCATCTTCTGCACCTCCTCGCGGGTCCGGTACTTGGCCGGGTCCGACATCGAGTGGCCGCGATAGCGGTAGGTCATGACCTCGAGGATATAGGGGCCCTTGCCGGCGCGGCAGTGCGCAACGGCCTTTTCGCCCGCTGCCTTGACGGCCAGCACGTCCATGCCGTCGACCTGTTCGCCCGGAATGCCGAAGGCCTCGCCCCGGCCAAAGAGGCTGGTCGACTTGGTCGAGCGTTTGACGCTGGTGCCCATGGCATACTGGTTGTTCTCGATCACGAAAACGATCGGCAGGTCCCACAGCTCGGCCATGTTGTAGGTCTCGTAGACCTGGCCCTGGTTGGCCGCGCCGTCGCCGAAATAAGTGAAGGTGACGTTGTCATTGCCCAGGTACTTGTCGGCAAAGGCCAGACCCGCGCCCAACGGAACCTGCGCCGCCACGATTCCGTGACCGCCATAGAAATGCTTTTCGCGGCTGAACATGTGCATGCTGCCGCCCTTGCCCTTGGAATAGCCGCCCTCGCGGCCGGTCAGTTCGGCCATGACACCGCGGGCCTCCATGCCGCAGGCCAGCATGTGGCCGTGGTCGCGATAGGAGGTGATGCGCTTGTCGCCGTCCTTGGCGCAGGCTTCCAAGCCCACGACGACCGCTTCCTGGCCGATATACAGATGACAGAACCCGCCGATCAGGCCCATGCCGTAAAGCTGGCCGGCCTTCTCCTCAAAGCGGCGGATCAGCAGCATGTCGCGATAATATTGCAGCAGTTCTTCCTTCGATACGTTCGAAGGCGTCTCCCTTTGGGGGTTCGGTTTCCTGGCCATGCGGCATATCCTCCGGAAAGCGTGGTCGGAATAGTTCAGCGTTAAACTATCCGTATCGCATCGCCGCCACCCGTGCAATCCCGCTGCCGTTCCCGGCCGAGGACGGGGCGGATGACCTTATCGAAGAATGATTTCATCCGCGCGAACAAGGCCCAGAACCTCTCGGGCGCGTTCGTCCAGCAGGTCCAGGTCCAGGTAATCATCGGACAGGCGCCGCGTCAGGTTCTGCATCTGGCCAACCTCGGCCCGGAGGGCATCGCGCTGCTGTTCCAGCTCCTGCGTTTCGGCTTCGATCTGGATGCGGCGCAGGATGCCCGAAGGACCCTGAACGGCAGCAAAGGCGAAATAAAGGCCGAGCGCGCAGGTCAGCACGATGAAGACGGTGGCACCGATCGAAAGGCGTTGAGGCATGGTCTGTTCCTAATGGGCCGCCCGATCATGACACAGCGGCCGGGGACGGGGAATCCCCGTCAGGCACGGGTGCGAAAGATCGCCTCCAGCCGGTGTGCCTCCTCTTGAAGGCCCCAGGGCGGGTTCAGGACCCACATACCGGAACCCACCATCGAATGACCGGGCCGCGCGGGCGGGAAGGTAACTTCGGACAGCAGCGCCTGCGGAAACTGCGTAACCAGCGCGGCGGTCATGGCCAGGTGCCGGTGGTCGGTCAGGATGGGGTACCACAGCGCAATAACACCTACGTTCCACTTGCGCGCGATCAGGGCGATCTGGCGCGGGATGTCAACGTAGTCGGTTTTGATTTCATAGCTGGGGTCGATCAGCAGCATGCCACGCCGGGGCATAGGTGGGCAGACCGCCTGAGCCATCTGGAAGCCGTCCCGCGCATGCAGCGTGGCAAATCCCGCCACCTGGCGCAGCGCCTCGTGTTCGCCGGGATGCAGTTCCGCAAGGTGGGCGCGATCCTCGAAGCGCAGGAAGTGTCCGGCGATCAGCGGCGAGCCGGGATAGACGCCGTTCCCCCGGACGGCGCGGATTGCGCCTAACGCTTGCATCAGCGGGTGGTCGGGGGGCAGCCACCCTTCACCTTCGGCGCGCGCGATGCCGCTGGCGGCTTCGCCGGTCTTCAGCGCCTCGGGGCCGGTCAGGTCATATAGACCCCGTCCCGCATGGGTTTCCAGGTAGGACAGCGGCTTGTCCTTGCGGGTCAGGTAATCCAGCGCGGACGCCAGCAGGGCGTGCTTGTGCAGATCGGCCAGGTTTCCCGCATGATAGGCATGTTGATAGCTGAGCATGGGCCTGCCTTAGCGCCCCTTGGCGCGGCGCGAAAGCCGTCAATCGGCGCGCTCGACCTCGGAATTGCTTTTAAGGACTGCATCGCCATCGTCCTGACAAATCAGATAGGCAGGTTCGCCCTTGCTGGCCTTGCGCTTGATGCGGCTGCCCTTGATCGTCCGTTCAACATCATCGGTGAAGATGTCGGTGATGACACCGCTGGCGGTGCTGCCCGACCACTTCCATGTCACCTTGGTTCCCTTGCGCAGCATGTGCGACCTCCTGGTTTGCCAAGGTCAATGCAAATTCAGGGCGGTGGTTCCGGAAATGTAAAAGACGCGGCGACACCCAGGGAGGAGGAGGGGTGCCGCCGCTGAACGCTGGCCCAGGGAGGAGGAGGGGCCGCGTATGGGGTGCGGTGCCGGCCAGGGAGGAGGAGAGGCCACCACCGCTTGCGCAGGTCCAGGGAGGGAGGAGGAGGGACCCGGCGCAATTCGTTGCCGCGAATGGGGCGGCTATGAGGAGCGCGGCGACCTCCAGGGAGGAGGAGGGAGGTCGCCGCTGAACGCTGGCCCAGGGAGGAGGAGGGGCCGCGTATGGGGTGCGGTGCCGGCCAAGGAGGAGGAGAGGCCACCACCGCTTGCGCAGGTCCAGGGAGGGAGGAGGAGGGACCCGGCGCAATTCGTTGCCGCGAATGGGGCGGCTATGAGGAGCGCGGCGACCTCCAGGGAGGAGGAGGGAGGTCGCCGCTGAACGCTGGCCCAGGGAGGAGGAGGGGCCGCGTATGGGGTGCGGTGCCGGCCAAGGAGGAGGAGAGGCCACCACCGCTTGCGCAGGTCCAGGGAGGGAGGAGGAGGGACCCGGCGCAATTCGTTGCCGCGAATGGGGCGGCTATGAGGAGCGCGGCGACCTCCAGGGAGGAGGAGGGAGGTCGCCGCTGAACGCTGGCCCAGGGAGGAGGAGGGGCCGCGTATGGGGTGCGGTGCCGGCCAAGGAGGAGGAGAGGCCACCACCGCTTGCGCAGGTCCAGGGAGGGAGGAGAGACCCGGCGCAATCGGTTGCCGCAAATAGGGCGGCTATGGTTTTTGCGGCGACCCCTGGGAGGAGGAGCGGGGCCGCCGCCTTCCGCACTGAACCCGGGGAGGAGGATCGGGTTCCGGCGTGTCTTTGGGCGACATCCCCAGGGAGGAGGAGAAAGGGATGTCGCCGGTCCCGACCCAGGGAGGAGGAGAGGGTCGGGAAACTGAATTCTTACTTGGCCGAGGCCCAGGCAGCTTCGTGGGCCAGGCGGGTGATCATCGAACGGTTGATGCCCAGATCGTCCAGATCGCGGGTGGTCAGCGCGTTCAGTTCACGCACGGTCTGACGGTAAACGGCGCGGCGGGCACGGTTCACCTGCATGCGCTGGATCGCAGTCAGCAGGCGGCCACGCAGGCCATGATCGGCGGCGGCGTTCTGTGATTGGGCGATAACAGCCATTGTTGTATCCTTTCGGTTCGTCTCGTCTTCGCCGTTCCCGGATTGGCCCGGCGCTTCGTTGATCCAAAGATGGCGCTAATGCTGCGGATGCACAACGCCTGCTTTGCCAATGCTGCCATGCAGAAAATGCATGCCTAAAGCTGACCTATCGTCCCGCTTATGCCTGAAAAAGTGTCATAAAATTGATACGGTACATTTGTTAGCGGTCACGCCGCAGGCGCAAATTCCGCCCTGTTTGAAAGCGGTTAGCTTTGCGCGGCACGGAATGTCGCACGAGGTGTTGAGGCCGCGGCCGCGATGCTGCATGGTTTGTGCCACATTAAGACACAGGTGCCGCACATGCCCGTCAGCCGCGAAACGATCCTTAGGGAAATCTCCGACATCGCCTTGCCTCAGGGCGGAACGCTGGGTCAGGCGGATATTGTCAGGGCCATTGCGGTCGACGGCGGGACCGTGCGATTCGTCCTTGAGGTCGAGAATGCCGCCACCGCGAAGGCTTTTGCGCCGGTCGAGGCCGAGGCCCGGACCCGGCTGGAGCGCCTGCCCGAGGTGGACAAGGTGCAGATCGTCATGACGGCCCCCGCCAAGCCCGCCCCGCCCAAAGCGGTTTCGGGTCAGGCGCCGTCGCTGAAGATCGGCGGGCACCCGACCGCCCAGGCTGGGCCGATGGCCCTCCCCGGCGTGCGCCACATCATCGCCATCGGCTCCGGCAAGGGGGGCGTCGGGAAATCGACCGTCACCTCGAACCTTGCGGTGGCGCTGGCGCGGGCGGGGCGCAAGGTCGGCTTGCTGGATGCCGATATCTATGGTCCATCGCAGCCGCGCATGATGGGCGTCAGCGGCCGTCCCGCCAGTCCCGACGGCCAGCGCATCGAGCCGCTGCACGCCCATGGCGTCACCGTCATGTCCATCGGCCTGATGCTGAAGGAGGGCGAGGCGCTGGTCTGGCGTGGCCCCATGCTGATGGGCGCCCTGCAGCAGATGTTGCAGCAGGTGAATTGGGGCGAACTGGACGTGCTGCTGATCGACCTGCCGCCCGGCACCGGCGACGTGCAATTGTCGCTGTGCCAAAAGGCCCCCGTCACCGGCGCGATCATCGTATCCACACCGCAGGACGTGGCGCTGCTGGATGCGCGGCGGGCCATCGACATGTTCGGCAAGCTGAAGACCCCGGTGTTGGGCCTGATCGAGAACATGTCCACCTATGTCTGCCCCAAATGCGGCCATGAGGCGCATCTGTTCGGTCATGGCGGCGTCGCCGCAGAGGCCGCGGCTTTGGGGCTGCCCTTCCTGGGCGAGTTGCCGCTTGAGCTGGAAGTGCGCCTGGCAGGCGATTCGGGTCAGCCGGTCGCCTTGGGCGAAGGAGGCGTCGCGCAGGCCTATGCGCGGCTGGCCGACCGGCTTGTTGAGGGCGGATTGGCCTGAAGCGATCCGGGATTTTCCGGCACTTCTGGGAATACACGGGAGGGCGGGCGAGGCGTCCTCTCGTTTTCGTGATCGATTGTGAACATCCTCACGACTATTGTTTCACAAGCCGCTTGCATGGCGCAGAACTGTGCTGATCCTGCCGCAGTCCGGGATTTTCAGGCCCTTAAGCGCCTGTTCCAGATGTGGTGTGTCCTTGCGGCAACGTCACCAAGATTAGGCATCAGATCGCCGGGAAGCCCGATTCGGGCCGCACGTCGTGCAAATCTCGATCTTCAGAATGGCGGCTTGGAGCGAAGAATACCGTTGCTTCCCATGAATTCCCATGTCACAACGAAATCACGAAAACGGGCAGCGAAAGGGGCGAAAAGACCCCACGAAGGCGAAGCAGACTTCATACAGGCATCCGTTTTCCAACATAGCCGGCCCGCGCGCGCGAGCAGCACCTCCCCCAGGTGGCGCGCGACCGGGTCGGCAACCACCCCGCAAAGGGGCCCGGGTAATCGGGAACGAGGGCGGCGGATCGGGCAGTGGCAGCGGCCCGATCCGCCCTTTCTCTTTCGGAGGTCCCGAAGGAGCAGGCAGGCAGTGAGGGCGGGCGCAAGGTGGCGCGGAAGTTCAGAGGCACCGAAACCGTCAAGGTGGATGGCAAGGGTCGCATGTCGATCCCGGCACGCCTGCGGCGCGTTTTCGATGCCGGCGACCCGTCCTTTGCAGGTTCGAACGCCGGGCGCACGCAGCTGGTGGCCGTCTATGGTCCCGACTGGTGGAACTGGCTGGAACTTTACACCGTCGAGGCCATCGAGGAAATCGACGAGCAGATCGATCGCCTGCCCCGCGGCAGCCAAGAGCGCCGCTGGCTGGAGCTGCTGATGAACGGCCAGTCCACCGACCTGGAAATCGACCGCGAGGGGCGCCTGGTCCTGCCCGCCAAGCTGCGCGACAAGCTGGGCTTCGCCGAGGGGACCGAGACGATCTTCGAATCGCGCGGCGATTACATCCAGGTCTATCACCCCGACGAGCGGCCCAAGGACGTGCAGGCGCTGGAGGATTTTGCGTCCCAGCACGGCCCCGAATTCGACCCGCGGGTTTTCCTGCACAAGACGCTGGAAAGCTAGGTGATGGCAGATCCTCATATTCCCGTTCTTCTGAACCCGCTGCTGAGGGCGGTCGCGCCGGTGCGCGGCGTCTGGCTGGACGGCACCTTCGGGGCGGGCGGCTATGCCCGTGGCCTGCTGGAGGCGGGGGCCGATCTTGTGATCGGGGTCGATCGCGACCCGTCGGTCTTTGTCATGGCCGAAAAGTGGCGCGGCGCCTGGGGCGACCGGCTGCGGCTGGTCGAGGGGACGTTTTCGGATCTGGACCGGCTGGCGGGGCAGCCCCTGGACGGAGTGGTGCTGGACCTGGGCGTCAGCTCGATGCAGCTGGACCAGGCGGAACGTGGCTTTTCCTTCATGCGCGACGGGCCGCTGGACATGCGCATGGGGGGCGATGTCCCTTCGGCCGCCGACCTGCTGAACACGGCATCCGAGGCCGAGATCGCCAACGTGCTTTATCACTATGGCGAGGAACGTGCGTCCCGCCGCATTGCCCGCGCCATCGTGGCGGCCCGGCCGCTGACCCGCACCGCCCAGCTGGCGCAGGTCGTCACCGGCTGCCTGCCGCGGCAGAAACCGGGCCAGAGCCATCCTGCGACCCGCAGCTTTCAGGCGATCCGTATCTGGGTGAACGACGAATTCGGCCAGCTGGTCGCGGGGCTCTCCGCCGCCGAGCGGGCGCTGAAGCCGGGCGGCCAGCTGGCCGTTGTCAGTTTCCATTCGCTGGAGGACCGCATCGTCAAGCGCTTCATGCAGGCCCGGTCCGACGCGGGCGGCGGCGGCAACCGCTATGCGCCCGTGACGCAGGTGGTGGAGCCGGCCTTCACCCTGCCGTTCCGCCGTGCCATCGGTGCTGATCCCGATGAGCTGGCGGGCAATCCCCGCGCACGTTCGGCCCTGCTGCGGGTCGGCATCCGGACGGAGGCGCCGGCGGGCACGGTTGATGCGCGCAGCCTGGCCATGCCGCACCTGCCCGGCCGGGAGAGTACGTGATGCGGTCGATCACCTATCTGGCCTGCGTGCTGATCGTCATGGGCCTGGCCTTTTGGGCCTATCGCGAAAATTATGCCACCCAGGCCTCGATCGGCGAGATGGGGCAGGTCCAGCGCGAGATCGCGGGTCTGCGCGAAGAACTGGGCGTGCTGCGGGCCGAATGGGCCTATCTCAACCGCCCGGACAGGCTGAGGCAGCTGGTCGACCTGAACTTCGAACGGCTGCAACTGGTGCCGGTCGAGACCGGCCAGTTCATCGACCTTGACCATATCGACTATCCCAAGCCGCCCGCCCCGCCCGAATTCGCAACAGCCCCCGCAAATCCCGAGGAACAGCCATGATCCGCACCCCTCTGCGCCCCTTGGCCCGCATTCTTCGTGCCCGTGAACGCGGCGAGAACCCCGACGACATCGAGGCCGAGAACCGCCGCCGCCGCCACGAGCAGATCCAGGACCGCGCCCGCCGCCGGGCCGAAGGGCGGCTGGTGCTGATGGCCTGCTGTTTCGTGCTGGCCTTTGGCACGGTCGGGGTCCGGATGGGAGCCCTTGCCTCCAGCCAGCCGTCCGAGCCGCGGGCCCAGGTGCTGTCGGCGCAGATCATGTCGCAGCGGGCGGACATCACCGACCGCAGGGGTCGGGTTCTGGCCACCAACCTGCTGACGCATTCGGTTTATGCCCATCCCCACCAGATGGTCGATCCGATCGCCACGGCGCAAGGTCTGGCGCGGATATTCCCGGATCTGGATGTCGAGCGCCTGACCAAGGACTTTACCAGTGGGCGCAAGTTCCTGTGGATCAAGCGCAAGATCAGCCCCGAACAGATGCAGGCGGTTCATGACCTGGGCGAACCCGGCCTGCTGTTCGGCCCGCGCGAGATGCGCATCTATCCTAATGGCGACGTGGCCGGGCATATCCTGGGCGGTTCGGGCTTTGGCAACGAAGGCGTGAACAGCGCCGAGGTGATCGGCATTGCAGGGGTCGAAAAGGCGTTCGACGCCTGGCTGCGCGACCCGGCGAACGACGGCGCGCCGCTGTCGCTGTCCATCGACCTGACGCTGCAGCAGGCAATGGAGGACGTGCTGGCTTCGGGCATGAACGTGATGAGCGCCAAGGGCGCCACGGGCATCCTGATGGAGGTCGCCTCGGGCGAGATCCTTGCCATGGCCAGCCTGCCCGATTTCGACCCCAATGACCGCCCCCGGCCGCTGCTGAAGGGTGACCCGTCCGACAGCCCGCTGTTCAACAGGGCCGTGCAGGGCCAGTACGAGCTGGGATCAACCTTCAAGATTTTCCCCGTTGCGCAGGCGCTGGACCTGGGGCTGATCAACCCGGCCAGCGGCATCAACGCGCAGGCGCCGATGCGCATCGGCCGTTTCCTGATCAATGATTTCCACAATTACGGCCGCGAACTGAGCGCCACGGATGTGATCGTCAAATCTTCGAACGTTGCGACGGTCCGCATCGCGCAGATGATCGGGGTCGAGCGGCAGAAGGACTTTCTGGACAAGCTGGGCCTGTTCGTCCCCACGCCGATCGAGATGGTGGAGGCGCCGACCGGCCAGCCGCTGGTCCCGCAGCGTTGGCCTGCCGTGACCGCCGCGACAGTCAGCTTTGGCCACGGCCTTGCGGCCAGCCCGCTGCATCTGGCAGCGGCCTATGCCACCATCGCCAATGGCGGCAAGCGCGTGACACCGACCCTGGTTCACGGCCGCCAGCGGCCCGAAGGCGAGCAGGTGCTGTCGCCGCGCGCGGCCGCCATGTCGGTGGACATGCTGCGCCAGGTCGTGACGCGCGGCACCGCGCGTCAGGCCGAGGTGCCGGGATATGAGGTGGCCGGCAAGACCGGCACCGCCGACAAGCCGCGTGCCTCGGGCGGGTATTACAAGAACAAGGTGATCGCGACCTTTGCCTCGGTCTTTCCGGCCAGTAATCCCAAATACGTGCTGATCGTGGCACTGGACGAACCCACCGCCGCCATCGGCGCAGGCGCGGAAAGCCGCACCGCCGGCCATACCGCCGTTCCCGTCGCGGCCGAGGTGATCCGCCGGGTCGGCCCGCTGCTGGGGCTGGAGCCGATCACCGACGAAAAACTGCCGACGATCGCCGCGCGCTTTGAACCCCGTGTTGAACACGACGAAGCGGCTGAGATAAAGCTCGTCGCGAACAAATGACGGGTGGGATTGTGAGCAAGGACGAGGTGACGCTGTCGCAGCTGGGGCTGCACGCGCGCGACGGGCGGGACCCGATCATCACGGGGCTGTCGATCGACAGCCGCACAGTCAAGCCGGGACACTTGTTCGCGGCGCTTCCGGGATCGGCGCTGCATGGCGGCGAATTCATCCAGTACGCGCTGCGCATGCAGGCGGCGGCGGTGCTGACCGACCGCAAGGGCGCCGAGATTGCGGCCGATGTCCTGGCAGACTGGCCGGGCGCGGTGGTGGTGGCCGAGGATCCGCGTGCGGCCCTGGCGGGGGCGGCGTCCCTGTGGTTCCAGGATCAGCCCGAGCATGTGGTGGCGGTCACCGGCACCAGCGGCAAGACCAGCGTCGCAAGCTTTACCCGCCAGATCTGGCAGGCTCTGGGTCACAAGGCCATCAGCCTGGGGACGATGGGGGTCGAGGGCGATTACCACGCCAAGCTGGCCCATACGACGCCCGACCCGCTGACCCTGCATCGCGTCCTGTCCGAGGCCGTCGCGGCGGGCGTGACCCATGCGGCGATGGAGGCGTCGAGCCACGGGCTGGACCAGCGGCGCCTGGACGGCGTGCAGGTCGAGGCGGGCGCCTTTACGAATTTCAGCCAGGATCACCTGGACTACCACGCGGGCTTTGACGAGTATTTTGCCGCCAAGGCGCTGCTGTTCAACCACATCCTGCAGGACGGCGCCGCGGCCGTGATCAACATCGACAGCCAACGCGGTCGGCAGATGGCCGACATCGCCAAGGATCGCGGCCTGGCGCTGACCACGGTCGGCACGGGCGAGAGCGCGATGCTGCGCATCCTGGGACAGCGCTATGACGCGACCGGGCAGGACCTGCGTTTTTCGGTGATGGGCCAGGCGCATCTGGTGCGGCTGGGACTGATCGGTGGCTTTCAGGCCGAGAACGTGCTGGCCGCGATGGGTCTGTGCCTTGCAGCGGGCGATGCGGCCGAGGCGATCATCGGCGTGCTGCCCACGCTGGCCACGGTGCGGGGCCGGATGCAGCTGGCCGCGCAGCGCGACAATGGTGCGGCGGTCTTTGTCGATTACGCCCACAAGCCGGGCGCCGTGACCGCCGCGCTGCAGTCGCTGCGCCCGCATGTGATGGGACGCATCGTCTGCATCATCGGGGCCGGTGGCGACCGCGACCGCGGCAAGCGCCCGCTGATGGGCCAGGCGGCGCGCGAACATGCCGACGTGGTGATCGTCACGGACGACAACCCGCGCACCGAAGACCCGGCGCTGATCCGTGCTGCCGTGATGGAAGGTGCAGGCCCTGAGGCGACCGAGGTGGCCGATCGTGCCGAGGCAATCCTGCGTGGAGTAGATGCGCTGCAGCCAGGCGATGCGCTGCTGATCTGCGGCAAGGGCCATGAGACCGGTCAGATCGTCGGGCAGGATGTTTATCCCTTCGACGACGCCGAACAGGCCTCGGTCGCGGTCGCGGCACTGGACGGCCGGATATGAGTCTTTGGACAGCGCAGGAGGCCGCCGCCGCAACGGGCGGGCGGGTGCAGGGCGACTGGACGGCCGCCGGCGTGTCGATCGACACGCGGACGCTGGCGCCGGGCGATCTGTTCGTGGCCCTTCAGGCGGCGCGCGATGGTCATGATTTCGTGGCACAGGCACTGGACAAGGGTGCGGCCGCCGCGCTGGTTAGCCGTGTTCCAGACGGACTGCCCGCCGATGCCCCGTTGCTGGTTGTGGCCGACGTGCTGCGCGGGCTGGAGGATCTGGGCCGCGCCGGCCGCGCCCGCATGCGCGCCAAGGTCCTCGCGATCACCGGGTCGGTGGGCAAGACCTCGACCAAGGACATGGCGCGTGTCGCGCTGGCAGGGCAGGGGCGCATCCACGCCGCCGAGGCCAGCTACAACAACCACTGGGGCGTGCCGCTGACCTTGGCGCGGATGCCGGCGGACACCGATTTCGCAATCATCGAGATCGGCATGAACCACCCTGGCGAGATCGCGCCCTTGTCGCGCATGGCGCGCCCGCATGTGGCCTTGATCACCACCATCGCCGCCGCACATCTGGAAGCTTTTGGCGTTATTGAAGGGATCGCCCGCGAAAAGGGCGCCATTTTCGAAGGGCTGGAGCCAATCGGCACCGCTATCCTGCCCGAGGATCTTGAGGTGACCCAGATCCTGCGCGATTGCGCGGATGCGGCGGGCGCCATCGTCGTGGGGTTCGGCGAACATGGCGCGGCGCGTCCGCTGCGCATCCAAGCGTCCGACGGGCAGCTGTCCTGCAAGGCCCGGATCACCGGAGAGTCCGTCGATTTCACCCTGTCCACGACCGGGCGCCACTTTGCCATGAACGCGGTCGGCGTGCTGGCGGCGCTGGCGGCGGCGGGCGCGGACCTGACGCAGGCGGCCGCGCGACTGGCAGACTGGCAGCCCCCCAAGGGCAGGGGCGCGGTCGAGGATCTGGGAGGGATCCGCCTGATCGACGACGCCTTCAATGCCAATCCCGCCTCGCTATCTGCGGGGCTTGAGATGCTGGCCGGCCTGCCGGCCGAACGCCGGGTCGCGATCTTGGGTGACATGCTGGAACTGGGCCCGGACGAGGTCGCGCTGCACCGCGCGGTTGCCCATGACCCTGCAATGCAGGCGGTGGGGCTGGTCCATTGCGCCGGACCGCGCATGCGCCACCTGCACGAGGCACTTCCCGAAGCCCGGCGCGGGCTGTGGACTGAAACGGCGGCCCAGCTTGCCGCCCGCGCTGACGAACTGGTCCGACCGCAGGATGTCGTGCTGGTGAAGGGATCAAAATCCTCGCGCATCTCGACCGTGGTCGAGGCGCTGCGGGCCATGGCCGCCCAAGACAAAGGATAATGCCATGCTCTACTGGCTCAGCAACCTGTCCGAGGGCGGGGACGTCTTCAACCTGTTCCGCTATATCACCTTCCGAGCGGGGGCTGCCTTCTTCACGGCGCTGTTCTTCGGCTTTATCTTCGGGCGTCCGCTGATCAACCATCTGCGCCGCGTCCAGAAGAAAGGCCAGCCGATCCGCGACGACGGCCCGCAAAGCCACCTGTCCAAGGCCGGCACACCGACTATGGGGGGGCTGCTGATCCTGTCGGGGCTGCTGGTGTCGACCCTGCTCTGGGCGCGGCTGGACAACGGTTATGTCTGGGTCGTGCTGCTGGTAACTGCCGCTTTCGCCGGAATCGGCTTTGCCGACGATTATGCCAAAGTCACCAAGCAGAACACCAAGGGCGTCAGTTCCCGCATCCGCATGCTGCTGGGGTTGGTGATCGCCGCCCTGGCGGGGCTGGCTGCATCCTTGATGCATCCCGACGCCCTGACGAACCAGCTGGCCCTGCCGATCTTCAAGGATGCGCTGATCAACCTGGGCTTCCTGTTCATCCCCTTTGCGATGATCGTGATCGTGGGTTCGGCCAATGCGGTGAACCTGACGGATGGCCTGGACGGGCTGGCGATCATGCCGGTGATGATGGCAGCGGGCACCTTGGGCATCATCGCCTATACGGTCGGCCGCGTGGACTTTACCGAATACCTGGGCGTCCACCACGTTCCCGGCAGCGGCGAGATCCTGATCTTTGTCGCGGCGCTGATCGGCGGCGGCCTGGGCTTTCTGTGGTACAACGCCCCGCCGGCGGCGGTCTTCATGGGCGACACCGGCAGCCTGGCTTTGGGGGGTGCCCTGGGGGCCATTGCCGTGGTGACCAAGCACGAGATCGTTCTGGCCATCGTTGGCGGCCTTTTCGTGGTCGAGGCGCTCAGCGTGATCATCCAGGTCCTGTATTTCAAGCGAACCGGCAAGCGCGTCTTCCTGATGGCCCCGATCCACCACCACTTCGAAAAGAAGGGCTGGGGCGAGGCGCAGATCGTGATCCGGTTCTGGATCATCGCGCTGATCCTTTCGTTGATCGGTCTGGCCACGCTGAAGCTGCGCTGATCTTCTTCTTTGCCCAAATATCCTCGGGGGTCCGGGGGCAGACAGCCCCCCGGCCGCGACATCAGGAGCCAATCATGATCCCTGTTCAGGCCGTCGAAGACCAGACCATTGCCGTTCTTGGCCTGGGGCGTTCAGGCAAGGCCACCGCCGCCGCCCTGGCGGCCGGCGGCGCCCGTGTCGTGGCCTGGGATGACGGCGTCGACACGCGTGAGGCCGCGGCGGCCGAGGGGCTGCGCATCGCCGATCTGACGCGGGACGAGGGGTGGCAGGGTGTGACGGCGCTGATCGTGTCGCCGGGGATTCCGCATCTTTATCCGCGCCCGCATCCCGTGATCCAGCAGGCCTACGAGCGGGGCATCCCCGTGGACAACGATATTGGCCTGTTCTTTCGCAGTTATGCGACGGATGACTGGGAGGGATTCGACCGTGCCCCGCGCGTCGTCGCCGTGACGGGATCAAACGGCAAGTCAACCACCACCGCGCTGATCCACCATATCCTGGTGTCCTGCGGCCGGCCCGCGCAGATGGGCGGCAACATCGGCACCGGCGTCCTGGCCCTGGAGCCCGCGATCGACGGTGAGGTGGTAGTCCTGGAGCTGTCCAGCTATCAGACCGACCTGGCGCGGGCGCTGACGCCTGATGTGGCCGTCTTCACCAACCTGTCTCCCGATCACCTGGACCGGCATTCCGGCCACGGCGGCTACTTTGCCGCCAAGCGCCGCCTGTTCGCCGAGGGCGGCCCCGACCGCGCCGTCATCGGGGTGGATGAGGTCGAGGGATGCTACCTGGCCAACCAGCTTTCGATGGGTCCGACGGACGACCGGGTGATCCGCGTTTCGGCCGGGCAGAAGCTGGATGGGGCAGCATGGTCGGTCTTTGCCCGCAAGGGTTTCCTGTCGGAATACCGCAAGGGACGCCAGGCCGCGTCAATCGACCTGCGCGCGATACGCGGCCTGCCGGGGGCGCACAACCACCAGAATGCCTGTGCCGCCTATGCCGCCTGTCGTGCCTTGGGCCTGGCCCCGCGAGACATCGAGGCGGCCTTCCACAGCTTTTCCGGGCTGCCGCATCGCAGCCAGACGGTGGCCGAGATCGGTGGCGTCCGCTTCGTGAACGATTCCAAGGCCACAAATGTGGATGCCGCCGCCAAGGCGCTGCAGGCTTTCGACCGTATCCGCTGGATTGCCGGCGGCTTGGGCAAGGAGGGCGGCATTGCCGCGCTGGCGCCGCATCTGGGCCAGGTGGTCAAGGCCTACCTGATCGGCCATTCGGCCCGCGACTTTGCGCTGGAGATCGGCCAGACCCCCTATGAGATTGCCGAGACGATGGACCAGGCCGTGGCCCGCGCCGCCGCCGAGGCAGAGCCGGGAGACACGGTTCTGCTGGCCCCGGCCGCGGCCAGCTTTGACCAGTATCCCAACTTCGAAAAGCGCGGCGAGCATTTCGTCCAATTGGTCGAAGCCCTGATCCCAAATGGAAAAGGGGCATGAGCAGCCGGCTGTTGAACCGTGGCTGTGCGTGCCGCAGGAGGTGCGGGACCGCTTGTATCTTCTGGGGTTTCAGGGAAGCGTTGGAACGGGCAGGGCAGGGGGATGCATGTCGATCGTGATGGATGCAGAGGCGCTGAACGTGTTTCTGACACGGGACTTCCCGCAGGTGGCCGGCAGCTATCGGGTCGAGCATGCGGACGAAACGCGGCTGGTCGCGCGTCTTGTGACAGGTGACGAGCATCTTCGTCCCGGTGGCACTGTCAGCGGCCCTTCCATGTTCGCGCTGGCCGACTTGGCAATCTATTGCGCGATCCTTGCGCGGATCGGGCCGGTGGCCCTGGCGGTCACGACCAACGCCTCGATCGATTTCATGCGCAAGCCGGTTGCAGGGCAGGACCTGCTGGCTGAATGCCGCCTGCTGAAGTTGGGTCGTGTGCTGGCCGTGGCAGAGGCGCTGATCTTTTCCGACGGGCAGGCGGAGCCGGTGGCACGCTGCTCGATGACCTATTCGATTCCGCCAAAACCGCGGGATTCCAGCCCACTGTGATGGGGTATATCAATACCAATATTGCAATTGCCTGAGGTAATTGAACTTTTTGGCTTTCGCTGCGCTTGACGCGCGGTCCGCAATCCCCGATACACCCGCATCTCGAATGATTACGACCCTGAAGGGACGACCGATGAAAACCTACACCGCGAAACCGGCGGAGATCGAGAAGAAGTGGATCCTGATCGACGCCGAGGGCGTCGTTCTGGGCCGCCTCGCCACGATCGTCGCCAACCGCCTGCGCGGCAAGCACAAGCCGACGTTCACGCCGCACATGGACATGGGCGACAATGTCATCATCATCAACGCCGACAAGGTGCAGATGACGGGCAACAAGCGCGACGACAAGAAGTACTTCTGGCACACCGGCCATCCGGGCGGCATCAAGCACCGCACCGCCCGCCAGGTGCTGGAAGGCGCCCACCCCGAGCGTGTGGTGGTCAAGGCCGTCGAGCGCATGATCAGCCGCAACAAGCTGGGCAAGCTGCAGATGACGCATCTGCGTGTCTATGCCGGCGCCGAGCACCCGCATGAGGCGCAGCAGCCCGAAGTTCTGGACGTCAAGGTCCTGAACAAGAAAAACACCCGGAGCGCATGATCATGGCCGAAGACATCAAATCTCTGGACGACCTGAAGTCGGCCGTGTCGGGCACGCCCGCTGCTGTCGTCGAAGCCGCGATCAACCGCGAACCGCAGCGCGACGAGATGGGCCGCAGCTATGCGACCGGAAAGCGCAAGGACGCGGTCGCCCGCGTCTGGATCAAGCCCGGCTCGGGCAAGGTCACGGTCAACGGCAAGGACGTGAACACCTACTTCGCGCGTCCGGTTCTGCAAATGATCCTGCGCCAGCCTTTTGACGTTGCGGGCGTCGCCGGTCAGTACGACGTGCAGGCGACCGTGAAAGGTGGCGGGCTTTCGGGCCAGGCCGGTGCGGTCAAGCATGGCATCAGCCAGGCTCTGCAGTTGCACCAGCCCGCCCTGCGCGCGGCGCTGAAGGCCGCCGGCTTCCTGACCCGCGACAGCCGCGTGGTCGAGCGCAAGAAGTACGGCAAGGCAAAGGCCCGCCGCAGCTTCCAGTTCTCGAAGCGCTGATACCAGCCCTTCCGAGCGAAAGACATCAAGGCGCGACCCCTGCGGGTCGCGCCTTTTTGCGGTCCGGCCTCGAAAGTCGCGGGAGGGGCAGGGGTGATTCCTGTTATTGGTTATTGCAAAGGCTTCACCGGCTGCTTTGATGCCAAACGGCCTGCCGGCATTGTGCATGCAGATCAGCCAGATGGCAAAAATATGGCAGCAGGCTTCAATTTTTCTCTTGCGCCTTTGGTCTGGTGTTCGTAGATAC
>QKYL01000006.1 GCA_003255745.1 Paracoccus saliphilus
CCCCAGCCACACCATCAGCCGGGACATCATCCATCGAGAAGTCGACCTTGATGCCAAAACTTTCGCGGTTGAAATCATCCAGCACGTTCAAGAGCCGGAACGGCCGCCCGTCGGCAAGACGATCGGCCATGAAGTCCATGGACAAAATAGGTTTAGAGCGTCCGGTATTTCCCGTTTCAGCCGTTTGCGCGGCTTGATGTGCAGGGTCAGTTCCAGAGCGCATTAAATCCGGCAAGTGCGCTTGTTGTCTAATTGCGCAAGCCATCTTCCAGAGCTCTTGATCGATTTTCGCCAACGGATCGTTGTTGTTTTCGCGGTCAGGCCGGATGTCTGCCGCACGAGGGGCGCTCGATCGAGCAGCGTCTCGATGTGACTCCCGCGATCTTGGCCCATCGGAACAGGCCGCAAAGCGTGTCGCGAGATCGCTGTGGCTAATGCTCTGGGAGCTTGGCGTTCTGTAAGCCTTTCACTCCGGGTCGCTCTTCTCCTTTAAGCCGGTGCCCGCCTTGCAGGATACGGCCACGGCGCGAAGCTTGTGCCGTCACGCATCATCCTGAACAAGATGACCGCCAGCTTTTGGGCAAGCGCCACCCGCGCGTTCCAACTTCCTGACCGCACGAGCCGAGTGGCTGTGCCCGATCTGGCATACAGAGATCGCCGCGGGTCCGGTAGAGGGTCACGGAGGCGGCCTCAAAAAGAAGGAGGGCGCGCACCCGATGGGTCGCCATCGACTTGGTGGGAACCGGCTCATCCCACTCCGATCGCACAAGCTGCGCCAGGCCGCGGGCATCATTCCAATCGGCCTTGTTGACCTGCAGCCCGAGCGCCGCTGCTGCCCGACGGGCATGAAAGCAATCCAGAGGCACAGCCGCATCACGCAAGCCATGCCAGAGCCAACCGTGACCGGCCCCGTCCCCATCCCCGCGCGCTCAAGCTTGGGCGCATGACGTGCAAGCGCCGCCGCGATCGCCTCGATCCGCGTGCGAACCTTCCCCTGCCACACAAGGGCCACAACTGCCTTGATTACGCAAACCGCAGTTTCCTGTACGGAGACATCGAGCCCTGCAGTGCGTCATTGTCCATCCTCCTTCCCAAATCACGCCGTGTGGCTCCAAGTCCTGGCGGTTGGCACTCAATCATGCTCTGTGCAGACTGGTCGCCGGAAAGCTGTCGGGCCAATGGGCGCCACAGCAGATCGCCGGGCGGCTGAAGGCCCGGTATCCCGGCAACCCTTCCATGACCATCTCGCACGAGACGATCTACAAGAGCCTGGTCATCCACACGCGAGGTGCCCTTAAAATGAACTGCTGGCTCACCTGCGCGGCCGCAGGATCATGCGCCGGGGGCGAACCGCGACAACGGCAGGGCAGACCTTGGGGCGGATCATCGCAGCCGTATCGATCTGCAACCGACCGTCAGAAGTCGAGGATCGTGCCATTCCCGGGCATTGAGAAGGCGACGCTGAGCGGCTCCAGAAACAGCCCCATCGCTACGCTTGTCAAACGCGGTTCGCGCTTTGTCATGCTGGTCAAAGTGGAGGGCAAGAACAGCGACAGCGCCGTCAGTGTCCTGATCTCCCGGGTGCAGCACCTGCCGCAGGGTGTCATGGCCTCGCTGACTTGGGACCGGAGGACGGAAATGGCCTATCACCGCAAGGTCACTGTCGCGACAAATGTCAGCGTCTATTTCTGTGTTTCCAAAAGCCCGTGGCAGCGCGGCAGCAACGAAAACCAACAAATCGCCTGGCCCATGCTTCCCGAATGGAACGGAGCTGTCCATCTGCCCTCGGCATGACCTTGATCAGGTCGCCCTTCGGCTCAACACAAAGCCATGGAAAACGCCCGGTTTCGAACCCGGCAAATACGTTCGAACGAGCCGTTGCGCTGACAGGTTGAACCCACCGGTCCCATTCCTTGAGTCTTGCTGCAGCAGACGGTGTTCGTGCGTGGCAGACCACGCCTGACGCCCCTGCGTTTCAGACAGGCCAGTCATTTTCAGGACCGAAATTTGCCGCGTTGATTTTCACGAAATGTTCGCCATCTTGGACACATGCGCGCTGAACAGATCCTGCACCCGACCGAAGCCGGGCTTTATTGTCCGCCTGGCGACTTCTTCATTGACCCGATCCGGCCGGTTCCCCGCGCGCTGATCACGCATGGCCACGGCGATCACGCGCGCGCGGGTCATGGCAGCGTCATGGCAACGCGGCAGACGCTGGACATCATGGCCATCCGCTATGGCGAGGACTTCACCAACACGCGACAGGTTGCCGAAGGCGTCACCCGCATCGGCGACGTGTCGGTCAGCTTTCATCCGGCGGGGCATATCCTCGGCTCGGCCCAGATCGCGGTGCAGCCGATGCGTGGCCCACGCATTGTTGTTTCGGGCGATTATTGCCGTGCCCCGAACCCCGTCTGCGCCCCCTATGAGCCGGTGCCCTGCGACATCTTTGTGACCGAGGCGACCTTTGGACTGCCCGTCTTCCGCCATCCTGATCCGATCAGGGAAATGGAACGCCTGATCGCCAGCATGGCAGAATTTCCCGAACGTCCGCACCTGATCGGGGCCTATGCGCTTGGCAAGGCGCAGCGGGTGATCGCGCTGGCCCGGCAGGCCGGGATCGACGGCCCCATCGCCATCCACGGCGCGCTTCAGCGGCTGTGCGATTTTCACGTGGAACAAGGCGTGGAACTGGGACCGTTGATCCCGGCCACGGCGGCCGATGTGCCGGCGCAGCTTGTTATTGCCCCGCCTTCGGCCTTTGCCAGCGCCTGGGTGCAGCGGTTCCGCGATCCCGTGATCGGCTTCGCCTCGGGCTGGATGGCGGTTCGCGCCCGTGCCCGCCAGCGTGGGGTGGAATTGCCCCTGGTGATCAGCGATCATGTGGACTGGCCGCAAGTCACGCAAACCATTCGCGAATTGTCCCCGTCCGAGGTCTGGATCACGCACGGCACCGAAGACGGCCTGATGCGTTGGTGTGAGATTGAAGGAATTCCCGCGCGGCCCCTGCGCCTTGTCGGCTACGAGGACGAGCCGGAATGAGGGCATTTGCGCATCTTCTGGAACGGCTGGCCTTTACGCCTGCGCGCAACGCCAAGCTGCGGCTGCTGACGCATTATCTTGAGGCGACGTCCGATCCGGATCGTGGTTATGCGCTGGCTGCGCTGACGGGTGACCTTAAGCTGCGGGCGGTGACTCCCGCCCTGTTGCGCGGCCTGATGGCCGAGCGCATCGACCCGCAGCTGTTCGCCATGTCCTATGACTTCGTAGGGGATCTGGCCGAAACCATCGCGCTTTTGTGGGACAGCGACCGGGACGAGGATGTGCCGCTGCACCAAGCCGTCGCGCTGCTCTCCGACACGGGCCGCGCGGGCCTGCCCGCTGCCATCGGCGGGATGCTGGACCGTCTCGGCCCTTCGGAGCGGCTGGCTTTCCTGAAGCTTGCCACAGGGAACATGCGCGTCGGGCTGTCGGCGCGGATGGCGCGCATGGCGCTGGCCCAGATGGGCGCCCCCGAGGTGAAGGACCTGGAAGAGATCTGGCATGGCCTTGTGCCGCCCTATCAGCCGCTGTTCGACTGGATCGGCGGGGGCGCGCGCCCCGAACAGGCGGCGCGGGCGCCCTTTCGCCCGGTCATGCTGTCCACGCCGGTCGACCTGGACCAGCTGCGCGCTTTTGACCCGGCGGATTACATCGCGGAATGGAAATGGGACGGCATCCGTGTCCAGGCGATCAACGACGGCGGCACGCGGCGGCTGTACAGTCGCACCGGCGAGGATGTGGGCGGGGCCTTTCCCGACCTGCTGGACGCGCTGAACTTTGACGGCACCCTGGACGGAGAGCTGCTGGTCCGGCGTGGGTCCGATGTCGCGTCCTTTGGTGATTTGCAGCAGCGCCTGAACCGCAAGACCGTCAGCCGCGCCCTGCTGGAGAGCCATCCGGCGGGCCTGCGGGTCTATGATGCGCTGATCTGGCAGGGGCGCGACCTGCGCGACCTGCCGCATCAGGACCGCCGCGCGATCCTGAAGACCGCCGATTTCGGCAGCGACCGGATCGACCTGTCGCCGCTGCTGGCTTTCGACAGTTGGGACGACCTGGCCGCATTGCGCGCCGATCCGCCAAGCACCGTCATTGAAGGCGTGATGATCAAGCGCCGCGACAGCGCCTATGTCGGTGGCCGGCCGCGCGGTCCTTGGTTCAAATGGAAACGCGACCCGATGGTGGTCGACGCCGTGATGCTTTATGCGCAACGCGGGCATGGCAAGCGGTCAGGCTTCTACAGCGATTTCACCTTTGGCTTGTGGGACGGCGACGCCTTGGTGCCGGTCGGCAAGGCGTATTTCGGTTTCACGGACGAGGAGTTGCGCGAGCTGGACCGCTTTGTCCGCAACAACACGACCGAGCGGTTCGGCCCTGTCCGTTCGGTCGCGCCCAAGCTGGTGCTGGAGGTGGCCTTTGAGGGGCTTAACGCATCGTCCCGGCACAAGTCCGGCGTCGCCATGCGCTTTCCGCGCATCAGCCGCATCCGGTGGGACAAGCCCGCGACCGAGGCGGACCGGCTGGACGCGCTGAAGGCGATGATCCCGTGAACCTTCCGCCCGCGTTTCAGGACTGGTTCGCCGCCCAGGGCTGGCAGCCCCACCCGCATCAGATCGCACTGCTGACGGCCAAGGGCGACAGCCTGCTGATCGCTCCCACCGGCGGCGGCAAGACGCTGGCAGGCTTTCTGCCCTCGCTGGTCGAATTGCGTGACCCGCCGGGGGGAATGCATACGCTTTACGTCTCGCCCTTGAAGGCGCTGACAGCGGATATTGCGCGGAACCTGTCGCGCCCGGTGGCCGACCTTGGCCTGAACATCCGGATCGAGGACCGCACCGGCGACACCCGCGCCAGCCAGCGCGCCCGCCAGCGCGTAGACCCGCCCGACATCCTGCTGACCACGCCGGAGTCGCTGGCGCTGATGCTGTCCTATGAACAGGCCCCGGTGATCTTTCGCGGATTGCGCCGCGTGGTCCTGGACGAACTGCATGCCCTGGCGGAAAACAAGCGCGGCGATCAATTGATGCTGTGTCTGGCGCGGTTGAAGACGCTGGCGCCCGACCTGCAGGTGACCGGCCTCTCTGCCACGGTCGAGGCGCCGGACCAGCTGGCCGCCTTCATGGGCGGCGCAGAGGTCATTCATGCCGATCCCGGACCAGACCCGGATATCGCGATGCTGCGCACGTCGCGCCCTGCGCCCTGGTCGGGCGGGGGCGGGCACTATGCGGTGCGCGATGTTTTGGCCGAGGTGGCCCGCGCCAACACCACGATCATCTTCATCAACACCCGCGCTCAGGCCGAACTGTTCTTTCAGGCGCTTTGGGCCGAGAACGACGCCAACCTGCCCATCGGCCTGCATCACGGCAGCCTTGCCCGCGAGGCCCGCCAGCGGGTCGAGGCCGCGATGGCCGCCGGCGATTTGCGGGCAGTCGTGGCGACCGGTAGCCTTGATCTGGGGATCGATTGGGGTGCCGTGGACCTGGTGATTCAGGTCGGTGCCCCGAAAAACGTCAAGCGGCTGGTCCAGCGCATCGGCAGGGCGAACCACCGCTACAACGCCCCAAGCCGTGCCCGGATCGTGCCGGCGAACCGGTTCGAGGTCATCGAATGCGTGGCCGCGTTGGAGGCCGTGCAACAGCGCGATCTGGATGGAGATCCGCGCGGGCCGGGACCGCTGGACGTGCTATGCCAGCACATCCTGCTGACTGCCTGCGCCGGCCCCTTTGACGCCGATATGCTCTATGCCGAGGTGCGCCGCGCCGGCCCCTATTCCGATTTGTCGCGCGACGATTTCGACGCCTGCGTGGATTTCGCCGCCACCGGCGGCTATGCGTTGCGCGCCTATGACCGCTGGCAGCGGCTGATGTTGCGCGACGGGCTGTGGCGGTTGCGCGATCCCCGCGCCGCGCGCGACCTGCGCATGAACATTGGCACCATCGTCGAGGCCGAGATGGTAAAGGTGCGGCTGCGCGGGCGCGGCGGCGTGCCCTTGGGTGAGGTCGAGGAAAGCTTTGCCGCCACGCTGGAACCGGGCGACACCTTCCTGATCGGCGGCCAGACGGTCCGCTACGAAGGCCTGCGCGAGATGGTCATCGAGGTGACGCGCCAACCTGCGCGCGAGCCCAAGATCGCCGTTTATTCCGGGTTGAAGCTGGCGACCTCGACCCAGTTGTCGCATCGGGTGCAGGCGCTGATCGGCACGCCTGCGGCACATGACCTGCTGCCGCCCGACACGCGCGACTGGCTGACCTTGCAGGCTGGAGTCAGCGCCCTGCCGCGTGCGGGCGTGCTGGTCAGCGAAAGTTTCCCGCATCAGGGCCGCTGGCACTTTGCATTCTACGGCTTTGCAGGCCGGAACGCCCTGCAGACCCTGGGCCTGCTGATGTCCCGCACGATGGAGGAGGCGGGCTTGGGTCCCTTGGGCTTTCTGTCCACCGATTATGCACTGCTGATCTGGTCGCTGGATCCGGTCACCGATCCCGCGCCGCTTCTGGACCGCGACGCGCTGCGCGACGGGCTGGGGGACTGGCTGGGTGGCAATGCCGTGATGAAGCGCAGCTTTCGCAATGTGGCCACCATCGCGGGCCTGATCCAGCGCAACATGCCGGGGCAGCGCAAGTCGGGACGCCAAGCAACCTTTTCCAGCGACATTCTCTATGACACGCTGCGAAAATATGACCCGAACCACCTGATGCTGCGGATCACGGCTGATGAGGCGCGCCGGGGGCTTGTGGATTTCGACCGGATCGAGGAAATGCTGGCGCGATCGGACCGGCACGACCACCGCATGCTGGACCGCGTTTCTCCGCTGGCCGCGCCGTTGCTGCTGGAGGCGGGCCGGGTGCCAATCGCGGGGCAGGGACGACAGCGGCTGGCCGAGGCCGAGGCCGCCGCATTAATGGCAGAGGCGGGCTTGGCGTGACGACTTACCAGGTCGATTTTCATGGGCAGCGGCTAGAGGCCCGGCCCTCGGGTGCCATGCACTGGCCTGCACGGCGGTGGCTGATCGTGGCGGACCTGCACCTGGGCAAGTCGGAACGCCTTGCGCGGCGGGGTGGCACCCTGCTGCCCCCCTATGAAACGCAGGCAACGCTGGACCGGCTGCGGACTGAAATCGCCGCCACCGACCCTGACGTGGTGGTCAGCCTGGGCGACGGCTTTGATGACGACGCGGCGGGGCGGGCGCTGCCGGATGATGTCTGCGACAGCCTTCGTGGGATGGCGAATGGACGGCGCTGGATCTGGGTCAGTGGCAATCACGATCCGGGTGCCGTCTGTTCCCGCCTGCCAGGTGAAAACGCAGCCGAACTGCACGAGGAACTGACCCTGCGGCACGAGGCGGGGCAGGGGCCGGACATCTCGGGGCACTACCACCCTTGCGTGCGGCTTGCGGGGCAGCGGCTGCGCTGTTTCCTGGTCGGGTCCGATCACCTGATCCTGCCGGCTTTTGGTGCCTATACCGGCGGGCTGGAGGTCACCAATCCCGCCCTGGCCGCACTTGTGCCGCAGGGGCTGGCGCTGGCCTGTGGCCCGCGTGTGATGCCGGTGCCGGTCGGATACCGGCCACAGGTCCGAGGGCGGTTGGCACGCCGGGGCCTTGCATGACAAAGGCCGGCCACAAGTGCCGGCCCTGTTGCTGTTGATCCCGCAGGATCAGAACCGGAAATTCATGCCGACCTTGAGATTGCTGTGTTTTGAGGTGGCCTGGGTCCGGGCGGTCGTGCCGTCGCCGACAAAGTCTACTGCTTCCTTGCCGAAATCCCGATACTGATACTCCGCAAAGACCGAGTTGCGCACGCCGACCGTATGTTCGATGCCCATGCCGGCCACGAGACCCGAGCTTTTGTAGCCAACGGTGGTGGAGTCGTCGCTGTCCGAGAGGGTATAGTCGAAATCGCCGCGGGCCGCGCCAAAGGTTCCATAAACCAGCGTCTGCGGGTTGACGGTATAGCCGGTCTTCATGACCAGCGACAGAATCGAACTGATCGTGCTTTCAGCGCCCAGAACGTCGCCGTCCAGTTCGAGCGAGACATTATCATCAACCGAACCGGCTTCGAAGCCCAGTTCCGGGCCAAAAACCCAGTTGCCACGTTGCCAGCGATAGCCGGCATGTACGCCCGCAATAAAGCCCTTCACCTCCAGGTCGCCGATCCCCGGCACGCTGACTTCTTCGTCGCCATCCTCCAGCAGGGTGAAGCCGAGCTGGTCGCCGCCGCCGAAGGAATAGCCAAGCGAGCCGCCGGCATATCCGCCGGCCCAGCTGCCTGCGGCCACCGGTTCGGCCTGGGCGACGACGGGTTCAACATCCACCGCGGGGGCAATGATCCCACCTGCAAGGGCCGCGCCGCTGCCGGCAAAAAAGGCGATCAAGGCAGGGCCGGCAGAGAAAATATACATGGGAACACTTCTGAAACTGGCGGCCACCCTCTTCGGGCCGCGCCTACGGGAAAATTGCGCCCGCCTTGGAACAGCCACCATGACATATCAATTGCTTGCCCATCATGTGCGAAGCGACTGCATCATCATAGCGCCCGGCGCGTGTCCCTTGGGCAACAGCGCAAGCTTGCCGCCGTGTCATGTATCCAAATTTTCAACGTTCAGAGCATTTTGCTGAATGAATTCGCGGCGCGGCTCCACCACATCGCCCATCAGCTTGGTGAACAGGTCTTCCGCTTCGGCCACATCCTCGATCCGCACCTGCAGCATGGTCCGCGCGCCTGGGTCCAACGTGGTTTCCCAAAGCTGCTCGGGGTTCATCTCGCCCAGCCCCTTGTAACGTTGCAGGGACAGGCCCTTTTCGCCTTCCAGAAAGACCGCCTGCAGCAGGCCAAGCGGGCCATAGATCGGCTGCTCCCGATCCTTGCGGATCAGGCGGGCCGGCTTGCCATAGATATCCTGCAGCGCGCGGGTCATCTCGCCCAAGCGGCGGCTTTCGCCGCTGCGCAGCATCTGGCCGTCCAGCGTGCGGTTTTCCTCGACCCCGCGCAGGGTCCGGGTCAGGCGGATGCCGGCGTCCTGGGTCGGACGACCCTGCCAGCCCCGCTCGTATTCCTCGGCGATCAGGTCCAGGCGCGCGGCGATATCGCTGGCCACGCCCTGCGCATCGGAGTCCACCCGCCCCGGTACCAGCGCCCCGGCAATTGCCGCCTGTTCGGTGATGTGCGGCGGGTAATGCGTCGGATAAGCACGCAGGACGCGACGGGCGGCGCGGGCATCCTCGACCACGCGGGCCAAGTCGTTGCCAATGATCTCCTCGCCCGAGGCCAGGCGCAGGGCAGCCCCCTCAATCCCCTGCTGGACCAGGTAATCCTCCAGCGCGGCCTCGTTTTTGAGGTAAACCTCGGACCGCCCGCGCCCGACCTTGTACAGGGGCGGCTGCGCGATATAGAGATGCCCCGCCTCGATCAGGTCCGGCATCTGGCGGAAGAAGAAGGTCAGCAGCAGCGTGCGGATATGCGCGCCGTCCACGTCGGCGTCCGTCATGATGACGATCTTGTGGTAGCGCAGCTTCTTGAGGCTGAACTCATCCCGCCCGATTCCGGTGCCAAGCGCGGTGATCAACGTGCCGATCTGGTCGCTGGACAGCATCCGGTCAAAGCGTGCGCGCTCCACGTTCAGGATCTTGCCGCGCAGGGGCAGCACGGCCTGATTCTGGCGCGCTCGTCCCTGCTTGGCCGATCCACCGGCCGAGTCGCCTTCGACGATGAAAAGTTCCGACAGGGCCGGGTCCTTCTCCTGGCAATCGGCTAGCTTGCCGGGCAGCGACGCCACGTCCATCGCCGTCTTGCGCCGCGTCAGCTCACGCGCCTTGCGGGCCGCCTCGCGTGCCAAGGCCGCCTCGATGATCTTGCCGACGATCTGGCGGGCCTCGCCGGGGTTCTCCTCGAACCATTCGGCCAGCTTCTCACCGACCAGCTGCTCGACCGCGGGACGAACCTCGGACGACACCAGCTTGTCCTTGGTCTGGCTGGAAAATTTCGGATCGGGCACCTTTACCGACAGCACGCAGGTCAGTCCCTCGCGCGCGTCGTCGCCGGTGAAATCGACCTTTTCCTTCTTTGCGATGCCGCTGTCCTGGGCATATTTGCCGATCACGCGCGTCAGCGCGCCGCGAAAACCCGCCATATGGGTGCCGCCGTCACGCTGCGGAATGTTGTTGGTGAAAGGCAGCACCGTCTCGTGATAGCTGTCGTTCCACCACATCGCGACCTCGACCCCGATGCCGTTCTTTTCGCCGGTCATGAAGATCGGCTCGGGCATGACCGAGGTCTTGGAGCGGTCCAGGTATTTCACGAATTCCCGGACGCCGCCTTCGTAGAACAGCTCCGTCTTCTGAACCTCGGCATGGCGCTCATCCTCCAGGATGATGCGCACGCCGCTGTTCAGGAAGGCCAGTTCGCGCAAGCGGTTTTCCAGCGTTTTGAAGCTGTACTCCAGGTTGCTGAAGGTCCCGTCCTCGCTGTTCAGCTTGGTCGAGGCCAGGAAGCGGACCTCGGTGCCCTTCTGGCCGGGCGCGTCCCCCACGACGCGCAGCGGCTCGACCGTGTCACCGCGTTCAAAGCGGACATAGTATTCCTTTTCGTTGCGCCAGATCCGCAACTCCAGCCAGTCGGACAGCGCGTTCACGACCGATACACCGACGCCGTGCAAGCCGCCCGACACCTTGTAGCTGTTCTGGTCGAATTTGCCGCCGGCATGCAGCTGGGTCATGATGACTTCAGCCGCGCTGACGCCTTCGCCGGCATGCATGTCCACCGGGATGCCGCGCCCGTTGTCGCGCACGCTGACGCTGCTGTCGGCATGGATCTTGACCCGGACAAAGTCCGCATGACCCGCCAGCGCCTCGTCGATGCCGTTGTCCACGACCTCGTAGACCATGTGATGCAGGCCCGAGCCGTCATCGGTATCGCCGATGTACATGCCAGGGCGTTTGCGGACCGCGTCCAGGCCCTTGAGAACCTTGATGGAATCGGCGCCGTATTCGGCAGGCTGAATTGCGGTCTCGGTCATGCGTCGGGCTTCCTGTTCGTCTTCTCTTGATATAGGCGCTTGGCGGGGCAAAGTCACGGCTTTGACAGGGTTTTTCCGGAATCGCGCGGCTTTTCCGCCGCGATCAGCCAAGCCTCCCCTGGGGGTGCCTTTGACCGCGCACCAGCGGATCTGGTGCCGTTCATGCCTTCCAACGCTTATCATGCCTTGGAGCAGACCCGGCTGCACCAGGATGTCAAAGGCCAAGCGCCTCTGTCAGCCGGTTTCGACCGCCGTAGAGCCTGCGTCGGATCGGGTGACAGACAAGTGTCGCGCGCGCGATCCCAAGTCCGCGAACAGTTCAGGCCCGGTGCCCGTCAGCAGGCTTTGGGCGGGGAGGGCGGTGATGCGATCATAAAGCGCCGCCCGCCGGTCGGCATCCAGATGCGCGGCCACCTCGTCCAGCAGCAGCAGCACGGGCTGGTCCGACAACGCCTTGGCATTGGCCAGGATCAGCGACAGCAGCAGCGCCTTTTGCTCACCGGTCGACGATTGCGCGGCGGGCATGTCCTGCGGGCCCCAGCTGGCGCCCAGATCGGCGCGATGAGGACCGCTCAGCGTGCGTCCTGCCGCCATGTCCCGGCCACGCATCCCGGCCAGGCGCGCGGCGATGCTGTCGGGTTCAGGATCGTCGGCCGCACCCTCTCCCGGCAGCAGCGACAGCCGCGCCGCCGGGAAATCCTCGCCATCGTCCTGCGCCGCCATGATAGCGTCAAGCGCGGCCTGCCGGTTACGCGTCAGTGCGGCGCCGGCCTCTGCCATCCGGGCCTCCAGCGCACGGTACCAGCCCGGGTCGCCGACCTGATCCTTCAGCAGGCGGTTCCGCTCGCGCATGGCCTTGTCATAAGTCAGCGCCACATCCGCATGATCGGGCATCAGCGACAGGGTGACCCGGTCCAGAAAGCGCCGCCGGCCTTCGGGCGCATCAGACCACAGCCGGTCCATGGCCGGGACCAGCCAGATGACCCGCACCAGCCGCGCCAGGGTCGTCTGCGGCACCGCCTTGTCGTCGATGACGACGCTGCGGGGTTGGCCCGGCGGGGCCCAGGTCTCGACCGCATGGTTGCCCAAGGTGGCGCGGATGCGCCAGCCGGCCTCCTTGCCCTGCCGCGCCTGGTCGGGCGCGGCGGCGGCGCGAAAGCCGCGCCCCGGCGCCAGCATCGAGACCGCTTCAAGGATATTGGTCTTGCCCGCACCGTTCGGGCCGAAGATCGCCAGCGGGCGCGGGTCCAGCTCCAGCTCCAGCCTGGGCCAGGAACGGAACTGCGACAGCCGCAGCTGCCCCAGTGTCACACGCGCATCGGCATGACGACATAGACCGCGCTCTGATCGCTGCCTTCGCGGATCAGCGCGGCGTCGCCCGAGCCGTTGAACAGGAAGACGGCGTTGTCACGATCCACCTGGCTGGCAATTTCCTGCAGGTATTTCGCGTTGAAGCCGATTTCCAGCGGTTCGTCGGCATAGGCCACGATCAGCTCTTCCTCGGCGGCGCCGGCATCGGGCGCGTTCACCGACAGGACCAGACGGTCCTGATCCAGCGACAGCTTGACTGCGCGTGACCTTTCGCTGCTGACGGTGGCGACGCGATCCACCGCACGGGCGAAATCGGCAGCATCCACCTCCAGCCGGCGGGCATTGTTGACCGGGATGACGCGGCTGTAGTCCGGGAAGGTCCCGTCGATCACCTTTGAGGTCAGCGTGATGGTCGGCGTGGCAAAGCGCACCTTGGTTTCGCTGACGGAAACCGCGATATCGGCCTCGTCATCGTCCAGCAGCTTGCGCAGCTCGCCCACGGTCTTGCGGGGCACGATGACACCGGCCATCTCTTCGGCGCCCGTGGGCAGGGGGGCGTCGATGCGGGCCAGGCGGTGCCCGTCGGTCGCCACGCAGCGCAGCACCGGCCCGTCTTCGGACCGGGCGACATGCAGATAGACGCCGTTCAGGTAATAGCGCGTCTCTTCGGTCGAGATCGCGAATTTCGACTTGTCGAACAAGCGCCGCAGCACACCCGCGGGCGCCTGGAAGTTGGCGCTGTACTCGCTGGAGGCCATCACGGGGAAATCCTCGCGCGGCAAGGTCGCCAGGCTGAAGCTGGAGCGTCCGGCCTGCACCGACAGACGTCCGGTCGCCTCGTCGCTGGCAAGCTGCACCAGGGCCCCGTCCGGCAGCTTGCGGGCAATCTCGTTCAGCATGACGGCGCTGACGGTGGTTGCGCCGTTGCGTTCCACCTGCGCGGGGGCGCGATCCACCACCTCGGTGTCCAGGTCGGTGGCGCGGAAGCTGACGCCGTCGGCCGTCGCTTCGATCAGCACATTGGCCAGGATCGGAATGGTGTTACGGCGTTCCACGACCGATTGGGCCTGCGACACGGCCTTGACCAGAACGGCGCGCTCGATCGAGAATTTCATCAGATTCCCCTGTCCCTGGGCATCAGGCCCGTTCGTCGGACCTGATGTGTAACCGCGCCTGCAGGCGGTCACAAGATTTTCGTTTTCAGGCTTCCAGCATCCGCTTCAGCACGGCGATATCCTCGACCATGCTGCTGTCCTCGACCAGCAGCTCCTCGATCTTGCGCACGCCGTGCATGATCGTGGTGTGGTCGCGCCCCCCGAAGCGGCGGCCGATTTCCGGCAGGCTGCGGCTGGTCAGCTGCTTGGACAGGTACATCGCGATCTGTCGCGGGCGGGCGACGTTGCGGGCGCGCTTGGGGCCCATCATGTCGGCCAGACGGATGTTGTAATGCTCCGCAACCTTGCGCTGGATGTCGTCGATGTTGATCTTGCGGTCGTTGGTCCGCAGGATGTCAGCCAGGCATTCCTGCGCCACTTCCAGCGTAATCTCGCGGCGCAACAGGCTGGCATGCGCGAACAGTCGCTGCAGCGCGCCTTCCAGAACGCGGACGTTGGTGGTGATGCGATGCGCAAGGAACTCCAGCACGCCCGCGCCGATCTCCAAGTCGGGCTGCTGGGCGCGGAAGACCTCGGTCTTGGACTGCAGGATTCCCAGGCGCAGTTCATAGGTCGTGGGGTGCAGGTCCACGATCAGGCCGCAGGACAGGCGCGACTTGATGCGTTCCTCAAGGCCCTTGATTTCAGCGGGGGCGCGGTCGGCGGAAATCACGATCTGCTTGCCCTGATCGACCAGCGCGTTGAAGGTGTGGAAAAATTCTTCTTGCGTGCTGTCCTTGCCGGCGATGAACTGCACGTCGTCCACCATCAGCATGTTCACATTGCGGAACATGCTCTTGAAATCCATGATCGAACTTTCGCGCAGCGCCTGCACGAAGCGGTACATGAACTGTTCCGCCGACAGGTACAGCACCTGCGCCGAAGGGTGGCGCGCCTGATAGTCATGCGCGATGGCGTGCATCAGGTGCGTCTTGCCCAAGCCAACGCCGCCATAAAGGAACAAGGGGTTGAAGCCCACCGGCCCACCCTCGGCCACGCGGCGTGCGGCGGCATGGGCCAGCTCGTTCGGCTTGCCGACGACAAAATTGCCGAAGGTGTAACGCGGGTCCAGCGGCGCCCCAAGATCAGCGCGGGGCGCGCGGGTGGTGGCGACCTCGCCGGCTGGGGAGGCGCCGGCGGCCGGTGCCGCGGGACTGGCCGCCGTGCTGCCTACATCAAAACGAAGGCGTTCGACCGCAAGCCCGTTGCGCGACAGAACGGCCATGATGTCCTTGGCGAAATGCCGGTTCACCCAGTCCGAGATGAAGCGCGTGGGGCTGACGAAACGCGCCGCGCCGTCATCGACGGCGGTCAGGCGAAGCGGCTTGATCCAGTGGTTGTAATTGTTCGGCCCAACGCTCTGCTCCAACTCGGCGCATGCCTGTCCCCAGATCTTGTCCATCATTGCCCTATCTTTCCGTGCCTGTCCCCAACCCCCGCCGGTTGAACCGACGGGACAGATTGCACGTCATCAGGGCCGTGACGGCAGAAACAGCGAAGCCCTGCGACCGAAAGCGGATCGCATGGGGGGCGTCGGCCCGTTTCCGTTCACAGACACAGATCCCGCGACATCCGGTGGCAGCCGGCCATCGTGAATCCGAGGGCAGAAGAGAGAAGCCTCTGCTGTCTCGCCCGGTCGTTTCCTGGCCGCATCAACGATGCGATCATGAGGTTCGACCCGTCCCCAAGCGACGTGAATCGCAAGGAGGAAACTAGACCCAGCCGGGCGGAGCCTGCAACCGAACTATGCGCTTGACAGCTTCTTCGTCCAATCGAATCTGCGAGGGCTTTGACTCGATTGCAGATTTTCAAAAGACTATTGAAATCGCTGGATTATTGCCAGCTTTTTGCAGGTGCAGAAACGAAGATCGGGCGCAAAGCCAAAGCTTGCACCCGATCCATCTTGTTCTGATTTTTCAGGTCCCATGCAGCGCAAAAGGGTTCCGTCCGGACCTCTGCTGCAGGGGTTCTCAGACCGCCGAAAGGGCCTTCACGCGGGCCGCCAGGCGCGACACTTTCCGCGATGCAGTATTCTTGTGCACGATGCCCTTGGTGACGCCGCGCATCAGTTCGGGCTGGGCGTTGCGCAGGGCTTCCTTTGCCGCGTCGGCATTGCCCGAGGCGATGGCTTCCTCGACCTTGCGGATGAAGGTGCGGATGCGCGAGCGGCGGGCCTTGTTGACGTCGGTGCGACGTTCGATCTGGCGGGCGCGTTTCTTGGACTGGGGCGTGTTTGCCATGGGTTAAATCCTAACGGGTCAGTTTGCGTTTCGTCTGTGTCGATCGCGCAAAAGCCCCATGACGCCGTTCCCCAAGGGAACGGACATGATTCTTGCCAAAGCGGGCCCACGCGCATGTAAGCGACGGCCTATAGGGCAGGATTGCGGAAAAGGAAAGCCCTTTCCGCCATTCCTCAGCGGTCACGGAACTGCGCTTCGCGCTTTTCCAGAAAGGCGGCCATGCCCTCTTTCTGGTCCTCGGTGGCAAACAGCGCATGGAAGGCGCGGCGTTCAAACAGCAGCCCTTCCCGCAGGGTCGTCTCATAGGCGCGGTTGACGGCCTCCTTGACGGTCTTGGTGGCGATCTGGGACTTTTCGGCAATCTTGCGCGCGGCGGCCAGCGCCTCGGGGATCAGCTTGGGCGTGGGCACCACGCGGCTGACCAAGCCCGAGCGTTCCGCCTCGGCCGCGTCCATGAAGCGTCCCGTCAGGTTCATGTCCATCGCCTTGGACTTGCCCACAAAGCGGGTCAGGCGCTGCGTGCCGCCAATGCCGGCCACAACGCCCAGATTGATCTCGGGCTGGCCAAACTTGGCGTTCTCGGCGCAGATGATGAAGTCGCAGACCATGGCCAGCTCGCAGCCGCCGCCCAGGGCATATCCGCTGACGGCGGCGATGATCGGCTTGCGGATGCGGGTGATCGCCTCGATCTGGGCGCCGAACAGGTCCTCGTCATAGACCTCGACATAGCTCTTGGTCGCCATCTCCTTGATGTCGGCGCCCGCCGCGAAGGCCTTTTCGCTGCCGGTCAGCACGATGCAGCGCACCTTGTCGTTGCGGTCGGCCTCGGTCAGGGCGGCAGACAGCTCGTCCAGAAGCGTGGCGTTCAGCGCGTTCAGCGCCTCGGGCCGGTTCAGCCGGATCAGGGCGACCTCGTCCTCGATTTCCACGATGATGGTTTCGTAAGCCATAGGCTTGGACCTCGTTGGCAGGTTGCATTGGGGCCGAGTCCTAGCAGCAAGGCGGGCGGAAATCCAAGAGTTCAGCGCTGGCAGCCCGGACAGTAGAAGCTGGAGCGGCCCGATTGCACGATCCGGCGCAGCGTTCCGCCGCAGCCGTCGCGCAGGCAGGGCTGGGCTTCCCGGTCATAGGCGCGAAAGCTGTGCTGGAAATAGCCAAGCTCTCCGCTGGCCTGCCGGTGGTCGCGCAGGGACGATCCCCCGGCGGCGATCGCGTCGCTCAGGACGTCGCGGATGTGACCCACCAGCGCGGCCAGCCGCGCCGCACCGATCCGGCCCGCCGCGCGCCGCGGGTCTATCCCGGCGCGCCACAGCGCCTCGCTGACATAGATGTTGCCCAGGCCCGCCACGATCCGCTGATCCAGCAGCGCCTGCTTGACCGGGACCCGCCGGCCAGCCAAGGCGCGTGCAAGATAGGCCGCGTCGAATGCCGGATCAAAGGGCTCGGGGCCCAGGTGATCCAGCAGCGGATGGCTGGTCCCCTCGCGGATCAGGTCCACCATGCCAAAGCGGCGGGCGTCGTTGAAGGTGATCGTGGTCCCAGCATCGGTGGTCAGGACGACATGGTCATGGCGCGCGATGATGCCCGGATCGCGATGAAAGTCGCCCAAGTTCGCTCCTTCGACCAGCATTCGGCCGGACATGCCCAGGTGCCACAGCACGGTCCCGCCCCGGTCCAGGTCCGCCAGCAGGTATTTCGACCGCCGGCGCAGTGCCGTCACCGTGGCCCCGGTCAGCACCTGCACCAGGTCCACGGGCATGGGCCAGCGCAGGTCGGGGCGACGCATCTCGGCGCGGGCGATGCGGGCGCCCTCCAGGTGGGGCTGCAGGCCGCGGCGGACGGTCTCGACTTCGGGCAGTTCAGGCACGCGGTTCCCTTTCGTCGCATTGCGCCTGTGGCATATCGCGGTCATTGTGCCCGCGGCAGGCCGGACATATCTGGCGAGTGAACAGGCAAACGGCAAGCGCATGACGGACAGCAGACAGACCCATTTCGGCTTTCGGACCGTGGACGAGGATCAGAAGGCCGGCATGGTCCACCAGGTCTTCTCCTCGGTCGCCTCGAAATACGACGTGATGAACGACCTGATGAGCGTGGGCATCCACCGCATCTGGAAGACCGCCATGATGGACTGGCTGGCGCCGCGCGACGGGCAGCATCTGCTGGACGTGGCGGGGGGAACGGGCGATGTGGCCTTTCGTTTCCTGGACCGTGCGCCGGGCGGCCGCGTCACCGTCTGCGACATGACGGAGTCGATGCTGGTCGAGGGCCGCAAGCGGGCGGACGCGGTGGACAAGGCCGACCGCCTGGCCTGGGTCACCGGCGATGCGATGAAGCTGCCCTTTGCCGATGACAGCTTTGACCGCTACACGATCAGCTTCGGCATCCGCAATGTCACCCGCATCCCCGATGCGCTTGCCGAGGCCTATCGCGTGCTGAAGCCCGGCGGCCGGCTGATGGTGCTGGAATTCAGCCAGATCCCGGTGCCGGCCATGCAGTGGGCCTATGACCGCTACAGCTTCAACGTGATCCCTGCGATGGGGCAGGCGGTGACGGGCGATCGCGACAGCTATCAGTACCTGGTCGAATCGATTCGCCGTTTCCCGGACCAGGACAGCTTTGCCCAGATGATCCGCAATGCGGGCTTTGACCGTGTGCAATGGCGCAACCTGTCGATGGGCATTGCCGTCCTTCATTCCGGCTGGAAGCTGTAGCCCATGCGGGGTCCCCATAACATCCTGCGCCTGATCCGCACCGGCGCCACGTTCGAGCGGACCGGCGCCATGGCGGCCGTTCTGGACGCGGTGGATGCACCGATCCGGCTCAGGATGGCGGCGCGGGTGATGGGCTGGCCGTTCCGCTGGCTGGGCTACAAGGGCGATCCGGCGTTGCCGCCGATCACCCGCGCGATCACCGCCCTTGGGCCGGCCTATATCAAGTTCGGGCAGATCCTCTCGACCCGCGCCGACGTGGTCGGGCCGGAACTGGCGGGGCAGCTGCGCATGCTGCAGGACCGCCTGCCGCCCTTCCCGACGACGATTGCCAAGCAGGCCATTGCCGAGGAACTGCGTGCCCCGGTCGACCAGCTGTTCTCCGAATTCTCGGAGCCCGTGGCCGCCGCTTCGATTGCGCAGGTCCACCGCGCCCGCGTGCGCGAAACCGGTCGAGAGGTTGCCGTCAAGGTCGTGCGCCCAGGCATCGGCGCCGCCTTCCGGCGCGACATTGACGCCTTCCACTTTGGCGCGCGGATGGTGGAACTTGTCTCGCCCGGCACCCGGCGGTTGCGACCGCGCGACGTGGTGCGGCATTTCGAACAGACGGTGATGGGCGAACAGGACCTGCGGCTGGAGGCTGCGGCGGCGTCCGAGTTTTCGGAAAACACTGCCGGCGATCCCGGCTTCCAGGTGCCGATGCCGCATTTCTTGCTGTCATCGCGCCGCGTCCTGACCGCAGACTGGGCCGAAGGGCTGCCGATGGGCGACCGCGAGGCCCTGATCGCCGCCGGCCACGACACGACTGACCTGGCCCGCCGGGTCATCCAGCTGTTCCTGTCGCATGCGCTGCGCGACGGGTTCTTCCATGCCGACATGCATCACGGCAATCTCAAGGTCGCCGCGAACGGCGACATCATCGCCTATGACTTCGGGATCATGGGTGAAATCGACGAATACACCCGCCGCGTCTATGCCCAGATCCTCTATGGTTTCATCCAGCGCGACTATCGCCTGGTCGCGCGGGTGCATTTCGAGGCGGGATATGTCCCCCGCGACCGCGACGAGGCGGCATTCGCCCGCGCGTTGCGCGCCGTGGGCGAGCCGATCTTCGGGGCAGATGCGACCCGGATCTCGATGGCCAACCTGCTGTCCTATCTGTTCGAGGTGACAGAGCGCTTCGGCATGCCGACCCGGACCGAGCTGATCCTGCTGCAGCGCACCATGGTCGTGGTCGAGGGTGTGGCCCGTTCCATCGACCCGCAGCTGAACATCTGGGACGCGGCCAAGCCGGTCGTGTCGGATTACATCAAGACCGAGATCGGGCCCAAGGCTGCGGTCCGTGACCTGTCCGAAGTCGTCAAGACGATCGGCCGCTATGGCCCGCTGTTGCCCCGCATCGTCGAGCAGGTCCTGTGGGAGCGCGCCCATCCCGAAGAAGCCCGCCTGCTGGTGATCCAGCCGCGTCCCGCGCTGCCCCTGTGGCTGGTCACGGCGCTGTCGCTGGCGGCGGGGCTGGGCATAGGGCTTGCGCTGGCCTGACCTCAGAAGCAGAGGATCTCGGCCTCGGCCTCGGCCCGGCGCAGGGTGGCCACGCTTTCGGTCATCTGCGGCATGGCGCGAAACATCCCGGCTCGTTCGCCACTGGTCTGCCGCATCCGCAGCACCGTTTCGGCGCTGACATAATCCTGATAGGGCAGGACCTCCGCAATGCGGTCGATCGCGCAAGAGCAGCGGTCCAGCATGTCACGGGTCTGGCCGTTGGTCGCCATGCAGGTAAACACATATTCTGCACGCGCATTGGTGGGATAGTCGTTCACCGCCTGGCCCGCCGCCGGCCCGGACATGGCCGTGATTGCCACGATGGCCGGGGCCATCGTGGCGTGGATCAGGCCGCGCAGCCCCGAAAGGGTCATTGCAACACCAGCTGGCTGCGATAACCGGGCATGTCTTCCGTTTCGGCCTTCAATTCGCGGATGGGCTGGCCTGGGTCGTTCATCACAAAGGTCAGGGTCAGCGTCTGAAACCCGTTCATCCGAGCCGCGTTGGGATCCTCGGCAAAGGGCTGGAAGGTGGCAGTTGTGATGCCGTCGGCCTGGGCGATCTCGCCGCCCCGGAACAGGTTGTCCTTCAGGCGGTTGCGGATGTAATGCGGGCTGCCGCCGGTCAGCGCGGCCATGTCGCGCGCGGTCTGCTCCAGAAAAAAGACCAGAACCGGGTCTCCGGCCGAAATGGGGAAGGGCCCGATCTGGCGGGTGCGCGCGTCGGTTTCCTGCGTCAGCTGCAGCACGGGCTGCTGGTCCGAAGGGTCGATGGTCTCGCTCAGCGTCACCTTTCCATCGGCGACGGGCTGAAAACCTTCGGCCGCCGGTCCCTCGACCGTCATCTGCCATTCCAGGCGTTGATCATTCAGATCCCACGGCCCGCGCTCGGCAAAGACGGCGTCCCCCGCCTCGGCGGCGAACAGGGTGTGGGGGGCAAGGGCACTGAACCCCAGCCACAGGGCAACGGCAAAGGCTTTCGACATGGTTCGTCCTCCCAAACTCTCCGTCCGGCATGATGCGTGGGCATCGACGGCGGGCGCAAGCCCCGGTCCCTCTGGACCCCACCTTTGGTCTTAGGCCAGAAGGCGGCCCAGCATCTCGGCCAGTTCGACGGGGCGAACGGGCTTTTCCAGCAAGTCCACCCCCATGGCTGCACAGGTACGCGCGATCTGCGGATCGCGATGGGCGGTGATCATCACCGCCGGCACCGGCCGGTCCGATGCCGCCCGCAGCGATTCGATGGCGTTGACGCCTGTGTCGCCGTTTTCGAGGTGATAATCCGCCAGGATCACGTCAGGCGGCTCGTCCCCCATCGTTGCCAGCGCCTCGGCCGTGCCTCCGGCGATGCGGGGCACCATGCCAAGGCGGTCCCGCAGGATCATCTCGTATCCCCGACGCATGTCGGCATCATTCTCGACCACCAGGGCCACCCTGCCGCGCAGGGTCAGCATGGCCCCGTCAACCGGCCGGGTCGGCTGCTGGGTGCCGGTTTCGACCAAGGTCAGCCCCACGCGAAAGACGGTGCCGCGCATCGCTTCGGAATTCAGACTGATGGGATGTCCCAGCTTGGCGCAGGCACGACGCACGATGGACAGGCCCAGGCCCATGCCTGGGGTGCCGTTGTCATGCGTCAGACGCTGGAATTCGTCAAAGATGCGGTTGCGGTCGACGGCCGGGATCCCCACCCCGGTGTCATAGACACACAGCCAGCACATGCCACCCCGCCGCCGCGCGCCCACCGCCACGCCACCCCGCTGCGTGTACTTGATCGCATTCGAAACCAGGTTTTGCGCGATCCGTCGCAGAAAGACAGGGTCGCTTTCGACCACCGCGCCGGTGGGCATGAAGGTCAGGCGCAACTCCTTGGCCTCGGCCATGGGGGCGAATTCGGCCGACAGGCGGCGGAACAGTTCGTCCAAGGCTACGGGCTGACGATTGAACTCGATCCGCTGGCTGTCAAGGCGCGAAATGTCCAGAACGGCGTGCATCAGCTGCTCGACCGATTCGAAGGCGCTGCCCAAACGGTTGGTCAGCTCCTTCTGGGTTTCGTCCATGCGCGTGTCCGTCAGCGCCGACAGGAACAACCGCGCCGCGGACAGAGGCTGCAGCAGGTCATGGCTGGCGGCACGCAGGAAGCGGGTCTTGGACCGGTTCGCTTCTTCGGCCGAAGCACGCGCGACGGCCAGTTCGCGATTTCGCTGCGACAGGTCCGCCATGGCCTGTTCCAGGTCGCGGGTGCGGGCCAGGACCTCCTGCTCCAGCGCGACTGCCGCCTGGAACATCGACCAGGCCGAGCCGCGCGATTCTTCCAGCCGGTCGATGCGATCGATCAGGACGCTGTTGATCCGGGTCAGTTTCTCGACCTGCCGGGCGGGCGGGTCGTCGTCACGCAGCATGGACACCCCCGCCGGAGGGCGCCGGAGGTTCCATGAAGGCCAGGCCCACAAAGGTCTGGTTCACATGCATGCCGCTGTGCTGTTCGCCATAGGTGTTGAACCCCGCGACGCGATGGCGGCGATAAAGGTCGGACATGCGATGCGTCAGGCCCGCGCGCTCCAGCGCCAGCCGGCGCAGGATGCAGTCAAAGGCCAGCACCATCAGCGGCGGCCGCGGCAGGGCGTCCAGGGCGTCGGAAAAGCCTTGGGTCATGTCCTCGGCCCGACCCAGGGTCAGCACGGTTCCAGTATCGATCGCCGACATCAGCGACAGCCCGCCATCCTCGGTGATGGCGCTGATCGCGCGGACATGGTGCCTGCGGCCCATGCGCAGCAGCAGCGGGTGGCGGGCGAATTCCGTCGGCGTCAGTTCAGACGCCGACAGCCCGGCCAAGCGGGCGTATTCCTCGGCCGCGGGTTCCGCGTTCAGTTCCAGGATGCGCCGCTTATCGGGAATGGCGGCCGTCACGACGGCGCGGGTGGGCGTTGGGCTGAAATGCGCGAAGGTGACCTCCGATACGGCCAGATCCGTCTCGACCAGGATGAACACGGCGACGTTTGACTGAACCCGCGACAGCGCCAACAGCGAGGTGCAGCGGAAATTCAGCCCGTCCCCCGCCGATCCGCCCAGAACCGGCACCGAAGGCAATGCCGCATCCAGTGTGGCCACCAGCGCATCTTCCTGCCCCGACAACCCGTCCACCAGCAACAGCCCGAACAGGCTGCGCGCCGGATCAGGCGCAAAATCCTGCTGCAAGCGGCGCAGCGCCGCCATCCAATCCGACACCGGCAGCGCCGACAGGTTCGGCAGGATCAGGCTGCGGGCGCGGAAATGGCGCATTGGAAAGCCGATCGCGACCACGCTGCCGCTGGCATATCCATGCGGACCGATCTCGCCTGCCGAGGAACAGCCGGCAATCACGCATCCTGTCGGCAGCTCGGACGCCAGGGCCGCGTCCAGCGCGGCCAGTTCGTCCCCTTGGGCGCCGAACAGCAGGACCAGCGCAGGGTTGGAACCGCGCAGGCCGTCCAGCAGGGTCGGGATCACCTCGGTCCCGCCGCGGTCGGCCTGCACAGCCACCGGCCCGGATGCGCCCTCCTTCGCAGCCGGGGCGGTATTCATCAGCCGGCCTCGAAAAGCCGGATGGAGTTCGCCAGCAGCACCGCCTGCGTGCGGCGCCGGGCGTTGATCTTGGCCATGATCGCGGTGATGTGGGTCTTGACAGTCGCCTCGGCGATCGACAGCTCGTAGCTGATTTCCTTGTTCGCCTTGCCCTGGCAGATCAGCCGCAAGATCTTCATCTGCTGGGGCGTCAGGGATGAAAACCGGCGGGCCAGTTCGGCCTTGGCGTCGTCGCCGGCCTCGTCCTGGTCGGGACGATAGCCTTCGGGCGTGACATGCTCGCCCTCCCACATGCGGCGCAGGCTGTCGACCAGAGCCTCGCGCGACAGCGACTTGCTGATATAGCCCTGGGCTCCCGCCGCCATCGTGGTCGAGATCATCGCCCCTTCCAAATCGGCCGAGATCATGGTGATCGGCACCCCCGGCAGCTGGCGGCGCAGGGTGACAATGCCCTCGGCCCCGCGCGCGTCTGGAAGGTTCAGGTCCAGGATCACCGCATCGGGCGCACCCTGAACGCGGATCTGTTCAACCGCGGCGGCCAGGCTGCGGGCGGTGCGTACATTCTTCAGGCCAAAGCTGATCTTCAGCGTCAGCGCCAAGGCGTCGCACATCAATGGATGGTCGTCGACGATCAGAATTTCACGCACCTGGTCGGCGGTGGGTCGCGGTGACGACACAGGACGCGCCTGTATGGCGGCTGCGGTCATGGCATTCCTCCCTGAATGTCTCTGCGGGCGCTCCCCTCCTCAAGGCGGCGCCTCGCGGATCAGTTTAGGGCAGCTTGCACGTAAAGCAAGCCTCATGCTGCGACGAAAGTCGGACGCAGCTGCAGGCTTCTAGCCCGAGGCCTGATCAAAGCTTCGATCCCAGATGTTGCCGTCGGTATCTTCGACATGCACATGGATCGGCTGACCGTTGGGTTCATAGGCAAACCGGAACACCGGGTCCTCGCTGACCGAGATGCCGGCGGCCATGGTGAACAGCAGTTCCTCTCCCTGCCGAACCTCTAGCCGGTCGATGAAATGGGCCGGAATGGTCAGCAATGTCACCTGGTCGCGCTGCAGCCCGGAAAAGTTGGGATGCCGGATCATCAGCGTACCGACATGGCGCCCGTCGGCCTCGGCGCTGCGCCAGCGCATCTCGCCCATGGTGTCGCGGATCGCGGCCATGTCCTTGCCGGCCGGGGCCGAGCAGCCCCCCGCAGCCTTGACAAAGCGGCCCGCCATGACCTGCGCGCCATCCTGCTGGGTGGCGATGGCGCGGACGTCGGAATAGCTGTCGACGCGGACCCTCACCTCGAAGTCCAGTGGCATCAGCGCGGGGCCGAAGGTGTATTCCGCGGCAACGGGGGCCGGGTTTTCATCCACCACCAGCGTCAGCGCCTGAACCGGCGGAGCATTTTGCGGCTGCGTCAGGTGGATCGGCACGATTGCTGCCTCATGTGCGCGCACGGGTGCCGACAGGTCCAGCACGTCCGGGTCAATCGGCGGCTCTTTTTCTAGCCCGACAACCGAGACGCGCAGATCGTCCCAGGTCGGCGACGGTTGCAGTGGGTTGTCCTGCGCCCAGGCTGGCACGGCCAGCACAAGCGCCAAGGCAGTCAGCCAAATCCGCATCACCTATCCTCCCTTTTTCATCCTCCGATAGACGAATTCCGTGGTCTCGGCGGCGGCGTCGCCTTCGGCGCGGGCCACGACCTGCGCATGCAGAGGCGATTTGGAACACACCGGATCGGTCGCCCGCGCATCGCCCGCCAGCGCCATGGCCTGGCAGCGGCAGCCGCCGAAATCGATGGTCTTGCGTTCGCAGCTGGCGCAGGGTTCAGGCATCCAGGCCGTGCCGCGGAAGGCGTTGAAGCTGTCCGACAGGTGCCAGATGTCCGACAGGCTGCGCTCCTTGACGTTTTCAAAACGCATCCAGCCGATCGACTGGGCCGCATGACAGGGCAGCACGGTTCCGTCGGGACCCACGTTCAGGCCGGTCGAGCCCCAGCCCCCCATGCAGGCTTTGGGAAAGACCGCGTGGTGGTCGGCGGGGACATAGTCGATGACCATGCGCCCGCGCAGCCGGATGCGGCCTTCGTTCACGACTTGCCGGGCAAAGGCCGCCTGTTCGCGGGTCGGCATCAGCGCGCCGCGGTTCAGGTCGGCCCAGCCATGGAACTGCACGGTCGCCACCTCGATCCGGCGGGCACCAAGACGCTCGGCCAGTTCCAGCATGTCGGGCAGGCGTTCCATGTTCTGGCGGTGAACGACGGCGTTGATGGTCAGCGGAAAGCCGATTTCCGTGACCCAGTCGGCAAAGCCCATCTTCTTGTCCCAGGACCCCGGATGCCCGCTGATCCGGTCGGCCATGTCGGGGCGGATGCCCTGCAGGGACAGTTGAACGTGATCGACGCCCGCGCGGTCCAGCTCCTCCAGCCGATCGCGGGTGATCCCGATGCCCGAGGTGATCAGGTTGACGTAAAGCCCCGCATCCCGTGCATGGGCCACGATCTGCGCCAAGTCGCGGCGCGCGCCGGGTTCCCCACCCGAGATATGGACCTGCAGGACGCCCAGATCGGCAGCCTCGCGAAAGACGCGGCCCCAGTCATCGGCCGACAGCTCGGACCCCGCGCGCACCAGCTCGACCGGGTTCGAGCAATAGGGGCAGGCCAGTGGGCAGCGATGCGTGACCTCGGCCAACATCGCCATCGGCAGGCCGGGGGTAACGGGGTTGCCGTCCAGATCGCGCGGTTGCTGCAACTGGTCCTTCATGTGATGTCCTTCACAAAGACCATGCGCCGCTCGATCAGGCCGGTCAGGAAATCGCGCACGTCGCCGGCGATCTGATCCTCGGGCGCGTTGTAACGCACGGCAAGTTCCGCGACGATCGCCGCCATGCTGCGGGCGCCGTCCAGCTCCGTCAGGATCGCCTCGCCGATCTGGTCCAGCTGCATGGCGCGTTCGGGGGCCTGCAGGACCCGGATCCCCCGCACGTGGTCCCCTTGCAGGCGCACGCCGCGCGGCAGATAGGGCACGTCCTGTGGCTGGATCAGCGGGGTCATGACCGCATGCCCTGGCCGGGGCGCCAGGCGCCGGGGGGAATGTTGCCTTCAACATAACCATGCCACAGCGCGTCCAGCTGCGCCCACAGCACGTCGGTCTTGAAGGTCAGGGCTGCCGCGGCGGCATCCTGCTTTTCCCGCGTGTCTGCCTGGCTCAGGACATAGTCCAGACCGAACTTCACGTCCTCGGGTGCTTCGGTCAGGCGTTTCTTGAAATAGGCGAGGCTGCTGTCATCGGCGAAATCGTAATGCTTCAGCAGACCCTCGATGCGCTGCGCATGGATGCGGGGGGCGAACAACTCGGTCAGGCTGGCGGCCACGGCGTCCAGCAGCGGCATTTCCCGCACAAAGCGCACATAGGCGTCCACCGCGAACCGCGTGGCCGGCATGATGCCCACGCCGCTGGCGACATAGTCCGGGTCCAGCCCCACAGCCTGCGCCAAGGCCAACCAGCGGCGGATGCCGCCGCCTTCGGTCGTGCCGCCGTCATGATCCTCGATCCGCTTGCGCCAGGCGCGGCGCAGATCGGGATCCTCGACCCGGCTCATGAAGGCGGCGTCCTTCATCGGGATGCGCGACTGGTACATCCATCGGTTGATGACCCAGGCCCGAACCTCATCCGGGGTGCATTGGCCGCCATGCAGACGCTGATGGAACGGGTGGCGGTCATGATAGCGTTCGGCGCCGATGGCCCGCAGGCGGGCTTCGAAATCCTGGCGCGACTGTGGCTGGTTGGCGCCGTCCATGATGTCTTTCACAGCGTGATCTCCATTCCGTCGCGGCCGATCTGCCAGCCCTGTGCCGCGGCTTCCGCCGCCGCGTCGCTGTCGGGATCGACCAAAGGGTTCGAGTTGTTCATGTGGACGAAGACGCGGCGCCCGATGGCGGTCCCCGCCAGCGCCGGGATCGTGTCCGTCACCGCCATATGCCCCATGCGTCGTCCGGTCTTGCGGCCCAGCCCCATGCGGATCATCTCGTCATCCTGCCACAGGGTGCCGTCGAACAGCAGGGCATCGGTGCCGTCGATCCGGCGGCGCAACCAATCGGGCAGGTCAGCGCAGCCGGGTATATAAAGAACACGCCGCCCATTGGCGCGCAGTTCGACCCCAACGGTCGTTTCGCCCATCAGGCCGGTTTCGACCACCTCGCCCTCCTGATAAAGGGGAACCTTGCCCGGCACGGCGAACAGGGTCGCCTGAAGTCCCGGCAGCAGGTCAATCGTCTGGTCCAGACCAACAGTTCGGCGCGGCACCACCTCGGGATTGACCGCAGCCAGCATCGGGTTTGCGACCAAGACATCGTGGATGGCGGCGGTCGCATAAAGGTCAAACGGCTGGCTTTCCCGCAGCGTCAACAGTCCCGCCACGTGATCTATGTCGCCATTCGTGACCAGCACTGCGCGCAGCGGCATGTCGCGTGGGCCGGTCGGGTGCAGCGCAGGTGTGGCCGCAAGCTGGGATCGTATGTCCGGCGATGCATTTAGGATTGCCCAGACCTGCCCATCTGCGCTGACCGCGATCGAGCTTTGGGTCAACGACGGGATCTGCCCCGCGCGCGCCGCGTTGCAGTTTCCGCATCCGCAATTCCATTGGGGCAGGCCCCCGCCGGCAGCCGCGCCCAGAATGATGATCCGCATCGGGTCTTTCCTGACGAAAAGGGCCCCGCCCGAATTATCGGACGGGGCCGCTGCCTTGCCTGTCTGACAAGGCTCAGAACAGGACGGGTTCGTCCTCGGCCGGTGCGTACATGTTGATTTCCATGCCGCAGGCAATCTCGGTCAGGGTGGGTTTCGTCCAGGCCATGTGTTCTCCTCCTACATGCTGTTTGCGCCAAGGATCAGAAGGCGACTGGATTCAAATGTAGATCAGGGGCAGGATGAATCAACCCGACAAAGGTCGTAATTCATGGCGTCTGCGTGATCGGATGAGCAAAAACAGGATATCTGCACGATGTTTCACCTGATCTTGACCGTCTGCCTGGCGGCCGCCTCAGGAAATTGTGCGCCTGTTCTTCTGCCCGAGGGTGATGCCGCGACGCAGCAGGACTGCGAGGCGCAGGCGCAGCGAATCGCGCAGGACTGGCTGACCGCGCGGCCGGACCTGGTGGGCGGCCCCACAACCTGCCGTGCCAATGCGGACCTTCCGGCGTCCGACCTGCAGGAGGTGGCGCCGAGCGTCCATGTGCATGTGGGCCAGATCATGCAGATGGAGCAGTCCCAAGACGGCCGCATCGCCAATCTGGGCGTGGTCGTGGGGCGGGACAGCGTGGCCGTGATCGACGCGGGCGTTTCACGCGCCGAGGGGCAGGCGCTTTATGTTGCGCTTCGACGCCTGACCGACAAGCCGGTCAGCGATCTGGTCCTGACCCATGCCCACCCCGACCACATCTTCGGCGCGTCGGTTCTGGCCGAGGCGGGGGCACGGATCTGGGGTCACCGGACCCTGCCGCAGGCGCTGACGAACCGGGGTCCGATCTATCTGGAAAATTTGGCACGCCTTTATGAGCCCACACAATGGGTCGCCACGCAGACCGTGCTGCCCGATCAAACCGTCGCCACCACGGCCCGGATTGACCTTGGCGGACGGTCGCTGCTGCTGACCGCCTGGCCTGCCGCGCATACCGATGGCGATCTGACGGTCCTGGACGAAGAAACCGGAACCTTCTTCACGGGCGACCTGTTGTTCCGGGGCCTTGCTCCTGTTCTTGACGGATCGCTTCGCGGGTGGCTGAAATGGATGAACGAAAGCGCACCAATGGGTGCGCGCATCATCGTGCCGGGTCATGGGCAGCCGGCAGCTTCCTGGGCGGAAGCGGCCGGGCCGCAGTACCGGTTCTTGAAAGCGCTTGCGGATGAAACCGGGCGTCAGATTGACAACAACATCCCCATGTCAGAAGCCGTGCCCAGAATTGTCAGGGCCATGGCAAACGAAGCAGAATTCTGGGAAGCCTTCGAAGAGACGGTGGCGCGGGACGCGACCGCCGCCTACAAGGAACTGGAGTGGGAATGACAAACGCTTTTCCGGATCGAAAGGTCTGGCAGACGTTCGTGTAAACGATCGGACCATCCATTGGTCCGGACCATCAAGGGAGGACGACTTGAAGACGACTTTGTTCACGACAGCCGCCATTATCGGGCTGACCGCCGGCATGGCGCAGGCGCAGCTGGTGATCGAGCCGGGCAGCGACGATCGCATCAACTGGGCCAGCCTGGATGAATTCAAGGCCGCCTATCCCGACCTGGAAGGGCAGAGCTTCAACATCCTTGGGCCTTGGCTGGGCGGGGACCAGGAGCTGTTCAGCTCGGTTATCGCCTATTTCAACGACGCGACGGGCGCGCAGGCGAACTATTCTGGATCGGACAGCTTCGAGCAGCAGATCGTCATCGACAGCGAGGCCGGCTCGCCCCCCGACATCGCCGTTTTCCCGCAGCCGGGCCTGGCTTCGGATCTGGCTGAAAAGGGCTTCCTGCGCCCGTTGGGCGAGGAAAATGCCCAGTGGCTGCGCGACAATTATGCCGCCGGCGACAGCTGGGCCGCGCTTGGCACCTATGCCGGCCAGGACGGAACCGAACAGCTGTTTGCCTTCCCTTACAAGGCGGACGTGAAGTCGCTGGTCTGGTATGTGCCCGAAAACTTCGAGGACGCCGGCTATGACATTCCCGAAACCTACGAGGACCTGAAGGCTCTGACCGAGCAGATCGTGGCTGATGGCGAGACGCCCTGGTGCATCGGGCTGGGATCAGGCGGCGCGACCGGATGGCCGGCAACGGACTGGGTCGAGGACCTGATGCTGCGCACCGCATCGCCCGAGGATTACGACGCCTGGACCACCAACCAGATGCCGTTCAACGACCCCAAGGTCGTCAATGCGATCGAGGAATTTGGCTGGTTTGCCAAGAATCCCGATCACGTCGCCGGCGGCGTCGGCTCGGTCAGCTCCACCGATTTCCGCGAAAGCCCGGCCGGTCTTTTTGACAGCCCGCCGGCCTGCTACATGCATCGCCAGGCCAGCTTCATCCCGACCTTCTTCCCCGAAGGCACGGTCATCGGCCAGGATGCCGACTTCTTCTATATGCCCGCGCCCGCCTCGGGCGATCTGGGCCAGCCGGTGCTGGGTGGCGGCACGATGTTTGCCGTGATGTCGGACAACCCGGCCGCGATGGCCTTCATCGACTTCCTCAAGACGCCCGCCGCGCACGAGATCTGGATGGCGCAGAAGGGCTTCCTGACGCCCTATACCGGCGCTAACCCCGAAGCCTATGGCGACGAGACCCTCAAGCGCATGGGGCAGATCCTGCTGGACGCGACGGTCTTCCGCTTTGACGGATCCGACCTGATGCCGGGCGCGATCGGCGCGGGTGCCTTCTGGACCGGCATGATCGACTTTGTCGGCGGTGCCTCGGCCCAGGAAGTGGCAGACCAGATTCAGCAGACCTGGTCTTCTTTGGACTGACCGAAGGGAAGGCATGGGCGCGGCGGGGTGATCCGCCGCGCTTCGTTCGCGACAGGGGGGACTGAGGGATGGAACTGCTTTGGTTGGCGGTCAGCACGATTGCCATCGGTGTTTTCGGATGCGTGGCCTGGTTCTGGGGGTCGAACTGGCTGTTGGACCGCGCCTACCCACCCAAGGGCGACAAGGCGGGCGACAACATACGCCGCGCCAACCAGATCCGTCCCTGGCTGTTCCTGGGCCCGGCGTTGATCTTCCTGACCATGTATCTGGTTTATCCCGTTCTGGACAGCTTCTGGCGATCGCTGTTCAATTCGAACGGGTCGCGCTTTGTCGGGACCGACAACTACACCTGGCTGATGCGCGACGCCAAGTTCCGCGAATCCATGCTGAACAACATGCTGTGGCTGCTGGTCGTTCCGGTGCTGGCCACGCTGTTCGGCCTGCTGGCGGCGCAGCTGACCGACCGGATCAAGTGGGGCAATATCGGCAAATCGCTGATCTTCATGCCGATGGCGATCAGTTTCGTCGGTGCCGGCGTGATCTGGAAATTCATCTATGAATACCGCGCCTCTGGGGAAACGCAGATCGGCCTTCTGAACTGGATTGTCACCCAGTTCGGGGGTGAGCCGCAGATCTGGCTGACCCTGCCCGGATGGAACAACTTCTTCCTGATGATCGTACTGGTCTGGATCCAGACGGGCTTTGCCATGGTGATCCTGTCCGCCGCCTTGCGCGGTATTCCCGAGGAAACCATCGAGGCCGCGATCCTGGACGGTGCCAGCCCGTTGCAGGTCTTCTTCAAGATCAAGGTGCCGCAGATCATGGGCACCATTGCCGTCGTCTGGACCACCGTCACCATTGTCGTGCTGAAGGTCTTTGACATCGTCTTTGTCATGACCAACGGACAGTGGGGCACGCAGGTGCTGGCCAACCTGATGTATGACTGGATGTTCCGCGGCACGCCCGATTACGGGCGCGGATCGGCCATCGCAATTGTCCTGATGATCCTGGTCACGCCAATCATGGTCTGGAACATCTACAACGCGCGCAAGGAGGTCCGCTGATGGAGGGCATGGCTGGACAGAAATCCTCGCTGAGCTGGACGGTGAACATCGCAGCCTTCCTGCTGGTGCTGCTGTGGACCATTCCGACCCTGGGCCTGTTCGTGTCCTCGTTCCGCGACCGCGACCAGATCTCGACCTCGGGGTGGTGGCAGTCCTTCTCGGGGTCCGAGCAGACGGGCTTTGTCCGCTCGGGGACGGCCGAGGACCAGGTCCAGCAGGACGGGCTTTACGTGATCGAGGGCAGCGCGCTTGAAGGGACGCAGGCGCTGAAGGCATGGGGTACCGGCGCGCGCAACCCGGCCGAATTCCAGCCGGGCGACACGGCGGATTTGGGCGACGGCATCAGCCTGACCGTGGCCGAGGACGGAAGTTATCGCATGACCTCGGCCCAGCCCTTCGAGATGCAGCGGGGCGAGCGAATCTTTACTACCACGGTCTCCCCGCCCAGCTTCACGACCGAGAACTATAATCGCGTTCTGACGGCCGGGGGGCTGGGGCGCGCCTTCATGAACACGATGACGGTGACCATTCCCGCCACGGTGATCCCGATCCTGATCGCGGCCTTTGCCGCCTATGCCTTGGCCTGGATGCAGTTCCCCGGCCGGGCCGTTCTGACGGCTGCGGTCGTGGGCCTGCTGGTCGTGCCGCTGCAGGTGGCACTGATCCCGCTGCTGCGGCTGCACAACGACCTGGGGATCGGCAAGGGATATCTGGGGATCTGGCTGGCGCATACCGGGTTCGGACTGCCGCTGGCCGTCTATCTGCTGCGCAACTACATGGTCGGCCTGCCGCGCGAGATCATTGAATCCGCCCGCGTCGACGGCGCGACCGAATTCCAGATCTTCCGCCGCATCATCCTGCCCTTGTCCTTCCCGGCACTGGCCAGCTTTGCGATCTTCCAGTTCCTGTGGGTGTGGAACGACCTGCTGGTGGCCACCGTGTTCCTGGGCAATACCCGCGAGCAGCTGGTCATGACCGGCCTCTTGCGCGAACTGATGGGATCGCGCGGCGGCGAATGGGAGATCCTTGCGACCTCGGCCTTCATTTCAATTGCCGTGCCGTTGCTGGTGTTCTTTGCGATGCAGAAATACCTGGTCCGCGGGTTGCTGGCCGGGTCCGTGAAAGGTGGCTGAATTGAACGAAATGACGACGGACTGGTGGAAGGGCGGCATCATCTATCAGATCTATCCGCGCAGTTTTCAGGATACGACAGGCAGTGGCACCGGCGACCTGGCCGGGATCGCGCAACGGCTGCCTTATGTCGCGTCGCTGGGTGTGGATGCGGTCTGGATTTCGCCCTTCTTCACCTCTCCGATGAAGGACTTTGGCTATGATGTCAGCGACTATCGCGGCATCGACCCGATCTTCGGCACGATGGAGGATTTCGACTGGCTGGTGCAAAGCGCGCACGAGCTGGGCCTGAAAGTCATGATCGACCTGGTGATGTCGCATACCTCGGACCAGCATCCCTGGTTCAAGGAAAGCCGCAGCAGCCACCACAACTCCAAGGCCGACTGGTATGTCTGGTCCGATCCCAAGCCCGACGGCACGCCGCCGAACAACTGGCTGTCGATCTTTGGCGGCAGCGCCTGGCAATGGGATGCGCGGCGCGAGCAGTATTACCTGCACAATTTCCTGACCTCGCAGCCGGACCTGAACTTTCATAACCCGGCAGTGCAGGACGCCTTGCTGGAAATGGCGCGCTTCTGGCTGGAGAAGGGGGTGGACGGGTTCCGTTTGGACACGATCAACTTCTATTTCCACGACGCGCAGCTGCGCGACAACCCGCCCTTGGCGCGGGAACTGCGTAAGTCTGACACCGCGCCCGCGGTGAATCCCTACAACCACCAGAGCCACCGCTATTCCAAGTCGCAGCCCCAGAACGTGGCCTTTCTGGAACGCTTTTACCAGGTGATCGAACCCTATGGCGCGGCCGTGGTGGGCGAGATCGGCGACAGCGAACGCGCGCTTGAACTGCTGGAGGAATATACCGGCGTGCCGGGCCGGGTGCAGATGTCCTATGTCTTCGACTTCCTGTCGGGTGAGGGGCTTTCCGCCCATCGCATCGTCGAGGTGTTTCAGAACCTGCACCAAGTTGCGCCCAATGCCTGGCCCTGCTGGGCCCTGTCGAACCATGACGTTGTGCGCCATATCAGCCGGTGGAACCTGTCCGACCCGGCCGCCAAGGCCTATGCGACAGTGCTGGTCTGCCTGCGCGGCTCGGTCTGCCTGTACCAGGGCGAGGAGCTGGGCCTTCCCGAGGCGGAACTGCGGTTCGAAGAGCTGCGCGATCCTTACGGCATCGAGTTCTGGCCCGAATTCAAGGGCCGCGACGGATGCCGGACGCCGATGGTCTGGGACATGGGGGTGAACGGCGGCTTTTCGACCAGCCAGCCCTGGCTGCCGGTGCCGCACACGCATCTGCAGCGCACCGTTGTCGCGCAGGAGGCCGATGCGCAATCCATGTTGCACCATTACCGTTGGGCCCTTGGTCTGCGCCGTAAGCACAGCGCGCTGCGCGGCGGCACCATGACCGACATTCAGGCCGAGGGACCGGTGCTGTCCTTCCGCCGCCGTGACGACATGCAGACCCTGCTGATCCGCGCCAACCTGTCCGGGGACGAGGTAGCGGGACTGATGCCGTGGCAGGTTCAGATCATCGAGGGATAAGGGAGGGACACGGCCATGGCCGATCTGAAAATGACGAATGTCGCCAAGGCCTATGGCGACGTGAACGTTCTGAGCAACATTGACCTGACCATCAGGTCGGGCGAATTCATTGTCTTCGTTGGCCCAAGCGGTTGCGGCAAGTCCACTCTGTTGCGGATGATCGCGGGACTGGAGCAGATCACGGCGGGCGAGCTGCAGATCGACGGGCAGGTGGTGAACGACATTCCCCCCAGCCAGCGCGGCATCGCGATGGTGTTTCAGTCCTATGCGCTTTACCCGCACATGACGGTGCGCGACAACATGGCCTTCGCGCTGAAGATCGCGGGTCAGTCCAAGGACCAGATCCGCCAGGCGACCGACCGTGCGGGCAAGATGCTGCAGCTGACGCCCTATCTGGACCGCCTGCCCAAGGCGCTGTCGGGCGGCCAGCGTCAGCGCGTGGCCATCGGCCGCGCCATCGTGCGCGATCCCAAGGTCTATCTGTTTGACGAACCCTTGTCGAACCTGGACGCCGCGCTGCGCGTTGCCACCCGGATCGAGATCGCGCAGCTGAAGGCATCGATGCCCGACCGCACGATGATCTATGTCACCCACGACCAGACCGAGGCAATGACCTTGGCAGACCGTATCGTGGTGCTGGCCGGCGGCGGCATTGCCCAGGTCGGCGCGCCGCTGGAACTGTACGAGCGTCCGGTCAACGAATTCGTGGCCCAGTTCATCGGCAGCCCGGCGATGAACCTGCTGCCCGGCACGGTCCGCACCACCGGCCCCGTCACCACCGTCGCCCTGGACGGCGGGCTGGAGGCCGAGGTGGCGATCCCCACCCGCCCCGAAGACGAAGGCATGCAGGTGAACCTGGGCGTCCGCCCCGAGGACATGCGCGAAACCGACGGCGCGGCGGTCTTTGAAGGGACCGTGGATCTGACCGAGGCCTTGGGCGAGGTGACGCTGCTCTATTTCGGGACCAATGCCGAAACTGCGCCGATCATCGCCAAGCTGCCGGGCATTCACCCCGGCCTGAACGGCCGGCGCGTGCGCCTGACGGCGCCACCGAACGCGCTGCACCTGTTCCACGAAGGGCAGTCGCTGCTTTACCGTGATGGTCCGCCGCCGCCCTATGAGGTGCGCGCCGCAGCACCTTCGGGCAGCATGGGCAGCACGCCCGCCGCGCCGGGCGATGACCCAGACCGGATCGAGGATGGGCTGATCAAGCCCCAGGGTCCGGTGCGATGATCCCTGCGGCACGCGACCAAAGTTGCAGATCGCGCGCCGCAATTTCTGTTATAGTCCCCCCATCTGGGGAGGAATCATGACGCAGCGCAGCCACGCGGATCTTGTGGCCGAGCAGTCGCAGTCGAAATCCGCGACCTCGGCCCTTGCGGCATCCTGGCGCCGTTCCATGCTGAAACACGGGCTTGATCCCGCTGCCGGGCGACGCCCCGACCGCCTGTCCGAGGTCGAACTGGCCGAGCGGCACGAGGCCGTGGCGGCCTTCCTGCGGGTTGCCAAGCCGCAACTGGATCAGCTTTACAACCTGGTCGGCCTGTCGGGCTGCAACGTGCTTCTGACCGATGCGCAGGGGGTCGTTCTGGACCAGCGTGTTTCGGATGGCGATGCCGGGCAGTTCCGCGACTGGGGCCTGTGCACCGGGGCCAACTGGTCCGAGGCCGCGCAGGGCACCAATGGCATCGGGACCTGCCTGGTCGAAGGGCGCCAGGTCACCATCCACCGGGACGAGCATTTCCACACACGCAACATCGGCATGTCCTGCATGGACGCGCCGATCTGGGGCCCCGACGGCAGCCTGCTGGCCGCGCTGGATGTCAGCAGCGCGCGGGCCGACCAGACCGAACGCTACAACCGGCTGATCTCGGCCCAGGTGGCGCAGACGGCCAAGGCGATCGAGGCGATGTATTTCCGCTGCAGCTTTCCCGAGGCGCGGATCGTGCTGGCCTCGCACGAGCATGCGGACCAGGCGGTGCTGCTGGCGGTGGACAAGGACGACTTGGCCATCGGCGCCACCCGCGCCGCCCGCCGCGTCCTGGGGCTGGAGCGCGAGGGGGCGATGCGGCCCCGCCCCGCCGCCGACCTGCTGGGCCGTCAGGACAACCTGACCGGCTTTGACAAGGCCGAACGTGCGGCCGTTGTGCGGGCGCTGTCCCGCGCCGAAGGCAACGTGTCCAAGGCGGCGCGCGCCTTGGGGATCGGACGGGCGACGATGTACCGCCGCATGGCGCGGCTGGGGATCAGCGAAAACCACGCCTGACTGTCTCATGCCTGAGACAGCTTCTGCGGCGCGGCGTGAAAGGGCGGTTGTCCCGAATCATCAATCGCCTGAATTTCAAGCCATACCCGGAGGGGGAGTTCCGGGAGACATCCAGAGGAGGAATCAATGCCGAACGACCAGACGCATGAATTCAAGGGCGTGGGCGTCATGCCCTTTGCCAGCCGCTATGATAACTTCATCGGCGGCAAGTGGATGGCGCCCAAGTCGGGCCAGTATTTCATCAACACGACCCCGATCACAGGCGCCCAGATCGGCGAGATCGCGCGCTCGAATGCCGCCGACATCGAGGCTGCGCTGGACGCGGCCCATGCCGCCAAGGATGCCTGGGGCCGCACCTCGACCACCGAACGCTCGAACGCGCTGCTGAAGATCGCCGACCGGATGGAGCAGAACCTGCAGCTGCTGGCCACCGCCGAGACCTGGGACAACGGCAAGCCGATCCGCGAAACGATGGCCGCCGACCTGCCGCTGGCGATCGACCATTTCCGCTATTTCGCCGGCGTCCTGCGCGCCCAGGAAGGCGGCATCAGCGAGATCGACAACGACACCATCGCCTATCACTTCCACGAGCCTCTGGGCGTCGTGGGCCAGATCATCCCGTGGAACTTTCCGCTGCTGATGGCTTGCTGGAAGCTGGCCCCCGCGCTGGCCGCGGGCAACTGCGTGGTGCTGAAACCCGCCGAACAGACCCCGGCCACGATCATGGTGTTTGCCGAACTGATCGCCGACATCCTGCCGCCGGGCGTGTTGAACATCGTCAACGGCTTTGGCCTGGAGGCGGGCAAGCCGCTGGCGTCGAACCCGCGCATCGCCAAGATCGCCTTCACCGGGGAAACCACCACCGGCCGCCTGATCATGCAGTACGCGTCGGAAAACCTGATCCCGGTGACGCTGGAACTGGGTGGCAAGTCGCCCAACATCTTCATGGAAGATGTTTGTCGCGAGGATGACGACTTCTTCGACAAGGCGATCGAGGGCTTTGTCATGTTCGCGCTGAACCAGGGCGAGGTCTGCACCTGCCCGTCGCGCGCCCTGATCCACGAAAATATCTATGACCAGTTCATGGAGCGGGCGCTGAAGCGGGTCGAGGCCATCGTGCAGGGCGACCCGCGCGACAGCAACACCATGATCGGTGCCCAAGCCTCCAGTGAGCAGAAGGAGAAAATCCTTTCCTATTTCGACATCGGTCGAAAGGAAGGCGCCGAGGTGCTGACCGGCGGCGAGGCGGCCGATCACGGTGGGGAACTGTCGAGCGGCTATTACATCAAGCCGACGGTCTTCAAGGGCCACAACAAGATGCGCGTCTTCCAAGAGGAGATCTTTGGCCCGGTCGTATCGGTGACCACCTTCAAGGACCATGACGAGGCGCTGTCGATCGCCAATGACACGCTGTATGGCTTGGGCGCGGGCCTGTGGTCGCGCGACGCCAACACCTGCTATCGCTTTGGCCGCGCCATCCAGGCGGGCCGGGTCTGGACCAACTGCTATCACGCCTATCCGGCGCATGCGGCCTTTGGCGGCTACAAGCAGTCGGGCATCGGTCGCGAAAACCATCGCATGATGCTGGACCACTATCAGCAGACCAAGAACATGCTGGTCAGCTACAGCCCCAAGAAGCTGGGCTTCTTCTGATCGGGACATGACAAGGCGGGGGCGGTCCGGCCACGGGCCGCCCCTTCCGCAACCCGCGGCAGGTCACCGGCGTTGGGGCTGATCGTCCACGTCAACTCGGACAGAACCATGCCCAAGGACAGCATCATCGACCCTGAAGACGCCGCGGAAAGCGCGGGGCTGGTTTATGTCAACGACGACATGCCCGGCATCACCCGCCAGCGATCGGGCAAGGGCTTCACCTATCGCGACTCGACCGGCAGGACCATCCGCGACGCGGACCGCCGCAAGCAACTGGCCGCGCTGGCCATTCCGCCGGCCTATACCGATGTCTGGATCTGCCCGGACCCGCGCGGCCATATCCAGGCCACCGGCCGCGACGACAAGGGGCGCAAGCAGTACCGCTATCACCCCGCCTTCCGCGAGGTCCGCGACGGGGCCAAGTACCACCGGATGCTGGATTTCGCCAAGGTGCTGCCCAAGGTGCGCCAGCAGGTCTCCGAGGACATGTCCCGCCGCGGGATGCCCGCCGAGAAGGTGCTGGCGACGGTGGTCTATCTGCTGGAAAACACCATGATCCGGGTCGGCAATGCCGATTACGCCAAGCAGAACAAGTCGCATGGCCTGACCACGCTGAGGACGCGGCACGTCAAGCTGGCGGGCAACGAGGTCCGCTTTCGCTTTCGCGGCAAGAGCGGCAAGGAATGGAACCTTGGCCTGCGGGACCGGCGCATCGCCCGCATCGTCAAGGCCGCGCAGGACATTCCCGGCCAGCACCTGTTCCAGTACCTCGACGAGGAGGGTCTTCCTCATCCGGTCAGTTCGACCGAGGTCAACGCCTATTTGCGCCAGGTCAGCGGCAGCAACATCACCGCCAAGGATTTCCGCACCTGGACCGGCACGGTTCTGGCGGCCTTGGCCCTCGCCGAGTTCGAAAGGGCCGACAGCCAGGCCGCCGCCAAGCGCAATGTCCGCGACGCCATCGAGGAGGTGGCCGCGCGGCTTGGCAACACGCCCACCATCTGCCGCAAATGCTATGTCCATCCGCAGGTCATCGATGCCTATCTGGCAAACGAGCTGAAGCTGGAATTGCAGGGCAGTATCGACGACAATCTGAACAGCGCCGACCTGCATCCCGAGGAAAAGCAGGTCATGCGCTTTCTGAGGAGGAGGTTGAAGGCATGAGCACGGTCACCGCCACACCCGAGGCATTGAAGCTGATCGAAGAAATCGTGGCCGATCACGGTCCCGTTCTGTTCCACCAATCGGGGGGCTGCTGTGACGGCTCCTCGCCCATGTGCTATCCACAGGGCGATTTCCGCGTAGGAGAGCGCGACGTCAAGCTGGGAGAGATCGGGGGCGCGCCCTTCTATATCTCGGCCAGCCAGTTCGAGGCTTGGAAGCACACCGACCTGATCATCGACGTGGTGGCGGGCCGGGGCGGCATGTTCAGCCTGGACAACGGCCGGGAAAAGCGGTTCCTGACCCGGTCCGAGATGTGCCAAATCTGATCCCTGCGGCGTTGTGACCCCGGTCCCGATCCGCTAGAGAAGGCGCGATCCTGTCAGCGGAGCGAGTCCCATGTCCCACAGCGTCTTCATTGATGGCGAAGCCGGCACCACCGGCCTGCAGATCCGCGACCGGCTTCTGGGGCGCGACGACATCCGCCTGGTCCAGGTCGATCCCGCGCGGCGCAAGGACCCGCAGGCGCGGCGCGAGGCGTTCGAACAGTCCGACGTGGCGATCCTGTGCCTGCCCGACGATGCCGCCCGCGAGGCGGTGGACCTGACGCGTGACATGGACGTGCGGCTGATCGATGCCTCGACCGCGCACCGGATCGACCCGAACTGGGTCTTCGGCTTTCCCGAACTGGCCCCCGGCATGCGCCAGCAGATCGCCGCAGCGCGCCATGTCAGCAATCCCGGCTGCTATTCGACCGGCGCCATCGCCATGATCGCGCCCCTGGTCAAGGCCGGGATGATCGATGAGGCCGAGGCGCTGTCGATCAACGCGGTCAGCGGCTATACCGGCGGCGGCAAGGCGCTGATCGGTGAATACGAGGCGGGCACCGCGCCCGCGCATTTCGTTTATGGCCTGACGCAGCGCCACAAGCACATCCCCGAGATCATGACCCGCGGCGGGCTGCTGATGCAGCCGATCTTCGCACCCTCGGTCGGGAATTTTGCGCAGGGCATGGCGGTGCAGCTGCCCCTGCATCTGGGCGGCGACCGCACGATCCGGGCCCTGCACCAGGCGCTGTCGGATCATTACCAAGGTCAGGACTTCGTTCAGGTCGTCGCAGCTGCTGATCTGGGTGACCGCATCGACCCCACCGCGCTGAACAACACCAACCTGATGCGCATCAGCGTCCATGGCGACGAGGAGATCGGCTGCGCGACCGTCATCGCGGTGCTGGACAACCTGGGCAAGGGTGCGTCGGGGGCCGCGGTGCAGAACCTGAACATCATGCTGGGACTGCCCGAGAGCGAAGGCCTTTAAGGTCAGCTGAAACCCTGAAATTGTTATCCGATAGGCTTTGACGTCCTGTTGGCACAAAGGTTAATTTGGTATGTACCGGCCAGCGGTCGATAGCCGCTGCGGGTCCGGAATGTTGTTCATGATTTTGGATGTACCATGGCACGGATCTATGCTGATCTTGGATTTGACCAGTCGAATTTTGATCTGAGTCTGCTTTACTACAACGCGTTTGACAGCCAGTTCCTGAACAACTGCTTTGTCGAAAATCGCGGTCGCCTGATCGAGGATATGCTGGTCGTAAGCTATCTATCCGACGGCGAACTGGCCGCAGTCGGATTGGCCGGCACGGGCTTTCGGATGATTGGCGACCATGTCACCGGCGGCACTTTGACCAATATCAGCCAGGTGGTGTCCGACGGCGAATATTACCGCAACCACTTCGAATTTGACCGGATCAGCCTGCCGCTGGTCGATTTCCATGATGCAACGCTAAGCTTTTCGCGTGCCGATGATAACCGGCTGATCGACCGCGTCCTGTCGGGGGACGACCTCTTCGAGTTGAGCTTTCAAGCGGACCGGGCCTTTGGAATGGGCGGCAACGACACGCTGTACGGCTTTGAGGGCAACGACACCTTGGGCGGCGGGGCGGGCCGCGACGCGTTGTATGGCGGCAGGGGCGCTGACCGGCTGATCTTGAGCAGCCAGGACGACATCCTCGACGGAGGTCTGGGGCGCGACTGGCTGGCGATCAAGGGCGCCACAGGAGCGCGCATCGACCTTGCCCGCACGGACCGGCAGGACACAGGTCATGGCATGGACCGCATCCTGAACATCGAGAACCTGCAGGGCGGCGCGGGTGCCGATCGGCTGGGCGGGAACGCCCAGGACAACCTGATCCAGGGCGGCGGGGGCGCGGACGGTCTGTCGGGCCGCCGTGGCAGCGACCGTTTGTTGGGACAAGACGGCAACGACACGCTGGATGGCGCTATGGGGGCGGATCTGCTGGAGGGCGGCCGCGGCAGCGACCGCCTGATCGGCGGCATGGGCGCGGACCAGCTGACGGGCGGCATGGGCGCCGATGTTTTCGTCTTCCGGGCGCTGGATGACAGCCGGAGCACGGGCCGCGACCTTGTCACCGATTTCAATGCCCGCGACGACCGGATCGATCTTGGCGCCATTGATGCCGACCGGCAGTTCGCCGGCAACAGCGCCTTCACCCTGCAGATCGGCGGAGAGTTCGAGCCGGGCCACGGCGGGCAGCTGATTGCGATTCGCGGCGCGGGCAGCACCCCGTATACCAACCTGCTGATGGACGTGAACGGCGATGGCCAGGCGGATGCCGCGATCCGGTTGGCCGGGTATCATGCCTTGACCGAAGCAAACTTCATCCTCTGATCCTTGCAGGAAGCCGCTGCCTTTTTCCTAGGCAGTGGCTGTCTGACGCTGCCTTTCCGCGCTGCGCTTGCTTGCCAAGCTGGCGGCGGCGCTGTTTCTGGCAGTGATGGAGCGGCTTTCAATCATCGTGGTCGAGCGGGATCGGGACCGGGCGCTGAAGATCGTCGATGGTCTGCGCGCCTCGGGTGATCATGCCGTCACGGTGATTGCTGAGGAAACCGGGCTGGCCCGCCGCATCGCCGAACAGCAGCCCGACATCGTGCTGATCGACGTGGCCAATCCGTCGCGCGACGTGCTGGAGGAACTGGCCTTGATGTCGGGTCCGCTGGACCGGCCCGTGGCCATGTTCGTCGACCGGTCGGACGAACAGCTGACCCGCGCCGCGATCGAGGCGGGGGTCTCGGCCTATGTTGTTGACGGCCTGCACAGGGACCGCATCAAGCCGATCCTGGACGCGGCCATCGCGCGGTTCCACATGTTCCAGAAGATGCGCGCCGAACTGGCCGCCACCAAGGCTGCGCTGGAAGAGCGCAAGATCATCGACCGCGCCAAGGCGATCCTGATGAAGGCGCGCGGCATCGACGAAGAGGCCGCATATGCCCTGCTGCGCAAGACCGCCATGGATCAGAAGCGCCGCGTGGCCGACATCGCGCAGCAGCTGGTGATGGCAGCGGGACTCTTGTCATGACCGACCGGCTGCGCCTGGGCTATCTGCCGCTGACCGATGCCGCGCCGCTGATCATCGCGCAGGAGCTGGGTTTTGCCGCCGAAGAGGGGCTGGCGCTGGAGTTGGTCCGCGTCGGCAGCTGGGCGCAAAGCCGCGACCTGCTGGGCACGGGCGGGATTGATGCGGCGCATATGTTGGTGCCCATGCCCATCGCGCAAAGCCTGGGGCTGGGGCCGGCCTATCCGGATTTCGACCTGCTGATGGTCTTGTCCCAGGGCGGGCAGGCGATCGCGGTCTCCTCGGCGCTGGAGGCGCGGCTGCGCGACCGGGGGCACGGTTTCGATTTCAGCGACCCCTGGGCGGCCCGCACGGCGTTGGCGGCTGCGCATTCGGGGCAGTTGCGGGTGGGGGTGCCTTTTCCGTTCTCGACCCAGGCCGAACTGGTGCGGCATTGGCTGGACGGCACGGACCTGGCCCGTCGGCTGACCATCCACACGGTTCCCCCACCGCAGATGGCGGATGCGCTGGCCGCAAAGGAGATCGACGCATGTTGCGTGGGCGAGCCTTGGGCATCGTTCGCCGTTGAGCAGAGCAGGGGCGCACTGCTGCTGGCGGGACGGGCAATTTGGGCCGCCGCGCCGGAAAAGGGCCTCGTGATGACCCGCGACCGGGCCGAGACGCAGCCCGACCAGACCGGCCGGCTGATGCGGGCGCTGTGGCGCGCAGGCCGCTGGCTGGACCAGCCCGACGCGCGCGGCACAGCGGCCGAGATCCTGTCGCGTCCCGATTACCTGAACCTGTCGCCCGAACTGTGCGAACGCGGTTTGCTGGGCCGGCTGCACGTCACGGCCAGCGGCGAACTGCGGCACTATCCAGAATTCATTCGATTTCACGCCCAGGGGGCGACGTTTCCCTGGCGCAGCATTGCCGCGATGCTGGGCGCGCGCATGGCGCAGCGCCATGACCTTGACCCTAACCAGGCCATGACGCGGGCAGCGGGCTGTTTCCGCACCGACCTTTATCGCCGCCACCTGCGCGAGGCGGGCGCCGACCTGCCCGGATCATCGGCCAAGATCGAAGGCGCAATCGCGGCCCCGACCGCCGTGGCAGCCGAGCAGGGGCAGATGATTCTGGGACCCGATGCCTTTTTCGACGGGCATGTCTTCGACATGGCGTCCCTGACGCGCTGAATTCACAGGCAGTCTGCCCTATTTCGCAGCCACCCCGAACAGCGCGGGCCGGGAGGTCCCCCTGCAGCTTGACCGCCGGTCCCCCAGCCGCAATTCTGGGATCAAGTCGGATGCAACGGCGCTCCGAACTTCGATCTGTCCGCAAGGAAGCGGGCCTTTCCCTTCAGGCAATGTCGCCACCGTTTTCGTGTCCAGCACTGGACGGCGATGCCGGTGGCTTTCGTGTTTCCGGGCCCGCGTTTCCTGACCTGCGGGCTGACATCAAGGACCAGCCAGATGACTCTGATCAAGCCCTCGTCCCGCCGCAGCTTCTTGAAATCGGCCAGCGGCGTACTGGCCACAATGGCCGCCGCCCGCCTGGCCCTGCCCTCCGGGGCCTGGGCCGCCACCCCCGCCCCCGAAGTCACCGGCTGCAAGCTGGGCTATATCGCGCTGACTGACAGTGCGCCCCTGATCATCGCCCTTGAAAAGGGCTTTTTCGCAAAACACGGCATGTCCGACGTCCTGGTCGAAAAGCAGGCCAGTTGGGGCGCCACGCGCGACAATATGGCGCTTGGATCGGATGCGGGCGGGATCGACGGTGGGCATATCCTGCGGCCCAAGGTGCATCTTTATTCCGCCGGCAGCGTGATGCAGAACAACCAGCCGCTGCCGATGTACACGCTGTTGAACCTGAACGAGGATGGGCAGGGCCTGTCCGTGCGCCAGGACTATGCCGACAGCGGCGTGGGCCTGGACAGCGCCCCCCTGAAGGAGATCTTTGCCGCCCGCAAGGCTGCCGGTCAGGGCGTGCCAGTCGCCATGACCTTCCCCGGCGGCACGCATGACCTGTGGATGCGCTATTGGCTGGCGGCAGGCGGGATCGACCCCGTGTCCGAGGTCGACCTGATCGTTGTGCCGCCCCCACAGATGGTGGCCAACATGAAGGTCGGCAACATGGAGGCCTTCTGCGTCGGAGAGCCGTGGAACGAGCAGCTGGTGAACCAGAAGATCGGCTTTACCGCCGCCACCACGGGCGAGCTGTGGAACCGCCACCCCGAAAAGGTGCTGGGCATGCGCGCCGATTGGGTTGATGCCAACCCCAACGCCACCGTCGCGCTGATGATGGCGGTGATGGAGGCGCAGATGTGGTGCGACCTGCCCGAGAACAAGCAGGAGATGGCCGAGATCATCGGCCGCCGCCAGTGGTTCAACGTGCCCGTCGCGGACATCATCGGCCGCATCCAGGGCCGGATCAACTATGGCAATGGCCGGGTCGAGGATCGCCCGGATCTGGCGATGAAGTTCTGGGGCAAGGCGGGCGAGACTTCCTATCCGTGGAAATCGCTGGACAGCTGGTTCATCACCGAAAACAAGCGGTGGGGCTATCTGCCGGGCGACCTGGACACGGCCGGGCTGGTCGATCGCACGAACCGCAGCGATCTGTGGCTGGCGGCAGCCAAGGGGCTGGGCCTGTTGGTCGATTTCGGCGACAGCCGCGGGGTCGAGACCTTCTTCGACGGCAAGACCTTTGATCCGGCGAACCCCGACGCCTATCTGGACGCCCAGTCCATCAAGGCGATGGTGTGACCCGATGAACGTCACCGCATTGAAGCGCAAGCTGGACCTGACCCCCAAGCCCGCAGCCCCCGTCGTGGCGCTGCCCCCCCGCAACTCCGACCGCCTGGCCCCCTGGCGCAAACGCGGCGCATCGCTGGCAAGCACCGTCCTGCCGCCGCTGGCCGTGCTGGTCGTCCTGCTGACGATCTGGCAGGTTGGCGCCTCGGGCGAGGGCAGCGGCCTGCCCACGCCGGTGCAGGTCTGGATCGACAGCGGTTTTCTGATCATGGAGCCGTTCTATGTCTATGGCAGCCAGGACATCGGCCTGGGCTGGCGCGTCCTAACCTCGCTGGAACGTGTGGCCTATGGCTTCGGGCTGGCCGCCGTGGTCGGCGTGCTGACCGGCGCCGTGATTGGACAATCGGCGCTGATGATGCGCGGCTTTGATCCGATCTTCCAGATCCTGCGCACCGTGCCGCCGCTGGCCTGGCTGCCCATCAGCCTGGCCGCCTTCATGGACAGCGGGCCGTCGGCGATCTTCGTGATCTTCATCACCGCGATCTGGCCGGTGATCATCAACACCGCCGCGGGCGTCCGCGCCATCCCGCAGGATTACCGCAACGTTGCCGCCGTCCTGCGTCTGAACCAGGTCGAGTTCTTTTGCAAGATCATGGTGCCCGCCGCCGCGCCCTACATCTTTTCAGGGCTGCGCATTGGGGTTGGCCTGTCCTGGTTGGCCATCGTCGCGGCCGAAATGCTGACCGGCGGCGTGGGCATCGGCTTCTTCATCTGGGATGCGTGGAATTCGTCCCGCCTCAGCGACATCATCGTGGCCCTGGCCTATATCGGCGGCACGGGCTTCATCCTGGATCGTCTGGTCGGCTGGATCGGACGCGTCGTCTCTCGCGGCACGGCCGGGTAAGGGGGAAAGACCAATGAAATATCTTCAGATCGACCATGTCTCAAAGACCTTCGTGAAGGGTTCCAAGCAGGCCCATGTCCTGTCAGACATCACCCTGACCATCGACAAGGGCGAATTCGTCAGCATCATCGGCCATTCCGGCTGTGGGAAATCCACGCTGCTGAACCTGATCGCGGGCCTGACCGACGTGACGTCCGGCGGGATCGTGCTGGACGGGCGCGAGGTGAACGCGCCCGGTCCCGACCGCGCCGTGGTCTTCCAGAACCACAGCCTGCTGCCGTGGCTGACGGTCTATGACAATATCAAGCTGGCGGTGTCCAAGGTGTTTGGTGCCACGAAATCACGCGCGGAACGGCATGACTGGATCATGCAGAACCTGGACCTGGTCCAGATGAGCCATGCTGCCGACAAGCGCCCCGGAGAGATCTCGGGCGGGATGCGCCAGCGCGTCGGTATCGCGCGCGCCTTGGCGATGGAACCCAAGGTCCTGCTGCTGGACGAACCCTTCGGCGCGCTGGACGCCCTGACCCGCGCGCATCTGCAGGACGCGGTGATGGACATCCATGCCCGGCTTGGGAACACCATGATCATGATCACCCATGACGTGGACGAGGCCGTGCTGCTGGCCGACCGGATCGTGATGATGACCAACGGCCCCGCCGCCACCATCGGCGAGGTGCTGACCGTGCCGCTGGTCCGACCCCGCGACCGCATCCGGCTGGCCAGCCAGCCCGATTATGTCCGCGCACGCGAAGGTGTGCTGCGGTTCCTATACGAACGCCACCGTTTGGTCGAAGCTGCGGAGTGATTGCCATGAACCGGAAACTTGTGGTGATCGGCGCGGGCATGGCCTCGGGCCGGATGCTGGAGCATCTGTTCGAGGCGGCCCCCGGCCAGTGGGACGTGACCCTGTTCAACGCGGAACCGCGCGGCAACTACAACCGGCTGATGCTGTCGCCGGTGCTGTCGGGCGACAAGACCTATGACCAGATCGTGACGCATGACGACGCCTGGTACGCAGCCCACGGCGTCACCTGCCGGTTTGGCGAAAGCGTGACCGCGATCGACCGGGATGCGCAGGTGGTTCACGGCGCGAACGGGCCGGTGCCCTATGACGCGTTGGTCATCGCGACCGGCTCGGCGCCCTTCATCATCCCGGTGCCGGGAAAGGACCTGCCTGGCGTCTGCACCTATCGCGACCTTGAGGACACCAATGCGATGATCGAGGCCAGCCGCCCTGGCGCCAAGGCTGTTGTCATCGGTGGGGGGCTACTGGGATTGGAGGCCGCCGCCGGCATGGCCGCGCGCGGGGCCGACGTGACGGTGATCCACCTGATGGGTCACCTGATGGAACGCCAGCTGGACCCGGCCGCAGGCTATCTTCTGCAAAAGGATCTGGAGGCGCGCGGCATCCGCGTCCATTGCCAAGGCGTCACCAAGGCGATCCTGGGCACCGACCGCGTCGAGGCGGTCCTGCTGGAGGATGGGACCGTCTATCCCGCCGATCTGGTCTGCATGGCCGTGGGTATTCGCCCCGAAACGCGGTTGGCCAATGACGCGGGGCTGGAGGTGGCGCGCGGCATCACCGTCGACGACCAGATGCAAACCAGCGACCCGGCGATCCTTGCGCTTGGCGAATGCGTCGAACATGACGGACAGTTGTTCGGTCTGGTGGCGCCGCTTTACGATCAGGCGCGCGTTCTGGCCGCAACGCTGGCGGGGCAAGAGGCCGTATTCCGGCCCGTGCAGACCGCGACCAAGCTGAAGGTCACCGGCTGCGATCTGTTCAGCGCGGGGGATTTCACGGATGCGCCGGGGCGCGAGGACATCGTGTTTCGCGATCCGGGTCGCGGCATCTACAAGCGGCTGGTGCTGGAAGGAGACCGTCTGGTCGGTGCCGTCATGTATGGCGACACCGCCGACGGCGCCTGGTTTTTCGACAAGATCCGCAAGGGCGCCGACATCACGCCCGACCGCGACACATTGATCTTCGGTCCCGCCTTTGCCGGAGGTGCCCAAGCGGACCCTCTGGCAGCCGTTGCAGCCTTGCCGCCTGAGGCGGAAATCTGTGGCTGCAACGGCGTCTGCAAAGGACAGATCACCGCCGCCATCACCGGCGGTGCGACAACACTGGACGCCGTGCGCGGTCTGACCAAGGCCAGCGCCAGTTGCGGCACCTGCACCGGGCTGGTCGAACAGGTCATGGCGCTGACCTTGGGCGATGGCTTCGCGGCCAACGCCAACCCGCCGATGTGCAAATGCACCGATCATACGCATGAGGATGTGCGCCGCCTGATCAAGTCGATGGGGCTGAAATCCATCCCGGCGGTGATGCAGGATCTGGGCTGGCGCACGGTCGGCGGTTGCGCCTCCTGCCGCCCGGCGCTGAACTATTACCTGATCGCGGATTGGCCGGCGGAATACCGTGACGACCGGCAGAGCCGTTTCGTCAACGAACGAAACCACGCCAACATCCAGAAGGATGGCACCTATTCAGTCGTCCCGCGGATGTGGGGTGGCGTCACCTCCGCCGCCGAACTGCGAGCCATCGCGGACGCAGCCGACCGTTACGCCGTGCCGATGATCAAGGTTACCGGCGGCCAGCGCATCGACCTGCTGGGCGTCAGGAAAGAGGATCTGCCCGCGATCTGGGCCGATTTCAACGATGCCGGGATGGTGTCGGGGCACGCCTATGCCAAGGGCCTGCGCACCGTGAAGACCTGCGTGGGCGAACAGTTCTGCCGTTTCGGTACCCAGGATTCGACGGGCCTGGGAATCCGGCTGGAAAAGCTGTTGTGGGGGTCGTGGACGCCCGCCAAGGTCAAGCTGGGCGTGTCCGGCTGTCCGCGCAACTGCGCCGAGGCGACCTGCAAGGATATCGGCATCGTCTGCGTGGACAGCGGGTTCCAGATCAGCGTGGCGGGCGCCGCCGGCATGGACGTGCGCGAGACGGTGCCGCTGCTGACGGTGCCCGATGCGGACGCGGTCTGTGATGTGGTTGCTGCCTTTGTCCAGCTGTACCGAGAGAACGCCCGCTATCTGCACCGGATCTACAAATGGGTGGACAAGGTGGGCCTAGACTGGTGCCGAGATCAGGTGGCTGACCCGGCAATCCGCGGCGCGCTGGTGGCGCGCTTTGCCGAAAGCCAGTCGATCTATCAGACTGACCCGTGGGCGGATCACGCTGCCCGTCCCGCCGAATGGGCCCCCGTGGCCGACCTGACCTTGAGGGCCGCAGAATGAGCATGATCGACATCGCTGCGCTGGACGACATCCCCCGTCAGGGCGCCCGCGTGGTGCGGACGCCGCTGGGCTGCGTTGCGGTTTTTCGCACCGCCGATGACCACGTCTTTGCGCTGGACGACCGCTGCCCGCACAAGGGCGGGCCGCTGTCCGAGGGGATCGTCCACGGCGCTCAGGTCACCTGCCCGCTGCATGGTTGGGTCTTCGACATGGCCACCGGATCGGCACAGGGGGCCGATGACGGCCGCGTGGTCACCTATGCCGTACGCAGCGAAAACGGCCGGGTGCTGCTGGACGCCGCCGCCCTGTCCGGGCGCAGGGCGGCATGACGGCGCCGGTCCGGACGACCTGCCCTTATTGCGGGGTGGGCTGCGGGGTCCTGGCGACGCCGGACGGGCAGGGCGGGCTGCGGATCGCGGGCGACCCCGATCACCCTGCCAACCGTGGTCGTCTGTGCGTCAAGGGCGCCGCCCTGGGCGAGACCCTGGCCACCGCCGGTCGCCTGCTGACCCCGCGCATCAGGGGGGCCGAGGCCGGCTGGGACCAGGCGCTGGACCTGATCGCCCACCGGTTTACCGATGCCGTTGCCCGGCATGGCCCGGATTCGGTGGCGATGTATGTTTCGGGCCAGCTGCTGACCGAGGATTACTATGTCGCCAACAAGCTGATGAAGGGTTTTGTCGGCAGCGCGAATATCGACACGAACAGCAGGCTCTGCATGGCGTCCAGCGTGGCGGGCCACAGGCGCGCCTTCGGCAGCGACACGGTGCCGGGCCTTTACGAGGATCTGGAGCTGGCCGATCTGGTGGTGCTGACCGGCTCGAACCTGGCCTGGTGCCACCCGGTCCTGCATCAGCGCCTGATGGCCGCCCGCGCCGCCCGACCCGACATGCGCATTGTCGTCATCGACCCGCGCCGGACCGCCACCTGCGAAGGCGCCGACCTGCATCTGCCGATCGCGGCGGGCGCGGATGCGCATCTGTTCAACCTGCTGCTGTGCCATCTGTTCGACACCGGCCGGATGAATGCCGATTTTCTGCCCCATGTCGCAGGGATGGACACGGCGTTGGAGGCTGCGCGGGACAGCCGTCGTGCCGCGACGGGGCTGGACCCGCAGGACCTGGCGGCCTTCCTGGACCTGTGGGCCGGGGCTGAGAAGGTGGTCACCGTCTATTCCCAGGGCATCAACCAGTCCGACAGCGGCACCGACAAGGTGAACGCGATCCTGAACTGCCATCTGGCCACTGGCCGGATCGGCCGCCCCGGCATGGGACCGTTCAGTGTCACCGGCCAGCCCAACGCGATGGGCGGACGCGAGGTGGGCGGCCTGTCCAACATGCTGGTCTGTCATCTGGAGCTGGAGGACCCTGCCCATCGTGTCGCCGTGCAAAGCTTCTGGAACGCACCCCGGATGGCCGACCGCCCCGGCCTGAAGGCGGTGGACATGTTCCGCGCGGTCGAAGACGGCCGGATCAAGGCGCTGTGGATCATCCACACCAATCCCGCTGCGACCATGCCCGAGGCCGACCGCGTCGCCCGCGCCATCTCCGCCTGCGCCTTCGTGGCGGTCAGCGAGGCTTGGCCCGACACCGACACGGCGCGGCTGGCCGATGTGCTGCTGCCTGCCGCCGCCTGGGGCGAAAAGGATGGCACCGTCACCAATTCCGAACGTCTGATCAGCCGCCAGCGGGCGGCGCTGCCGCCGCCGGGGCAGGCCCGCCCGGATTGGTGGGCGCTGGCCCAGGTCGCGCAGCGCATGGGGTTCCAAGGCTTTGACTGGTCAGGGCCGGCGGGGATCTTTGCCGAACATGCGGCGCTGTCCGGCGTCGCGGGCGCGGTGGGCAGCGACTTCGACATCTCGGAACTGGCGGGGGTGGATTATGACCGGATGTCGCCTGTTCACTGGCCACAGGGGTCCGCGCAGCGGGGCGGCCGGTTCTTCGGCAGCGGCCGGTTTCACACGTCCGACGGGCGGGCGCGGATGCTGCCGGTCCGGGCGGCTTTGCCGGTGCGCGATCCGGACGGGGTTCTGCTGAACACCGGGCGCATCCGCGACCAGTGGCACAGCATGACCCGCACGGGCCTGTCGCCCCGCCTGTCGCGGCACCTGGCCGAGCCCTATCTGGAGCTGCACCCGCAGGATGCCGATCATTACGGCTTGGGCGGCGCCGACCTGGTGCAGCTGCAGAACGGCCACGGCCGGGCCGTCCTGCGCGTGATGATCAGCGACCGGGTGGCACCGGGCCATCCCTTTGCGCCGATGCACTGGAGCGGCCAGACGGCACCCACCGGCCGCGTCGACGCGCTGGTTCCGGGGCTGACCGATCCGATCTCTGGCCAACCCGCCAGCAAGTCGGCCACCGTCCGCCTGACGCGTTATGCCGCGGCCTGGCATGGCTATCTTCTGACCGCACGGGATGTCGCACCCGGCTGCGGCTATTGGGCTAAGGCGCGGGTGGCAGGTGGCTGGCAACTGGAGCTTGCCGACAGCGTCACACCGCCGGACTGGGTCGCATGGGCCGAGGCGCTGCTTGATCTGGGCCAACCCTCGGTCCTGCTGCAGGACAGGGCGCGGGGCCGGCACCGGATGGCCTTTCACCGCGACGGCAGGCTGCAGGCGGCGCTGTTCATCGCGCCCGAACCGGTGCTGCTGTCGCGCGACCATCTGGTCGGGCTGCTGGACCACGAGGCGCCGCATGCGCTGGCGGGACGTCCCTCGGCGGACATGCCGGATCCCGGCCCGACGATCTGTGCCTGTCTGAATGTCGGGCTGAACACCATTCTGCGCGCCTTGGCCGGCGGCGGCCTGAACAGCGTCGCGGCCATCGGGCAGGCCTTGGGGGCAGGCAAAAATTGTGGATCCTGTCGGCCCGAACTGGCGGCGCTGCTGGCCCGTGCGCAAATGCCCGCAGCGGCCGAATAACAGGGGTGGCAGCACCGATGCGTGAACAAATGCATTCTTGACAAAAACCAACAGGGAATTATGCGGACGCATCCTTCGTTTTTATCCAAGGGCATCCCCGCATGTTTTTCTCTGCCTCGGGTCTGCGCGGCTTCGGGAACAGCCCCTGCCTGATCACCCGGAACGGCGCGATCACTTATGCCGATCTGGCCGAAGCCGCCGACCGTTTTGCCAGCCGCTGGCCTGCACGACGGGGGCTGGTCGCCATCGAGATGCTGCCGAACCCCACGACGATCGCGGCCTATCTGGGCGCGCTGCAGGCTGGTCATGCGGTCATGCCCCTGCCTGCCGGTCAGCCTGACATCGCCCGCAAGCTGGAAGGCCGCTTCCGCCCTGCGGCCAGCTGGCGCACCACGGGCGAACGCAGCAGGCTGATCTTTCACGAAAACCCTGCTCAAGTTCATGACGACCTGGCGCTTCTGCTGTCCACCTCGGGCAGCACGGGCGAAGGGCGGGGTGTTCGCCTGTCCATTTCAGCGGTCGAGGCGAATGCCCGCAGCATCGCGGAATATCTGCGCATCGGGTCCGAAGATCGCGCGGCACTGGTCCTGCCGCTACATTATTCCTATGGGCTTTCGGTGCTGCATTCGCACCTGGCCTGCGGGGCCAGCGTCTGGCTGGACACGGGGTCCGTCGCGGCCCCGGGCTTTCTGGCAGGACTGGAGGCATCGGGGGCGACCAGCCTTGCAGGTGTGTCTCACCATTTCCGGCTGCTGGCCGGTGCCGCCGAAAACCTGCCTGCCTGCCTGTCCTGCCTGACCGTGGCAGGGGGCGCCATGCCACCGTCCGAGGTGCGGCACTGGGCCGGGATCATGGCCGCCCGTCAGGGCCGCTTCATGGTGATGTACGGCCAGACCGAGGCCACCGCCCGCATCGCCTATCTGCCCCCCGAACATGCCGCGACCTCGCCCGATGCCATCGGGCGGGCCATTCCGGGCGGCAGCCTGCTGCTGCGGGACGATGGCGGCCGGACGATCGATTGCCCCGGCGCCGAAGGTGAACTGGTCTATCGCGGCCCCAACGTGATGATGGGCTATGCTGAAACCGCCGCCGATCTGGCGCGCGGTCCTGAACTGGCCCAACTCGCCACTGGCGATCTGGCCCGCCTTGGGCCGGACGGCTTCTATCGGATCACCGGCCGGCTGTCGCGCATGTCCAAGATCGCGGGCCTGCGCATCGGCCATGACGCGCTGGAACGGGCCTTGGCGGATGCGGGGCATCATGTCGCCGTCTGGGGCAATGACGACACGATCTGGATCGCGGCGCCCCAACCCTCGGACGCGCTGGCGGCAATGGCCGCGCGGCTGGCGGGCGTTGGGGCGCAGCATGTGGTGACGGTGCCCTGCAGGGAATTTCCGCGCCATCCCAACAGCAAGGTCGACTATCCGGCGCTGCGGCGCCTGGCCCGGCCACCGGCCCGCAGTGCCGACCTGATCCAGGTCTTCGGCCGCACCTTCGGCCGCCCGGTCCAGCCGACCGACAGCTTTGCCAGCCTTGGTGGCGATTCGCTGCAGCATGTCGAGCTGTCGCTGATGATCGACCAGCGCCTTGGCGGGCTGCCCGCCGGGTGGGAGCAGATGCCCGTTGCGCAGCTGATGCGCGCGCCGGGGGCGGGCAAAAGCCGCATTCCGATGGATGTGCTTGCGCGGGGGCTGGCGATCCTGGCGGTGGTGACCGCGCATCAGACCAACTGGCCTGTCTATGGCGGAGCGGCGGCCATGATGATCCTGCTGGGAATGAGCGTTGCGCAGCATCGCAGGCATGCCTTGGTCCAAGGGGATGCCCTGGGCTTCCTGCGCCCCGCCCTGCGGGTCCTGCTGCCCTATTTCCTTGTCCTCGCGGGTTATGCGCTGGCCTGGCAGCAGGTGCCCTGGGTCTCGGTCGCGCTGATGGGCAACCTGGCCCTGACCGCCCCCGAGACACATCTGATGCTGCCCTATCTTTATTGGTTCGTCGAAGCCTACATGCAGATCAGCCTGTTGGTCCTTCTCATGTTCTGGCCAGGGCGAATGCGACAATGGCTTGTGTCGTCACCCTTCGGAATGGGGCTGGTGATGTTGGCGCTGGCCATGCTGATGCGCGTGACCCTGCCCGAATTCTGGCCGCTGCCCTCGGGGCGGTCGCAGTTCTCGGTGCCGTGGGTCTTCTACCTGTTCGCCTTCGGCTGGTGCATTGCCGTCGCCACCACCCGCAGCCAGCGGGCGCTGGTGCTGCTGGCCGCCGCGCTTGCCATGCCGCTGGTTGCTTTCCTGGGGGGCAACTGGTTTGGCGGCTGGATCAAGTACATGAGCCTTCTGGCCCTGATCGTCGTTCTGCTGCATGTCCGGACGGTTTCCATGCCCCGGCCGCTGGTGCGCGGCTTCATGCACCTGGCTCAGGCGGCCTTTCCGATCTACCTGCTGCACCGGTTGGTCCCCGAGGTGCTGATGCCCATGCTGGACCTGTCGCTGTCGCGGCCCGTGACGGATGGGATGGCTGTTTTGGGCGGAATCGCCTTGGGTGTCTTGGCCGGGCGTGGCTTGTCCTGGCTGTCGCAGCTGACGGTCGGCCGGGTCAGCCGGACCCGCCTGCCCGACGCGGCCGAACCAGACCGGGCGGGGGCGCTGAAGGCGGCCTGAACGTCCACTTTTGCAGGGCGTGTTGCCCGGGTGATGCGGCTTCGCGGACCGGCGCCTTTCTGGGCGTCCAGACCCGCGCGGCAGTCGCCGCACGGGTAACAAGACCGCCACCCGCGGAAAGGTTTTTGCCTTTCACAGACGCCGGATGCGACGCAACATGGCCTGTCCGCACATGAACCCCAATTACGGGCAGGCCGCCCGCAACCGCTATCTGGAAGGCAAGCATATGACATTCCTCGGGATCGATCTGGGAACCTCGGGCATTCGCCTCCTGTTGGTGGACGCGGATGGTCGCCCCCTGGCAGCGACCGAGCGGCATTACGATGTTCATCGTCCCCATCCCGGCTGGTCGGAACAGAACCCCGCCGACTGGATCGCTGCACTGGATGCGGCGGTGGAGGACCTGCGTCGAGCCTGCCCGCAGTTCTCGGCGCTGCGTGGCATCGGCGTGTCCGGCCAGATGCACGGGGCGACGCTGCTGGACAAGGCAGGCGATGTTCTGCGCCCTTGCATTTTGTGGAACGACACGCGGTCCCATGCCCAGGCCGTCCGGCTGGACAGTATCGATCAGGTCCGCGCGCTGTCCGGCAACATCGTCTTTTCGGGCTTTACCGCCCCCAAGCTGGAATGGCTGCGCGAACACGAACCAGGCATCCATGCCAGGATTGCCAAGGTGCTGCTGCCGGCGGGATACCTGAACCTCTACCTGACGGGGGAACATGTGGCGGACATGTCCGACAGCTCCGGGACGTCGTGGCTGGATGTGGGGCGGCGGCAATGGTCCGACACCTTGCTGGCGGCAGGGCACATGCGCCGGGACCAGATGCCCGACCTGGTCGAGGGTTCGGCCGAGGCGGGCCGGCTGCGCCCGGATCTGCTGCGGCGTTGGGGCCTGACGGGCCCCGTCTCGGTGGCGGGCGGCGCGGGGGACAACGCCGCCGCAGCCTGCGGGATCGGCGCGCTGGAAGAAGGGCAGGGTTTCGTATCGCTTGGAACCTCAGGGGTGCTGCTGGCTGCGCGCGACGGCTACCGGCCCGCGCCAGAGACGGCCTTGCATACTTTCTGCCATGCCGTCCCCGGCCGATGGTACCAGATGGGGGTGATGCTGTCGGCCACCGACAGCCTGAACTGGCTGGCGCGCATCACCGATAAAAAGCCCGCGGCGCTGACGGCGCCCTTGGGCGAGGCGCTGCAAGCCCCGTCCCGCGTCCGCTTCCTGCCCTACCTGTCGGGCGAGCGGACCCCTCACAATGATGCCGAGATCCGCGGCAGCTTCACAGGGTTGGGGGCTGCGACCTCTCGCGACGATCTGACCCGGGCGGTCCTGGAGGGCGTGGCATTCGGCCTGCGCGACAGCTTTGAGGCTTTGCAGGCCACCGGCGCCCGCGTCGACCAGCTAAGCGCGATCGGCGGCGGCACGGCCTCGCGTTATTGGCTGCGCCTGATCGCGACGGTTCTGGGCATACCCCTGACGCTGCCGGCCGGAGGAGAGTTTGGGGCCTGCTTGGGGGCCGCACGCCTGGCGATGATCGCCGCGACCGGGGGACGGCCGGAAAGCATCATGATCGCCCCCGGCTTCAGCGAGACAATCGAACCGGAGGCTTCCTTCAAAGCCGCATTCGACGCCAGCTATCGTGACTATCGTGCATCCTATCCGGCAATCCGGGCGATCCAGTAGGCCCAAGCGATGGCGTGGCGTCATTTTTTAGCGGCGGTACGATGCGTGAAGGCCGACGTCCAATACACCCGCCTTGATTTGCGGGGCAGATTGCTTCCCGATTTAGTCCGACCTGATTAAGAGCTTCAGAGGTGGCCTGAACGTTACTGACATCGGCGGCCCCCCCCCCGACAGAAGTGGCCGCGGGAATTTGGACCAGTCGCCAAAGTTTTGCGCTTGACGAAAGACTGATCCGCATGACGAGACGAAAACGCTATTCGGCCGCGTTCAAGGCGAAGGTGGCTCTGGAAGCCATCCGCGAGGAACTGACAACGGCCGAACTGGCCAAGAAGTATGACATTCATCCCACCATGATCACGGGCTGGAAAAGGTCCGCGACCCTGAACATGGCATCGGCCTTTGCCGGCAAGGACGCTGCCGAGCCGGCGATTTCCGACCAGGAGGTCGAGAAGCTGCATGCCAAGATCGGCCAGCTGGTGGTGGAGCGGGATCTTTTGTCCGCAGCCTCCAGTCTCATTCTGGGCACTGGAGGCAAGAAGCGGTGACGCAGGATCATCCTGATCACAGCGTCCGGCGGCAGTGCAGCCTGCTGTCGCTGGCGCGCTCGGGCCTTTGTTGACCTGCCACGCGGAGAAAGCGCCGAGAACCAGAAGTTCCTGGCCATCATCGACCGACAGTTCCTCAAGACGCCGTGGTATGGTTCGCGGCAAATGGCCCGTCATATGCAGCGTGAGGGGCATCGATGCGGGCGCCATCGCGTTCGCCGGCTGATGAAGCTCATGCGACTTGTGCCGATCTGACCTGGGAGTCCAAGACCGGCAGGAAGCATCCAGAGCACAAGATTTATCCATACCGTCTGGGGGCCTGTCCATCACCCGCCCCAACCAGCTCTGGTGCACCGACATCAGCTACATCCCCATGCGCCGGGAATTTCTTTACCTGGTGGCCGTCATGGATTGGCACAGCCGGAAAGTGCTCAGCTGGCGGCTGTCGAACTCCTTTGACACGAGCTTTTGCGTCAAGACCTTGGAGGAGGAGGCGCTGGCCAGATACGGGCCGCCCGAGATCTGCAACTCCGGTCAAGGGTCGAAATTTACCAGCACCCAGTTCACCAAGGTGCTGCTCGACGCCAAGGTAAAGATCTCCATGGATGGGCGCGGCCGCTGGATCGACAATCGGATGATCGAAAGGCCGTGGCGGTCCTCAGATACGAATATGTCTACCTGAACGCCTTCGGGGCCGGGTCCGAGGCCCGCAGGGCGATCGGCGCCTGGATCAGCTGTTACAACGAAAAACGTCCGCACTCATCGCACGGGTTGCTGACGCCCGCTGAGGCCTATGATTCCGCCAACCAGAACCTGAAAGCCGCAGCCTGACATGAAACCCATGCCAGAGCTTGGCGAAGTGGCAAACCGGTCGAAAATCCCGGACTGAGGTGCTCCCCATCTCTTGGACAGGATCTGGCGCTTTTTTCTGGGTTTCTCCTGTTGATCGGGTTGCGTGACTTCGATTTGCAGTGAGTAGACCACGGCGGGCGGTTGTCCGCCAAGGGGCTTGTGCGGGCGGCGGTGATTGTAGAACTCGATCCATTGTCGGAGACCGGCGCGGGCCTGAGGTCCGGTCTCCCAAGCATGCAGATAGACGCACTGGTATTTAGCGCCCGCCACAGGCGCTCGATGAATATGTTGTCCAGGTAACGACCCTTGCCGTCCATCGGGATGCGGATGCCCGACCGACGTAGGCGGTCTGTCCAAACGACGGATGTGAACTGAGATCTTTGATCGCTATTCATGATGTCGAGCGGCCCGAACCGATAGATTGCTTCGTTCAGCGCCTCGACACAAAACTCAGCATCCAGCGTGTTCGACCATGCCGCGCCTCACTTCCCGCCCCAAGGCTTCAGCTTTCTTTCCCAAAAAGAGTTGGCCACCGCCAGCTCCCCGATCTTGGCATGTAGATCCCGGACCTGATCCTCATCAATCACCGGCGCCTTGCGGCCACCGCGTTCAAAGACACCGGACGCGCCATCGAGCAGCGCGCGTTTCCATTGATTGATCATCGTCGGATGCACGCCGAACCGGCTCGCCAGCTCCGACACGATCGCCTCACCTTTCAGCGACTCAAGTGCCACCTTCGCCTCGAACTCAGGGGCGTGCTGCTTTCGTTTCAACATCGTCGATCTCCTTCGTGATGAAGATCAGCAGACAGCAAAAGCAGAGCTTACGTCAGTGTCCAGTTTTCGGGGGGCACCTCATGGGCGGGGCAGAGAGTCCAGGGCCGGTGTGCGAGGGGATGGCTCGGGACAAGACATTCATCCGTGCAGCGCAGCCGGACGCATCGTCCCGACCAGCGAGGGTGTAGGCCGGTCTTGCCGGCCGGAACCGGGGGCGCGGTCGAAAGGGGATGCGTGAGTGCCTACCAAAGCAAGGCTGAGATACCCTTGTAGGTCTTGAAAATGATCGGATGCGGATCCAAGCGCGGCATCCGCAAACCTCGCCGCCGGCCCCGTCCCTACAGCCCTGTGTGGAGAAAGCGGGCCGCGGCCGGCTCAACGCCCATCCGCCCCCACAGCGACATTTCTAAATGGCGGAGCACGCGACATTTTAACTTGGTGACAACCAAACCGCGCCTTGTTTCGGGATGCGATAAACCATCGTTTGTTGGAGTTTGAAGCGCGCAAAGCCCCCTGCTGACATTTGCTCAGCTAGCCGTCCTCTTTAGCCGACTACGACCGTCGTGAGAGCTGCCATCTAGTGATCATCGGCACCATCGACTGTGGGTCGAGACCGTTCGTAAGCTCCACCCTGATCACCTGCTTGCGCCCCTCTGTGGAAGCTTGTCAGTGCCCCGTCATGTGGCAATGGACTAGACTGCAATCTGCGGGCATTTTTACAGCTTCTTTACAAATGACTGATTTTATTGTATTATAGTACCATGCCCCCCAAGAAAATCGGTATTGTCATGCCACGTCAGCCTGCAAAGGTGCTGGATGCTGTGGACGTGCGCCGGCTGCTTCATGGCCTCGCAACGACACGCTATCCGGTACGCAACCATGTCCTCGTACTGCTCAGTTTCCATGCCGGATTGCGCGCTTGTGAAATCTCCGGCCTGACCTGGCCCATGGTCCTTGGTCCTTCAGGAAAACTGTCCGACAGCCTGTCCATCAGTGGGGGTATTGCCAAGGGCGGCCGCTCCCGGTGCATCCCGCTCTCGTCCGAATTGCTTGCTGCCCTGCGACGGCTGCACCGGCACCAAGGCAGGCCGCATGTGGGGCCTGTCATTCAGTCGGAACGAGGGCATGCGATGACGGCGCGCTCTGTCGTGAACTGGTTTCGGGCGGTCTATGACAGCTTGGACCTTAAGGGATGCTCGTCCCATTCCGGACGCAGGACCTTCATTACCCGGGCTGCCCGTTTGCTTGCTAAGACGGGCGGCTCCCTACGCGATGTGCAGGAACTGGCCGGGCACAGCTCCCTGACCACGACCGAGTGCTACATCCAAGGCGACCGGACGCTGCAGCGTAAGCTGGTCAACCTCCTCTAAAGCAATTCCCTTCCCCCAATCGAAAGGACCGTTGTGATGGCTAACAGCGAACAGCACGACCATGCCTACATGACTGCAACCGCTCGAACCAAGCGCATCCGCGCGTTGAACGACGCGTTTCGGCGCACCCTGATCGGCGGGTGCTTGGTGTGCACGTCAGGCATCCAGCAATTCGACCCGGCGGCCATAAAGCTGCTACTGCATGGGATCACCACCTATGAAGCCTTCACCCCGGACAATGACCCTCACGGGGAGCATGACTTCGGCAGTCTGTCGATTGCCGGTCAGACGGTGTTCTGGAAGATCGACTACTATGACCGGGGCTTTGCCTATGGTTCCCCCGATCCAGCGAATCCTGCTGTCACCACGCGTGTCCTGACCATCATGCTGGCCAGCGAATTTATCCATTCGCCCAGTTTACCTCGACGGGGCACTGCACTGCGCCCCCTACCAGCAAGGCGATCTGGACGGCCTTTGCGGGCTCTATGCCATCGTCAATGCCCTGCAGGTGATCCGTGCTTCTGGCCGAGCCATAACCAGACGAGAGGCGCAGGGGTTTTTCGTCACGGGCCTTACCTATCTGAACCGCCAATCCGAACTGCACCAATACGGTGGAGATGGCATGTCTCCTGCGATGCTGCACCGGCTGGCGGTGCACCTAGCGGCAAGGGCAAACCAGGTGTCAGGGGGTAACGTCAGCATTAAACGCCCGGCACCCAGGCCATGGAAGCGTGTGGCGCTGCTGAGCACAATCGACAACGCCCTTCACCACGGCGCGCCGGTCATCATATCCTTTGAGAAAGCCTACGATCACTACAGCGTCATCGTCGGTGCCACGGCGGAGCGCTACAGGCTATTTGACTGTTGGATGTCACCCAGAACTGACCCA
>QKYL01000007.1 GCA_003255745.1 Paracoccus saliphilus
GCCCCAAGCGCCGGAACGTGGGCTGACGCGCTCTGCACTGCATCGGTGCCTGCAGCGCCATGGTATCTCCCGGCTGCCTGATGTGGAGGAAGACAAGCCGAAGCGGCAGCGCTTCAAACGGTATCCCATCGGCTACTTCCATATCGACATCGCAGAGGTGCAAACCGCTGAAGGCAAGCTCTATCTGTTCGTCGGCATCGACCGGACAAGCAAGTTTTCCTTCACCCAACTTGTTGAAACGGCGGGGAAAATGGCCGCCGCTCAGTTCTTGCGCGACCTGATCGCTGCCGTTCCTTACCGGCCGCACACTGTGCTGACTGACAACGGCATCCAGTTTACAAACCGAAGCTGCGACACAACCGCCTTCGAGCATATCTTCGACCGCGTGTGCAGGGAGCATGAAATTGAGCACAGGCTGACGAAAGTGAAGCACCCCGGGACGAATGGCCAGTCGAGCGGATGAACCGAACGATCAAGGACGCGGCCGTCAAACGCTTCCATTACGACGACCACAATCAGCTTCGCATTCATCTCGCCGACTTCATGGCCGCCTACAATTTCGCGCGCCGGCTCAAGACCCTCGGCGGGCTCACGCCCTATGAATACATCTGCAAGATCTGGACATCCGAGCCAGACAGATTCATCCTAAACCCGATCCACCAGATGCCGGGACTGAATACCTAGCGGCGGCGGAACCTTTGACAACTATGGCTGGTTGAGCGGGTGCGGATTGCTAATGTCTGCCACGGCTGAAGCGGGCCGGGTGAGTTCGTCGCCATGGTCCCTAGGGAGAAAGAGATGGAAAACCAGATCCGCGACGCAATCCTAACCGAGCTACAACGACAGTCCGAAGACCCTGACCAAGACTTGCGCTTCTCCCGTTCCGAAAGCGGCCTCGTCGTCGATGGAGAAATCGATCTCGACGCCTTGGTATTTGTTATTGTGGGCTCTCTGGCCGGCGGCCCCTAGCACAGTATGCCTTACGGGTAGGTAGAGCTATGTCCGCCCGGGACACCGGTGCGATACGCTTCGTGGCACATCCCGGCGGCGTCTAAAGAAAAGCCCTGAACTCTCGGGAGGGTGGCTTGAGCTTAAAAAAACACGGAGACCACGGTGACCAAGCCACACTTGATCTACTTCGCGGACCCGATGTGCTCATGGTGCTGGGGCTTCTCACCTGTCATTGACGGCATTGCCGACGAGTTTGGCTCATCGCTACCAATCCGGCTCATCTTGGGCGGCCTGCGCCCCGGCACGACGGAGCCACTTACCCAGAACTCCAAGCATGACATCCGGCAACACTGGGAACACGTGAAGGAAGCCTCAGGCCAGGCCTTCGACTTCGGCTTCTTCGAGCGGCAGGGCTTCATCTATGACAGCGAGCCGGTTTCGAAGGCCGTCGTAATCGCGCGCCACCGGAGCATGAGCGACGCTCTCGACTTTCTCAAGCGAACTCATGAGGCGTTCTATGCACAGAACCGGGACGTGACGGATGAGCAGGTCTTGGCAGATCTTGCCGCAGATGCTGGCTTTGACGGTGATCAGTTCCTGCAGGGGCTGCGCAGTGAGGAGATCAGGACAGAGACCTGGCAGGATTTTGCCATCGCTCAAAATGCCGGAGTGAGAGGCTTTCCCTGCCTGATAGCAGGGACAGATGAACAGCCAGGCTACAGTCTCGTGACAGCGGGTTATCAGCCGGCAGAGCGCGTCCTGCCCGCGCTTAGGAGATTTCTACAAGTCACGCGTGCAGGATAGTTCATTGGGTGTCGCGTCTCCTGGCGGCGCCGGACGAGCCCCGGATCGAGAGGAGATGGCCATGACAACGGACCGAGAGCAGCTTTAGGACAGCTTGAACCTGGTTGCCAAACTGCCGGATATCATGCGGGACCAGGTGATCAGCCCCACCTGAGTGGTCCAGGTTG
>QKYL01000008.1 GCA_003255745.1 Paracoccus saliphilus
CGGTCAGATACACAGAGTTTCAGACACTCCCCAAGCTAAAAGGGAAAAGCTTTAAGCGCCTCGCGCAACAGATCCCAAAACCGTTCAGCAACGTCACACATGCGCGCGCCAGAGCGGAACAGGGCAACACGAACGTCTATAGCCCACTCCCACTCCCGCGGCCCGCCAGAGGCCAAGCGCCCCGTTGATCCCACTTTGTTCCTTGCAAGGCTGTAAGCGGTGGCGCCGCCGCACCTGCTTTCAGCTTGACGGCTTGAAGTTCCATGTATGGACGCTCGCCGTTTGCAAGGGTTTTCTTGTCTTGATGTCGACAGGTTGGGTGCGGTCATGTATTCGGCCCTTCGTTGCGACCCACGGCCGCTGGCCCTGATGAAATCCGCGGATCAACTCCCAATCAAGGCAACGCGCACACAAGCGGCGCTTGGAACTAGGCGGGTCTGGTCGATCCCCGGCAAAACCGGTCTGTCATCAAGTCACGTTCACCCGAGCAACTCGTCGTCTCTTGTTCAGGCCGCCGCGCCGGGCGGCTCCTGGTGATAGACTCGCCCGGAAATCAGCACCGCCCAGATGATCCTGGCCGTCTTGTTTGCCATCGCGACTGCGGCGACCTTGCCCGGTCGCCGGGTCAGCACATTCGCAAGCCAGTTTTCCGATGCCGGTTTTTCGCGAGCATAATGAATCAGGGCGCTTCACTCCCGGCCATACACCTGAACATATGTCCTACCTGCTTTTCGACGGCGACAAGGACACGCCTTGGGGCGTGCTGTCGGGCGACGCCTTCTCCGTCGACAGCGTCGCCGGCCCGACCTGATGGGGGATGAACAAACCGACGAGCTGACCGAACAGCTCTTTCACACCGTGCAGGACGTGTTCATGGCGTTGCCCGACGACGTCATCATCTATCCCTGCCATGGCGCAGGATCTGCCTGCGGACCGGACATCGGGGACAGGATGTCATCGACGATCGGCTACGAGCGCCGCTTTAACACCTACGCGCGCATCACGGATCTCGCAGAGTTCAGAAAAGCCATGCAGCAGGACGCGCCGCCGGTGCCAGCCCATTATCCGCGGCTGAAGAAGGTCAACGCGCAGGGTCCGGAGGTGCTGCGCAACCTGCCTCGGATCGAGCCCATGACTGTGGAGCGCTTCGCCTCGGCCACCGCGGACGGTGCGCAGGTTCTGGACGTGCGGGACATGATGGACTTCGGCGCCGGCCACGTCCCCGGCAGCCTCAACATAGGCGCCAAGCCGGAGCTGTCGGTCTGGGCAGGCTGGCTGCTCGCCCCGGAAAAGCCGATCCATCTGGTCCTGCACGACGACACGGAGTTGCCTGACGTGCTGCGCCTGCTCTGGCGCACGGGCTTTACCGAGTTCGGCGGCTACCTTGTCGGCGGCATGGCCGCATGGCGCGAAGCCGGCCGGCACTTCGCGCAGATCCCGCAGATATCGGTGCACGAACTGAAGGACGCAAAGGACCTGACACCGCTTGACGTGCGCAAGCCGGATGAATGGGGGGGGGGGCACGTGCCTGGCGCGACGCATGCGTTTTTGGGCGAAATGAGGGACAAGATTACCGATCTTGATCGCTCCGCTTCCTATGCCACCTATTGCACAAGTGGCTTCCGCGCTTCCATCGCCGCAAGCCTTTTGAAGAAGAACGGCTTCGAGCAGGTGCGCAACGTGCCCGGCAGCTGGAAGGCATGGAAGGCCGCTGGCTACGAAGCTGAGAAACCGAGTTAAGGAGGACATCATGAAAGACACGATCCAGATCAATGATCGTTTCACCGTCGTCGGGTTCGCGCACGAGGCTGAACAAATCGGCGAAATCGCGCAGGAGGGTTTCCGCTCGCTCATCAACCTACAAACCGACGATGAGGACAAGAAGCTGAAGATGAAACCGCAGGAGGAGGGGCGCAAGGCCGAGGAAGTGGGCCTGACCTACCTGCACCATCCGGTGGATGGCGAAAAGCTCTCGGACGACGTGGTCGACGCCTTCCGCCGCAAGGCAACCGAACTGACGGCACGGGTGTTGGTCCACTGCGCCTCTGGCAAGCGGTCGGGCGCCTTTGTCATGGTGCACATCGGCTGCGAAATGGGGATGAGCGGCGATGAGGTCGTAGAGAAGGCCGAGGAAATGGGCTTCAAATGCAACACGCCGGAGCTGGAGAAGTTCGTGAAGGATTACGTCAACAACCACAACGGAAAGGGTTGAACTGCGGACAAGGCGGTCGAACGCCAAAGTCTGCCCCCAGATGTATTGCTATTCTTCCTTCATGGCTATCGCGCTATTGGGAACCTGACGGGCATGCTGGGGCAGGGGCGAGAGTAGGTTGATCAGGTTGTCCATCAGTGGCCTGGATCGCCGGTCGTTGTTGCGGAAGATCGCCGTGTAGCGGCTGACGCGCTCGACCACCGTTTCCACGTTGGCTGGTCCATGCTCCTTGCGGAAGATCATCAGGTCGGCTTCCTAGTGGCCGAAGACCTGCCGGTCCCTGACCGCCTGAGGGCGGTTCCAGATCATGCAGCGCTCGGGAAACACGAGGCTTCTCGGTTTGCGCGTATAGCGTGGCTTTCGTTGGCGCCCTTGCTCGGGCAGATAGTGGGCCAGCTCCTGCGCCTGGCCCTCGCGCGAGTAGACATAGCGGTAGATCGTCTCGTGGCAGAGGCGAATGCGGTGCTGCTCAAGCCGCATCCGGCCGGCGATCTGTTCGGGAGACCAACCCGCCTTGAGCGCACCCTCGACTGCTGCTTTCAACTCCGGGTTGGCGATCAGCTTTCGGTGAACCGCGCGGCGGCGCTCATACTTGTCTGAGCAGTCACCGCATAGTAGCCGCTACACTGCGGAAGCTCGGCGTCCTGGTACGTGTTCCGCTTCAGCTCCCGATAGATTGTCGAGGGTGGGCGCGAAAGGCGGTCTACAATTCTGGCGCCGGCATCTTGCCTTCACGCCATTTGGCAATCTTTCGACGTTCTTCGAAACTCAGGTGCTGGTAGGGGGGAGCCATTCGCCAACCTCGATGCAAATACCTGTATTACTTTGGTATTTATACTTCGTTTGTGAATCCATCTCCTAACTATCATCAACGCGATAATGAAAACCGGAACGGCCTACCGAGACGCCATTGCCTGAAACACAGTTGCTACTCAGTTGGAGCCTTTGGCAGACCCGGCGCGGTTCAGAGCGCCTTCTGTAAGCGCGCCAGTGCATCGGGCACCGAAGAAGCCCATCAGCCTTCCGTCTGGATGAGCACCTTCTGCTGCGCTGGTCATTGCTTCCTCTGTCGCGCTAACGCGCCCTTCCCAGAGAAGACAGCTGCCGTGCCGAGCGGGACAGGCCGATAGGTTTACCCCGACGATTCCATTTTGATTGTAACTGTCTTGACGTGACCGTAATGGTGCAGCGCCTCAATGCCTTTCTCGCGGCCATAGCCGCTATGCTTGTGCCCGCCGAACGGAGTTTGGACCGACATGGTATTCCAGACATTGACGAAGATCTGCCCGGCCTCGATGCGGTCGGCCACCCGCAGCGCCCGGCTGACGTCGCGTGTCCAGAGCGTGCCGATAAGCCCGTAATCGCTGTCATTCGCGATCGAGATCGCCTCTTGCTCGGTGTCAAAAGGAATCACGACGCCGACGGGGCCAAAGATCTCTTCGCGGGCGATGCGCATCTGGTTGGAGACATCGGCGTAGAGCGTCGGCTCGATGAAGTGCCCGTCGGGGCTGCCCGCCACCGTCGCCACCTTGCCGCCCGCAACCAGCCGAGCGCCGTCTTTGCGCGCCACGTCGAAAAAGCCCTGCACCCGCTGGAACTGAGGCGCCGTAATGATCGGGCCAAGGTTTTCGCCCGGCACCAGCGCCTCGATCGCCCTGCGCGCGGCCGCCAAAAAGTCCTCGTAGACGCCGCGTTGGACCAAGATACGGGTGCCCGCCGAACAGACCTGACCTGCATTGAGCGTGAACCCCTTGATCGACTCGCGGGCCGCAAGGTCCAGATCGGCGTCGTCGAAGACGATGTTGGCGGACTTGCCGCCCAGTTCGAGCGTCAGCGGAATGATGCGCTCGGCGGCGATGCGGCCAATGGCCTGGCCCACGCCGACCGAGCCGGTGAAGGCGACCTTGCGCACGGCGGGATGGCGCACGATCGCCTCGCCCACGGTGGGTCCGGTGCCCAGAACCACATTGATCACGCCGTCGGGCAGGCCCGCCTCGCGCCCCAGCTCGGCCATGGCGATGGTGGTCTGCGAGGTGACCTCGGACGGCTTGGCCACGACCACGTTGCCCGCCGTCAGCGCCGGCGCGATGGCGCGCGCGGCCTGGTTCAGCGGCAGGTTCCACGGGGTGATGACCCCCACGACACCAAAGGGCTCGCGCCGGGTGAAGACGTGCTGATCAGGGGCCACGTCCAGCACATCGCCTGCCGGAAGATAGACAAGGCTGCCGTAGAATTCGAAATAGGCGGCGCTGCCTTCGATCTCGGCGAGGGCGGTCGCTAGGGGTTTGCCCGTATCCGCCTGCTCCAGCGCGGCCAGATGGTCGCGGTTGATGCGCATGGCGGCGGCGATGGCCAGCATGACACGGCCCCGTTCCGCGGCCGGAAAGCGCCGCCATCCGTCGGCGGCAGCCTGCGCTGCGGCCACCGCGCGCTCGACATCGGCGGCGGTCCCGGCCGCAACATGGCCCCCCACCTGCCCGGTGGACGGGTTCACCGCCGCAAGATAGTCGCCGCCCTGCGGCGCCACGGACTGCCCGCCGATCCAGTGATCCAATCGATACATGTCATGGCCTTTCATCAGCGCACCTTCAGGGTGATGCCGCCGTCCAGCACCAGCTCGATGCCGGTGACAAAGCGCGATTCGTCCGAGGCTAGGAAGACCGAGGCATGGGCCACGTCCCATCCGTCGCCCATATGGCCCAAGGGCACCAGCGCATCGCGGGCCGCGACCATCGCCTCGGTCGAGCCGTAGACTCCGGTCACGTTGCCCTTGTGGATCAGCGGCGTGTTCATCAGCCCCGGCAGGATCGCGTTGCAGCGGATGCCCTTGGGCGCATAGTTCAGCGCGATATCGCGGGTGAAGGCGTTCACCGCGCCCTTGGACGCCGAATAGCTGATGCAGCTGTAGCCGAGCGAATGGGTCGAGGCGATCGAGCTGATGTTGATGATCGAGCCCTTGCCCTGCGCCGTCATGACCGGCAGCACCTCGCGGCAGGTCAGGTAAAGGCTCTTGACGTTGATCGCCATCAGCCGGTCCCACTGCTCTTCGGACAGATCCTCGGGCCCCCCCGGATCGATGATGCCGACATTGTTGTGCAGCACGTCGATGCGGCCGAAGGCCTGCATCGCGCGGGCGACGGTTGACTTGACCTGATCGGCCTTCGAGACGTCGCAGACATCGGTTTCGACCGTGCCACCCTCGTCGCGGATGATCTGTGCGGTCTCCTCGACCGCCTCGCGGCTGATGTCCGATGCGAACACCGTCGCGCCCTCGCGCGCGAACTGCACTGCCGCGGCCTTGCCGTTGCCCCAGCCCGGCCCGATCGAGCCTGCTCCGGTCACGAAGACCACCTTGTCCTTCAAGCGTTCGCCCATGCGGCATCCTCCCGTTCCGGGTCAGTGTGGGACGGCGGGCCGGCGCGGGGAAATATCTTTCCGATCTGCGCCCCAGAGGCGGGGGCTATAGCGGCGCCTCGGGATCAGCCCGCCAGATGCCGCGACGAACCAGATCGCCGATCACCTGCACCGTGATCCGTTCCAGCTCGGCGCTGGCTCGGCCCATAGGCTTGGCAGGGTTGCGCACCAGATAAACCGGGCGGGCCATTCGCGGATCGGTGATCGGCGCCATGACCAGCTCGCCGCGCTCGACGAAGTCGAGGGCGGCGGCCGGGGCGAGGATCGTGTAGCCGCTGCCGCGCGAGACCATGGTCTTGATCTGCGGCAGCGCATCCATCTCGGTCGCGATGTTCAGCGCGACGCCGCTGGTGCGGGCGTGGCGGTCGATCATCGTGCGCAGGCCGTGATGGCGCGAGGGCAGCACCATCTCGACCGGCGCCAGGTCGGCCAGGCGCACTGGGCTGCCGGGCGGCGTCGCAAAGGGCCATGTGTCGGGGGCCGAGAAGAAATACAGCTCCTCGGTCATCAGCAGCGTATGCGACAGGTGCCGCACCGCGCCAATGTCGTAAAGGATGCCCAGGTCGATCGACTGATCCTCAAGCCATGTCTGGATGAAGCCGCTCATCGCCTCGACTGCGCGCAGCCGGACCTTGGGCAGCTCGACCCGGACGGTCTCAGCCAGCGGGACCGACAGGACCATCGACACCGAACTGGGCAGGCCGAAGCTGACCTCGCCCACCGCGTCATGGCCCGACTGGCGCACCGCATCCACGGCGTTCTCCAGCGCGCGGGTGATCTGTTGTGCGTGGGTCAACAGCAACTGCCCGGACTGCGTCAGCGACACGCCGCGGGGCGAGCGTTCCAGAAGCTGCACGCCCAGTTCCCGCTCGAGCGAAATGACGTGCTGGGACAGCGACGGCTGCGCGACCGACACCCGCTGCGCCGCGCCCGACAGCGAGCCTTCCTCGGCGATGGCGATGAAGTAGCGCAGCTGTCTGATATCCATCCTGTGCCCCGCATCCGCCAGATGTTTTTCTTCTTGTCCCCTACGAAAAACAGTCTGACGGGACAGGCTCGGCTGCTGCTAACTTGGGCCGATATCATCGCAGTTCGAGGAGGAACGCAAGATGATCACACCCATCCTTCACCACTACGACCTGTCACCCTTCTGCGAGAAGATCCGCCTGGCGATGGGCCTGAAGGACCTCGACTGGATCTCGGTCAAGGTCGAAGCCGTGCCGCCGCGCCCCGCGCTGGACGCGCTGACCGGCGGCTATCGGCGGCTGCCCGTGCTGCAGCTGGGCGCCGACATCTTCTGCGACAGTGCGCTGGTCTTCGACGCACTCGAACGGCTGAAGCCGACGCCGACGCTCTATCCGCAGGGCGAGGGGCTCGCCAAAGGCCTGTCGATGTGGTGGGACCGCGCGACCTGGATTCCCGCGATCGGCGTGCTGGTCGGCCATATCGGCGAGCATCTGCCGCAGGCCTTCCTAGACGACCGGCGCGAGCACTATTTGGGTTTCGACATCTCGAAGCCTGCGATGGCGCCGCTGCTGCCGGCGCATGTCCAGCAGATGGCGACGATGGCAAGCTGGCTGGATTCGATGCTGGGGCAGGGGCACGACTTCCTGACCGGCGGGCAGCCAAGCGCGGCCGACCTGACCTGTCACCATTCCCTGTGGCTGCTGCGCGCCAATGCCGGCGCCGAGGTGATCGACGCGCAGCTCGGCCTGTCGCCGCGCGTCATCGCATGGATGGGTCGCGTCGCGGCGCTTGGTCACGGGCGCATGACCCAGATGACGCCGGATCAGGCCGTCGCGGCTGCTCGCGATACCCGGCCGGACCCCGCGCTGCTGCCGGAAGGCGATGATCCGAGCGGTCTGAAGCGGGGCACCGAGGTGACGGTGACGCCGGACGACACTGCCCGTGTGCCGGTTCGCGGGCGCCTGGTTGCCGCGAATTCGCAACAGTTGACGGTGTCGGTCAGCGGCGAGGCCGGCGACCTGCATGTCCATTTTCCGCGCGCGGGGTTCCAGACCCTGCCCGTGGCCGCCGACAGCCGCGACGCGGCATGATTCACATCCTACCGCTCGGAAAGGTCCGCCGATGAGCATCGAGACGCAGAAGCAATTGGCGAAGGACTACTTCAAGGCCTTCGCCACCAAGGACGAGGCCTGGCTGCGCCAGCATGTCAGCCCCGACTACATCCGCCGCGACACTACCTTGCCCTTCGAGGTCAAGGGTCCCGAAGGGGTGCTGCAACTGGGTGATCTGTTGCTGGGCGCTTTTTCCGAGATCGCGCTGGATGTGCGGGATGTCGTTGCCGAAGGCGACAAGGTGCTGATCCGGTTGGATTTCAGCGGTGTGCACAGTGGGCCCTTCGGCGACTATCAGGCCACCGGCAAGCGCTTTTCTGTGATGGTGCTGGACCTTTTCCGCTTTCAGGACGGAAAGATCGCGGAACAGTGGCCCGCCATCGACAATCTGGGCCTACAGCAGCAAATCGGCATGATCTGATGGCACTCAGCCCCGCCGCCAGGCGGCGGGGCCGATCTCGTGGATGGAGTCACCCTTCGTGTCCACCGCCAGCATCACCGGCATGTCCTGGACGCGGAAGCGATAGATCGCCTCCATGCCCAGATCGGTCCAGGCGACCGGCTCAGCCTCCCGGATCGCCTGCGATACCAGATAGGCCGCGCCCCCGACCGCGATCATGTAGACGGCGCCATGCGCGGCTATGGCGCGCAGCGCCTCGGGGCCGCGTTCGGCCTTGCCGATCATCACCTTGAGCCCCGTATCGCGCAGCACCCGGTCGGTAAAGCGGTCCATCCGCGTCGAGGTGGTGGGGCCGGCCGGCCCGATGACCTCGTCGCGAACCGCGTCCACCGGACCGACGTAATAGATCGCCCGACCGCGCAGATCGACGGGCAGATCCTCGCCCCGGTCCAGCACCTCGACCATGCGCCGATGCGCGGCGTCGCGTCCGGTGTAAAGCGTGCCCGACAACAGCAGGCGCTCGCCGGGCTTCAGGCTGTCCAGCAGGTCCTGATCCAGTGCGTCCAGATCGACCCGGAGGGCGCTGGCCGCCGCAACTTTTAGCGTGATCTCGGGCCAAAGTGTCAGATCGGGCGGGGTGAAGGTCGCGGGCCCGGCGCCGTCCAGGGTGAAATGGACATGCCGCGTCGCCGCGCAGTTGGGGATCAGCGCCACCGGCAACGAGGCCGCATGGGTCGGGAAGTGCCGGATCTTGACGTCGAGAACGCTGGTCAGTCCGCCCAGGCCCTGCGCCCCGATCCCGAGGTTGTTCACCCGCTCGAAGATGTCCAGCCGCAGCCGCTCGGCCGCGTCCTGCGGGCCACGCTCGCGCAACGCGTCGATGTCGATCGGATCGTTCAGCGACTCCTTGGCCATCGCCATCGCCATGTCGACGCTGCCGCCGATGCCGATGCCCAGCATCCCCGGAGGGCACCAGCCCGCGCCCATGCCCCGGACCTGATCGACCACCCAATCGGCCACCGAAGCCGACGGGTTCAGCACCGCGAACCGGGTCTTGTTTTCGGACCCGCCGCCCTTGGCCGACACCGTGATGTCGACGCGATTGCCCGCCACCATCCGCGTCTGGATCATCGCGGGCGTGTTGTCGCCGGTGTTCCTGCGCGCATCGAACGGGTCGCGCACCACCGAGGCGCGCAGCGGGTTGCTGTCCAGCAGATAGGCCCGGCGCACGGCATCGTCGACGATCTCCTGCAAGGGGCGCTGCCAATCCAGCCGCGTCTGAACACCGATATCTACGAACACGTTCGCCACCCCGGTATCCTGGCAGATCGGCCGCTGGCCCAGGGCGCACATGCGCGAATTCACTAGGATCTGCGCGATGGCATCCCGCGCCGCGGGGCTTTCCTCGCGCGCGTGGGCGCGGGCCATCGCGGCGATGAAATCGGGCGGATGGTAGCAGGCGATGAATTGCAGCGCCTCCGCGACGCTGTCGATGACATGGCTTTCGGTGATCGGGTCCATCGGCCTCTCCCTCGCTGCGCGAAGTTTGCCACGGACGGTCCGGCGCGGGAACCCGAACGGCAAGAAGGAAAAGCTATCGCCTCTAGCGCAGGTTGCTATTTTCCCGCCGCGCCTTTCAGCCGCTAACCTTTCCTCAGCGGAGCGCGGTGCCGGCGGGCGGGGAAAGCCTTGAGGGTCGCGGGACATCGCCATCTGGGAGGATAGCATGAAGACGTTTCTGACGACGGTCGCCGCGGCGGCCCTGATCTCGACTGCCGCCACGGCGCAGGATGGCCCGGTCCGCATTCTGGCGCTGGACGACCTGACGGGGATGTATTCGGGCAATGGCGGGCCGAACACGGTGCGCTCGATTCAGATGGCCGTGGACGACTTCGGCGGCGAGGTGCTGGGCCAGCCGATCGAGGTGCTGTCGGCCGACCACCAAAACAAGCCGGATGTGGGTTCCGCCCTCGCGCAGCGCTTCATCGACGAGCAAGGCGTCACGATGATGGCGCTTGGCGGGTCCAGCGCGGTCGGTCTGGCCGCGCAGGGACGGGCCGGCGAGGCGGGAGTGATCTCGATCAGCTCGGGCGGCTATGCGCCGAACTTCTCAGGCGATCAGTGCACACCCTATTCGATCCACTGGGCGCCCACCACGCGCGAGCTGGCGCGCGGCGTCGCCGGTGCCGTTGTCGAGCAGGGCGGCGACAGCTGGTATCTGCTGACGGCGGACTATGTCTTCGGTCATGCACTGGCCGCCGATGCCACTGCAGCGGTCGAGGCCGCGGGCGGCTCGGTCCTCGGTCAGACGGTGCATCCGCTGAACACGAACGACATGGCATCGGCGCTGCTTTCGGCGCAGGGTTCAGGAGCGAAGGTCTTCGGGCTGGCCAACGCCGGCACCGATCTTGAGACCACCATCAAGCAGGCGGCACAGATGGGGCTGTCGGGCAACCTCGCGGCCATGCTGGTCTTCGACAACAACGTTCAGGCCCTCGGGCTCGAGGCCGCGCAGGGCATTCGCACGACGACGTCTTTCTACTGGGACCACAACGATGCCAGCCGCGCCTACGGCACTCGCCTGATGGAGATGAACGGCGGGCAGGTGCCGACCATGGGCCATGCCGGGGCCTATGCCTCGACGCTGCACTACCTGCAGGCGGTTGAATCCGCCGGCACGACCGATCCGGATGCGGTGATCGCGGCCATGAAATCGAACCCGATCACCAGCGGCATCTTCGAGAATGCCACCATCCAGGAAAACGGCCGCGTTGTCATGGATATGCTTCTGGTCGAGGTGAACACGCCCGACGAGTCGACCGGCCCCGCCGATCTGTATGACGTGATCGCCACGATCCCGGGCAACAGCCTGTTCCTGCCGGCCGCCGACAGCGGCTGCCCGCTGACCGAGAATTGAGGCCGGCGATGAAGCTGCTGAAAAGCACGACCTCGCCCTTTGCCCGGCTGGCCCATGCCATGCTGATCGAGGCCGGCGCCACCCTCCAGGTGGAGCTGCTGAACCCCTGGGCGGACCCGGATGCACTAACCCGGGTGAACCCTGCCCGCCGGGTGCCGACGCTGATCCTGGACGATGGCACGATCCTGACCGAGGCCATGCTGATCGCCCGGCACGCCGTGACGCTCAGCCCCGCGGATTCGCATCTGCGGGCCGAAGACCCGCAGCAGCTCTCGATCGCGGGTCTGGGCTTCGGGATGATCGAGGCGGCGGTCTACATCATGACCGGGCGCAAGATCACCTCAGACGATCTGGCGATCACCGAGTTCGACAGCCATCCGGTGGCCAAGCGGCGCCGCCGGGCCATGGCCGAGGGGCTGACGCAGCTGGAGGCGCGGGCGGATCACCTGTCGCGCGAGTGTCTCGGCCTGGGCGAGCTGATCGTAGCGGACGCGATCCAGTATATCGACTTCCGCTTCCCGCGCGCCGAGTGGCGCCCGGCGATCCCGCGGCTGGACGGCTGGCTGCGGGACGCGATGGCGCATCCGTCTCTGCGCGACACCGTGCCGTCATGAGCGGGGTGGCCACAGCGGCAGCACGCGCGCCGGCGGCCGCGGTGCTGTCGGCGCGCGGCCTGACGAAGCGCTTCGGCGGCTTCACGGCCACGGACAACGTGACGCTGGATGTGGCCGAAGGCACGATCCACGCGCTGATCGGCCCGAACGGAGCAGGGAAGTCGACGCTTTTCGCGCTGCTGACCAAGTTCCACACGCCCAGTTCCGGCCAGATCCTGCTGGACGGCGAGGACATCACCCGTCTGGCGCCGCCCGCGATCGTGCGCCGGGGCATGGTGCGCTCGTTCCAGATCTCGGCGGTGTTTCCGCACCTGACCGTGCTCGAGAATGTCCGCGTTGCGCTGCAGCGCCGCCACGGGCTGGATCGCCAGTTCTGGCGCCCGGCCAACTCGCTGCAGCGGCTGGACCTGCAGGCGATGGACTTGCTGGAGCAGGTGGGCCTTGCCAGGCAGGCGGGGTCCGACGCGGCGGCGCTGTCCTATGGCCGCAAGCGCACGCTGGAGATTGCGACGACGCTTGCGCTCGAGCCGCGCGTCATGCTGCTGGACGAGCCGATGGCGGGGATGGGCCGTGAAGATGTCGCGCTGGTCGAGGCGCTGATCCGCCGCGTCGCCACGGGGCGCACGATCCTGATGGTCGAACACAATCTGGGCGTGGTCGAGACGCTGGCCGACCGTGTCACGGTGCTCGCCCGCGGCGCCGTGCTGGCCGAGGGCTCGTTCGCCGAGATCCGCGCCAATGACGAGGTGCGCCGCTCGTATATGGGGGCCGATCATGACTGACCTGCTGAACATTTGCGGGCTGCAGGGCTGGTACGGGGAAAGCCACGTCCTGCACGGCATCAACGTGACCGTCCGCCCCGGCGAGACCGTGGCGCTGATCGGCCGCAACGGCGCGGGCAAGACCACCACCCTGCGCGCGCTGATGAACCTTCTGGACAAGCGCGAGGGCGCGATCGTGATGGACGGGCAGGACCTGATAAACCTGCCGCGCCACCGCGTCGCCGCGCAGGGCCTTGGCTATGTCCCCGAGGAGCGGGGCATCTTCACGACCCTCTCGGTCGCCGAGAACCTGCGCCTGCTGCCGCGCACCGGCGAGGGCATGAGCGATGCCCAGATCTTCGAGTTCTTTCCCAACCTGCAAGAGCGTCTGGCCTCGGACGGGGGCAAGCTGTCGGGGGGCGAGCAGCAGATGCTGGCCATCGCCCGTGTCCTGCGCACTGGGCCACGTCTTCTGCTGCTGGACGAGCCGACCGAAGGCCTGGCTCCGGTCATCGTGCAGCGCATCGGGCACTTGCTGCGGGCGCTGAAGGCCCAGGGCCTGGCGATGCTGCTGGTCGAGCAGAACCTCGCCTTCGCGCGGGGGTTGGCCGACCGCTTCTACCTGATCGAGAACGGCCGCATCGCCGGCAGTTTCGCAAATGACGAATTCGAGGCGAACGCCGAGCGCGTCGCCGCCATCGTGGGGGTCTGACATGGCCGAGTTCCTGGGCATCCCGCTGCCGGTCCTGTTCGGGCAGCTTCTGATCGGCCTGTTCAACGGTGCCTTTTACGCGATCCTCAGCCTTGGGCTAGCAATCATCTTCGGGCTGCTGCGCGTCATCAACTTCGCGCACGGCGCGCTCTACATGCTGGGCGCCTTCGCGGCCTATCTGTTGGGCGAATGGCTGGGCCTGTCCTTCTGGGCGCTGCTGATCGTCGCACCGCTTACCGTGGCTGTCTTCGCCGCCGCCGTCGAACGGCTGCTTTTGGCGCGTCTGCAGGGGCTGGACCCGCTCTACGGGCTGCTGCTGACCTTCGGCCTTGCCCTCGTGATCGAGGGGCTGTTCCAGTGGCGTTTCGGCGTTGCCGGCCAGCAATTCGCCATGCCGGCGCAGCTATCGGGCACCACCATCCTAGGCCCGCTGTTCCTGCCTCATTACCGCGTTTTCGTCATCATCGCGGCACTGACCGTCTGCCTGGCCACTTGGGCGGCGATCGAGCGCACGCGCATCGGCGCCATCCTGCGGGCCGCGACCGAGAACCGGCCGCTGGCCGAGGCCTTCGGCTTCAACGTGCCGCTGCTGATGACCGCCACCTATGCCTTCGGCGCTGCCTTGGCGGGCTTTGCGGGCGTCCTGGCCGCGCCGGTCTTCCAGGTTAGCCCGCTGATGGGCACGAACCTCATCATCGTGGTCTTCGCGGTGGTGGTGATCGGCGGCATGGGATCGATCGGCGGGGCGATTCTGGCCGGGCTGATGCTGGGCCTCGCCGAAGGTCTGACCAAGGTTGTCTATCCCGAAGCCTCGAACATTATCGTCTTCGTCATCATGGCGATTGTCCTGTTCTTCCGTCCGGCCGGCCTGTTCGGCAAGGCCGCCTGAGGTGCCCTCCATGACCGATACGACCGTTTCCGCCCCCGTCCGGCCCAGCCTGTGGCGCTTTGCAATGCTGGCCCTTTTGCTGGCGCTGCTGGCCGTGGCACCGACGCTGGCCTACCCGCTGTTCGTGATGAAGCTGCTGTGCTTCGCGTTGTTCGCCTCCGCTTTCAACCTCCTGCTGGGCTATACCGGCCTTCTGTCCTTTGGCCATGCGACCTTCTTCGGGGGCGCGGGCTATGTCACGGCCCATGCGATCAAGGCCTGGCAGTTCGAGCCGCTTGCGGCCATCCTTTTGGGAACCGGGGCGGCAACACTTCTGGGCGCGCTGATGGGGGTGGTCGCGATCCGCAGGCAGGGCATCTACTTCGCCATGACCACGCTGGCGCTGTCGCAGATGGCCTACTTCCTGTTCCTGCGCGCCCCCTTCACGAACGCCGAGGACGGCATCCAGAACGTGCCCCGAGGCACGCTGCTGGGGCTGGTGGACCTGAACGACATCACCAATCTCTACCTGCTGGTCGCGGCAATCTTCATCATCGGCATGGCAGTCATCTGGCAGGTGATCCACTCGCCCTTCGGCCATGTCCTGCGCGCCATCCGCGAGAACGAGACCCGCGCCCAGTCCCTAGGCTACCGGGTCGACCGCTACAAGTTGGGCGCCTTTGTCATCTCGGCCGGTCTGACTGGTCTGGCGGGAGCAACCAAGGTGCTGGTGTTCCAGATCGCCACGCTGAACGACGTGTCGTGGCAGATGTCGGGCTCGGTGATCCTGATGGGGCTTCTGGGCGGCGTCGGCACGGCTGCCGGTCCAACCGTCGGCGCGGGCCTGATCATCACCATCGAGAACTACCTCGCCACCAGCGGCTTTCCCGTGCAGGTCATCCTGGGCCTGATCTTCATCCTTTGCGTGCTGATGTTCCGTCAGGGCATCGTCGGCACGCTGGCCGCACGCCTGCGGCGTCGCTGAACAACCCGGAGCCTTCCATGTCCCTTCCCCTGACCGGATTGAAAGTTGTTGCCGTCGAGCAGGCGGTCGCCGCGCCCTTCGCCACCTCGCGGCTGGCCGATGCGGGGGCCGAGGTCATCAAGATCGAGCGTCCCGAGGGCGATTTCGCGCGCGGCTACGACGCCGCGGCCGCCGGCCAGTCCAGCTATTTCGTCTGGCTCAACCGCGGCAAGACCTCGGTGGTGATGGACCTCGCGGACCCGGCCAACAAGAGCCGCTTCGCCGCGCTTGTCGCCGGCGCCGACGTGCTGGTGCAAAACCTCAAGCGCGGCGCGCTGGCGCGCTTGGGTTTTGCGCCCGAAGATCTGCTGACGCGCCATCCGCGCCTTATCACCTGTTCGATCACCGGCTACGGTGAGGGCGGCCCGCTCGCCGACCGCAAGGCCTATGACCTGCTGATCCAGGCGGAATCGGGTTTGTGCTCGATCACCGGCGGCCCGTCCGAGCCGTCGCGCGTCGGCATGTCGATCGTGGATGTGGCGACCGGGGCCACCGCCCATGCGGCCATCCTCGAGGCGCTGATAGCGCGCGGCATCACAGGGCGCGGGGCGAACATCTCGGTGTCGATGTTCGACGTGATGGCCGACTGGCTGACCGTGCCACTGCTGAACCACGAAGCGGGCAACAGTCCCAAGCGCGTCGGCATGGCCCATCCCTCGATCTCGCCCTACAGCGCCTTTGCCACCGCGGACGGGCAGCTGATCCTGATTTCGATCCAGAGCGACCGGGAGTGGCGCAAGCTGGCCGAGGTCTTCCTGGGCCAGCCCGAACTGGGCCGCGATGCGCGCTTTGCCACCAACGTCGCCCGCGTTGCGAACCGCGCGCAGACGGATGCCATCGTGGCCGATGCCTTTGCCGCCATGACCGCCGAAGAGGCCGAGGCGCGGCTGCTGCAGGCCGACGTCGCGCTGGCGCGTGTCAATGACATGGCGGGCCTGTCCGCCCACGCGCATCTTCGCCGGATCACGGTCCAGACGCCGAACGGACCGGTCCGCTATCCGGCCCCCGCGCCTGTCATCGCAGGCGCGGCGCGGGATTACCGGCCCGTTCCCGCAATCGGCGAGGCGCAGCCATGAACTTTTCGCTCCCGATCGCCCCACTTTTCGTGCCCGGTGACCGGCCCGAGCGCTTTGCCAAGGCGGCGGCTTCGGGCGCCGACGCGGTCATCATCGATCTCGAGGATGCCGTGGCGCCCGAAGCCAAGGCGCGGGCACGCGGGAACCTTCGCGCCGGGCTGATCGAGACGCCCGTGATCCTGCGGGTCAACGCCATGGGCACCGCCTGGCACGACGAGGACATCGCCGCGGCCATCGCGGCAGAGGCCGGCGCGGTGATGCTGCCCAAGGCCGAGGACCCCGCCGCAATCGCCGCCCTGACTATGCGACTGGACGGAATGCCGGTGCTCGCCCTGATCGAGAGCGCGCAGGGGCTTGCGGCGGCACGTCAGATCGCCCGCATCCCCGGAGTCACCAGCCTGGCCTTCGGGTCGGTCGATTATTCCCTGGATCTTGGAATGGCCCACCGGCCCGAGCTGCTGCTGCCCGCGCGCAGCGAACTGGTGATGGCCGCGCGGCTCGGGGAACTCCTGCCGCCGCTCGATGGGGTGACGACACAGCTGGATGACATCTCGGTCACGCAGGCGGATGCGCGCCATGCCCGCGAGCTTGGGATGGGCGGCAAGATGTGCATCCATCCGCGCCAAGTCACACCGGTGCAGCAGGCCTTCCTGCCCTCCGAGGCCGAACTGGCCTGGGCCCGCCGGGTCCTCGGCGCCGCAGAGGGCGCGTCGGCTCTGGATGGGGAGATGATCGACCGCCCAGTGAGCGAACGCGCGCAGCGCATCCTTCGCGCGCACCCCGGCTGACATGGGCGCCGCGCGCCGGGCCGAAGGCAGGGGTCGGACCCGCTTATAGCCGATGGGTATGGCCCCCATGACAAAGCGGTATTTCACCTTGGACGCCGCTTGCGGCAGGCTGAGCATGACGCGACGACCGGAGGGACGGCCTTGATTCAATCCTCGAGCGACGAATACCAGGATATTCGCGACGCGGTGCGTGCGCTCTGCGCTGAGTTTCCCGACGAGTACCACCGCCGCATCGACGCCGAGCGCGGCTATCCCGAGGCTTTCGTCGATGCCCTGACCAAGGCTGGCTGGATGGCCGCCCTGATCCCTGAGGAATACGGCGGCTCGGGCCTGGGGCTAACCGAAGCCTCGGTCGTCATGGAAGAGATCAACCGTGCCGGCGGCAATTCGGGCGCCTGCCACGGCCAGATGTACAACATGAACACGCTGCTGCGGCACGGCTCCGAGGCGCAGCGGCGCGATATTCTGCCCCGGCTGGCCTCGGGCGAGCTGCGGCTGCAGTCGATGGGCGTGACCGAGCCGACGACCGGCACCGACACGACGCGCATCAAGACGACCGCCGAGCGGCGGGGCGACCGCTATGTGATCAACGGCCAGAAGGTCTGGATCAGCCGCGTGCAGCATTCGGACCTGATGATCCTGCTGGCGCGGACCACGCCGCTGGCCGAGGTGACGCGAAAGTCCGAGGGCCTGTCGATCTTCCTCGTCGACGTCAAGCAGGCGATGGCCTCGGGCATGGCGGTGCGGCCCATCGCGAACATGGTCAATCACGAAACGAACGAGCTGTTCTTCGACAATCTCGAGATCCCGGCCGAGAACCTCATCGGCGAAGAGGGGCAGGGGTTCCGCTACATCCTGACCGGGCTGAACGCCGAGCGGGCGCTGATCGCGGCCGAATGCATCGGTGACGGCTACTGGTTCATCGACCGCGTCACCCGCTATGCCGGCGAGCGCATCGTGTTTGGCCGCCCCATCGGCCAGAACCAAGGCGTCCAGTTCCCCATCGCCGAAAGTTATATCGAGATCGAGGCTGCGAACCTGATGCGCTACAAGGCGTGCCGCCTGTTCGACGCCGACCAGCCCTGCGGCGCCGAGGCGAACATGGCGAAGTATCTCGCCGCCAAGGCCAGTTGGGAGGCCGCCAATGCCTGCATCCAGTTCCACGGCGGCTTCGGCTTTGCCTGCGAGTACGATGTCGAACGCAAGTTCCGAGAAACGCGCCTCTATCAGGTCGCGCCGATTTCAACGAACCTGATCCTGTCCTATATCGCCGAGCATGTGCTCGGCCTGCCGCGCAGCTTCTGACCAGCTCAGCCCAACGACCAGGCCGCTGGACTTGGCATTTCTGCACCGGAAAAGGATGCATGCGATGGATGTCGATCTGGAACATCTCCGGCACTGGATCGGCCGGACCGAGGCCAGCGTTGAGCCGCTGACGGCTGCGCTGGCCGAACGGTTTCTGGCAACGCTGGATCGTGACGGAGGCATCGAAGACGGGCAAGTCACGCCACCTCTGATCCATCTGTGTCTAACGCAGCCGGCGGCCCGCTCGTCCGAGCTTGGCCCGGACGGGCACCCCGCACGGGGCGGCTTTCTGCCGCCGGTGCCCCTGCCGAACCGGATGTGGGCGGGCGGCGCGTTCCGGTTCATCGCGCCGCTGCGGGTCGGCAGCAGTGTAACCCGCCGGTCGCGCATCCTCGATGTGCAACTGAAGCAGGGGCGCAGCGGTCCCTTGTGCTTCGTGACGGTGGAACACGAGATTTCGTGCGATGGCGCGCTGGCGGTGGTTGAGACCCAGGACATCGTCTATCGCGGCAGCACCGCCGCAGCGTCCGTAACCGCTGCCCCTCCCGCGCCCTCAGGCGCACATCGCCGCCAGATCGAGGCGGGGGCGACCCTGCTGTTCCGCTATTCGGCGCTGACCTTCAACGGCCACCGGATCCATTACGACCGGCCCTATGCAACCACGCAGGAAGGCTATCCTGGCCTGGTGGTGCATGGTCCGCTGCAGGCGACCCTGCTGGCACATCTGGCGCAGGATCTGAGGGGTGCGCCGCCGCGAGAGTTCTGGTTCCGCAGCCTCTCGCCGCTGTTCGACAATACAGGCTTCAACCTTCATGCGGTCGATGACGGGGCGTCGATGTCCTTGTGGACCGCGCGCGACGGCGGACCGGTTGCTATGCAGGCGACAGCATTTTGGTGAGGCAGGCGGGCTTCCCCGTCAGATCTTGCGCAGGACGCGCAGCGCATAGGGCTGGCGCAATGCAATAGAGCCTGGCGAGGCCAGTTCGGGCTGTAGCGCGGCGGCGTTTCTTTCCGATCCGCAGCAAGGGTGTCGCCGGTGATGTGGTGGCTCTGCCGCAGATGTGCGTGAAGCGCGCCGATACTGGCAAAAATGTGCAGAACATCGAACCTCTCGGAGCGCAGGCAGGTCCATTGCTCATGCATCCCGTCTGGCATCGTCTGGCTGGTCGCTGCTTCTGCGCTGAGCGCCGGGAACGAAGAACTTTCCGCCAAGGGCGTCACGGCGATCAGCACGCCGTGCCGCCGCAGGACGCGGCCGATCTCCAGTTGCGCTTCAGCTTGGTGCAGCACGCCGGCCGCATTCGGAAGAATGACCGCACCGAAGCTTGCCGCCTTGCAGGGGATGCGCGTGGCTGGCGCTGAGTAGGAGGTCGGACCCGGCACGCGGCGACGGGCTAGGTCGATGGCGGCCAAGTCGGGATCAACGCCGGTCACGGCGTAACCCCGACGTACCAGCTTTGCGGACAGATCCCCGCACCCGCAGCCGAGGTCCAGAACCCGCCGCACACGCTCGGCGGCAAGGACCTGCAGGATTGCCTCGACCAGCGCCTCTGGACCCACAGTTTCGGGGCCAGGGCCCTGCGGTGCTGCCTGCGACGGACCGTCCTCGCGCATCGTCTCTTTATCTCGCTTGACGTCAGAGCCTTCTGACGCGGCCTCAGATCGTGCGGCCGCCGTCGACCTCCAGAATGACGCCGGTGATAAATTCGGCCTCGTCCGAACCGAGATAGAGCGCCGCATTCGCGATGTCCTTGGGCTCCGACAGGCGGCCGAGCGGGATGGTGGCGATGAACTTCGCGCGGTTCTCGGGCGTGTCGGGCATGCCCATGAACTGCTCCAGCAGGCCGGTCACGCCCATCACGGGCGCGATGCCGCAGACGCGGATCTTGTCAGGGGCAAGTTCCACGGCCAGCGAGCGGGTCATCAGGTTCACCGCCCCTTTCGACGAATTGTACCAGGTCAGGCCGGGGCGCGGCCGGATGCCAGCCGTCGAGCCGACATTCAGCATCACCCCGCCGCCCTGCTGGCGCCAGACCGGCACGCAGGATTTGGTCATGTGGAAGATCGACAGGACGTTGATGTCGTAGATCTTTCGGAAGGTCGCCTCGTCCGTTTCCATCAGGGGACGATTGGGATTGGTCCAGCCGGCATTGTTGACCACGATGTCGAGGCGCCCGAAGGCTTCCACCGTCCGGTGGACGGCGGCCTGGACCTGATCGCCGTTCGAGACGTCGCAGGTGACGGCGATCGCGTTTTCCCCCAACTCGCGGGCGACGCGGTCCGCGCCGTCGCCGTTCAGGTCCACCACCGCGACCTTGGCCCCCTCGCGGATATAGGTTTCGGCGATCCCCTTGCCGAACCCCGAGGCCGCCCCGGTCACCATTGCCGTCTTTCCGTTCAGGCGCATGTTCGCCTCCTTCCTTGTATGGGTTGCGCCAGCTGCCCCGGGAGCGCTCAGGCCCCGGTGCCGGCCGGCTCCAGCGAGCCCTCGCTGACCTCGCCGCGTTCGATGACCAAGGTCCGGTTCGCGAAGCCGCGCAGGAGCGCCGGGTTGGACTCGGTGATGATCAGCGTGATGGTCTTGTCGGCATCGCGCAGGGCCCGCAGTGCGGCCGCGTATCGCTGCGCCAGTGCCGGGGCGAGGCCTTGGAAGGGCTCGTCCAGCATGACCAGCCGCGTGCCCGACATCAGCGCGCGGCCCAGGGCGACCATCTTGCCCTGTCCGCCCGAAACGTTGCCTGCTGGCCTGGCGGCCATATCGCGCAGCTCGGGCAGGATCTCGTAGACGCGGGCGAGGCGCCGACGCGTCTCGGCGCCGTCGATCCGCGCGGCTTGGGCCGGCAGCAGGATGTTCTCCTCAACCGTGAAGGCCGAGAACAGGCGCCGGTCCTCTGGCGAGTACCCGATCCCGAGACCGGGGCGCTTGGGCGGGGGCACGCTGTCCAGCCGCGTGCCATCGAAACGGATCTCGCCGGTGACACGGGTGAAGCCCATGATGCTGCGCAGAAGCGTCGTCTTGCCCGCCCCGTTGCGGCCGATCAGGGCCAAGGTGTCCGAGGCGTCGACCCGAAAGTCGAGATCGCGCAGGATTTCGATGATGCCGATCGAGGCGCGGACACTCCGGAATTCCAGCATCAGGCGATCTCCTCTCCGATCACGTCGTGGATGACATCGGGATGGGCGAGAACCTCATGGGGTGTGCCGCGCAGCTGCACCTTGCCCGTGTTCCAGACCGCGACCTCGTCGGCGTGGCGACTGACGATGCCCATGTCATGCTCGACGAAGACCGATGTCACCTGCGCCTTGGCCAGGGCGGCAATCAGGATCTCCATCACCTTGTGCTTTTCCGACGAAGCAACGCCGGATGTCGGCTCGTCCAGGAGCAGAAGCCGGGGCTTCAGCGCCAGCGCCACGGCGATGTCGATCAGCTTGCGCTGGCCCTCGGACAGCTCGACCACGGGGCGGTTCGCGGCATCGGCGCAGTTCACCATCTCGAGCAGGTTCATCATCTCGTCGCGCTGCGCGATCCGGTGCATGGGCCGCAGCGGATTGCGCAGCCCCTCGCGGGCCGAGGCCGAAATCAGCAGGTTCTCGAGCGCGGTGTGCTCTGTGAAGAGCTGCGGGATCTGAAAGGCGCGGGCGACGCCGCGCTTCACGATCTTGCGCGGCGGCAGCGGTGTGACGTCCTCGCCCTCGAAGAAGACCTTGCCCGAGCTGGGCTTGATCCAGCCCGTGCAGATGTTCAGGAAGGTCGTCTTGCCGGCGCCGTTGGGGCCGATGATGGCCAAGTTGCGCCCGGCGTCGATGCGGACGCTGACCTTGTCGGCTGCGGTGATGCCGCCGAACTTGATGGTCAGATCGCGGGTTTCCAGAAGCGGCGCCGCAGTCATGCCCGAGTTCCTCCGTCGCGATGCCGGCCGATCAGCCGGTCGAAGATGCCCATGATGCCCCCCGGCGCGAAGAGAATGATGATCAGCAGGAACACGCCTAGCAGTAGCTGCCAGATATCGGCGGCGAAGGCCGAGGCGTAGATCCGCACCATCTCGTAGATCAGCGCGCCGATGAAAGCGCCGCGGACCGAGCCCGCGCCGCCCAGCACCGCGATGAAGACCATCTCGGCCGAGCGCACCCACCAGACATATTCGGGTGTCACCACGCCCTGCGTCATGCCCATCAGCGATCCGCCCAGCCCGCAGAGCACCGCCGACAGCACGTAGCCCGACAGCAGCACCCGGCGCGGCGACAGGCCCAGATATTCCAGCCGCGTCTCGTTCGTTTTCAGCGTCTGGAACAGCTGCCCCGCCGGAGAGGCGAGCCAGCGCAGCGTGAACCATCCGCAGCCGACGACCAGCGCCAGCGCCAGATAGAACAGGACCAGCTCGAATTCCGAGCGGCCGAGCTGCTGGCCCAGAACCGAGGGCCGCGTCAGCCGGATGCCGTCGGCGCCGCCGGTATAGTGGTAGAACTTCTCGAGGATCGACCAGAAGATCATCGAGAAGGCGAGGTTCAGCATCCCGAAAAAGATGCCGCGATATCGCACTACGAACAGTCCCACCAGCACACCCGACAGCGCCGCGCCTAATGCGCCCGCCAGCAGCACCAGGACCAGATCGGCCCCCGGCATGGCGGTGACGAGGAACGCCCCGGCATAGGCCGAGATGCCGAAGAACAGCGCGTGACCGAACGAGACCTGCCCGGCGCGCAGGATCACCGTCACGCCCAGAACGGCCAATCCTTTAGCGAGAGCCAGATTGATCAGCAGCTGAAGCTGGGGCGCCAGCAGAGGCACCGCGACAAGGGCAAGGACGGCAAGCGCCGTCAGGATGGTGCGCGGCGACAGGCCGGGCGAGGCGGACATTTCGGTCCAGGTTTCGCGAAGGCTCATGTCCTCTCCTTAGATCTTGCGGGTGCCAGGGCTGCCGAACAGCCCCTCGGGCCGCATCAGCAGGACCAGCACCATGATCAGATAGGGCACCAAGACCGCTACCTCGGGCCAAAGGTAGACGGCGTAGGAACGGCCCAGCCCGATCATCAGCGCGGCCACCGCGGCCCCCTCGATCTGGCCCAGACCAGCCGTGGCGATGACGGCAAAGGACAGCACGATCATGTTCGCCCCCATTCCCGGCAGGATCGAGGTGGTGGGCGAGGCCAAGGCGCCGCCCAACCCGGCCAGGATGGCGCCGACGATGAAGGTGAACAGGAAAACCTTGTCCGCGTCGATGCCGATGGACTGAGCGGCTTCGCGGTCCTCGGTCGTGGCGAGGATGAGCTTGCCGATGATCGTGTGGCGCAGGAAGATGCGCAGCCCCAGCAAGAGGACCAGCGCGACCACCGGCAGCAGGATCAGCTGGTAGACCGTGTAGGTCACGCCGAAGACGGTGACATTTCCAAGCGCCTGCAGGGCGCTGGCCTGGAAATACGGCTGGGTGCCCCAGACAAGGCGCTGCACGTCCTCAAGGATCATGAAGACCGCAAAGGTTACCAGCAATTGCAGCACCTCAGGCTTGTTGTAGATGCGGCGCAGCAGCAGCCACTCGATCGGTCCGCCCAGGAGGACGCCCACCAGCACCGCCGAGACGATCATCAACGGAAAGGCTAAGATCGGGGCAAAGCCGAGCGCGAGGAACCAGGCTGTCAGCGAAGCCGTCGCATAGGCCCCGATCGCGTAGAGCGAGCCGTGGGCCACGTTCAGGATGCGCATGACGCCGAAGATCAGCGTCAGCCCGAGTGCCACGATGAAGATCAAAGCCGCATAGGAAATGCCGTCGAACAGTGCCAGCAGGAAAATGGTAAGGTTCATCGACGGGTCCCTTCCGTGAAGACAAACGGGGCCCGGCATTGCGGGCCCCGGTTAGTGCCTTGCTCAGTTCTCGAAGCTGTCCGACTCGATGTTCTCGAGGTAAGACGCGTCGAGCCCCTTGATCCAGTCCAGCGAGTTCTCACCCACCGGCGGCAGAAGCTGCGCGCCGTCGTAGATGCGGATGTCCTCAAGCGTGGCGAAGGGATATTCGCCAGCCTGCACGCTGGTTCCCAGCAGCTGCGCCTCGACGCCCTGATTGTCCTCGCGCAGCGTGATCGGGCGGCCGAAGGCCTGGAACTCGAGCTCCTCGAAGGCGGCCAGAAGCTGCTCTTCGGTCGGCCACTCGACGTCGTTTTCGTCGATGGCCTTCTCGTAGGCCGACTTCATCGCCTCCAGTGCCTGCGCCGCGTGGAAGACTGAATAGATCGGGATGCTGCCCGTGGTTTCGCGGAACTCGGTGATGAAGGCCTGGAAGTCCTCGTCGTCGCGCTGCTCGGGATGCAGGAAGTAGTGGTCCCCGCGCGCGCCGACGATATGTCCGGCGGGCAGGCTGGAGCCGAGCCGTTCGAGCGAGCTTTCCGCCAGCGGCAGCACGAAGGTCGTGTTGTTCATTAGCCCGCGCTGGAAGGCCTGCTGAACGAACGTGTCCAGATCGCCGCCCCAGGAGGTGGACAGGATCACGTCCGGCGACAGCGCCTGCAGGCGCGAGATCTCGGCCGAGTAGTCCGGCGCGCCGAAGGCGGGAAAGAACTCGCCCACGATCTCGACGTCCGGTTTGAGCACGCGCAGCGCGTTCGAGAAGATGTCCCAGCTGTCCCGGCCCCAAGCATAGTCCTGGTTCACGACCGCGATGGTCTGGAAGTCGGGTTTCGTCTCGAGCAGGTAGAGGACCGTCGCCATCATCTCGGCGGTGGCGTTGGCCTGGGTGCGGAAGACGTAGTCGTAATCCGCTTCTTCAAAGATGCGCTGCGTGCCGCAATCCCACATCAGGTTGGGCACCTGCAGATCCTCCGCCAGCGGCGCGAGGGTCTGGCAGTTGCCCGACGAGATCGAGGCCATCATCACCTCGGCCTCGGCGGCGACGCGACGGAACTCACTGGTCAGCGCCTCGGCGCCCGCACCCTCGTCGATGTAGGTCACGCGGACGGGCACGCCGTTGATCCCGCCGTCCTCGTTCAGCTTGCGCACGAGGATCTCCATGCCCTCACGCGCCGGAACCCCGAAAACCGAGGCGGGACCTGTGAGGAAGGTCGTCATCCCGACCTGCAATTCGAATGGCTTGTCCTGCGCGAACGCGGAAAGCGGCAGCATCGCGCAGAGTGCGGTCGTGGCTAGAAAGCGTTTCATTCTGTCCTCCCTTGGATGATGTCGCTCAGCGGATGGCGATCGGGTTGATCATCATCTGCACCGCGCCCTTGACCCGTGCCTGGCCCAGCACGAACATGAACTCGTTGACGCCATCGGCGGCCAGTTCGCGCGTGTCCATGTTCTCCAGGATGTAGATGCCGTTATGCGCCTGCAGGATCTGGTGGGCGCGGAACGCCTCGCCTTCGGTTTCCGCGGGAACGACCTCCATGCCCCACGTGTCGGCGCCGACGGCCATCACGCCGATCTCGGCCAGATATTCGGCGCCGGTGACGCCCAGTCCGGGCTCGGCCGCGGCGTAACGCGCGGGATCGGCGGTCTCGCCGTCCAGCAGGTTCAGCCAGTTCGAGTGGAACAGCACCACGTCCCCCTCGCGGATCTCGACACCTTGCGCCTCGGCTGCCGCGCGGACGTCATCGGCGGTATAGGCGACGCCTTCCGCGACCATGTCGGTGTCGAAATGGCGGGTCATGTCCAGCAGCACGCCGCGCCCGACCAAGCCCGGAAGCTTGTCCAGCCCTAGTTCGGTCAGTCCCGAGGCAGGAGCAAAATCGCCGTAGCGGCGACCGCCGTAATAGACGTGGTCCTCGCCCGAATGGCCCAGGCCGTCGATCTGCGGACCGATCCCAAGCCAGCCCATGAAGATGTCGTCGTTGTAAGTGAAGGCATTCTCGCCCAGACCCGAATTGCCGTTCTGCCCGGGTTGGAGTACGGTTACCGACATGCTGCGCGGCGGAAAGGCCGGGGTGTCCGGCCCGACCACGATGCCGAGGCTGTAGACCTTGCCCTCGGTCACCAGCGCAGCGGCCTCCTTGGTGCGGTCGGGCGTCATGTGATTGGCCGCGCCCAGCTGGTCATCGGCGCCCCATCGCGATTGCGTCCAGGCGGGCGCCTCTTCGGCCTGCTGCGCCATCGGCGCGGCAGGCAAGGCCAGCGCGGCTGCACCAAACGCAAGCGTGAACAAGCCGGGCCGCGCCGCGGATTTCTCCGAAGATGTCAGAATCCTCATAGCTTCCTCCCAGAGCTTGAGACAAGAAAAGGCTACGCGCCGGGGGAGGGTGCGACCAATATGGTCTGGCGATTCCGGTCATAGCTTTACCTTATCACTGCACCGTGTAACGTGTCGCACGGGGATGATGCCGCTACTCTGCACGCCGCCACATGGTGGTGTCACGCGACAGGGGGGAGAACTTCATGGAGATCACGGCAGCCGTACTTGAACTCGGCGGGATCGAGCACGGCTTCGAGCAGGCGCGGGCGCTGACCGTCCGTACTGTCACCCTTGACCTTCCGGGACCGGGCGAGGTGTTGATCCGGGTCGCGGCGGCAGGGGTGTGCCATTCGGACCTGTCGGTGATCAACGGAACGCGGCCGCGGCCGGTGCCGATGGTTCTGGGGCACGAGGCCTCAGGCTTTGTCGAAGAGGTCGGGGCAGGGGTTCTGGACCTGGTTCCGGGCGATCATGTCGTGTGCATCTTCGCGCCGGGTTGCGGCAACTGCCTGATGTGCGCCGAGGGCCGGCCGGCCCTGTGCACCCGCGCCGCCGCCCATCACGGCAAGGGCGAACTGATGACTGGTCATCGGCGGCTGTCGATGGACGGCCGCCCCGTGCACCACCATGTCGGCGTTTCGGCCTTTGCCACCCATGCGGTGCTGGCCCGCCCGTCGCTGGTCAAGGTCGAGGCCGACCTTCCGCCGCATCTCTCGGCGCTGTTCTCCTGCGCGATGCTGACCGGGGCGGGCGCGGTCTTTAATACGGCCAAAGTGACGCCGGGCAGCAAGGTCGCGGTCTTCGGGCTGGGGGGCGTCGGACTGTCGGCCATTCTCGGCGCGGCGGCGGCGGGTGCGGGCGAGATCATCGCCGTCGACCCGTTCGGTGCAAAGCTGCAGGCGGCGCTGGAGATGGGCGCGACGAGGGCGGTCAAGGCCGACCCGCACACGATCGAGGCGGTGCGCGAGCTGACGCAGGGCGGCGTCGACGTCGCCATCGAGGTTGCCGGTTCGGTGCAGGCGCTGGAGACGGCCTGGGGCTGCACTTGCCGGGGGGGGCTGACCGTGACGGCGGGCCTGCCGCATCCCGACGCGAGGATGCCGCTGAACGCCTTGCAGCTTGTCGCCGAGGAACGGACGCTGCGCGGCAGTTACATCGGCTCCTGCGTGCCGCAACGCGACCTGCCGCGCATGTTCGCCCTTCACGCGCAGGGCAAGCTGCCGGTCGACAAGATGCTGACGCACCGGCTGAAGCTGGCCGAGATCAACCGCGCCATGGACCGGCTGGACGATGGCAGCGCGATCCGACAGATCGTGGAATTCGACTGAGCGATCGGCGCGGCATGGTGGACATCCGGCAGCTTCGCTACTTTTTGGCCATCGCCGAGGCGCGCTCGATCTCGGCCGCGGCGGTGGCCGTCGGTGTCGCCCAGCCCTCATTGTCCCAGCACATTCAGCGGATGGAAGAAGAGCTGGGGCTGAAGCTGGTCGATCGCTCGCCGCGGGGCTCGCTGCTGACGCAGGAGGGCCACGTTCTGGTCGAACATGCCCGGCGGATCTGCGACAGCCTCGACCGCTGCGTGGCGGACATGCGCGAGCTGGGGGGCGTGATCCGCGGCAAGGTCGGCTTCGGAATGCCGCCCTCGTGCTCGATGGTGCTGTCGGTCCCCTTGGCCGAGACGGTGCGCCTGGAACTGCCCGAGGTGCGGCTGCGCGCCGCCGAGGCGATGAGCGGCTACATCAAGAACTGGATCAAGGACGGCACGGTCGATATCGGCTTCCTCTATGATCTGACGGACGCCGAAAGTTTACGCGCGACCCATGTGATGAACGAAGAGCTGTTCTTCTATTCAGCCCCCGACGCTTGGCCCTTGCAGACGCCACCCGGTGCCCCGGTTGCCCTGCGCGATCTCCAGGACCTCGACATGATCCTGACCTCGCGCGGGCTTCGCCAGACCATCGAGAGCTATTGTCAGAAGCATGGCGTCACCCTGAACGTGGTGATCGAGATGGACGCGATGACGCAAATCAAGGAGCTGGTCGCACGGGGCTCGGGCTATACGATCTTCGCCCCGGTGGCGGCGCAGGACTATGTGCGGCGTGGCGAGCTGCTGCGCGCGCCGATCGTGCAGCCAACGATGCTGCGTCCCGTCTATCTCGTGTCGAACCCGGCGCGGGTGATGACACGTGCCTGCCGCTCGGTCGAGCAGGTGACGCTGGACGTGTCCCGCGAGCTTGTGCAGCGCGGCATCTGGGAGGCGCAGCTGGTCTAGCCGCGCCTGCGGATCAGCGCGCCAAGCTGCCTTGCGGAGACTGTCTCGGGCGCGTCGTAGATCCCGTCGGCAAGCTCTAGAAGCGGGCCGGCCTCATCGCGCAGAACCGCGCGGGCCTTCTGGCGCAGCCTGTCGCGCAGTGCTTCGGCCGGAATCGGGTGGGCGAGGTCGTGCCGGAAGGGCAGGGACCGGCCGTCGCGCAGGAAGACAGTCCCCTCTGCCTGCTGATCGCCGACGCTCGCATCGCCCAGAACCTCGACTCGCGCGGCGAGATTTGAAAGGCCGGCATCGGCGGCCAGCACGTCGGTATAGGTGCGGTCGTCGCCGGTCGCACGATCCGAAATTACCATTCCCGCGAGCCAGACGTAGCTGAACTTGACCTCCAGTCCAGTCGCCGGGCGTTTCACATCGCAGACCCGCAACCAGCGCGGCGCGGTTCGCAGCTCCAGCCGCGCAACATTGTCTGCCGTGAAGGAATGACGGGCCCGCAGGTCAAGTAAGCCCTCGATCATGGCGTGTAGGCCGTGGCAACAGGCGTGAAACTTGTAGCGGTTGCTCAGGAAACGGAATGAAAAGTCGCTCAAGTTTGTCACGTCAGACCGTAGTGCGGACAGATCGGGGTTGTCGGTATGGGTTTCGACGAATCCTTGCGGCCCGAAGACACCGTCCCTTGCCGTGCTGAAACCTACCTGCGCAAGCCGAACCGCTTCGATCCCGTTGGCAGCGGCAAGACCAGCGTTCAGGGGCTTTCCCATGGTACCAAATTGTGACTTCAGCCCCGAGGCAAAGGTCGCACAAAGGCTAAGGGCGCGAAGCTGCGCCTCCGCATCGAGACCGGCAATTCGTCCTGCAGCCATAGTGGCGCCGAAGGCTCCTGCGGTAGCTGTCTGGTGGAAGCCGCAATTGTAGTGGCTAACGCCAAGCACCATCCCGAGCCTGATGGCGCCCTCCGCTCCGACCAGGAAGGCGCTCGACATCTGCGCAACGCTGAGGTCGTCTTTTTCCGCCAGCGCCAGCACCGCCGGAAAGATCCCGACTGAAAGATGGCCTACATGGTCGAAATGCGTGTCATCAAAATCGAGAGCGTGAGAGATTGTGCCATTCGATAAAGCCGCAAGCCGAGGCGAGGCCATATCGCCCCCGAACAGACTTGCACATGCCAACGGCCCGCTTTCCGCCTCTGCATAAGTATGAATGATCTGTGCGACCGGCTCGTTCTTACCTGCGAGGCCGCAAATCAACCAATCGAATAAGGACTGCCGCGCCAGCCGCAGCGGCTTAGCGGGCAGTTGCTCGTATGGCAAGCTGGCCAGCGCAACGAGGAAATCAATTGGGCTATCTTCTGTCATCGGTGTGCTGCCATGGTGGTTTCTGCGACTATACTGTCGCGCGTTCTGAGATCATTTCCCCAAGGCAGACCATCCGGAAATAGCTTTTTCTGAGGCGAGACATAGACGCTTGTTCTGACACAAGCCATGCAGGCCTCCTCCGCGCTGGCCCCGGAAGACCGCGCGCTGACCGAAGGAGAATGCCGTGACTGACCTTCCGACAGCCTTTCGATTAGACGGCCGCGTGGCGCTCGTCACTGGCGCCTCGAGCGCGCTTGGCGCGGAGTTCGCGCGTGGCCTCGCCGCGGCGGGGGCAAGGGTCGTCCTGGCCGCCCGCCGGCTCGCCGCCATGGAGGCGCTGGCCGCCGATTTGCCTGGCGCCGCAGTGGTCGCGCTCGACGTGACCGACCCCGACAGCGTGAGCGAGGCCGTTGCGCAGGCCGAGGCGCTGGCCGGCGCTCCGGTCGACCTGCTGGTGAACAACAGCGGCATTGCCGCGCCGGGCGCGGCCCTCCAGCAGACCGACGATGAATGGGCGCGGGTCATGGGCGTGAACCTCGACGGCGCGCGGCGCATGTCGGTCGCGGTTGTCGGACGGCTGGTGGCGGCGGGGCGACCGGGAGCGATCATCAACGTCGCCTCGATCCTTGGCCTGCGACAGGGCGCGGGCGTGTCGGCCTATGCGACCTCGAAGGCGGCGCTGATCCAGCTGACGCGCCAGCACGCGCTGGAATGGGCGCGCCACGGCATCCGCGTGAACGCGCTGGCGCCGGGTTATGTGGAAACCGACCTCAACCGCGACTTCTTCGCGACCGAGGCCGGGCAGGCGCAGGTCCGCCGCATCCCGCAGCGCCGGCTCGGCCAAGCTTTCCGGGCCGCTCTTGCTGCTGGCCTCCGATGCGGGCAGCTTCATGACCGGCTCGGTCCTGGTCGCCGATGGCGGCCACATGCTTTCCGCCCTCTGATCCCTGTCGCAAGAGGTTCACCATGTCCGACTATGCAATCACTGCCGCCGCCCCCGGCGGGCCCGAGCAGTTCCGCCGCATCGAGATCGAGGCGCCTCGGCCCGGGCGCGGCGAGATTCGGCTGCGCCAGACGGCCGTTGGCCTGAACTTCATCGACGTCTACCACCGCAGTGGCACCTATCCTTGGCCGCAGCCGGCGGACCTGATCGTCGGCTCGGAAGGCGCGGGCAGGGTCGAGGCCATAGGCGAGGGCGTCACCGGCCTGAACGTGGGGGACCGCGTCGCCTACACACAGCCGATGGGCGCCTATGCCTCGGTGCGGGTGATAGGTGCGGACCGGGTGGTGCCCGTCCCTGACGGCGTCAGCGACGAGGTCGCGGCAACGCTGATGCTGAAGGGGCTGACCGCGCATTACCTGATCCATGACAGCCATCTCGTCCAGGCGGGCCAGATCGCGCTGGTCCATGCCGCGGCCGGCGGCGTCGGGCTGCTACTTGGCCAATGGCTGGCGGCGAAGGGCGTCACCGCCATCGGCACCGCCGGTGGCGAGGCGAAATGCGCGCTCGCGGCCAAGCACGGCTACGCCCATGTGATCGACTACGCCGCGCAGGATTTCCCGGCCGAGGTGGCCCGGCTGACCGAGGGCCGCGGCGTCGATGTGGTCTATGACGGAGTGGGCGAGGCAACCTGGCGAGGCTCGATGGCGGCGCTGGTTCGACGCGGCAGCTACGTCTGCTTTGGCCAGGCCTCGGGCGCGATCACCGGCTTCACCTTCGCCGATGTTGCTGCCAAGTCGGCCAAGTCGACGCGACCGGTCTTGTTCCACTTCATCGCTGATCCGTCCGAGTTGCGCGACCGCGCCGCCGAACTCTTCGCAGCCGTGGCCCGCGGCGAGCTACACTCGGCCCCCCGCCAGAGCTTCCCGCTAACCGAGCCGCCAAGGCCCATGCCGCCCTGGAGGCCCGCAAGACGACTGGCGCGACCGTGCTGATCCCCTAGGGGCGGGGCGCTAACCGCGCCTGCTTTCGTCGCGCCTTGGCCAACGGCGGTGGCTTGTCGCGGCCGTGAGATAGCTGCTTTGCTCGTGGCCACATAAGAGGGGCTTCACCGATATGCTGTTGCAGACACTTACGAAGACCCCCAAACCCCCGTCGGTCTGGCCGATCGTGTCGCTTGGCACGAGGCGCAGGCGACATTGGCTAGCCCCGGCGGCGTCGGCGTCCCGAGGGCAGGAAGCGCCACAACTCAGCCCGGCGTCAATCTTTTAAACAGACGTAGGTGTTCGATCCTAGGTTTTGATGGTGCGATCCTTTCTCAGGAATGGAGGGAAGCACTATGGGCCAAGTTCGTTACGGGAGCGCCACGACCACGCACGCCGTCAGAGCTGCAATACAACGATCGCAAGCTTCGCTCGCAACGCTGAGCCGGGAGCTTGGGATCAACCCGAAGACGGTGGCAAAGTGGCGCAAGCGCCAGACTGTCGAGGATCTCAAGACCGGGCCTAAGGAGCCGCGATCAACGGTCTTGGCCGAGGCTGAGGAGGCGATGATCGTCGCCTTTAAAGCGTTTCTTCAAAACCCGGAATCA
>QKYL01000009.1 GCA_003255745.1 Paracoccus saliphilus
CGTTGTAGTCGTAGCGCCAGAGGGCGATCTTGCGGCGGGCGTCGTCCAGGGTGTCGAAGATCTCCTCGTTCAGCAGTTCGTCACGCAGGCTGCCGTTGAATGACTCGATGAAGGCGTTCTGCTGTGGCTTGCCGGGATAGATGTAATGCCAGGCAACGTCGTTCTGCTCGGCCCACTTCAGAATGGCCCTACTGGTGAACTCAGTGCCATTATCACTGACGATACAGGCAGGCTTGCCGTAGACCCTGACCAGCGCATCCAGCTCGCGCGCGACCCTTGCGCCCGAGATGCTGGTGTCGGCGACCAGGCACAGGTTCTCGCGGCAGCAATCGTCGATCA